>NZ_JAVIWS010000001.1:648625-1297250 GCF_031323975.1 Escherichia ruysiae
TAGCGATACAGGTGCCGTTTTATGGTTAATACCGAGTGCTAAAAGGGTCATGTCTGCGGGAAATAATACCAACGTTGATATGGTTAGTCTGCTCGCATCATACAGGATGCGTGAGATCAATAAAAGAGAGCGCCCCCTTTTGGAGTAATTGCCAAAAGCCGTTAGATTCTGGCAATTAAGACAACTTGAACATAGACGATAGCGGACGGTAACGCTAGCATTAAGGGTTATAACTGCAACGTATCTCAAGGACTTGTCATTATCATGCCCCTGCCCGATTTTCGCTTTATCCGCCTGCTACCGCTGGCTGCCCTCGTGCTCACTGCCTGTTCCGTTACCACACCAAAAGGCCCCGGCAAAAGCCCGGACTCCCCGCAGTGGCGTCAGCATCAGCAAGAGGTTCGTAACCTCAACCAGTATCAGACACGCGGTGCATTTGCGTATATTTCTGACCAGCAGAAAGTGTATGCCCGCTTCTTCTGGCAGCAAACTGGCCAGGATCGCTACCGTCTGCTGCTGACCAACCCATTGGGAAGCACCGAACTGGAGCTGAATGCTCAGCCGGGTAACGTGCAGCTGGTAGATAACAAAGGTCAGCGTTACACCGCCGATGACGCCGAAGAGATGATTGGCAAATTGACAGGAATGCCGATTCCGCTCAACAGTTTGCGCCAGTGGATTTTAGGTTTGCCTGGTGATGCAACCGACTACAAACTGGACGACCAGTACCGCCTGAGCGAAATCACCTACAGCCAGAACGGCAAAAACTGGAAAGTCGTATACGGTGGTTATGACACCAAAACGCAACCTGCGATGCCAGCCAATATGGAACTCACCGACGGTGGTCAGCGCATCAAGTTAAAAATGGATAACTGGATAGTGAAATAATGCGGACACAGTGGCCCTCTCCGGCAAAACTTAATCTGTTCTTATACATTACCGGTCAGCGAGCGGACGATTACCACACGCTGCAAACGCTGTTTCAGTTTCTTGATTACGGCGACACCATCAGCATTGAACTTCGTGACGATGGGGATATTTGTCTGTTAACGCCCGTTGAAGGCGTGGAGCACGAAGATAACCTGATCGTTCGCGCAGCACGGTTGTTGATGAAAACAGCGGCAGACAGCGGGCGTCTTCCGGCGGGGAGCGGTGCAAATATCAGCATTGACAAGCGTTTGCCGATGGGCGGCGGTCTGGGCGGTGGTTCATCGAATGCCGCGACTGTGCTGGTGGCGTTAAATCATCTCTGGCAATGCGGGCTAAGTATTGATGAACTGGCGGAACTGGGTCTGACGTTGGGCGCAGATGTTCCTGTCTTTGTACGCGGTCATGCCGCGTTTGCTGAAGGGGTTGGCGAAATATTAACGCCAGTGAATCCACCGGAGAAATGGTATCTGGTGGCACACCCTGGTGTAAGTATTCCGACACCGGTGATTTTTAAAGATCCTGAACTCCCGCGCAACACGCCGAAAAGGTCAATTGATACGTTGCTAAAATGTGAATTCGGTAATGATTGCGAGGTTATCGCAAGAAAACGTTTTCGCGAGGTTGATGCGGTGCTTTCCTGGCTGTTAGAATACGCCCCGTCGCGCCTGACTGGGACAGGAGCCTGTGTCTTTGCTGAATTTGATACAGAGTCTGAAGCCCGCCAGGTGCTAGAGCAAGCCCCGGAATGGCTCAATGGCTTTGTGGCGAAAGGTGTTAATCTTTCCCCATTGCACAGAGCCATGCTTTAAGCCGGGCAAGCTGAGTTTCGGTGACAACGTCACCTTGTTCCAGACGTTGCATCGCGCTCTTTAATACACCGCCTGGAAAGAATATTGCCTGGCCCGCACAGTTTTCGGCAGATTCTTTCCACCAATGGACGCATGCCTGAGGTTCTTCTCGTGCCTGATATGAAGCTTTTTGCTGGTAACGCCACCCCGGAACTAGCACAACGTATTGCCAACCGCCTGTACACTTCACTCGGCGACGCCGCTGTAGGTCGCTTTAGCGACGGCGAAGTCAGTGTACAAATCAATGAAAATGTACGCGGTGGTGATATTTTCATCATCCAGTCCACTTGTGCCCCTACTAACGACAACCTGATGGAATTAGTCGTGATGGTTGATGCCCTGCGTCGTGCTTCCGCAGGTCGTATCACCGCTGTTATCCCCTACTTTGGCTATGCGCGCCAGGACCGTCGCGTCCGTTCCGCTCGTGTGCCAATCACTGCGAAAGTGGTTGCAGATTTCCTCTCCAGCGTCGGTGTTGACCGTGTGCTGACAGTGGATCTGCACGCTGAACAGATTCAGGGTTTCTTCGACGTTCCGGTTGATAACGTATTTGGTAGCCCGATCCTGCTGGAAGACATGCTGCAGCTGAATCTGGATAACCCAATTGTGGTTTCTCCGGACATCGGCGGCGTTGTGCGTGCCCGCGCTATCGCTAAGCTGCTGAACGATACCGATATGGCAATCATCGATAAACGTCGTCCGCGTGCGAACGTTTCCCAGGTGATGCATATCATCGGTGACGTTGCAGGTCGTGACTGCGTACTGGTCGATGATATGATCGACACTGGCGGTACGCTGTGTAAAGCTGCTGAAGCTCTGAAAGAACGTGGTGCTAAACGTGTATTTGCATACGCGACTCACCCGATCTTCTCTGGCAACGCGGCGAACAACCTGCGTAACTCTGTAATTGATGAAGTCGTTGTCTGCGATACCATTCCGCTGAGCGATGAAATCAAATCACTGCCGAACGTGCGTACTCTGACTCTGTCAGGTATGCTGGCCGAAGCGATTCGTCGTATCAGCAACGAAGAATCGATCTCTGCTATGTTCGAACATTAATCGAACCCGGCTCAAAGACCCGCTGCGGCGGGTTTTTTTGTCTGTAATATCCATTTGTATGACCTATGCCTCCTTCACCTGCCATTTAGTTGACAGATGATGCGCTCACGGATGAAACATTATTGTGAACAAAATATTCTCCTCACATGTGATGCCTTTCCGCGCTCTGATCGACGCTTGCTGGAAAGAAAAATACACTGCCGCACGGTTTACCCGTGACCTGATTGCCGGGATTACCGTCGGGATTATTGCTATTCCGCTGGCGATGGCGTTGGCAATTGGTAGTGGCGTGGCTCCACAGTACGGTTTATATACCGCTGCTGTTGCAGGGATTGTCATTGCTCTGACGGGTGGGTCGCGTTTTAGCGTTTCCGGTCCAACTGCGGCATTTGTGGTAATTCTCTATCCCGTTTCGCAACAGTTTGGACTGGCAGGCCTGCTGGTTGCGACGTTGTTGTCCGGGATCTTTTTGATCCTGATGGGGCTGGCGCGCTTCGGGCGCCTGATTGAGTATATCCCGGTTTCCGTTACCTTAGGCTTCACTTCGGGTATCGGGATCACCATCGGTACGATGCAGATTAAAGATTTTCTCGGTCTGCAAATGGCACATGTCCCGGAACATTATCTGCAAAAAGTCGGCGCATTATTTATGGCGCTGCCCACCATTAATGTGGGTGATGCTGCCATTGGCATTGTGACGCTTGGCATTCTGGTTTTCTGGCCGCGTCTGGGCATTCGTTTACCAGGTCATCTTCCGGCCTTGCTGGCTGGTTGTGCGGTGATGGGCATTGTTAACCTGCTCGGTGGACACGTTGCTACCATCGGCTCGCAATTCCACTACGTTCTGGCCGATGGTTCCCAGGGTAATGGTATTCCGCAACTGCTGCCGCAACTGGTACTGCCGTGGGATCTCCCCGATTCAGAATTCACACTAACCTGGGATTCTATTCGCACACTGCTGCCTGCGGCATTCTCAATGGCAATGCTCGGCGCAATCGAATCTCTGCTCTGCGCGGTGGTACTGGATGGCATGACCGGGACGAAACACAAGGCGAACAGCGAACTGGTCGGTCAGGGGCTGGGGAATATCATCGCTCCGTTCTTTGGTGGTATTACCGCTACAGCTGCCATCGCGCGTTCTGCCGCTAACGTCCGTGCCGGTGCAACTTCCCCTATCTCGGCGGTGATCCACTCTATTCTGGTTATTCTCGCTCTGCTGGTACTGGCACCGCTGCTCTCCTGGCTGCCGCTTTCCGCCATGGCTGCCCTGCTATTGATGGTGGCGTGGAACATGAGTGAAGCACACAAAGTGGTCGACTTGCTGCGCCATGCGCCGAAAGATGACATCATCGTCATGCTGCTTTGCATGTCGCTGACCGTGCTGTTTGATATGGTTATTGCCATCAGTGTGGGTATCGTACTGGCATCGCTGCTGTTTATGCGCCGTATCGCCCGTATGACTCGTCTGGCACCCGTGGCGGTAGATGTTCCTGAGGATGTACTGGTTCTGCGCGTTATTGGTCCGCTGTTTTTCGCTGCGGCTGAAGGCTTATTCACCGATCTTGAATCACGTCTGGAAGGCAAACGAATTGTTATTCTGAAGTGGGATGCAGTTCCGGTTCTTGATGCCGGTGGCCTTGATGCGTTCCAGCGTTTTGTGAAGCGCCTGCCTGAAGGATGTGAACTGCGGGTGTGTAATGTGGAGTTCCAGCCACTGCGCACCATGGCTCGTTCTGGTATTCAACCGATCCCTGGACGCCTGGCATTCTTCCCGAATCGCAGCGCAGCAATGGCTGATCTGTAAGAAAGGCATTAAATTGACCAGTCAGCACAAACTGACTGGTCAGCAAACTGCATTATGCGTTAGCTATGACGACGATTATCGTTACGGCGGCAACGTTTGTCATAATGACGAACCCACCAGTAACGGTCGCACACCTGTTCATGCCCGCCAACACGGGCACCCGCCAGCCAGAGAATGGCACCGACGAAAATACTCAGCACTGCACCATGTGCGATATACTGGGGCATATTAAACTGTGGTAACTGGTTGAGGATTGAATACCCCACGCCGACCACCATGACCACCAGACCCAACCCCATGAGCACGTTACCGAGTAACGAAGCGTTTTTGCGTTTCATGTGTCACCTCCGGAACTTTCTGGGTTGTAACAGGGAATACCCCTCTTCCTTATGTGTAAAGTATAGACAACACCCTGTAGGTTATGTGCGGGCGTGATCACAATTACAACCCTTATTTCAACAAAACTTTACAAATAAACGCCTGAACATCCTGACTTTCTAATAGTTCGCAGAGGCAATTATTATGTTGTCTGCGTATAAGGTGCTGTTTTTTGTCAAGCGAGGCCACAACCAGTAAACTACGCGCCAGTTATGCACTCACTCAGGACAAAAAACGTGACGATTAAATTGATTGTCGGCCTGGCGAACCCCGGCGCTGAATACGCCGCAACGCGACACAATGCTGGCGCCTGGTTCGTTGACTTACTGGCGGAGCGTTTGCGCGCTCCCTTGCGCGAAGAAGCTAAATTCTTTGGTTATACCTCGCGAGTTACCCTTGGAGGCGAAGATATCCGCCTGTTAGTCCCGACCACATTTATGAATCTCAGCGGCAAAGCCGTCGCGGCGATGGCCAGTTTTTTCCGCATTAATCCGGACGAAATTCTGGTCGCCCACGACGAGCTGGATCTGCCCCCTGGCGTCGCCAAATTTAAGTTGGGCGGCGGTCATGGTGGTCACAATGGACTGAAAGACATCATCAGTAAATTGGGTAATAACCCTAACTTTCACCGTTTACGCATTGGAATCGGTCATCCGGGCGATAAAAACAAAGTTGTCGGGTTTGTGTTAGGCAAACCTCCTGTTAGTGAACAGAAGTTAATTGATGAAGCCATCGACGAAGCGGCACGTTGTACTGAAATGTGGTTTACAGATGGCTTGACCAAAGCAACGAACCGATTGCACGCCTTTAAAGCGCAATAAGTCGTTGTCTGCGGCATTTTTGCCGCGTGCCGTGTATAATAGGCAGAGTTATTTCCATTTCTACAATCTGTTTACGATAACAGGTTGATTATTAAGATATTAAGGTGATTTAAATCATGGGATTCAAATGCGGTATCGTCGGTTTGCCCAACGTCGGGAAATCTACCCTGTTCAACGCGCTGACCAAAGCCGGTATTGAAGCGGCCAACTTTCCATTCTGCACCATCGAGCCGAACACAGGCGTTGTGCCAATGCCCGATCCGCGTCTGGATCAACTGGCTGAAATCGTAAAACCGCAGCGTACGCTTCCCACGACCATGGAGTTTGTCGATATCGCTGGCCTGGTAAAAGGCGCGTCGAAAGGCGAAGGTCTGGGTAACCAGTTCCTGACCAACATCCGTGAAACCGAAGCGATCGGTCACGTTGTTCGCTGCTTTGAAAATGACAACATCATTCACGTTTCCGGCAAAGTTAACCCGGCAGACGATATTGACGTTATCAATACCGAGCTTGCTCTGGCGGATCTCGACACCTGTGAACGTGCAATTCACCGGGTACAGAAAAAAGCCAAAGGTGGCGATAAAGACGCGAAAGCCGAGCTGGCGGTACTGGAAAAATGCCTGCCACAACTTGAAAACGCAGGTATGCTGCGCGCGCTGGATTTAAGCGCAGAAGAAAAAGCTGCTATTCGTTACCTGAGCTTCCTGACGCTGAAACCGACAATGTACATCGCCAACGTCAACGAAGACGGTTTTGAAAACAACCCGTATCTGGACCAGGTGCGTGAAATCGCGGCGAAAGAAGGTTCTGTTGTCGTTCCGGTTTGTGCTGCTGTTGAAGCAGACATTGCCGAACTGGACGACGAAGAACGTGACGAGTTTATGCAGGAACTGGGACTGGAAGAGCCGGGTCTGAACCGTGTGATCCGTGCCGGTTATAAACTGCTGAACCTGCAAACTTACTTCACCGCAGGGGTGAAAGAAGTGCGCGCATGGACCATTCCGGTTGGTGCAACTGCGCCGCAGGCGGCTGGCAAAATCCACACCGATTTTGAAAAAGGCTTTATCCGTGCACAAACCATCGCGTTTGAAGATTTCATCACTTACAAAGGTGAACAAGGCGCGAAAGAAGCAGGCAAAATGCGTGCAGAAGGTAAAGATTACATCGTTAAAGATGGCGATGTGATGAACTTCCTGTTTAACGTTTAATACGTTACTACCAGTACTGAAGTCTCCGTACTGGCGCAAAAAATCAGCCATTATGTGTGGATGCACATAATGGCTTTTTTGTTTTTGTCGATCATCCCCGACGCTTAAACTGACCCGCATCAATGCCATATTGTTTCATTTTTCGCCAAAGCGTGGTGCGACCAATTCCAAGTAACGCCGACATTTCCAGAATACGCCCACCTGTCACCTGGGCGGCGTTAATAATCGCTTCTTTTTCGACTTCCGCAAATGACAGACTGGTGGAAAGACGCGTGGCGCTGATATCTTCTGTCGCCTGTTCGGTAAACAGATGCTCAGGCAAATCACTGACGTGAATGCGTCCGTTGTCACTGCTTAGCGCAAGGTTCTCAATGACGCTATACAGTTCAAAATCATTACCGGGCCATGCGCAGGAGACCAAACGAGCAAGCGCATCGTCATCAATCTTTAATCGGGTTGAGAAGCGTTTTTCGAGATTACGTAATTTATTATTCACCAGCGCCGGAATACTGCCGCGCCGCATACGCAGAGGTGGGATGGTAATTTCAAATGCATGGAGGGCGTAATAAAGCTGGCGACTAAAGCGATTTTGTTCCACCAGCATTGCCAGATCTGCGGTCGTCGTGGCAATCACTTTGACATCAATCGGGATTAAACGCCGCGCATCCAACCGCGTGATAACGCCCTGCTTGATGACCTGAAGCAATGCTGACTGTAACTCCACCGCCAGATACTCAATCTTTTCGAGAAACAGCGTGCCGCCGTGTGCCAGTTCCAGACGACTCAAACGACCATTTTTATTCTCCGTGCGATCGCCGCCAATAAACTCTTCCACCAGCGTCGCATCACCATATAACTCGCAATTGACGGCGATATAGGGACCTGCAGCGCGTTCGCTTTCATTATGAATCGCCTGACTTAACAGAGCCTTACCAACGCCTTCTTCTCCACAAAGTAACACCGGAAAACTGCTGCGCGCCGCCTGACGACCAAAATGAATCAAGCGACGGGTTTGCGGATCATCCTGTGGCATATGAGCAAAAGTATGACTAACTTTGCCTAATTGACTGGTCATCAATTGCCGCATCTGCTCCACCGGATGCAGCAGCAGAATAAAGCTGGTTCCCTGGGGTTCAATTATCGGTTTAAGGGTAATGACCGCATCAATAAACTGGTGCTGACTTTCAAAGGTCGCTTCCACATGTTTGAGCGGATGTGCCTGTTTTATTGCCTGTTGCAGCACGGCAGGTAACGTTAACAGTTCCGTGATTGCTCTTCCCTGGCTGGCCGTTGCGTCCAGACGCAAAACACGCGCCGCCTGAGCATTAATAAATTGCAGATTACCCTGCTCGTCCCAGCTAATCACGCCATCGTCCATACTTTCTAACAGAGCGTTACGTTGATTTAAATGCCGATTAGTTTCAGCCAGCAAACTGTCCGTTAGCAGTAAGTTTCCCACCTCGCGAGCAATTGCCAGCGTCAACGGCAAATCGGCTGCTGTCGATTGTTCCGCTGGACACGCCAGGGCTATCGTCCCGGTCAATCGCCCCTTGCTGTCAAACAGCGGCGTTGCACAAAATGCCCATTTCCAGAGCGCCTGTTTAAAATGTTGATCGGCTATCGTTTTCACCGCCTGACCAGAGATAGCCGCTAACGATAGCGCACAAGTACCGATGATTCCTTCGGCGCAATAAGTGCCGTCATTAAATCCCAACGCACTAAGCTGCTCCATAGTCTGCGGATCACCATAACGGCTAAGGATGCAGGCAGTTTCATCGAGAATAAGCAAAACGCACGCTCGTGGCGCCATATATTCCAGGGCATCTTCCAGCGCCGCCTGCCCGAGTGTCAGCATCGCCTTTTTACGCCGACAGATGGTAGCAAATGTCACGCCCTGGGCCTGGTGCGGTACGCTCCACGACTCCCGTTTCATCAGTTTGCGGCATCGCTCCCAGGATGCTGCAATCCAGGGGGCGTTAGCCTGGTCATCGTTGTGAAAACCGCCTCTCATATTCCGCTCACTTCTGGCAAAAGGTGTTCTGACTCGCAATTTTAAGTATCAGGGCATTCTTATGTTCCATAATGGAACATTTATTAAAACATATGTTTCAGCATGAAACATAATTTGTATGAATTTTCTTTTCCCAAGTCTGATGCACAATGGATTCATCGGCAGTCAGTGGTCGCCGTGTCGTTGAACATCATCCATGCCCTACGATAATTGCTGGAGCAAGATAATGAAAAAATTGATCAATGATGTGCAAGACGTACTGAACGAACAACTGGCAGGGCTGGCGAAAGCGCATCCTTCGCTGACATTGCATCAGGATCCGCTGTACGTCACACGAGCTGATGCACCGGTTGCCGGAAAAGTCGCCCTGCTGTCAGGCGGCGGCAGCGGACACGAACCAATGCACTGCGGTTATATCGGTCAGGGGATGCTTTCGGGGGCGTGTCCGGGCGAAATTTTCACTTCACCTACCCCCGATAAAATCTTTGAATGCGCCATGCAGATTGATGGCGGCGAAGGCGTACTGCTGATCATCAAAAATTACACCGGCGATATTCTTAACTTCGAAACAGCAACCGAATTACTCCATGACAGCGGCGTAAAAGTGACCACGGTGGTCATTGATGACGACGTCGCGGTGAAAGACAGTCTTTATACCGCCGGGCGGCGCGGTGTTGCCAATACGGTGTTAATAGAAAAACTTGTGGGTGCGGCGGCAGAACGTGGCGACTCACTGGATGCCTGTGCGGAACTGGGGCGTAAGCTGAATAATCAGGGTCACTCAATTGGTATCGCTCTCGGTGCCTGTACCGTTCCAGCCGCTGGCAAACCCTCATTTACGCTGGCAGATAATGAGATGGAGTTTGGCGTCGGCATTCATGGCGAGCCGGGTATCGATCGTCGCCCCTTCTCTTCCCTTGATCAAACCGTCGATGAAATGTTCGACACGCTGCTGGAAAATGGCACATATCATCGCACACTGCGCTTCTGGAATTATCAACAAGGAAACTGGCAGGAAGAGATTCAAACCAAACAGCAGCTACAGTCTGGCGATCGGGTGATTGCGCTGGTCAACAATCTTGGCGCCACACCACTTTCTGAGCTTTACGGCGTCTATAACCGTCTGACTACGCGTTGTCAGCAAGCGGGTCTGACTATCGAACGCAATTTAATCGGCGCGTATTGCACTTCACTGGATATGACCGGTTTTTCCATCACCTTACTGAAGGTTGATGACGAAACGTTGGCGTTATGGGATGCCCCAGTCCACACCCCGGCGCTGAACTGGGGTAAATAAGGAGATAACGATGTCACTGAGCAGAACTCAAATTGTTAACTGGCTTACTCGCTGTGGAGAAATCTTCAGCAAAGAGAGCGATTATCTTACCGGGCTGGATCGTGAAATTGGCGACGCTGACCACGGGCTAAATATGAATCGAGGATTTAGCAAAGTGGTGGAAAAACTACCCGCCATTGAGGACAAGGATATTGGTTTCATCCTCAAAAATACCGGTATGACACTGCTTTCCAGCGTCGGTGGAGCCAGTGGTCCGCTATTCGGTACATTCTTTATTCGCGCCGCGCAGGCGACTCAGGCGCGCCAGAGCCTGACGCTGGAAGAGCTTTATCAGATGTTTCGCGATGGTGTGGACGGCGTAATCAGTCGGGGGAAAGCCGAACCTGGCGATAAAACCATGTGCGATGTCTGGGAACCAGTGGTTGAGTCGTTACGCCAGTCCAGCGAGCAAAATCTCTCTGTTCCGGCTGCGCTCGACGCAGCCAGCAGTGTCGCTGAATCCGCTGCACAAAGCACGATTACGATGCAAGCTCGCAAAGGCCGTGCCAGTTATCTCGGCGAACGCAGTATTGGTCACCAGGATCCTGGCGCGACCTCCGTGATGTTTATGATGCAAATGCTGGCGTTAGCCGCGAAAGAGTAAGGAATTGGTGATGGTAAACCTGGTCATAGTTTCACATAGCGCCCGGCTGGGTGAAGGTGTCGGTGAATTAGCCCGTCAGATGTTAATGAGCGATAGTTGTAAAATCGCCATTGCCGCTGGGATTGATGACCCGCAAAATCCCATTGGTACTGATGCCGTCAAAGTGATGGAAGCCATCGAATCCGTTGCTGATGCCGACCATGTGCTGGTTATGATGGACATGGGGAGCGCGTTATTGAGTGCAGAAACCGCTCTGGAATTGCTGGCGCCAGAGATCGCCGCAAAAGTACGTTTGTGCGCAGCGCCATTGGTCGAAGGAACTCTGGCGGCAACAGTTAGCGCGGCATCAGGTGCCGATATCGACAAAGTTATTTATGATGCTATGTCTGCGCTGGAAGCCAAACGCGAACAACTGGGTTTACCGTCATCCGCCAGTGAGATATCTGACACATGCCCGCCGCACGATGAAGAAGCCCGTTCCCTGGCTGTGGTGATTAAAAACCGTAACGGCCTCCACGTGCGCCCGGCCTCTCGACTGGTCTATACCTTATCGGTATTTAATGCAGACATGTTACTGGAGAAAAACGGCAAATGCGTCACGCCGGAAAGTATTAACCAGATTGCGCTATTACAAGTCCGCTATAACGATACTCTGCGCCTGATTGTGAAAGGGCCAGAAGCTGAAGAGGCGCTGGCCGCTTTCCGCCAGTTGGCTGAAGATAACTTTGGTGAAACAGAAGATATTACGCCGCCAACGCTGCACCAGGTTAATCCTGTTACGGGGAAAGCCTTTTATTATCAACCCGTTTTATGCGCCGTACAGGCGAAATCAGTCCTTACGGTGGAACAAGAACAGGAACGATTACGCCAGGCAATTGATTTTACGTTGTTAGACCTGATGACGTTAACGGCAAAGGCAGAAGCAAGCGGGCTTAACGATATCGCCGCGATCTTTTCCGGTCACCATACTCTGTTAGACGATCCTGAACTGCTGGCAGCAGCAAGCGAACTTCTTCTGCATGAACATTGCACCGCAGAGTATGCCTGGCAGCAGGTTCTTAAAGAACTTAGCCAGCAATATCAGCAGATTGATGATGAATATCTGCAGGCGCGCTATATCGATGTGGATGATCTTCTGCATCGCACCCTGCTCCATCTGACACAGACAAAAGAAGAACTACCGCAATTTAGCGCACCAACCATTTTGCTGGCAGAGAACATTTACCCCTCCACCGTGCTGCAACTGGATCCGACGGTCGTTAAAGGCATCTGCCTTAGTGCCGGAAGTCCGGTATCCCATAGCGCCTTAATTGCCCGTGAACTGGGTATTGGCTGGGTTTGCTTACAGGGTGAAAAACTGTACGCGGTACAACCTGAAGAGACGTTAACTCTGGACGTTAAAACACAACGTTTTAGCCATGATGGCTAAACCAGTGTCCGGATGGCGTCGTTACGATGCCATCCGGGAAAGCCTTACGCTATTAGCCAGCGTACTGACCATGTTGTAAATCCTGTACTACTTTGTTCATTTTCGCTTCATTCAACAGATAAAACTTAATAGAAATTGCAGTCAGGAAGTAGAAGAATGCCGGCAGGAGGGTAAACAGTAACACTACGCCCTGTACTGAATTAGCGGATTGAGTTGTGCTACTGGTTGCATAGCCATAATAAGCCAGTACCCAACCAATCACCGCCCCACCTACTGCAACGCCCAGTTTGATGACAAAAATATTCGCAGCAACGTTCATCCCCGTAATACGACGACGCGTTTTCCATTCACCATAGTTATTCGCATCGGTAATCATCGACCACTGGAGTGCGCCATTTCCGCCCTGAATAATCTGAATTGCCAGATGAGCCAGTAATGGAATAACCCAGTATTCCACCGGCAGGAAATAACAGAGCACGCCCAACGCCGCATTAATAATATTAACCCAGAATGAAAGTTTAATTTTACAAAAGCGAGTACCAAATGGTTTCGCCAGTACAGAACCTAACATAGAAGCAAACATTCCGCCGAGCATAAACCAGGTAAGAATATCTGAACCTTTATTTAAAACGGTATTAACATAATAAACAACAGCACCGCCACGGATAACCACCGCCACCAGCATCATAAAATTATAAACAGAGAGGATGCGCCACTGATCATTCTTAAAAAGAATCTTCAAATCGCGCGCAATATTCAGATTTTCTTCCTGAATAGGTTGTACCCGCTCTTTGGTGGTCAGGAAACAGATTAAAAACATAATGCAGCCAATAACGCCAAACACCGCCATCGCAATCTGGATACCAGTAGCCCGATCGCCTGGCGAGAGGAAGTCAGCGACCGGCAGGATAAATGCTGTACCTAACGCACCGCCAATAGGTGTGATGGCAAAACGCCAGGATTGCAATGACAGGTTTTCACGTGGTTCGGATGTCAACGCCGCGCCCAATGAGCAGTAAGGAATATTAATGGCCGTATACATTAATGTCATAAATATATATGCAGCAACCGCGTAGACAACCTTACCGCTATCAGAGAAATCAGGAATGGAGTAAACCAGCACGCAACTGACCGCAAATGGTACACAGATGGCCAACAGCCACGGACGGAAACGCCCCCAACGAGATGAGGTTGCATCGGCGATTGCCCCCATAATCGGATCGGTAATTGCATCCAGTAGACGCACCAGTAAAAACATGGTTCCCATTACGGCTGGCGGCAGACCATAAATATCGGTATAGAAATAAGCGAGGATGGCAACAGAAGAATCAAAGACGATATGGCTGGCGGCATCGCCCAGGCTATAGCCTATTTTTTCTTTTATTGGCAATTTTTCCACATTAGACATGTTTTATCCTTATCTATAAATTTACTTCACGGAATACCTTTCACTGGCACAATTCTTCACGGAAGTTTTTGGTCGGTCTATTATGTTTTTTCATTAAATTCTTATGATTTTTTTCTTCTGTGATCACACAACAAAAGTCACTGCCCATTTAATAAACAACATATATTTTATGAATATATTGCAACACTATTTAGGCCGTTAATTACATCGTCCATAATGCCTGACACTTCGCAGAATGAGATTTCAATCATGCAGTTGCCGCGATCCTGAACTAAGGTTTTCTGATACTTGATTACCGTTTTGTTCGGTATCGCCAAAGGAGAATGATTGATGAAACCACGTGTCCCTCGTCACCTGCAAAGAATGGCGTTAATTCCCACCACCGTTTTATTGTGTTTTGCCACGCTATCGGCACAGGCGGAAGAAATCGCCGTCACACCACAATCACCTGATATTTTGTTGGGACCGTTGTTTGACGATGTTCAAAACGCCAAACTTTTTCCTGATCAAAAAACTTTTGCCGACGCCGTGCCCAACAGCGACCCGCTAATGATCCTCGCTGACTATCGGATGCAACAGAACCAGAGCGGGTTTGATTTGCGTCACTTCGTGAAAGTTAATTTCACCCTGCCAAAAGAAGGCGAGAAGCATGTCCCGCCGAAGGGACAGTCGCTGCGTGAACATATTGATGGACTTTGGCCGGTATTAACCCGCACAACGGAAAGCACCGAAAAATGGGACTCTCTGTTGCCATTGCCGAAACCCTATGTCGTGCCGGGAGGTCGTTTTCGGGAAGTGTATTACTGGGACAGTTACTTCACCATGCTGGGGCTTGGCGAAAGCGGTCACTGGGATAAAGTGGCGGATATGGTGGCGAATTTTGGTTATGAAATAGATACTTATGGACACATTCCCAACGGGAACCGCAGCTACTATTTAAGCCGTTCGCAGCCGCCTTTCTTTGCGTTGATGGTGGAGTTACTGGCGCAACATGAAGGCGACGCCGCGTTGAAACAGTATCTGCCACAACTACAAAAAGAATATGCTTACTGGATGGACGGCGTTGAAAATCTGCAAGCCGGGCAACAGGAAAAGCGCGTTGTAAAGCTCAAGGATGGCACTATTCTTAACCGCTACTGGGACGACCGCGATACACCGCGTCCGGAGTCATGGGTAGAGGATATCGCCACCGCGAAAAGCAATCCAAATCGCCCTGCCACTGAAATTTACCGTGACCTGCGTTCCGCCGCCGCATCTGGCTGGGATTTCAGCTCGCGCTGGATGGACAATCCTCAGCAGTTAAATACATTACGCACCACCAGCATCGTACCGGTCGATCTCAATAGCCTGATGTATAAAATGGAAAAAATCCTTGCCAGCGCCAGTAAAGCCGCCGGGGATAACGCGATGGCCAGTCAATACGAAACGCTGGCAAATTCCCGTCAGAAAGGGATCGAAAAATACTTGTGGAACGATCAACACGGCTGGTATGCCGATTACGATCTGAAGAGTAATAAAGTACGTAATCAGTTAACTGCCGCCGCCCTGTTCCCGTTGTACGTTAATGCAGCAGCGAAAGATCGCGCCAGTAAAATGGCAACGGCGACCAGAACGCATCTGCTGCAACCTGGCGGACTGAACACCACCTCGGTGAAAAGTGGGCAGCAATGGGACGCGCCAAATGGCTGGGCGCCGTTACAATGGGTCGCTACTGAAGGATTGCAAAACTACGGGCAGGAAGATGTAGCGATGGACATTAGCTGGCACTTTCTGACCAATGTTCAGCACACCTATGACCGGGAGAAAAAGCTGGTGGAGAAATATGATGTCAGCACCACCGGAACAGGTGGCGGTGGTGGCGAATATCCGTTGCAGGATGGTTTTGGTTGGACCAACGGCGTAACGCTGAAAATGTTGGATTTGATCTGCCCGAAAGAAAAACCGTGTGACAACGTTCCGGCAACGCGCCCGACCAGTGCTTCCGCAACGCAGCCAACAAAAGTCACAGAACCCACACCTTAATTTTTCTTCTCCCGACAGCGTCATTCTGCTTATCTGGATGACGTTGCCGTTTTATCTGGTTTTCAAACACCGTGAGGTTTACACATAATTTGAAAGCGGATAGCGATGCCTGCACCGCTATCCGCCAGAAAGATTACGTTATTCTCTTCGCAGGAGGCGGAATACCCCCAGCACCAGGATAGCGCCGACCACCGCCACCAGGAAGCTATGTAAATTAAAACCACTGATGGAGCCGCCAATGCCAAACATGGTCGCCAGCCAGCCGCCGACAACCGCACCGACTATCCCGAGAATGCAGGTCAGGAAAAATCCACCACCATCACGCCCTGGCATGATCAGCTTGGCGATAATGCCGGCTATCAGGCCAAAAATAATCCAGGCAATAATTCCCATGTTCAGGCCCTCGTTTCGATGAATCGGACGCAAGAAATGCTTACGTCAACGCTCTAAGTATAGGCAAGCACAGGATCAATGGAGGGAGGCTGTCGGTTGAATTAGTCGTAAGTTGTAAAAAAAATTCACGCATTTGTATTAAGTTTTGTTAGTCCCTACCGATAAACCAAAGACAGTTTGTCGGTCAGGAGTTTTTCCGCGTGAGTCATTACCATGAGCAGTTCCTGAAACAAAATCCGTTAGCAGTCCTGGGCGTTTTACGCGATTTACATAAAGCCGCAGTGCCACTGCGTATCAGTTGGTCAGATGGTCAGCTGATCAGCAATATACTGGCGATAAGCCCTGATAAACTGGTGCTGGATTTTGGTAGTCAGCAAGAAGACAACAATGCCGTGCTTAAAGCGCGTCAAATCACTATTACCGCCGAAACGCAAGGCGCCAAAATCGAATTTACCCTTGCGCAATTACAGCAAAGTGAATATTTGCAGCTTCCGGCGTTTATCGCCACTCCCCCGCCCGCATTATGGTTTGTGCAACGACGCAGATATTTCCGCATCTCCGCCCCACTTCATCCGCCTTATTATTGTCAGACCAAACTGGCGGATAACAGTACGTTACGTTTTCGCCTGAGTGACTTATCGCTAGGTGGCATGGGTGCATTACTGGAAACGGAAAAACCTGGCGGGTTGCACGAAGGTATGCGCTTCGCACAGATTGAAGTCAACATGGGACAATGGGGCGTTTTTCACTTTGACGCCCAGTTACTGACCATCAGCGAGCGCAAAGTGATTGATAGCAGAAATGAAACGATCTCCACTCCCCGCCTGAGCTTTCGTTTTCTTAACGTCAGCCCGACGGTGGAGCGGCAATTACAGCGGATTATATTCTCACTCGAACGGGAAGCCCGGGAGAAAGCGGACAAAGTGCGCGACTGAGTTACATCGCGTCCAGCGCCTGCTCAAGTTTGTAGATATAGCGTGGTGCCTGCGGTGCAGGATGATTTCTTGCTACGTGATCGAGGAACTCATCAGCATCCAGATCATTGATTTTGCTGATCGCTTTTTTCCGATCTGATGAGAAAGTCCGTAGCAGCGCACCAGCCCCGTTAGCGTATGACACCACCAGCGCATATTGCAGGACCTTCGGATCTTCAATGCCTGCCAGCGGGCCGGTTTCCAGAATATTCAGGTAAGCCGCCCCCATTGAGATATTGCGCTCCGGGTTTTTCAGTTCGCTGGTCGTCGGCTCACCTTTCCAGCCCATGCGTCGATAAACATCACGTCCGGAGGTTGAGGCTTTTAACTGCATCAAACCAATAGCATTCGACTTACTTACCGCGTTCGGGTTACCGCCTGATTCAATAGCGATAATCGCCGTGATCAATTGCGGATCGACACCCCAGGCCGCTCCGGCTTTCTGGCTTATTGGCATCCACTGCATCGCACGTTGTACCGGGACTTTCGCATTCCACGGCGGGTTCGTATAGTCATGCTTTGAAGAACAACCCGCTAATAACACAATCAAAAAGGCAAACCATCTCAATTTCACTTCATCTATCCTTATCGCCTGGAATCGCCGTTGAGGTGACAACGGCACACCTAAGCGGCATGATATACATTTCGTTTCTGTTGTCAGCAAGGAATTGCCATGTATCAGTTTCACTTAATTGCCCCGTCGGGTTACTGCATTAATCAGCACGCCGCACAGCGCGGCATTCAGCGCCTTACCGATGCGGGGCATCAGGTCAATAACGTCGAGGTTATCGCCCGTCGTTGTGAGCGTTTTGCTGGTACGGAAACGGAGCGCCTGGAAGATCTCAATACCCTTGCCAGACTGACTTCGCCCAACACCATCGTGCTGGCAGTACGCGGCGGTTACGGTGCCAGTCGCTTACTGGCGGATATTGACTGGCAGGCTCTGGTGGCTCGCCAACAAAATGATCCGTTGCTTATCTGCGGGCATAGCGATTTTACGGCCATTCAGTGCGGTCTTCTGGCACAAGGCAATGTCATCACCTTTAGCGGCCCGATGCTGGTGGCAAATTTTGGCGCGGATGAGCTGAATGCCTTTACCGAGCATCACTTCTGGCTGGCGTTACGCAATGAATCGTTCAGCATTGAATGGCAAGGGGAAGGCCCGGCGTGTCAGACAGAAGGAACACTGTGGGGAGGCAACCTCGCGATGCTGATTTCGCTTATCGGTACGCCGTGGATGCCACAAATTGAGAACGGTATTCTGGTACTGGAAGACATCAACGAACATCCGTTCCGTGTCGAACGCATGTTATTACAGCTTTATCATGCTGGAATTTTACAGCGCCAGAAGGCGATTATTCTCGGCAGCTTTAGTGGCAGCACGCCCAATGATTATGATGCGGGTTACAACCTGGCGTCGGTGTACACGTTCTTGCGCTCCCGCCTGTCGATTCCGCTGATTACCGGCCTCGACTTTGGTCATGAACAACGCACAGTTACCCTCCCGTTGGGCGCACATGCTATCCTCAAAAACGCCAAAAACGGTACACAATTGACGATTAGCGGTCATCCTGTTCTTAAAGCGTAAAAAAATCACGCTTCCGGGCTAAGTAAAACGCTGTTTCTGCCGTGAATATGGTAGGTTTATAGTACGAGACAGCGTAATCAGGAGTAACCGACCGTTGGATGCCGCAACAATTATTAGCCTTTTCATCTTAGGCTCCATCCTTGTCACCAGTAGTATTTTACTTAGTTCATTTTCTTCCCGCCTTGGCATTCCGATTCTGGTTATTTTCCTGGCGATCGGTATGCTGGCTGGGGTCGATGGTGTCGGCGGCATTCCGTTTGATAATTATCCTTTTGCCTACATGGTAAGTAACCTGGCACTGGCGATTATTTTGCTCGATGGCGGAATGCGCACCCAGGCCAGTTCATTTCGCGTGGCGTTAGGACCTGCTCTTTCACTGGCGACGCTGGGCGTGCTTATCACCTCCGGTTTAACCGGCATGATGGCGGCATGGCTGTTTAATCTTGATTTGATTGAAGGTTTATTAATCGGCGCAATTGTCGGCTCTACCGACGCCGCAGCGGTCTTTTCTCTGCTTGGCGGCAAAGGGCTTAACGAACGTGTTGGCTCGACGCTGGAGATAGAGTCCGGCAGCAATGATCCGATGGCGGTCTTTCTGACAATTACCTTGATTGCGATGATCCAGCAGCATGAAAGCACTATTAGCTGGATGTTCGTTGTCGATATTCTGCAGCAATTTGGCCTGGGGATCGTAATCGGTCTTGGCGGTGGTTATTTACTGCTGCAGATGATTAACCGCATCGCCCTGCCTGCGGGCTTGTATCCATTGCTGGCATTAAGCGGCGGTATTTTGATTTTTGCTTTAACCACGGCGCTGGAAGGCAGCGGCATTCTGGCTGTTTATCTGTGCGGTTTCCTGCTGGGTAATCGTCCGATTCGCAACCGCTACGGCATTCTGCAAAATTTCGACGGCCTCGCCTGGCTGGCACAAATCGCCATGTTCCTGGTGCTGGGACTGTTGGTTAACCCAAGCGACCTGCTGCCTATTGCCATTCCGGCGCTCATTTTGTCCGCATGGATGATATTCTTCGCCCGTCCTCTTTCGGTATTTGCCGGATTGCTACCGTTCCGTGGCTTCAATCTGCGCGAGCGCGTGTTTATTAGTTGGGTTGGATTACGCGGCGCAGTGCCGATCATCCTGGCGGTGTTCCCGATGATGGCGGGGCTGGATAATGCGCGTCTGTTCTTTAATGTCGCCTTCTTCGTAGTTCTGGTTTCACTGCTATTGCAGGGAACATCGCTGTCGTGGGCAGCGAAAAAAGCTAAAGTGGTGGTTCCGCCAGTGGGACGTCCGGTGTCACGCGTTGGACTGGATATTCATCCGGAAAATCCGTGGGAGCAGTTTGTTTACCAATTGAGTGCCGATAAATGGTGCGTGGGCGCGGCGCTGCGCGACCTGCATATGCCAAAAGAGACGCGCATTGCGGCACTGTTTCGTGATAACCAGTTGCTTCACCCCACCGGCAGCACCCGACTGCGTGAAGGCGACGTATTATGTGTGATTGGTCGGGAACGCGATCTTCCGGCACTCGGAAAACTGTTTAGCCAGTCGCCGCCTGTCGCGCTGGATCAACGCTTCTTTGGTGACTTCATTCTCGAAGCCAGCGCGAAATATGCCGATGTGGCGCTGATTTATGGTCTGGAAGATGGTCGGGAGTATCGCGATAAACAGCAAACGCTGGGTGAAATTGTTCAGCAGTTGTTAGGCGCGGCACCGGTGGTCGGTGACCAGGTAGAGTTTGCCGGGATGATCTGGACGGTGGCTGAGAAAGAAGATAATGCAGTGTTGAAGATCGGCGTTCGGGTGGCAGAGGACGAAGCCGAATCTAAAATTTGATGGAGTTTGTATCGCCGGATACGACGTGTGCGTCTTATCCGGCTTGCCACAAGTTACACCGTCACAACAGGTACACGTAGCGCCAGCGCGCACATCAACTCATAGCCCACCGTTCCGGCAGCGGCGGCGACATCATCAATTTTGATCTCCTTGCCCCACAGCTCAACCGGCGTACCAATCCCCGCCTGTGGGCAAGGCGTCAAATCGACCGCCAGCATATCCATCGAGACTGTCCCCACCGTCATGGTGCGCACCCCGTCCACTAAAACAGGTGTTCCGGTTGGTGCATGACGCGGATAGCCGTCGGCGTATCCGGCGGCGACAATGCCGATTCGCTGCTCATCGCGCGCAGTATAGCGACCGCCATAGCCCACACGCTCGCCCGCTTTTAGCGTCTGAACACCAATAATCTCACTGCTTAACGTCATGACCGGGCGTAATCCGGTATTGGCGATATCGCGCCACTGACCGGACGGCGAAGCACCATATAAAATAATGCCAGGTCGAACCCAGTCAAAATGCGCTTCCGGATGCCACAGGGTTGCCGCCGAATTAGACAACGAGCGCCGACACTCCAGACCTTCCGCTGCCTGCTCAATACGCGCCATCGCGCCAGAAATCCCATCAGGATGCTCCGCATCGGCAAAATGCGACATCAAAGTCATTTCGCCAACATTCGCCATCGCCCGCAGCTGCTGCCAGACAGTAAGCACGCGATCGGGCTGGAACCCCAACCGATTCATTCCGCTGTTCACCTTAAGGTAAACATCCAGCGGCGCTTTTAGCCGCGCATTTTGCAGTGCTTTGAGCTGCCAGTTACTGTGCACGCAGGTGGTCAGACGGTACTGGTCATAAATTTCCAGATCCTGAGCATGAAAAAAACCCTCCAGCATCAGGATTGGCCCTTTCCAGCCGCGCTCGCGCAGGATAATGGCCTCTTCAAGATTAAGTAACGCAAAACCATCGGTCGCCCCGAGCGCGCTCCAGATACGCTCGATACCGTGCCCGTAAGCGTTCGCTTTTACCACCGACCAGACGCGCGCATGCGGCGCGGCCTGGCGGACAATGGTCAGATTTTGTTTTAATGCCTGCAGATCGAGGCTGGCCTGTATCGGACGAGTCATCTCGATTCCTTAACTGTGCGCGCCATGTAAATGGCCTGGACGTGATGGCGTAAATCCACGACTGTAGCGCGCTACACTTAGATCCTCATACGGGATCGCTGGCGTGCGGCCAGAAAGCAGATCGCTTAACAACTGACCAGAACCGCAAGCCATCGTCCAGCCAAGCGTACCGTGACCGGTATTCAGCCACAAATTTTTGAAGCGTGTACGCCCCACAACCGGCGTGCCATCTGGCGTCATCGGACGTAGCCCCGTCCAGAACGTGGCCTGCTCAACATGGCCGCCGCGCGGATAAAGGTCGCGAACCACCATCTCCAGCGTTTCACGACGCGGTTGCAACAGCTCGGTGTTAAAGCCAACAATTTCCGCCATTCCGCCAACGCGGATACGGTTATCGAAACGGGTAATGGCGATTTTGTAGGTTTCATCAAGAATGGTGGACACCGGCGCACCGTCTTCCTGCGCAATCGGAATGGTCAAAGAATAACCTTTCAACGGATAAACCGGGATATCGACAATGCCCTTGAGCATCGCCGTCGAGTAAGAGCCAAATGCCATAACATACGCATCGGCCTTAATTACTTCACCACCACACTTCACACCATAAATCTGCTCGCCGTCACAAAGCAGCTGATCGACTGGTGTATTAAAGCGGAATTTTACCCCCGCCTGTTCCGCCATGCTCGCCAGATTCTGGGTAAAGAGCTGACAGTCACCGGTTTCGTCATTGGGTAGTTGCAGGCCACCAGTCAGTTTGTGCGCAACTTCCGCCAGCGCAGGTTCAACTTCCGCCAGGCGACTGGATTCCAGTAACTTATATGGCACGCCTGCATCTTCCAGTACGGCGATATCGCGAGTAGCGTTTTCATACTGTTGTTCAGTGCGGAACAGTTGCAGCGTCCCGCCCTGCCGTCCTTCATACTGAATATTGGTTTCGGCGCGCAATGTTTTCAGGCAATCACGGCTGTATTCCGCCAGGCGCACCATCCGACCTTTGTTTTCCATATAGTGGCTGGTGTCACAGTTACGTAACATTTGCCACATCCATTTCAACTGGAATTGCGTACCATCGAGACGAACCGCCAGCGGCGCATGTCGCTGGAACATCCATTTAATCGCTTTTAAAGGCACGCCTGGCGCCGCCCACGGCGCGGCATATCCAGGAGAAATTTGCCCGGCATTTGCTGCGCTGGTTTCAAGTGCTGCCCCAGGTTCCCGATCAATGACGGTGACCTCGTGTCCAGCCTGATTTAAATACCAGGCGCTGGCAACGCCTACCACACCACTTCCCAGTATGACAACTCGCATAGCCACTCCGATAACGGTAGATACAGTAAAAGAACAATAATCTAATTACATCTTGATAACCCAGATGAAAATATTATTCAACATATGGCTTTTTTATGGTGAGCTGGCTCACATCTCCCTGACTTTGCGGGAATATGGCGTCTTTGGTATCTCCTGCTGGTCGCGCTTTATATCCAGCAGAAAATTCCGTTCAAAAGCTAATTATTGGCACTCCGATAATAAGAAATCGCAAAGAAAAAAATTCTCCAGCGACGCGGTTTTTAACTGGTGTTCTATGCTTGAAATGAGGTGTTCCACACAGAGAGCGCCGACAACAATGAGGTGCGCGTATGGCGACGATCGATTCTATGAATAAGGACTCCACACGTTTGAGCGATGGACCTGACTGGACATTCGACCTGCTGGATATTTATTTGGCAGAGATAGACCGGGTGGCAAAACTCTACCGGCTGGATACCTACCCGCACCAGATTGAAGTAATTACATCAGAGCAAATGATGGATGCCTACTCCAGCGTCGGTATGCCAATTAACTATCCGCATTGGTCGTTTGGTAAAAAGTTTATTGAAACCGAGCGTCTGTATAAGCACGGTCAGCAAGGGCTGGCCTATGAAATCGTCATTAACTCTAATCCGTGTATCGCTTATCTGATGGAAGAGAACACCATTACCATGCAGGCACTGGTGATGGCACACGCCTGTTATGGCCACAACTCTTTCTTCAAAAACAATTACTTATTCCGTAGCTGGACCGATGCCAGTTCGATTGTCGATTACCTGATTTTCGCCCGCAAATACATTACCGAGTGCGAAGAACGCTATGGCGTTGATGAGGTAGAAAAGCTGTTGGATTCGTGCCATGCGCTGATGAACTACGGTGTGGATCGTTATAAACGCCCACAAAAAATCTCGCTGCAAGAGGAGAAAGCCCGGCAGAAAAGTCGCGAAGAGTATCTGCAGAGCCAGGTCAATATGCTCTGGAGAACGCTGCCTAAGCGCGAGGAAGAGAAAACCGTTGCCGAAGCGCGCCGCTATCCGTCCGAGCCACAAGAAAATCTGCTCTATTTTATGGAGAAAAATGCACCGCTGCTGGAATCATGGCAGCGTGAAATCCTGCGTATTGTACGTAAAGTGAGCCAGTATTTTTATCCGCAAAAACAGACTCAGGTGATGAACGAAGGCTGGGCGACCTTCTGGCACTACACCATCCTTAACCATCTGTATGATGAAGGGAAAGTGACCGAACGTTTTATGCTGGAGTTCTTGCATAGCCACACCAATGTGGTCTTCCAGCCGCCCTATAACAGCCCGTGGTACAGCGGAATTAACCCGTATGCCCTCGGATTTGCTATGTTTCAGGATATTAAACGGATTTGTCAGTCGCCAACGGAAGAAGACAAATACTGGTTCCCGGATATCGCCGGTTCCGACTGGCTGGAAACGCTGCATTTCGCGATGCGTGATTTCAAAGATGAGAGCTTTATCAGCCAGTTCCTGTCACCGAAGGTAATGCGTGATTTTCGCTTCTTCACCGTGCTGGATGACGATCGGCATAATTATCTGGAGATTTCCGCCATTCATAATGAGGAAGGTTATCGGGAGATCCGTAACCGTTTATCGTCGCAATATAACTTAAGTAATCTGGAGCCGAATATTCAGATCTGGAACGTGGATTTGCGCGGCGACCGTTCGCTGACGCTGCGTTACATTCCACATAACCGCGCACCGCTGGATCGGGGGCGTAAAGAAGTGCTGAAGCATGTACATCGCCTGTGGGGATTTGATGTGATGCTGGAACAGCAAAACGAAGACGGCAGCGTCGAGTTGCTGGAACGCTGCCCGCCAAGAATGGGGAATCTATAAAAAAACCCCTCCTCATTTGAGGAGGGGGCATTTTTGCCGGATGCGGCGTACACGCTTTATCCGCCTGCAAAGCATCACAAATTCAATAGTCCAGATAAGCATAGCGCATCAGGCAACTATGCGTTGGTCATCAGTATGGATGGATTAACGCCCCTGAATGGCTAAATCACCCGGCAGGTTTTTCTGCATCCGGTGCCAAATCTCGCCACTCTCATGCCCATAACGGCGTACTGTTTCGTAAACCTGATCGTGAGCACCTTCACTGCACAACGCAGACAGCTTGTGGTAGAAGCCCAGCGCCAGACTACGCGCTTCCGGATTGGCGAAATAGTGACGACCAATGCGCGTATACAACCCTTTCATTCCGTTAAGGATCAGACCATAAATCGGGTTACCAGAGGCAAACGCCAGACCGCGAAAAATGTTGTAATCCAGATCAGCAAAGGCGTCTGCGTGATCGGCCACTTCATTAGCCGTTGCCAGCACTTCCTGCGCTTTATCAGGATGCTGACGAAACGCGGTGCGAATAAAAATGGTCGAAATATTGGTGCGCACTGACAGCAAATTATCTATGAGTTGCGGTACACTTTCGTGATCCAGTCGCGCCAGCGTCTCAAGGATATTCAACCCGGAGGTTTCCCAGAAATTATTCACCTTCGTCGGTTTGCCGTGTTGAATGGTCAGCCAGCCGTCTCGCGCCAGGCGCTGTAACACTTCGCGTAACGTCGTTCTCGTTACACCAATTAATTCTGAAAGTTCACGTTCTGCGGGCAAAATAGTCCCGGGTGGGAAGCGGTTATTCCAGATACTTTCAATAATGTACTCTTCCGCGAAACCCGCCGGGCTTTGCGCCTTAATGACCATAGTGAGATTTCCATAACACAGCAAAACAAAGTTGGACTCATCATACCAGAGGGCTAACAACGCTGATAGCAGACAAAAAGAAGAAAAAAGGGATCAAGGCTTCATTTTCTGTATCTCTTTCCCCTTGACTATCAAGACTTGCCTCGCTCCCCCCTGACCGTTAAGCTTTGCGTTCTAACATAAAAACATCATTTATTATTTGTAAGGTAAGGGAAACCATCATGGAGATCTCCTGGGGCCGCGCGTTATGGCGCAATTTTTTGGGTCAGTCACCTGACTGGTACAAACTTGCCCTTATTATTTTCTTAATTGTTAACCCATTAATTTTCCTCATCAGCCCCTTTGTTGCTGGCTGGCTGCTTGTCGCGGAATTTATTTTCACTCTGGCGATGGCTCTGAAATGCTATCCGCTGCTCCCCGGCGGTCTGTTGGCTATCGAAGCTGTCTTCATCGGCATGACCAGTGCGGAACACGTCCGTGAAGAGGTGGCGGCAAATCTTGAAGTCTTGCTGTTACTGATGTTTATGGTGGCGGGCATCTATTTTATGAAACAGCTTCTGCTGTTCATATTTACCCGTTTACTGTTAAGCATTCGCTCCAAAATGCTGCTGTCGCTCTCTTTTTGCATGGCGGCGGCGTTTCTCTCTGCGTTCCTCGATGCCTTAACCGTCGTTGCCGTAGTGATCAGTGTTGCAGTTGGTTTTTATGGCATTTATCACCGCGTAGCTTCTTCCCGCACCGAAGATACCGACCTGCAAGACGACAGCCATATCGACAAGCATTACAAAGTGGTTCTGGAGCAGTTCCGTGGCTTTCTGCGTAGCCTGATGATGCATGCGGGTGTCGGCACTGCATTAGGCGGCGTGATGACTATGGTAGGCGAACCACAGAACCTGATCATTGCCAAAGCTGCTGGCTGGCATTTTGGCGATTTCTTCCTGCGCATGTCACCGGTGACCGTCCCTGTCCTGATTTGCGGCCTGTTAACCTGCCTGCTGGTGGAGAAGCTGCGTTGGTTTGGCTACGGCGAAACGCTGCCGGAGAAAGTCCGCGAAGTGCTGCAACAGTTTGACGATCAAAGCCGTCTCCAGCGTACACGTCAGGATAAAATTCGTCTGATTGTCCAGGCGATTATCGGCGTCTGGCTGGTCACCGCGCTGGCTTTGCATCTGGCAGAGGTCGGCTTGATTGGTTTGTCTGTCATTATTCTGGCGACATCACTGACCGGTGTAACTGATGAACATGCTATCGGCAAAGCCTTCACCGAGTCTCTGCCATTCACCGCACTGTTGACGGTCTTTTTCTCGGTAGTGGCGGTGATTATCGACCAACAACTGTTCTCCCCAATTATCCAGTTTGTATTGCAGGCATCAGAACACGCTCAGCTATCGCTGTTCTATATCTTCAACGGTTTGCTGTCTTCCATTTCGGATAACGTCTTTGTAGGGACGATTTATATCAACGAAGCAAAAGCGGCAATGGAAAGCGGCGCGATTACACTGAAGCAATATGAACTGCTGGCAGTCGCCATTAACACCGGAACCAACCTGCCCTCCGTCGCCACGCCGAACGGACAGGCTGCGTTCTTATTCCTGTTGACCTCAGCACTCGCGCCATTAATACGTCTTTCTTATGGCCGCATGGTGTGGATGGCTCTGCCCTACACTCTCGTACTGACCCTCGTCGGATTACTCTGCGTAGAGTTTACGCTTGCTCCTGTAACTGAATGGTTTATGCAAATGGGGTGGATTGCAACGCTTTGATAACAACTTACCGGGCATATTTATGCCCGGTTTGCCTTTCCGCCCGATAATTGTTCAATTACATCCTATTTTTACTCCCTCCTGGTGGCGCAACGAATGAATTGGTTTAAACTGCGCATTCGATGCATATTGCAGGGAAATTATTATGTTGCGATTTTTGAACCAATGTTCACAAGGCCGGGGGGCGTGGCTGTTAATGGCATTTACCGCTCTGGCTCTGGAACTGACGGCGCTGTGGTTCCAGCATGTGATGTTACTTAAACCTTGCGTGCTCTGTATTTATGAACGCTGTGCGTTATTCGGCATTCTGGGCGCCGCGCTGATTGGCGCTATCGCCCCGAAAACTCCGCTGCGTTATGTGGCGATGATCATCTGGCTGTATAGTGCTTTTCGTGGCGTGCAATTAACTTACGAGCACACCATGCTCCAGCTCTATCCTTCACCGTTTATGACCTGTGATTTCATGGTTCGATTCCCGGACTGGCTGCCGCTGGATAAATGGGTGCCACAAGTGTTTGTCGCCTCTGGCGATTGCGCTGAGCGTCAGTGGGATTTTTTAGGCCTGGATATGCCGCAGTGGCTGCTCGGTATTTTTGTTGCTTACCTGATTGTCGCAGTGCTGGTGGTACTCTCTCAGCCGTTTAAAGCGAAAAAACGTGACCTGTTTGGTCGCTAATCAATTCGGCGCTCCTGCGGGAGCGCCTGTCTGGCTTCACCTTGCCGAGAGCTTAATATTGGATGCGGTGCAGACGCCTTGCCCGGCCTACGGCATTTCTGGCGGCGTAATCCCGAAGTGGTTCCACGCACGCACTGTCGCCATACGCCCGCGCGGCGTCCGCTGCAAAAAGCCCTGCTGAATCAAATAAGGTTCCAGCACATCCTCAATAGTTTCACGCTCTTCGCCAATGGCCGCTGCCAGGTTATCCAGGCCAACCGGCCCACCGAAGAATTTATCGATCACCGCCAGCAATAACTTGCGATCCATATAATCGAAACCTTCAGCATCAACGTTCAGCATATCCAGCGCCTGAGCAGCGATATCCGCCGAGATGGTGCCATCATGCTTCACTTCGGCGAAATCTCGCACACGACGCAGCAGGCGGTTGGCGATACGTGGCGTACCTCGCGCCCGGCGAGCCACTTCCAGCGCGCCATCGTCACTCATCTCAAGCCCCATAAACCGTGCGCTACGACTGACGATATATTGCAAATCAGGCACCTGGTAAAACTCCAGGCGCTGCACAATACCGAAACGGTCACGCAGTGGCGATGTCAATGAACCAGCACGCGTTGTCGCGCCAATCAGGGTGAACGGGGGGAGATCGATTTTAATTGAACGCGCTGCCGGGCCTTCACCAATCATAATATCCAACTGGTAGTCTTCCATGGCTGGATACAGCACTTCTTCCACCACAGGCGAAAGACGGTGGATCTCATCAATAAACAACACATCGTGTGGTTCAAGGTTGGTGAGCATCGCCGCCAGATCACCCGCCTTTTCCAGTACCGGGCCGGACGTGGTGCGTAAATTGACGCCCATTTCATTGGCGACGATGTTGGCAAGTGTGGTTTTACCCAGACCCGGAGGACCAAAAATCAATAGATGATCAAGGGCATCGCCGCGCAGTTTCGCCGCTTTGATGAAAATTTCCATCTGTGAACGAACCTGCGGCTGACCAACATACTCTTCCAGTAGTTTGGGGCGAATGGCGCGATCTGCCACATCTTCCGGCAAAGTCGTACCGGCAGAAATCAGACGGTCTGCTTCAATCATCCTTTACCTCATAACGCGGCGCGCAGGGCTTCGCGAATTAATGTTTCACTGCTGGCATCAGGGCGAGCGATTTTGCTCACCATGCGGCTGGCTTCTTGTGGTTTATAGCCCAGCGCCACCAGCGCAGCAACAGCTTCCTGTTCGGCATCGTCGGTTGCCGGGCTTGCCGGTGAGGTCAATACCAGATCGGCAGCCGGTGTGAACAGATCGCCATGCAGACCTTTAAAGCGATCTTTCATTTCAACGATCAGGCGTTCAGCAGTTTTCTTACCAATGCCCGGTAATTTCACCAGTGCCGCAGGTTCTTCACGCTCAACGGCATTTACAAACTGCTGCGCTGACATACCCGAGAGGATAGCCAGTGCCAGTTTCGGTCCCACGCCGTTAGTTTTGATCAACTCTTTAAATAACGTGCGCTCTTGTTTGTTGTTAAAACCATACAGTAGCTGCGCATCTTCACGCACCACAAAGTGGGTGAAAACAATCGCTTCCTGGCCCGCTTCAGGGAGTTCATAAAAACAGGTCATCGGCATATGCACTTCATAGCCTACGCCGCCCACTTCAAGTAACACCAGCGGGGGTTGTTTTTCCAGAATGATGCCTCTCAGCCTGCCTATCACATGACGCTCCTGCGTAATGAATCAAAGATAAGGCTGTATGATAAAAAAATGCTGGATAGATATCCAGCGAAGGATGAAGAAAAATTGCGAGTCGTCTCGATGAACTGAAAAATGGCGCAGTATAATTGATCCGCTAAGCCATATTTATAATAAATATTTTAATGTTAAATATTTAGTGGATAAATCTGCAAAAAAAAATAAACCTTTCTGCTCCTGCAAAAAAATATTTTTTATGGTATTACGCATATTCATATTTATTTCAATGGAATGACAAAGTGAAAATTAATTACCCTTCTGAATATGAAGTTGACGATATTGTATTTACATGTATAGGTGCTGCATTATTTGGTCAAATATCTGCCGCATCAAATTGCTGGAGTAATCACGTCGGGATCATTATCGGTCATGACAGCGATGATTATCTGGTCGCAGAAAGCCGTGTTCCCCTTTCCACCATAACCACACTGTCCCGCTTTATTAAACGCTCTGCTAACCAACGCTATGCAGTAAAGCGATTAGGTGCCGGGCTAACAGAACAGCAAAAACAACGGCTGGTAGAACAGGTTCCCTCCCGGCTACGCAAGCTCTACCATACCGGTTTTAAATACGAATCTTCCCGCCAGTTCTGTTCAAAATTCGTTTTTGATATTTATAAAGAGGCGCTATGTATCCCGGTGGGTGAAATAGAGACATTTGAAGAACTGTTAAACAGCAATCCGAATGCAAAACTCACCTTCTGGAAATTCTGGTTTTTAGGTTCGATTCCGTGGGCGCGTAAAACGGTCACTCCAGCGAGTTTGTGGCATCATCCGGATCTGGCGTTAATACATGCAGAAGGAGTAGTAACGCCTCAGCAAGAACTGACCGAGGCGGTATAACTTAACGCAGTCGCCCGCGAGCCAGATTCAGCCTCGATTCGCTCATCTGCATCGCATTCTGGCTGACATGGCAGTGGGTGATGGCAATCGCCAGCGCATCGGCGGCGTCCGCCTGTGGGTTGGCGGGTAGTTTTAGCAAAGTGCGCACCATATGCTGCACCTGGCTTTTTTCGGCACTACCAATACCTACCACCGTTTGCTTTACCTGACGTGCCGCATATTCAAATACTGGCAATTCCTGATTCACCGCCGCCACAATCGCCACGCCGCGTGCCTGCCCCAGTTTCAGGGCAGAGTCGGCATTCTTCGCCATAAAGACTTGTTCGATTGCGAAATAATCAGGCTGGAACTGGGTGATGATTTCCGTCACGCCCGCATAGATGAGCTTCAGACGAGACGGTAAATCATCCACTTTGGTGCGTATGCATCCACTGCCCAGGTAGGACAGTTGCCTGCCCACCTGACGGATAACGCCGTAGCCAGTAACGCGCGAACCCGGGTCAATACCGAGAATAATAGCCATCACGCGTCTCCGTTTTGTTGTTTAGCCGGCCTCATCAGAGGGTCGCTGCAACCTCATCAGAGATCTCACCGTTATGGTAAACTTCCTGCACGTCGTCACAGTCTTCCAGCATATCGATCAGACGAATCAGTTTCGGTGCAGTTTCTGCATCCATATCGGCTTTGGTTGACGGGATCATGGAAACTTCTGCGCTGTCTGCTTTCAGACCTGCCGCTTCCAGTGCATCACGTACTTTACCCATCTCTTCCCATGCAGTGTAGACGTCGATTGCGCCGTCATCATAGGTCACAACGTCTTCTGCACCTGCTTCCAGCGCCGCTTCCATGATGGTGTCTTCATCACCTTTCTCGAAGGAGATCACACCTTTTTTGCTGAACAGATAGGCTACGGAACCGTCAGTACCGAGGTTGCCGCCACATTTGCTGAATGCGTGACGCACTTCAGCAACAGTACGGTTACGGTTGTCAGACAGACATTCAATCATGATTGCAGTGCCGCCAGGACCGTAACCTTCGTAGATGATGGTTTCCATGTTCGCATCATCATCACCGCCCACACCACGTGCAATTGCGCGGTTCAGAGTGTCACGGGTCATGTTGTTAGACAGTGCTTTATCAATGGCCGCACGCAGACGCGGGTTAGCATCCGGATCGCCGCCGCCCAGTTTAGCTGCGGTCACCAGCTCACGAATGATTTTAGTGAAGATTTTACCGCGCTTAGCATCCTGCGCGGCTTTACGATGTCTGGTGTTGGCCCATTTACTATGACCTGCCATAAAAAATATCTCCAAATAGCCCTGCCTGTTCAGGCAGCGTTAATTACATACTCTTCAATCGCCTGCCGGTTGCTCCACGACTTAGTGAGCGCCGCTGCTGCGGGCGCATCAAGCCACTTGTAGGCCAAATGTTCAGTAAAAACAATCTGGCGTTCGTGCGGGAGCGCAAGACAGAACCATGATTCTGTATTGCGCATCACACCCGGCGCATAGCGATGACGCAAATGTGAAAAAATTTCAAACTCTACCGTGCGTTGACAGTCAATTAAGGTCAGTTGTTCAGCGACAACATCAATGGTGACCTCTTCCTTTACTTCGCGCATGGCAGCTTGCGGCGCGGTTTCACCCTCTTCCACGCTGCCGGTTACCGACTGCCAGAAATCGGGATCGTCACGCCGCTGTAACATCAGCACCCGTTTCGTATCTTGTGCATAGATGACCACTAAGATCGAAACGGGACGCTTATAAGTCATATCAATTATTCTCAGCCTTCTTCACAACCTGAATGCTCAGCTCAGCCAGAGCCGTCGGGTTAGCAAAGCTCGGTGCTTCAGTCATCAGACACGCTGCCGCTGTGGTTTTCGGGAAGGCGATAACGTCACGGATGTTGTCAGTGCCGGTCAGCAGCATGGTCAGACGGTCAAGGCCAAATGCCAGACCTGCGTGCGGCGGAGTGCCATATTTCAGGGCGTCGAGCAGGAAGCCGAATTTCTCGCGCTGTTCCTCTTCGGTGATACCCAGAATGCCAAATACAGTCTGTTGCATATCACCATTATGGATACGCACAGAGCCACCGCCCACTTCGTAACCATTGATGACCATATCATAAGCGTTCGCCACCGCATTTTCCGGTGCCGCTTTCAGCTCGGCAGCAGTCATGTCTTTCGGTGCGGTGAACGGATGGTGCATCGCGGTCAGGCCGCCTTCGCCGTCGTCTTCAAACATCGGGAAGTCGATAACCCACAGCGGCGCCCATTTGCTTTCGTCGGTCAGACCAAGGTCTTTACCCACTTTCAGGCGCAGTGCGCCCATCGCGTCGGCAACAATTTTCTTGTTGTCGGCACCGAAGAAAATCATATCGCCATCTTGCGCGGCAGTACGATCCAGGATGGCTTCAATGATTTCAGCATTGAGGAACTTAGCTACCGGGCTGTTGATACCCTCCAGACCTTTCGCACGTTCGTTAACTTTGATGTAAGCCAGACCTTTCGCGCCATAGATTTTGACGAAGTTACCGTATTCATCGATCTGCTTACGGGTCAGCGATGCACCGCCCGGAACACGCAGAGCAGCGACGCGGCCTTTCGGATCGTTCGCTGGACCCGCGAATACCGCAAATTCAACAGATTTCAGCAGATCGGCAACGTCGGTCAGTTCCATCGGGTTACGCAGATCCGGTTTATCGGAACCGTAACGGCGTTCGGCTTCCGCAAAGGTCATTACCGGGAAATCGCCCAGATCCACGCCCTTCACTTCCAGCCACAGATGACGCACCAGAGCTTCCATTACCTCACGCACTTGCGGCGCGGTCATGAAAGAAGTTTCCACATCGATCTGGGTAAATTCTGGCTGACGGTCAGCACGCAGGTCTTCGTCACGGAAGCATTTGACTATCTGATAATAGCGGTCGAAACCGGACATCATCAGCAACTGTTTGAACAACTGCGGAGATTGCGGCAGCGCGTAGAATTTGCCTTTATGCACACGAGAAGGCACCAGGTAGTCACGCGCGCCTTCCGGCGTCGCTTTGGTCAGCATCGGGGTTTCGATGTCGAGGAAGCCGTGGTCGTCCATAAAACGGCGCACCAGGCTGGTAATTTTTGCACGGGTTTTCAGGCGCTGAGCCATTTCCGGGCGACGCAGATCAAGATAGCGGTATTTCAGACGCGCTTCTTCGGTGTTGACGTGGTTAGAGTCAAGCGGCAGAACGTCTGCGCGGTTGATGATGGTCAGCGAGGACGCCAGCACTTCGATTTCGCCGGTCGCCATATCGCGGTTGATATTTTTTTCGTCACGCGCACGCACGGTGCCCGTTACCTGAATGCAGAACTCATTACGCAGTTCAGAGGCCAGCTTTAACGCGTCCGCACGATCCGGATCGAAAAATACCTGCACGATACCTTCGCGGTCGCGCATATCGATGAAGATCAGGCTACCAAGATCACGACGACGGTTGACCCAACCACACAGAGTCACCTGCTGCCCCACGTGGGACAAACGGAGCTGTCCACAATATTCTGTACGCATGAGATATCCCTTAACTTAGCTGCCGGCGGACGTCCCCTGCTGCGCAGGTGACCTAAGTCGCAGCGTTAGCTGTATGTCACAACTGAATGAAAAAAGGCGGCTATTATACTGGAAATTCTGCCGCACCGTAAGAGTCTGGCCCGCTCTGGAACGACTCGTTACCACTTTATATCAGGCCTGAAATCAGACTCTACCCTTGTTTGCTATAAAGGTGTTGCCTGAGCACATAAAAATTAACAAAATTTGTCGTTCTGCCATCGGCTAATCGCATTAAGGTGAGAGGCTCGATTTTGTTTTATCTGGAGTCATCATGCTTGAACTGAATGCTAAAACCACTGCGCTGGTGGTGATTGATTTACAAGAAGGCATCTTACCGTTTGCCGGTGGTCCGCACACTGCTGAAGATGTCGTTAATCGCGCCGGGAAGCTGGCGGCGAAATTTCGAACTAACGGTCAGCCTGTGTTTCTGGTGCGCGTCGGCTGGTCTGCCGATTACGCCGAAGCATTAAAACAGCCAGTTGATGCTCCCTCACCTGCCAGAACGTTACCGGAAAACTGGTGGCAACATCCTGCGGCGTTAGGTGCAACTGACAGCGATATCGAAATCATCAAACGTCAATGGGGGGCGTTTTACGGTACGGATCTGGAGTTGCAATTACGCCGTCGTGGCATTGACACCATCGTCTTATGTGGGATCTCGACCAATATCGGTGTCGAATCAACTGCCCGCAATGCCTGGGAGCTGGGCTTTAATCTGGTGATTGCCGAAGACGCCTGTAGTGCAGCCAGCACCGAACAGCACAATAACAGCATCAACCATATCTACCCGCGCATTGCCCGCGTGCGTCGCGTGGAAGAGATCCTCAACGCATTATGATTTACATCGGTCTGCCGCAATGGTCGCATTCAAAATGGGTGCGTTTGGGGATCTCCAGCCTGGAAGAGTATGCCCGCCACTTTAACTGTGTGGAGGGCAACACCACCCTTTATGCTCTGCCAAAGCAGGAAGTGGTTCTGCGTTGGCGCGAGCAGACCACCGATGATTTTCGTTTTTGTTTTAAATTTCCGGCAACCATTTCGCATCAGGCAGCATTGCGGCATTGCGATGATTTAGTGACTGAATTTTTGACCCGTATGTCGCCGTTAGCGCCGCGCATTGGCCAATACTGGCTGCAATTGCCCGCCACGTTTGCTCCACGGGATTTGCCTGCGCTATGGCACTTTCTCGATTCTCTTCCTGGCGAATTTACCTATGGTGTGGAAGTCCGCCATCCGCAGTTTTTCACCAAAGGCGAAGAAGAACAAACGCTTAATCGAGGTTTGCATCAACGCAGCGTTAATCGGGTGATTTTAGACAGCCGTCCGGTTCATGCAGCACGTCCGCATAATGAAGCCATTCGCGATGCGCAACGGAAAAAACCGAAAGTTCCGGTACATGCCGTGTTGACGGCAAAGAATCCGCTGATCCGTTTTATCGGTAGCGATGATATGACACAAAACCGGGAATTATTTCAGGTCTGGTTGCAAAAATTAGCGCAATGGCAACAGACCACCACGCCTTATCTTTTCCTGCATACACCTGATATCGCCCAGGCACCGGAACTGGTACATACTCTGTGGGAAGACTTGCGTAAAACACTCCCAGAGATCGGAGCAGTTCCGGCTATTCCACAGCAATCTTCTCTTTTCTGAAATTGCCACCTATCATAGACAAGTGCCATCGGCCATTTTAAAGGGAGTTTGTATGGTAAGCGCGCTGTATGCCGTTTTAGGTGCGTTGTTATTAATGAAGTTCTCTTTCGATGTTGTTCGCCTGCGTTTGCAATATCGCGTTGCCTATGGCGACGGCGGTTTTAGCGAACTACAAAGCGCCATTCGCATTCACGGTAACGCGGTGGAATATATTCCCATCGCGATTGTGTTGATGCTGTTTATGGAAATGAATGGCGCAGAAACCTGGATGGTGCATATTTGCGGCATCGTTTTGCTTGCTGGTCGTCTGATGCATTATTACGGTTTTCATCACCGTCTGTTCCGCTGGCGACGTTCCGGCATGAGCGCCACCTGGTGTGCGCTGTTGCTGATGGTGCTGGCGAATCTTTGGTATATGCCCTGGGAGTTGGTTTTCTCCCTGCGTTAGCGCACAATACGCCACTTTCTTTTTCCCGGATTTTTACGTTATGTCTCACCGCGACACGCTATTTTCTGCCCCTATCGCCAGACTGGGCGACTGGACCTTTGATGAACGGGTAGCTGAAGTCTTCCCGGATATGATCCAGCGTTCCGTTCCCGGCTATTCCAATATTATTTCCATGATTGGTATGTTAGCCGAACGCTTCGTTCAACCTGGTACGCAGGTTTACGATCTGGGTTGTTCTCTGGGCGCGGCGACGCTCTCGGTGCGTCGCAACATTCATCATGATAATTGCAAAATTATTGCCATCGACAACTCCCCGGCGATGATCGAACGCTGCCGTCGCCATATCGATGCATACAAAGCGCCGACACCTGTAGACGTGATCGAAGGTGACATTCGCGATATCGCTATTGAAAACGCGTCAATGGTGGTACTGAATTTTACCCTGCAATTCCTGGAACCTTCCGAGCGCCAGGCGTTACTGGATAAAATTTATCAAGGGCTGAACCCAGGCGGCGCGCTGGTGCTTTCGGAAAAATTCAGTTTTGAAGATGCCAAAGTTGGTGAACTGCTCTTCAACATGCACCACGACTTTAAACGAGCCAACGGTTACAGTGAGCTGGAAATCAGCCAGAAGCGCAGCATGTTAGAAAACGTAATGCTGACCGATTCTGTTGAAACCCACAAAGCGCGTCTGCATCAAGCCGGGTTTGAACATAGCGAGCTATGGTTCCAGTGCTTTAACTTTGGTTCGCTGGTGGCATTAAAAGCAGAGGATGCTGCATGATCGACTTTGGTAACTTTTATTCTCTGATTGCCAAAAATCACCTTTCGCACTGGCTGGAAACACTGCCTGCGCAGATTGCTAACTGGCAGCGTGAACAGCAGCACGGTCTGTTTAAGCAGTGGTCAAATGCGGTGGAGTTTCTACCTGAAATTAAACCGTATCGTCTTGATTTATTGCATAGCGTGACGGCAGAAAGCGAAGAGCCGCTGAGTGCCGGGCAAATTAAACGCATTGAAACCCTGATGCGCAACCTGATGCCGTGGCGCAAAGGGCCGTTCTCGCTGTATGGCGTTAACATTGATACCGAATGGCGTTCCGACTGGAAATGGGATCGTGTTCTGCCCCATCTCTCTGATTTGACCGGGCGCACGATCCTCGATGTCGGCTGTGGCAGCGGTTATCACATGTGGCGCATGATCGGCGCAGGCGCGCACCTCGCGGTGGGGATCGACCCGACCCAACTTTTCCTCTGCCAGTTTGAAGCGGTGCGCAAACTGCTGGGTAACGATCAGCGCGCTCATCTGTTACCGTTAGGTATTGAACAGCTTCCGGCACTGAAAGCCTTTGATACCGTCTTTTCGATGGGTGTGCTGTACCATCGCCGTTCGCCGCTGGAGCATCTCTGGCAGTTGAAAGATCAGCTGGTGAATGAAGGTGAACTGGTACTGGAAACACTGGTTATTGATGGCGACGAAAACACGGTACTGGTGCCGGGCGATCGTTACGCGCAAATGCGTAATGTCTACTTTATTCCCTCGGCGCTGGCGCTGAAAAACTGGCTGAAGAAGTGTGGTTTTGTTGATATCCGCATTGCGGACGTGAGCGTCACTACAACAGAAGAGCAGCGTCGCACTGAATGGATGGTTACCGAGTCTCTGTCCGATTTCCTCGACCCGCATGATCCGGGTAAAACGGTAGAAGGTTATCCCGCGCCTAAACGCGCGGTGCTGATTGCGCGCAAACCGTAAAGATTAGCGCCCGTTTCCGGGCGCTATTCACGCCTTACGCCTGAACAGCTGGCTGATCAAACGCCGTTAACTTCGGCGCATTACCCGTATATTTTTCGATATACACCAGCGCAGAGTTACCGGCACAGGCATTCGCCAGCTGCGAGCTGGGGATATCCGCCGTTAACACGTTCGCACTGCCGTTTTTACATAAGCCATTTTCCAGATCTGGCCATGCACCTTCATGCACGCATACCACGCCTTTTTTGATCCCGTCAGTCACCACCGCACCTGTTAGTATCTGACCACGTTTGTTCCAGACACGCACCAGATCGCCATTCGCAATACCAAAGCGAGCAGCATCTTCGGTGTGAATAGTGATTGGTTCACGATCGGCAACCGCATATTTTTTACGCAGTTCCGCATAGTTAAGCTGACTGTGTAAACGATGTGCCGGATGCGCGGTCAGAAGCTGCAACTGCTTCTCGTCGGCGGTACCTTTCCACTCATCAGGCGCAAGCCAGGTTGGGTGTGCCGGGCAATCCTTATAGCCAAATTTTTCCAGCGTTTTGGAGTAAATCTCAATTTTGCCGCTTGGCGTACCCAGCGCATTTTTCACCGGATCGGCGCGGAAATCGCCATAGCGAACATATTGCTCGTTCTTCTCGCTGCGGCGCATTTCAAGCAGTTTATTTTGCTGCCAGAAGGCATTAAACATCGGCATAGTGACGCGTTGCGCACGCGCACCTTTCTGAGCGGCATCATAGAAAAATTTCAGCCACGCCATTTCATCTTTACCTTCGGTATAGATCTCTTTTCCGCCAGGTTTCAGTAATTCAGCAAGATCGGCAAACACGTCAAAATCGTTACGTGCTTCAAACTGCGGCGCAACCACTTGCTTCATCGGTACGATGTGCTGGTTGCTGTAATCACCGGTCATCGTCAAGTCATTGCGCTCAAACGATGTGGTGATCGGTAATACGATATCCGCGTGTTTAGCTGCTGCCGTCCAGTAACATTCAGAAACGACGATCAGCTCTGGTTTCTGCCAGGCTTTGATCAGACGATTGGTATCCTGGTGATGGGTGAAATTACCGCCGCCAGCCCACCAGATCATTTTGATATTTGGGTAAGTTTGTTCTTTACCGTTGTGCTGATATTTGCCGCCAGGATTTTCCAGCGCATCGACAATACGGGCGACAGGGATCGCCGTCATTCCGCCATCATCAGCGGCCTCGCTGGCCTGTCCGGCAATCGCCGCAGACATTTCCGGCAGTACGCCGCCAACGCGTGTTGGATTACCACCGTTGGAGTAATGATAAGAGAAACCAAAGCCGCCGCCCGGCGTACCAATCTGCCCTAGCATGGCCGCCAGGGTCACCAGCATCCAGTGTTTCTGTTCACCGTATTGCTGGCGTTGGATTCCCCAGCCGGCCATCAGCATCGTGCGATTCGCCGCCATCAGTTCGGCGAGTTTGACTATCTGCGCTTCCGGCACACCGGTAATTTCCGCCGCCCAGGCCGCGCTCTTCGGCGTATTATCTTTCTTGCCTGTCAGATACTCTTCAAACTGCGGATAGCCAGTGGTGTATTTTTCAAGGAACGCTTTATCGTGTTTGCCTTGTGTCAGAAGGGTATGCGCAATCCCTAACATCAGCGCCACGTCAGTCCCCATATTCGGCGCGATCCAGGTAGCGTTGTCGCCAAAGAACTCGATCGTTTCGGAACGGATAGGATCAATGGCAATCACCGGTTTGCCGGATTTCTTCAGTTGATGGAAGTACTCCAGCCCTTGCTCATCGGTACTACTCCAGGCAATTTTTAAGGTATTCAGCGGGTTCATCCCCCACAGCACCACCACCTGGCTGTTTTCCAGAAGCAGCGGCCAGGAGGTCTGCTGTTCATAAACCTCCACGGAACCGACAACATGCGGCATGATCACCTGCGCTGCTCCGGTTGAGTAATCGCCACTATGTCCTGAATAACCACCCGCCAGATTCATATAACGTTGCAGTAAAGTTTGCGCTTTATGCAACACGCCAGAAGAACGCCAGCCGTAAGATCCGGCAAAAATGGCAGATGGTCCATTGGCCTTGCGAATGCGATCGTGTTGCTCATGAATCAGTTTTAATGCTTGTTCCCAGCTCACCTGAACGTAACTGTCGTCGCCACGACCTTTCGCCGGTTGCAGTGGATTATCGAGATAGCTTTTTCGCACCATCGGATGCTGAATACGCGCCGTGGTATGCACCTGATCCGCCGCCGTAGATTGCAAAGAGTTCGGGATGGTCTTCGCCAGCGCGCCTGTAGAAGAAACAATTTTACCGTCATTCACTTCTACGTTCATCGCTCCCCAACGGCCTGCGGTAAGAATTTTACCGCCCTTCTCTTCTGCCCATGCAGGTAACGGTACAGCCGATGTCACCACCAGCGCCCCTGCCGCAATACCGCTATGTTTAATAAACTCACGTCTTGTTAATGTCATAACTTCCTCCCTGATCAACGAGGATCACTGTTTCTCGGTAATATCTTTAGCGTTGTACTGGAAGTACCGCGTCAAAATATCCAGTTCGTTTTCGCTCATGCTGGTTCGCGCCCCCATCCCTTTGGCAATGGACGGCCATGCATTGACGGTGTAATGATCGGCGGCAATAGGTGCATGGCAACCAGCGCAATAGGTATCGTCGAGTTTTTCAGCGTATTGCCATAGCGGTTTACGATCCGCTAATGCAGGATCGGTAAGCGTCCCCTGTAATGACGCCTTACGCCATTGATTACCGTATTCGTCAGCTTTCCATTCCCCATTTACCGTTAGCGCCTTGATACCTTCTTCGCTTAGTGTGGCTAACGCCAGTCGTTGACCTGCCGCCAGGTAGAGCGTGTTTTCACTGCCCTGCATCTGATAACCCTGCAACAGGACGAGCGGCTGTTTGCCACTGGCATCAACAACCGTAAGATCGGTGCCTGGATTCACAGTAGCCAGTTCACCTATGCGGGAAGGTTTGAAAGGATAAATATGCGCGCCATTAGTCACTGATGTGGCGGCCTGACTTTCCAGTTCATGCGCCGCGTTGTCATCCATTTTTATTTCTGGCGGAAAATGGGCAATCCCTTTGTGGCAATCAATACACGTTTCGCCATCTTTTTGCGCTTTGGTATGCATTTTCTGCGCAGCTTCACTTTGCGATGCAATATCCATGGCATCAAAAGAATGGCAACTACGGCACGTTGCAGAGTCTGAGGCTTTTAATTCTTTCCACACTGTTTCGGCCATTTCCTGACGATGGGATTCGAACTTATCGTCGCTGTCTATTTTGCCGCTAACAAATTCATGATAAATATCTTTAGATGCTTTTAATTTAGCAAATAAATAATCCATTCCTGACTTTGGAATATGGCAATCGGCACATTCAGCACGAATACCTTTTTGATTAGAGAAATGGACAGTCCCCTGATATTCCTCAAACGGTTTGCTCATTGAGTGGCAGGAAAGACAAAATGCCGTTTCCGACGTTTTGTGCAACGTTTTTTGCGCCAACAATAACCCACCGCTACCCACCACTACTGCTATGAGCAGAAAAAATAACCCAATGCGTTTTTTCCCTCGCATAGATTCCTCTAATTAAATTCCAGTACACCGAACCAGCTGTATAAATAAATATACAACGAATTAATAACTCACTAAATTCGGCACAACACTGCCTGAAATAATCGACAAAGAATATGATTTATTGCAATTTAACCATTAATTATTAAAGAAGAAACCAGCCGTTATTTTTTAATATATATTTGGCAGTTTTAATAATTTAAATTACATAGTTAATATGAATATATATAACATTTTTAGTAGCATGATTTGGCGCGCTATTACGAAGTCGATATGACACGGCAACTGTTCATTTTTCATACTTCTCAAGGATAAAAAAAGGCCCCTGTTGAATGGGCAGGGGCCTGGTACGAGCAAGCATCATATTGGGCGACATGATGCAACGGTAAAAATCATTTGGCCTGATGGCGCTCAATGATTCCTTTCATTTCAGCAACCGCCGTCCCGTCTACGACATAACGCGAATACTCGTCCGCGTGTGCATCCGATGACATGGACAATCCCTGATTACGATAACGCATCGGTGAGGCTTGCCACGCTCCTGCAGAGCTATGGACTTCCAGCACCCCGGCATCGAGGAAATGGTGCAGGTTTTCTGCACGGACTCCTGCTCCGGCCATGATGATTGGAGCATCACCATAGGCAATAAGTTCCATAATTTTTGATAAACCTTGCAGTGCATCAGATTTTTGCCCCGATGTCAGCACCCTGGCAATGCCTAATTCAGCAAGGTTATTCAATGTATTTAAAGGGTTAGCGCACATATCGAAGGCACGATGAAAAGTGACGGCCAGCGGACCAGCAGCCGCCATTATTTTTTCCATTCGTGGCATATCGACATTACCATCAACATCCAGAACCCCCGTCACCAGTCCAGGAAATCCTAATTCACGCACTGTGCGGATATCTTCAAGAATGGCGGCAAACTCGCCGTCGCTGTAGCAAAAATCGCCACCGCGTGGACGGATGATCGGATGTACGGGGATCGTAACATGCTGGCGCACGGACTTCAGAACGCCCAGTGACGGCGTTAGCCCCCCTTCTTTCGGTGCCGCACACAATTCTATTCTGTCGGCACCGTTTTGCTGCGCCGTCAGCGCGCATTCCATGCTGTAACAGCAAATTTCCAGTAATGCCATTTTTGCTCCTTAATTACGCCGACTGCTCGCTGGCAACGATCTCTTCAATGGACCATGGATGAAATTTTATCGTCGTTTTGCCATCGGTGACCGCCAGCGTCGGATTCGGTAATCGTTCATGCTCACCTTTTGGCGAACTGGTTTTAACCGAGATCCCCGGCAGGCTTAGTCCTTCATCAGAAAGCAACGCCAGCGCGCGGGCATTCAGCGTTTCCGGCTCTCCTGGCAGAACAATTTCGATATGTTCCCAACCTTCATGCGGGTAGCGTTTTTCCCCTGGCCACGGCAACTCAACAATCGAAAACTGCCAGTGAGCAACCTGTACCGGTTCACGCAATTTAAACAGGCAAATCGGTCTACCATTGATCATATTTTCTGACAGGAGTTCGCCGCACTGTTCAAACCCGCGACGCCAGCGTTCAGCGGTGGCGTTTTGATGGCAACGCAAAGAAATGTGATCGGCAGTCAGCGGAGTAATATCCAGCCCCAGACGCCGTGAAAGTTCGTCTAATGCGTGGATAAATCGCGGTAAATCCGTTGCAATATCCAGCAACTCGTCGATAGATTGCCAGTTCGCCATAATCACTCTTCGTCTTCGGTAAAAGCGTTAATTTACCCTGTTGCCCTGCGCCAACCAACCGCTGATTTCACGCCGCTCCTGATGCAATAGTGAAAACAGCAATACGCCACGCGCACGTTGCTGACGAAAACAGCCATTTGCAGTATACTCCCGCCCTAATTTCTTTAACTGGTGCGGGCAATTTTTGCTCGCTTCATCAATGTAAGGTATTCCGGTGAATATTCAGGCTCTTCTCTCAGAAAAAGTCCGTCAGGCCATGATTGCGGCAGGCGCGCCTGCGGATTGCGAACCGCAGGTTCGTCAGTCAGCAAAAGTTCAGTTCGGCGACTATCAGGCTAACGGCATGATGGCAGTTGCTAAAAAACTGGGTATGGCACCGCGACAATTAGCAGAGCAGGTGCTGACTCATCTGGATCTTAACGGTATCGCCAGCAAAGTTGAGATCGCCGGTCCTGGCTTTATCAACATTTTCCTTGATCCGGCATTCCTGGCTGAACATGTTCAGCAGGCGCTGGCCTCCGATCGTCTCGGTGTTGCTACGCCAGAAAAACAGACCATTGTGGTTGACTACTCCGCGCCAAACGTGGCGAAAGAGATGCACGTCGGTCATCTGCGTTCCACTATCATTGGTGACGCGGCAGTACGTACTCTGGAGTTCCTCGGTCACAAAGTGATTCGTGCTAACCACGTCGGCGACTGGGGCACTCAGTTCGGTATGCTGATTGCATGGCTGGAAAAGCAGCAGCAGGAAAACGCCGGTGAAATGGAGCTGGCTGACCTTGAAGGTTTCTACCGCGATGCGAAAAAGCATTACGACGAAGATGAAGAGTTCGCCGAGCGTGCACGTAACTACGTGGTAAAACTGCAAAGCGGTGACGAATATTTCCGCGACATGTGGCGCAAGCTGGTCGACATCACCATGACGCAGAACCAGATCACCTACGATCGTCTGAACGTGACGCTGACCCGTGATGACGTGATGGGCGAAAGCCTGTACAACCCGATGCTGCCGGGTATCGTGGCGGATCTGAAAGCCAAAGGTCTGGCAGTAGAAAGCGAAGGCGCAACCGTCGTATTCCTTGATGAGTTCAAAAACAAGGAAGGCGAACCGATGGGCGTGATCATTCAGAAGAAAGATGGCGGCTATCTCTACACCACCACCGATATCGCCTGTGCGAAGTACCGTTACGAGACGCTACATGCCGATCGCGTGCTGTATTACATCGACTCCCGTCAGCATCAACACCTGATGCAGGCGTGGGCGATCGTCCGTAAAGCAGGCTACGTGCCGGAATCCGTACCGCTGGAACACCACATGTTTGGCATGATGCTGGGCAAAGACGGCAAACCGTTTAAAACCCGTGCTGGCGGTACAGTGAAACTGGCCGATCTGCTGGATGAAGCCCTGGAGCGTGCACGTCGTCTGGTGGCAGAGAAGAACCCGGATATGCCAGCCGACGAGTTGGAAAAACTGGCCAATGCCGTGGGTATCGGTGCGGTGAAATACGCGGATCTCTCCAAAAACCGCACCACCGACTACATCTTCGACTGGGACAACATGCTGGCGTTTGAGGGTAATACTGCGCCGTACATGCAGTATGCCTACACCCGTGTGTTGTCCGTGTTCCGTAAAGCAGAAATTAACGAAGAGCAACTGGCTGCGGCTCCGGTGATCATCCGTGAAGATCGCGAAGCACAATTGGCTGCTCGCCTGCTGCAGTTTGAAGAAACCCTCACTGTGGTTGCCCGTGAAGGCACGCCGCACGTGATGTGTGCTTATCTGTACGATCTGGCCGGTCTGTTCTCTGGCTTCTACGAGCACTGCCCGATCCTTAGCGCAGAAAACGAAGAAGTGCGTAACAGCCGTCTGAAACTGGCGCAACTGACGGCGAAGACGCTGAAACTGGGTCTGGATACGCTGGGTATTGAGACGGTAGAGCGTATGTAATCGCGTTATACCGCAAAGGCCGATGTCGTTGCAGACATCGGCTTTTTTATCACTAACGGTAATTCACAATCACTTCATTACGTTGTACCTTCAGCGGCGGAATTAACCGCCCACCGCCAGGCACTTCCCAGATAAATCGCAACGGTTCTGCCGCCGGTATACCGGAAAAGGCCACAGTGCTCCCACTCTGCCCGTCTAACTCGACACAACGAGATTGTGAACACAAGCGTACCCGCAGCCCCGATGGTGTCGGGCCGATAAGCTGATAACGCCACGCCACCAGCGTCATCAATCCTGATGCTGGTTGTCGCGAAGAAAGAGGCGCTGACGACATCGACTCACCGCGATGATTTAGCGTAACGCCCACACTACTTGTCTGCCACATCCCCTCCCCGGCGGCTTGTACAACCAGCGGAAACAACAATATCGCCAGTAAGATCCTCATTATTTACCCCCAATAGTCGCCGTCATCCGAATCTGCCGGTTATCAGAGAGTTCGAGATTCGACAGCACCACCAGTTGCGGCAGGCTACGGCGCAGAAAGCGAGACAATAGCGGACGCAGCGCGTGGTTCACCAACAGTACTGGCGGCGCACCCAGCATCTCCTGACGGGATAATGCTTCCTGGGTCTGTGCCAGCAAACGATCCGCCAGCCCCGGTTCCAGTCCGCCACCGCCCTGCAACGCCTGTAACAGTAAACGCTCCAGTGGCGTGTCCAGACCAATAACGTGAACTTCATCTTTACCGGGGAACCACTGCTGAGTAATTGCCCGCCCCAGCGCCACGCGCACGACGGCGGTTAATTCATGCGGATCGCTCTGGATAGGCGCATGTTCCGCCAGTGTTTCAAGAATGGTGCGCATATCGCGGATCGGTACTTTTTCATCAAGCAGGTTTTGTAGCACTTTATGCAGCGTGGTAAGCGTGATAACGCCAGGAACCAAATCCTCCGTCAGTTTTGGCATCTCCTGCGCCACGCGATCCAGTAACTGCTGCGCCTCCTGACGACCAAACAGTTCTGCGGCATGTTGACTAATGAGGTGGTTAAGATGCGTTGCCACCACTGTACTGGCTTCAACCACCGTATATCCCTGAATCTGCGCTTGTTCTTTTAGCGCACTTTCGATCCAGATAGCATTAAGTCCAAATGCCGGATCGACAGTCACTTCACCGGGTAGCGTCCCGGCGGCTGTTCCTGGGTTAATGGCCAGCCAGCGCCCCGGATAAGCATCACCACTGCCAATCTCAACGCCTTTCATCAAGATACGATAGCGGGCAGGCTGTAGATCCATATTGTCGCGGATGTGCACCACTGGCGGTAGAAAGCCCATCTCCTGAGCAAATTTCTTGCGAATACTGCGAATACGACCAAGCAACTCGCCATCCTGCTGAAAATCGACCATCGGAATCAGCCGATAACCCACTTCCATTCCCAGAGAATCTTCCAGTTGCACATCGTTCCAGGTCGCTTCGACAACGGCATTATTTTCCGCCATCTTCACTGGTTTCGGTTCAGCGGGCGCTTTTTGTTCACGTCCACGAACCCACCATGCCAGCCCCAGCAATCCCGCTGTGAACAGTAAAAATACCAGGTTTGGCATTCCCGGCACCAGCCCCAGTAAACCGAGCACTGCGGCACTTAACAACATGACGCTGGGGTTACTGAAAAGCTGATTCACCATCTGCTCGCCAACGTCCTGATCGGTACTGACTCGCGTAACGATAACCCCCGCAGCGGTAGAAATAACCAGCGCAGGTATTTGCGCGACCAGACCATCACCGATGGTCAACAGCGTATAACTTTCCGCTGCATGACCCATACTCATGCCATGTTGCAACACCCCAACCAGCAATCCGCCAACAACGTTAATGACCATGATGAGGATCCCGGCGATGGCGTCACCACGGACAAACTTACTCGCCCCGTCCATTGAGCCGTAAAAATCAGCTTCCTGGGTCACTTCTGAACGTCGCTTTTTTGCTTCATCTTCGCCAATCAGGCCAGCGTTGAGGTCGGCATCAATCGCCATCTGTTTTCCTGGCATTCCGTCGAGAACAAAGCGCGCACCCACTTCCGCGATACGTCCGGCACCTTTGGTAATGACCATAAAGTTGATGATCACGAGGATGACAAACACCACAATGCCGATGGCAAAGTTACCGCCCACGAGAAAATGACCAAATGCTTCAACCACCTTCCCTGCCGCCGCCGCGCCAGTATGCCCTTCCATCAAAATGATACGCGTGGAAGCCACATTAAGCGCCAGACGCAGCAGCGTGGTAAACAACAGAATGGTCGGAAACGCGGCAAACTCAAGCGTGCGCTGGGTAAACATCGCCACCAGCAACACCATAATCGACAAGGCAATGTTGAAAGTGAACAGCAGGTCGAGAATGAATGCGGGCAGTGGCAGCACCATCATCGACAAGATCAGCAGGATCAAAATAGGTCCGGCAAGGATCTGCCACTGTGTCGATTTCAGGTTTGCGGGCAGGCGCAGCATCGCGGCCAGATTACTCATGGGACGGTTTCTCGTTGATAAAATCCAGGGCTTCCGGCACCGGAAGATGAGTGGGCTGTTCAGGACGTTGTCCACCGGCCAGACGCCAGCGTTTCAGTTGCCAGACCCAGGCCAGCACTTCCGCCACGGCGGCATACAGTTGACCGGGAATTTGTTGGCCGATTTCTGCGTGTCGATACAGCGCGCGCGCCAGCGGCGGCGCTTCAAGAGTCGGGACGTTATTTTCAGCGGCGATTTCACGAATGCGTAACGCCACCAGCCCCGCGCCTTTAGCAACAACTTTCGGCGCGCTCATTTTGTTTTCGTCATACTGCAATGCCACTGAGTAGTGAGTTGGGTTATTAACAATGACGTCCGCTTTCGGCACATCGGCCATCATCCGACGCCGCGCGGCAGCACGCTGCATCTGACGAATTCGCCCTTTGACATGCGGATCGCCTTCGCTTTGTTTGAACTCATCACGAATATCCTGCCGTGACATACGCAGCTTTTTCAGGTGGCTGAAAATTTGAAAAAAGACGTCAAATCCCACCATCGGAATGACACCAAGCACCACTAAAAGTGCACACAACCCCACAACATCCATCGCGTTAGCCATTGCGGTAATGGGTGACTGCGCCATTAAGCGCATCATCTGCGGCCAGTGATGCCAGAGATAAAAGCCAGTAACGCAGCCAACCAGTGTAGATTTCAGGATAGCTTTCAGCAGCTCCGCGCCAGTTTGCGCCGAGAAAATACGTTTAATGCCCGGTAGTGGGTTGAGTTTGGAAAACTTCGGTTGCAATGATTTACCACTAAATACCAGCCCCCCCAGCATGACCGGCGAAATAAGCGCCACCAGCACCACACCGCTAATCAGCGGCAACAGTGCAAGCATGGCTTCTCTGATCAGCAAAATAATCTGTCCGAGAATGAGGTTGGGGTCATTGATGATGCTGTGATCAAAATGCAGCCCGGCGGAGAGCATCCCCGACAACCGCCGTGCCAGAGACGCGCCACCAAACCAAATAACACACACGCCCACCAGTAAAATGAGCAGTGAGGTCAGCTCACGGGAGCGCAGGATCTGCCCCTCTTCCCGCGCTTTTTCAAGTCGGTGAGGTGTGGGAGCTTCTGTTTTGTCGTCGCTCTCGTCAGACACGTCGCCAATCCTGGAAATGGTAATAAGCGTGAATAATGCCAGAGCGGAAAGCATTCAATGCCTGGAATAAGTGGCAAAACAGGTGGGCTTTAGGGCTTTTACCGCAGTACATCAGACAGGGCGCACGTTTGTCGGATGTGGCGTAAACGCCTTATCCGACCGCCTGATATGACGCGGTCACGTCACATCAGGCAATACAAATCAAAACCCAAGACTATCCAACAAATCGTCCACCTGATCCTGACTGGCAACCACACCGGCTTTGCTGGTATCGACCTGTGGTCCGTTAAGCAAACTCTGGTTTTCACGTTTCGGACGCGCATCCTGTTCCGGGATATTTTCCAGCAGCACCATCAACAACTGGCGTTCAATTTCCTGAATCACATCCATCATCCGTTTAATCACCTGCCCGGTGAGATCCTGAAAATCCTGCGCCATCATAATTTCCAGTAACTGCGCGTTTGTGAAGCTGGTATGAGCGGGCACATCCGCCAGAAATTGCCGCGTATCTGTCACCAGTTCACGGGCGTCGGCAAGGTCAATCGGATCGGCGAACCAGTCATCCCAGCGTTGGGTTAATGCTTTTGCCGATTCCTCCATTTCATCCTGATGCGGTTGCGACGCCTCAACGCTATTCAGCGCCCGCTCTGCGGCCTGCGCAGTCATCTGCACAACGTAGAACAAGCGATCGCGGGCATCAGGGATAGCTTCCGCAGCTTCGGCTATCGCCTGATCCAGTCCCAGCTCGCGCAGGCTGTCACGCAGCATACGCGTCAGGCTGCCGATGCGCGCAATGATATCGCCGGCTGCATGTTCATCAGCAGGTTTGATTGATGGTTGCATCATAGTCGCATCCTCACATGCCCAGTTTCTCAAAGATTTTGTTGAGTTTTTCCTCCAGCGTCGCGGCGGTAAATGGCTTAACCACATAGCCACTGGCCCCCGCTTGTGCTGCCGCGATAATGTTCTCTTTCTTCGCCTCAGCGGTCACCATCAGCACTGGCAACGCCGACATCGCACCATCAGCACGAATGGTTTTCAGCAACTCCAGACCATCCATATTCGGCATATTCCAGTCGGAAATCACAAAGCCATAACCGCCCGCCTGTAACTTGTTGAGAGCATCAGCGCCATCTTCCGCTTCCTCAACATTGTTGAAACCCAGCTCTTTCAGCAGGTTACGCACAATGCGTCGCATGGTGGAAAAGTCATCCACAACCAAAAATTTAAGTTCTTTATCCGCCATTTCACACTCCTGATTTAAATACGTATCGCCTGTCCGACACTGATTTTCGCCAGCATTTGCTGGCTTACCTGGCTAAGATCGACCACTTCGCAGACGCCCCCCAGATTGATGGCCTCGCGCGGCATACCGAACACCACACAGCTTGCTTCGTTTTGCGCAAGGGTCCATGCCCCCGCCTGACGCATCGCCAACATTCCCGCCGCACCGTCGTTGCCCATACCGGTGAGGATCACTCCAACCGCGTTGCGCCCCGCCTGTCTGGCGACAGAATGAAACAACACATCCACCGACGGTCGATGGCGGTTAACCGCCGGGCCATCGTGAATTTTGATTTGATAGTTCGCGCCGCTGCGCGCCAGTTCCATATGTCGATCGCCCGGTGCGATATAGGCATGTCCCGGCAAAACACGTTCTCCGTCTTCGGCCTCTTTAACACCGATTTGACACAGCTTATTCAGGCGGTCGGCAAAAGAACGGGTAAAGCCAGGCGGCATATGCTGGGTGATTAACAGTGCCGGGCTGGAAAGCGGCAGCGGCTGCAATACGTGCCGAATTGCCTCGGTGCCCCCCGTTGAAGCACCAATCGCAATCAGTTTTTCTGAACTCAACAACGGCCCCGCCTTCAGCGTTGCCGGAGCCGATAATGGTTTATGCGCCGCGAGGCTCGCCCTCGACGCCGTACGCACCTTTTCAGCGATCATTTCGCTGTACGCCAGCATCCCTTCTCGAATACCCAGTTGCGGTTTAGTGACAAAATCAATCGCCCCCAACTCCAGCGCACGCAGCGTCACTTCAGAACCTTTGCCGGTCAGAGAAGAAACCATCACAACGGGCATTGGACGCAAACGCATTAACTTTTCGAGGAAATCCAGTCCGTCCATCCGTGGCATTTCAACATCCAGCGTCAGCACATCGGGGTTGAATTTCTTAATCAAATCTCGCGCGACCAGCGGATCGGGCGCCGTTGCCACCATTTCCATATCGCTATGGCTGTTGATGATTTCCGTCATGATCTGGCGCATCAGTGCCGAATCATCGACAGACAACACCCTGATTTTGCTCATGGTTAATCCTTACTTAGCGCATACACCGTCTGCCCACGCAGCGTGAAGCTGCGCTCAAGGTGGCTGAAATTTTCAGAGTGCCCCGCAAACAGCAATCCGTCAGGTTTAAGTAGTGGCACGAAGCGGCGCAAAATCTCCTGTTGGGTCGTTTGATCAAAGTAGATCATGACGTTACGGCAGAAGATCGCATCAAACGGCCCCGGTACGGTGTACTGTTTCGCCAACAAATTCAGCGAGGAAAAATCGACATAGCTCGCCAGTTCCTGGCGCACGCGCACCAGCCCTTCATGCGGCCCCGTGCCGCGCATGAAGTAACGCTGGAGTTGTTGTGGCGTCAGGTTTTTCAGCTCTTCATGGCGATAAATGCCGCTTCTGGCTTTTTCCAGCACTTCGGTGTCGATATCACTGGCGAACACTTTCCAGCGTCCAGGCGCGGTGCCTAATGTGTCCGCCAGCGTCATGGCAATGCTGTACGGCTCTTCACCAGTCGACGCCGCCGCGCTCCATACACGATATTCCCCAGAACGACGGCGAGCGTGAGCCGCGAGCAGTGGGAAATGATGCCCTTCACGGAAAAATGCCGTCAGGTTGGTAGTCAGCGAGTTAATAAATGCCTGCCACTCGCCGCTAAGCTGATTAGATTCCAGCATGTTCAGATAATGACCAAAATCGGCCAGTCCCAGCGAGCGCAAACGGCGTATCAACCGGTTGTAGACCATGTCACGCTTGTGCTCGGCCAGAACAATCCCCGCACGTTGATAGATCAATTGACTTATCCGCCGAAAATGAACGTCGGAAAGCGCAAGGCGCTCGCTCATCTGTAACAATAAAGACGTTTGCCCACAGGGCTGAGATGATGTCATAGCGCCTTCTCAATCACTTCAGGAAACCACTGGCACAGCCTGTAACTGCACCGATTGTGTTGTAATAGCGCCACCAGAAACGATAAGCGCGACGTTCTGTTGCATCATCAGCCTCATCTGGCGGCAATGGCGCTTGAGTAAATACCCATCAAAATGTTTCCCAGTTTGGCTCTTGTTCAGCGATACGCCGCCGCGACTGCGCAGGTGATTGCTCACTGGCAGGCTGGGATTTTAGGGGGGGTTTGTGGTTGAGCTGACTGGCTGCCAGACGAAATGCGGATACTGCCTGCGTTAAACGACCGGCCTGCTCTTCCAGTGCGGCAGCAGCGGCGGCTGACTCCTGCACCAACGAGGCATTCTGTTGAGTGACGCGATCCATTTCCGACACGGCCAGCGCAACTTGATCAATGCCACGGCTCTGCTCATCGGAGGCTGAAGCAATTTCCCCCATAATGTCGGTGACGCGCGTAACCGCATTAACGATATTCGTCATCGTTTCCCCGGCGCTTTCGACCAGCACAGAACCGGTATCAACGCGGGAAACTGAGTCTTCTATCAGAGCTTTGATCTCTTTTGCTGCCTGGGCGCTGCGACTGGCAAGATTACGCACTTCGCCTGCCACCACGGCAAAACCACGGCCCTGTTCCCCGGCACGCGCGGCTTCAACAGCGGCATTCAGTGCGAGGATATTGGTCTGGAAGGCAATGCCGTCGATTACGCTAATAATGTCGGCGATTTTCTTCGAACTGTCGGCGATTTCATGCATCGTTTTCACTACGCCATCCACCACTTTGCCGCCGTGCTGGGCGGTGTCGGAGGCACTTTGCGCCAGTTGCGAGGCCTGACGGGCGTTATCGGCGTTCTGTTTCACCGTCGCGGTGAGCTGTTCCATGCTGGCGGCAGTTTCTTCCAGCGCGGATGCCTGCTGTTCAGTGCGTGATGAAAGATCGGTATTGCCCGCTGCAATTTCACGTGTACCGGCATAGATGGCGTCCGACCCCTGGCGCACATGGGTGACTGTGTCGGTCAAAGAACGCTGCATATGCGAAACGCTCTGCGCCAGTTCGCCCATTTCACTGCGCCCATCAATGATGAGGCTATTCGCCAGGTTACCACCGGCAATTTCGCGAATGTGAGCAATGATTTTCGCCAGCGGGGTAAGCAACATACGGCGGATGCCGTACCACGCCACCAGCAAAATCAATACCACCACCAGCGCGATAACCGCCAGTTGCCACTGGGAAAAGCGGTAATCTTCCGCATTGTTAGTGACGATATCGCGGTAAAGTTTTTCACTACTGAGGGCGTACTGAGCAAACGCTTCGCCCATCGCATTTTGCATTCCCTGAGTTGGTTGAGCGAAATAGGCGCCAGTATTGCCATAATCAAGATAATCAATCAGTTCAGTTAACGCTGTGTGATAGTTTTTGTATTTTTCATCAATATTACGACTGGTGGCGACCATTTCAGGTAACGGTGCCATGCTTTTGAATTTTTTAAAATGAGTCGCTGCCTGGGCCAATGTTTTCCTGGCGCTATCAAGCAATTCAACTTTGGCGTTACTTTGTTGATTGGATGAATCCATCATCATCCGCACCGCCGAACGGCTCAAATTAATGCGCGTTTGTAGCATTAAATCCCAGGTTGAGGTTAGCTCACTCTGTTGTTCCCGTAGTTCATTGGAAACGACAAAGCTTTTCTGGCTATGGTGAAGCGAAGAAAAAAACAAACTGCCGGAAATTAGCTGTAACAGTGCGAATACCCCCAGCACCATTACCAACAGCGTGACTACGCGGATACGGTTAATCATAAGGCACCTTCCTGAAAACAAGTTGATCTCGTTATCGGCAAGGAAGGGGGAAACTTTATTGCTGATGCCACCCGCCGCGAAATTGAAATAAAAAACCCGATGCGCAGATCATCGGGTTCATTTCAATTGAGGAAATCAGGAGAATTACGCCACTTCTGACGCCGCGCTATCTAACAGCGCCATCTCTTCGCTATTCAGCAGTTTTTCGATGTTCACCAGAATCAACATACGGTCACCCAGTGCGCCCAATCCAGTGAGATATTCTGTTGAAAGCGTCACGGCAAATTCCGGTGCCGGACGAATTTGCTCCGCCGTCAATGAAAGCACGTCTGAAACGCCGTCAACCACGATGCCGACCACCCGTTGTCCGAGATTCAGTACGATAACTACCGTGTTGTCGTTATAGTCCACATCCACCTGGCTGAACTTAATTCGTAAGTCAACAATCGGCACAATAACGCCGCGCAGATTCGTGACGCCTTTGATAAACGCTGGCGTGTTTGCAATCCGTGTTACCTGATCGTAGCCACGGATCTCCTGCACTTTCAGAATATCAATACCGTACTCTTCATCACCAAGGGTAAATACCAGAAATTCCTGGCCTAACGGCTCGCTGGCCAGCTTTGTTACATTCGTCATACCGGTCATATTGTTACCTTTTTACTCATTCAGGCGGCGGTGTTCGCCATACGTTGTTCGCGGTTTATCGTCTGCAAGGCAGAAACATCAACAATCAGTGCCACGCTGCCGTCGCCGAGAATCGTTGCGGCGGATATTCCCGGGATTTTGCGATAGTTACTTTCCAGGTTTTTCACTACTACCTGGTGTTGACCAATTAATTGATCCACCAGCAAAGCGTAGCGGCGACCGCCACTTTGCAGGATCACCACAATTCCCTGAGTCGCTTCAGTTTTCGCGCCCGTGACGTTGAACACTTTCCACAGTTCGACGATAGGCAGATATTCACCACGTACTTCCAGTACCCGCTCGCCGCCCGCCAGTGGATGCAGATCGGCTTCATGGGGTTGCAGTGATTCCATGACGGCATTCAGCGGCAGAATGAAAACTTCATCTGCAACACGTACAGACATGCCATCGAGGATCGCCAGCGTCAGCGGCAGTAAAATGCGGATCGTAGTTCCTGCGCCCGGCGTCGATTTGATTTCGACATGACCGCCCATCTCCTGGATATTACGTTTGACCACATCCATACCGACACCGCGTCCGGAGACATCGGTAACCTGCTCTGCTGTAGAAAAACCAGGAGCAAATATCAGCATTGCCACTTCGTCATCTGTCATGTTGTCGCTGACGGTCAGACCTTGTGAAACAGCTTTTGCCAGAATCCGTTCACGGTTTAGCCCCGCGCCATCGTCGGTCACTTCGATGCAGATGTTGCCGCCCTGATGTTCAGCAGACAGAACCAAATTTCCGACGCTGTTTTTGCCTGCGGCGAGGCGTTTTTCCGGCAGTTCAATTCCGTGGTCGAGACTGTTGCGTACCAGATGGGTCAGCGGGTCAATAATGCGTTCTATCAGGCTCTTGTCGAGTTCAGTGGAACTGCCCACCAGCGTCAGTTCTACCTGTTTGCCGAGTTTTCCCGCCAGGTCACGTACCAGCCGGGGATAGCGACTAAAGACATATTCCATCGGCATCATGCGGATCGACATTACCGATTCCTGCAAATCACGGGCGTTACGTTGTAACTGCCCCATGCTGGTAATCAAATCACCATGATTAACCGGGTCCAGTTCGCTCGAACGCTGAGCCAGCATCGACTGGGTGATGACCAGTTCGCCGACAAGGTTAATCAGTTGATCAACCTTCTCTACAGCCACACGGATACTGGTGGATTCGCTGCCGCGCGGCGGTTTTTCCCGTTCTGTCCGTACAACTGGCGCTTCTGCGGCGGCAAGTTTAAGCACCGGTGGCGCAGATACTTTCGCCGTAGACTCAACGCTTTCAAAGGCAATCTGATCGGCCTCAATGACAAAACAAAGCACCGCAGTAATGTCGTCTTCCGCAATATCTCCCGCTAATGTCGCCGATAACGAATCGGCTCCTTTCACCACGTCAGTCAACGTTGTCAGATGTCCCAGCTCTTCTTCCAGCAGATCGATTTCTCCCGCTTTCAGGCGCGAAAGGATAATTCGTCGCGGCGATTGGCGGCTATTCTGACCATCTTGCGGTTCATTTTTGGCAACCACACTTAATCGGGTCACTGCGGATACCGTTTCGCCTTTCGCTTCTAATGCCAGTTGACGCAAGGCCTGGCAGATATAATCGAAGCTGGCGGTATCTGGCTCTTGTGACTGTTTATAAGCGTCGAGCTGTTCTTGCATGATGTCCTTCGTTTCCAAAAACAGATTGATAATGTCGGTATTAAGCTGCATCTCACCACGTCTGGCTTCATCGAGCAGATTTTCCATCAGATGCGTGGTTTCCTGTAACACAGTAAAACCAAAGGTTCCTGCCCCTCCTTTGATGGAATGGGCTGCACGAAAGATGGCATTCAACTGTTCGGCATCTGGCGCTTCTGGCTGCAAATTAAGCAGATGCTGCTCCATATCGGCTAACAGTTCGTCCGCCTCATCAAAAAATGTCTGATAAAAATCGCTTATATCCATGCTCACGCAGTCACCTCGGTTCGGCTGATGGCATTGTAGGAACACTGACCTGCGGTGCGCTCCCTGTTTTTTCCAGAACACTTACCGGCTCATTCTGGCTTTCAGCGTTTTCATGCAAAATAGCTTGTTCTGCTTGTCTGTTCAGAACCAGCAGGCTGATTCGACGGTTGACGGCATCATCAGGTCCACGATCGCTCAAACGCATGGTGGCTGCCATGCCGACAACGCGCAGAATTTTGCCATCAGCCAGACCGCCCACCATTAGCTCACGGCGCGACGCATTGGCGCGTTCGGCAGAAAGCTCCCAGTTGCTATAGCCTTGCTCACCATTGGCGTAAGGGAAATCATCGGTATGACCGGAGAGACTGATACGGTTAGGAATACCGTTCAGCACAGGCGCAATACTCCGCAGAATGTCACGCATATAGGGTTCGACGTCAGCACTGCCGGTTTTAAACATCGGGCGATTCTGGCTGTCGATAATCTGAATGCGTAAACCTTCCTGCACCAGATCGATTTTGAGATGTGGACGCAGCGCCCGTAGTTTCGGGTCTGATTCAATAAGCTGGTCGAGATCGCCCCGCAATTTCCGCAGCCGACTTTGCTCCATGCGTTTTTTCAGTTCTTCAATGTCCGGTTGCTTATTCACTTCTCCCTGGCTTTGGGTGTAATCATCACCCCCGCCAGGAATTGGGCTTTCACTATTAGAAATGCGATCACCGCCCGTTACTGCCGTCGCCAGCGGCGTGCGGAAATATTCCGCAATCTGAATCAGCTCTTTTGGGCTGGAGATGGAGATCAGCCACATCACCAGAAAAAAAGCCATCATCGCAGTCATAAAGTCAGCATAAGCAATCTTCCACGATCCATGCGCCGAGCCGTGACTTTTCGCTTTGCGTCGCTTGACGACAATAATTGGATGCGCGTGATTCTTCATGCTTCCTCGGTTGTCGTCTGCTGTTGCGGATTTTTCACTGCACGAACGTGCTCTTCCAGTTCGACGAACGACGGGCGCTCGCTGGAGTAGAGCGTTTTGCGACCAAATTCAACCGCAATTGGCGGTGCATAACCGTTGAGATTAGAAAGCAGTATGACTTTGACGCACTGCATCATTTTGCTGGTCTCTGCGCTTTTCTGGCGCAAAACACTTGCCAGCGGGGAAATAAATCCATAAGCCAATAAGATACCGAGGAAAGTCCCCACCATCGCATGAGCAATCAACGCCCCCAGTTCGGCGGCAGGTCGGTCAGCCGAACCGAGCGCGTGAACCACTCCCATCACAGCCGCGACAATACCAAATGCCGGGAGCGAGTCACCGACCAGCGCCAGACTGTTTGCCGGGACTTCCGCCTCGCTTTCGTGAGTCTCGATCTCTTCATCCATCAAAGCTTCGATTTCAAAGGTATTCATGTGACCACTAATAATCAGGCGCAGATAATCGACAATAAAATCAAGCATGACGGCATCAGCCATAATGCGAGGATAACTGGCGAAGATCTCGCTCTCGCGAGGATTTTCAATATCGCGCTCCAACGAAAACATGCCCATCTGGCGTGATTTCGCCATTAGCCGGTAAAGCAGCGCCAGCAGATCCATATACATTGCTTTGGTGTATTTGGAGCGGCGAAACAGTAACGGCAGCGCCTTAAGCGTGCCTTTGATGGCTTTACCGTTGTTGCCGACAATAAACGACCCAATACCTGCACCGGCAATAATCACCAGTTCAGCGGGTTGATAAAGTGCTCCAAGGCTTCCGCCGGTCATCAAATAACCGCCGAAAACTGTACCGAGAACAACCAGGTAACCTAATAAGATAAGCACGACATCATCCTTTCACTGTTGACCATGACAGGATGTTCAGTCGTCAGGCGTTAACTTACGGTCGGGGAAAAAAGCAGCGACAATCAGTTGCCGCTGCTGGAATGTTTCGCCATATCGCGTGAGTTAAACAGCCTGTACTCTCTGTTCATCCAGCAGTTGAGGGATAATATCGGCAGGGTCTTGAGAAAGTTTACGTCTTTTTACCGCTCGTGATGGCGGCTGACATAAGCTGCAGGCAAAGCTGCCAACAGGCTGATGGGCATGGGTGATAAAATTACCGCCGCAGCACTTGCAACTGGAAAGTTGTAGTAAACCACTTTCAACAAATCGCACCAGTGTCCAGGCGCGTGTCAACGCCAGCAGCGGCCCATCTTCGGCTTGTGGACACTGTTCGAGGTATAAACGATAGGCTTTGATTACTGCATCGACGCCGTTACATAACCCTGTTTTCAGCAAAAACTGCCATGCATTACAAAACATCGACGCATGAACATTTTGTTCCCAGGTCATAAACCAGTCGGTGGAGAATGGCAGCATACCTTTCGGCGGCGGACTTCCGCGCAGTTCTTTATAGAGTTTGATCAGGCGTCCGCGACTTAATTGTGTTTCACTTTCCAGCATCTGCAAACGAGCGCCGAGAGTGATCAATTCCATTGCCAGCTGAATATCCCGGGCTTCCTGAACAATGCTTTTTTCGCTCATTATCAGGCCCTTTTTTTACGCAGCACTTCTTCGGGCTGATTAACATCATTCAACAAACGCGTAGAGAGCATGATACCGGTATGAACTTGCTGGAGATCGTCAACGCGGGAATCCTGCGTCAACTGATTAATAGTCTGGTGGCTATCAAAGCGGAAATGACAAATCAGTTGATTGGTTTCTGCCAGTTTAACCATTTGCGGAAGCGTCAGCGTCGCTAACGTTGTTGCCATTTCTTCATTAATACCGAGACGAAACATGGCGGACGCTTTGTCCTGAACGATCAGACGTTGTGCAAGAAGTAAATATGACAAATTGATGTCATAAATATGTTTCAGCAACTCGGAGGTATGCATTATTCCCATCCAGAATAACTAACTTTATTTTTATGCGGTATCACCGCACCCCGTGATGTCGCCGGGAAATCCCGGTAAAAAGTAAATAACCATGGAATAGTTGCGATCAACGAAAAAACACAAGCATCGTAAGCGATGAAACAATCCCTTACAGAGAATAGTGTTTTTTACACTTAACTAAGATTTTTCCTAATTCGACGCAACTGTACTCGTCACCACTCACACATACAACGGAGCGACGCTGCGATTTTCGATAATGTGTGACTCAGATCACACAAAACACTCAATTACTTAACATTAATGTATAAGTCATACTTTTGTTTTGATGATATTTCATTCTGTTAAAAAGTTTTTCAGCGCCTCTGGCTTCAAAAATGAAGTAGAGGCATAAATTTATTATGTTGCGCACTGTTAATATAAATCACCGTAAATAACCATCTGTTATATATGAAATAAATTTATTTACCCTCTATAACTTATTTTCAAACAGAGAGTTACATAACATGACCCAGTTCAAGTGAAAATAAAGCCGAGACCCCCTTAAATGTTATATAAATGTTTTTCAAACATTAACCATTTGTTTTATAAGGAAAATAGATAATTTTACTTCTTACAGCCATACTGGCGATCGAATAATAACATTGCGGCACTAATTAATTATTCTTACTAGTAACCAGCCTAATATTTACCTTTTTGACTGAGTTGTTATTGCATCAATGCCTCATTCAGAGTAAAGCTGTAATAACACCTGAAGTTCACAGAATAAGGAGCAGGTTATGAGCTATACCAATGTTCTTGTTGCTGTAGCTGTCTCGCCAGAAAGCCAGCAACTGTTGACAAAAGCGGTCTCTATCGCCCGTCCGGTTAATGGGCGCATAAGTTTGATCACTCTCGCTTCCGACCCGGAAATCTTCAATCAATTAGCCGCACCGATGCTTGAAGATTTACGCAGCGTGATGCATGAAGAAACACAAAACTTTCTTGATAAATTAATAAAGGATGCGGGATATCCGGTAGAAGAGACATTTATTGCTTACGGTGAGTTAAGCGAACATATTCTGGCAGTGTGCCGTAAGCATAAATTCGATTTGGTGATTTGCGGCAATCATAACCACAGTTTCTTTTCGCGAGCATCCTGCTCAGCGAAAAGTGTGATTGCCTCAAGCGAGGTCGATGTACTACTGGTTCCGCTTAAGGGAGATTAACTGCCATTACGCCATTTTCGGAAAGGTAGCAACTTTATCGCGCTGCTGACTTTCCGCGCTTCGCGGAACTATCTGCTTTAGGTCGCGAATAAAATACTCCTGCCAGTGATTAATGTCGTTTTTCACAATAACTTCCAGCATTTCTGCATGGCGGGAAATACGTTCCGCCAGCGACATCGTCAACGCCCGATTGAGCGCCGCCGCAACTTCATCACGATCGTAGGGGTTTACAATTAACGCCGACGTCAGTTCGTTTGCCGCTCCGGCAAATTGCGAAAGTACCAGTACGCCCGGATTGGCAGGATCCTGTGCGGCAACATACTCTTTCGCGACCAGGTTCATTCCGTCGCGCAGCGGCGTCACTAATCCAACATCAGAATAGCGGAAGATTTTCATCAGTAATTTACGATCAAAATGCTGATTCAGATAATAAAGCGGCGTCCAGCCTAATTGACCATATTTGCCGTTAATTCTCCCGGCTTCATTTTCCAACTGATGACGAATATCCTGATACGCTTGCACATCACCACGCGACGTTGGCGCAATCTGGGTATAGCGAATTTTACCGTGATGTTGCGGATAGTTTTCCAGCAACGCTTCATAGGCGAGAAAACGCTCCGGCAAACCTTTGGAATAATCCAGTCGTTCGACAGAAAAGATATTTTGTACGTTTTTCAGTTCCGCTTTTAGTTGCGCCAGTTTTGCCGGCAATGGTCCGGCAGCCTGTTTGGCTATCTCATCTGGTTCAATGCCAATGGGGTAAACTTCGGTTCGAAACGCTTTGCCCCAGGCCGTATGGATTTTTGAGCTACGCGTCGTAACGCGGGTCAGGTTAGAAAGGCAATCCAGGAACGCCAGGCGATCGTTCTCTGTCTGGAAACCCAGCAAATCATAATCACAAAGCTGTTCAAGCAAGGTGTCATACGTCGGCAGCGCATTGAATATTTCCGGCGTCGGGAAAGGAATATGCAGGAAGAAACCAATGCGATTATTCACCCCTCGTTTGCGTAATTCATGCGCAAATGGCAACAGGTGATAATCGTGAACCCAGATAATGTCATCGTCTTCTAGCAGCGGCAGTAATTTATCTGCCAGCAACGCATTTACGCGTAGATAGCCGTCCCAGGCAGGACGCTGAAATTGCACCAGATCGAGTCGATAATGAAATGCAGGCCAGAGAACGGCATTGGAGAATTGGTTGTAGTATTCGTCGAGATCCTTTTCACTGAGGTTAAAAGAGGCCCAGGTAATATTTCCTTTTTTCACCTTTTTTAGCGGCTGATCCTCATTCCCCGTTTCGCCACTCCAGCCAAACCACAGTCCACCTGCAGCTTTCAGTGCACCCAGTATGCCGACAGCAAGGCCACCGGCACTGGCGGCGTGCTCGTCTGGTGGTGCAATCCGGTTAGATACTACGACTAAACGACTCATAGTCATCACTCCTGTTATTTTCTCTTTTTTGTTGTTGTAATGCGTTGGTTATCATTTCAAGCCAGCTCCAGACATCCGGCACGCCCGCCAGCCGCCATGATGCCTGAGTCGCTCCGGTGCCAATTTTCACTGACATTCCACCCAGTCGGTTAACGACCGCGAAGCCAGATTCATCGGTTAAATCATCGCCCAGAAAAACGGGCTTACGGCCGATAAAGGGAGCTTCCTGCATAAAGGCAGCAATCGCCTCCCCTTTACTGGTGTTTCCTGGTTTAATCTCGACGACACACTTTCCCTGCTGTAATGCCATTTGCGGCCAAATCTGGGTAATGCGTTGCGCTAATCTCAATAAGGCGTCTTCGTGCTGCGGCGCCTGACGATAGTGCAGCGCAAACGCCATCCCTTTCGCCTCCAGCTCCGCACCGGGATAGTGGCTGATTGCCGTATGCAGTTGAACACTAATATCGCGGGCAATCGCATCCGGCAGATGAACGATATGCGTTTTACCATTGATGTCACGGCGCTCCGCCCCATGCACACCCGCTAACGGGAAGCGATAAGGTTTTGCCAGTGCGTCAAGCTCGACCATTGAGCGCCCTGATATCAATGCCAATGCACCATCACTTGCGGCTGCCAGTAGCTGAAGTCCTTGCAGAATATTGTCAGGCACGACGACCTGATCGGGATGCGGTTTAATTTCCGCCAGCGTTCCATCGAGATCAAAAAACCAGGCATATTTCGCGGATAGTTCAGGGGGTTCGGTTAACGGTTCTGTCACCCGGTACTCCTCCTTATCTTTTTATAGTTCGCGCAGAACGCGCTTTACAGACATGTAAGTATAGACAGTGTGACGTAGCTCGCCATTTGTAAAAAAGAACAGCCAGCCGTTGTGGCGGCTGGCTGTGGAGGAAAAAAGGACTAAATTTTTGCGGAAAAAAGCATCAAACAGTGCGTTTCGCTTTTTGCTTGTAACGGTCGAAGATCACCGCTGCCAGCAGGATTAAGCCACGAACAACGTACTGCGCGAAAGGAGAAATATTGAGCAGGTTCATAGCATTTTCTACAGTACCTAAAATTAAGATACCCGCCACCACATATGAGATTTTTCCGATGCCACCTTTCAGAGAAACGCCACCTAAAACGCAGGCTGAGATAACAATCAACTCATAGCCAATCGAGGTCATCGGCTGACCGCTGGTCATGCGCGAAGCCAGAACAATCCCGGCAATCGCCGATACCAGACCAGAGAGAACAAAGATAATGATTTTGGTGCGGACAACCGGTACACCTGCCAGACGCGCGGCCTCTTCGTTACCACCAATCGCCAGCGTATTACGACCAAAGGTAGTTTTGTTCAGCAGCAAGCCAAAGATTATCAGGCAAGCGACAGTGAGCCAGATTGGCGCAGGCAGGCCGAACCAGTTGGCATAACCGAGAGCAAAGAAACTTTCATCTTCGATACCGACCGCTTTACCGTCGGAGATAATATACGCCAGACCACGGACAATCTGCATCGTCGCCAGCGTGGTAATCAAAGCGTTAATTTTAAGTTTGGCGATAACAAAACCATTCACCAGACCGCAGAGGACGCCCAGCAGCAAACCTGCCGCCACGCCTATCCACAGGCTTTCGGTCAGATTGATAACCACCGCCGTAGTAACACCTGCACAGGCAATTACCGAAGCAACAGAAAGGTCAAAGTCACCCGACGCGAGACAGAACAACATGCCGCACGCCACCATCCCCGACATGGAGATTGCCAGCCCCAGCCCTTTCATATTAATGAAGGTGGCAAAATTCGGGACAAAAATGGCACAGGCGATAAACAGCACCGCAAACACCACCAGCATACCGTACTGATCCCAGATACGCCCGAAGCTGAATGACGACTTAGATGCACCAGAACCCGATGTAGAAACAGAAGACATCATACTCTCCTTACTCAGGCAACTGCCTGGCTGACTTTAGGCATAGCAAGGCTTAGTGCCTGACGCTCATCTGCCTGCTCGTGTAGCAATTCACCCGCGATTTCACCTTCACGCATGACGATAATACGGTCGGCAACGCCGAGGACTTCGGGCAGATCGCTGGAGGCAAACAGCACCGCCACGCCCTGCGCCGCCAGCGCATAAATCACGTTATATATTTCGTGCTTGGCTCCCACATCAATACCGCGCGTAGGTTCATCCAGCAAAATGACCTTCATCTCTTCCGATAACCAACGCCCCAGAATGGCTTTCTGCTGATTACCACCGGAGAGATTCATGATTAATTGCTCCGCTCCCGGCGTTTTGATATTGAGCGAACGAATATGGTGATCAGCATTATTCGCTTCCCAGCCGTTATTGATCACACAACCACCAAGCACATGTTTGCGACGGGCACTGATGTTGATATTGTCACGAACGGAATGCACCGGAATAATACCTTCCGCTTTGCGATCTTCCGGACAGAGCATCATGCCAGCGGCAATGGCGTGACCCGGCTTGCGAATATCAATCGGCTTTTGGTCGATATAAACCTGACCGGCGGTGATTTGCGTACCACCAAACATGCCTTTCATTAATTCGCTGCGTCCAGCCCCCACCAGACCAAACAGACCAACAATTTCACCACTGCGAACGGTCAGGCTTATTGGCGTGCGCACGCCTGGCGCCTTAACTGCATCCAGGCGCAATCGCTCCTCACCATAGCTACGCGGTTGCCAGCCGTAGATATCGCCGATATCGCGACCGACCATCGCCTGTACCAGAACGTCGTGGTTAATCTGCTGCATATCGGTGAAAGTTTTGACGTAACGTCCATCTTTAAAGACGGTGATGGCATCGCTGAGAGCAAATATTTCTTCCATACGGTGAGAAACGTATAAGATCACCCGCCCCTCTTTTCGTAGCTCACGAATAACGCGGAAAAGATTGTCGATTTCACGGGCAGACAGGGAGCTGGTTGGCTCATCAAAGGCGATAATTTTGGCGTTACGCGCCAGAGCTTTGGCAATTTCAACCATCTGCCACTGACCAATGGAGAGATATTTCAGCGGCGTAGCCGGGTCAATATCCATACCCAGATGTTTGAGTTGTAAACCTGCTTCATAATTCAGCAGTGAACGATTTACAATGCCGCCTTTATGGGGAAGCTGGCCGAGATAAATATTTTCCGCGACGGTCATTTCCGGCACGAGATGCAGTTCCTGGTAAATAATCGCCACGCCCGCGTTAAGCGCAGTGGTCGTGTCGGAAAAGGACATTTCTTGTCCATTAATCACTACAGAACCCGTGGTTGGCGCATAGTTTCCGCTAAGGATTTTTAAGAGTGTTGATTTTCCTGCGCCATTTTCACCCATCAACGCATGAACCTGACCGGCATAGCAGTCAAAACTAATATCCGTCAACGCCTTAACGCCGGGGAAAGTTTTACCAATGCCGCGAAATGAGAGATACGGGGTAGACTGTTGCATAACGTCTCCGTGAATCACTGGTCTTTCACACCCCCTCTGCACAATAAAGGCAGAGGGGAATTTTTACGGCAGATTACTTACCGCCTAAACCTTTTTTCTCCAGTTCTTCTTTAAAGTTGTCGCGCGTAATCAGAACTACATCGGTAACTTCAGTGAATTTTGGTGGTTCTACGTCTTTCGCTACCCAGTTGTAGAGCATTTCGCTGGATTTATAGCCATGTACGTCCGGACTTGGCAGGAGTGAACCGTAGAAACCGGTAGCCTGCGCTTTGGACAGCTCGCTCACCGCATCCACCCCATTGATACCGATACCAATGATGTCCGCCGCTTTAAAGCCCTGACCTTCCGTTGCACGTACACCGCCCAGCACGGTGCTGTCGTTCATCCCGACAATCAACCAGTGTTTAACTTCAGGATGCTGAACCAGCATGGAGTTGGCGGCGTCAAATGCCCCAGGGATGTCGTTAGATTTGGTGGGAACCTGATATATTTGTTTTTCCGGGAATCCGGCGGCTTTCAGCGCGTCCATAGACCCCGTGGTACGGCGACGAGCGGTATCCAGTTCGTTGGCAGTAATCGCCATTACGGCACTTTCTTTTACGTCCCAACCACGTTTTTGCATCTCTTTATACAGTTCCTGGCCCTGACGCTCACCAATTTTGGTCGCCGCCATCATCACCAGCGGCACGGTATCCATCGGCTTACCCTTGGCATTTACAAACTGGTCATCCACGGCAATCACTTTCATACCATAGCCACGTGCTTTCGCCACAATTGCGGAACCCAGTTTCGGGTCTGGCGTACAAATGACAAACCCTTTCGCACCGCTGGCAGCCAGACTGTCGATGGCGTTCAGCGTCTTTTCGCCATCCGGCACGGCAATCTTAATAACGTCAAACCCTAAATCTTTCCCGGCTTTATCGGCAAACTTCCATTCGGTCTGGAACCACGGCTCTTCTGGTTGCTTTACCAGGAAACCGAGTTTCAGGTTTTCCGCCATAGCGGATTGTGACATAACGGCAGCCAGACCAATGGCTGCAAGAGCTTTAGTAAATTTGTGCATGGTTATCTCCAGCTTTAGCGTCATTTTGTGTAGGGCAAAAACTAAGAACTTTTGTTAATTCAATCGGAAAACAAAGCATTACCTTTAGCGAAAAGATAATTGACTGTGTTGGCATAGTTTTAGCGAGAAATTAATTCTCCATAGGAGAGCAATATCACATAGCAGAATTACAGTGAGAACGTGCATAAATTCAGCGAGAAATGACATACTGGAAACGGTAATTGTCTGACAATTCAAAAAGGCATTAGCAGAATAATCCATGACATTAGCCTGGAAATCCTTGTGGTATGCGTTGAGAGGCTGGGAGTGTCTTTTTTTAATCTAATTATTACCGGGTAAGAGGTTGTTCATTTACGCTGAATAGTGAAGGAGGATGAAGTCTCTAATCCTTGCAACAATCAATTTCCACATTAATTATCACCACCATTATTAATTAAGGGTAACGCTATAATGAGAGCATCATCGCATAACTAAAAAAATATCTTAAAATATCAAAACATCATCATGTTATTAATAATTTATTTCAATATCAATGAGATATACCAACACAGCGCATTAGGAATTATTGCAAACTAATTGTTCTCATCAATGAAATGTAAAAAAATATAAATCTGGTGATTTAAGGATTTTCTTATATCCGTTCAGACGTTATGCTTATTTCAGATCATCGTCAGAATTGACTCCACGATCACATTTTGGACATGCAGAAAGGAATTATTCTGCAATCAGTAATTACGGTGTTTTGATTCATCTTGCACCTCACGTCTTCTGGATATAAGGATATTAGGTATGGCAACCACTGGAATGCTTCTCAAACTCAACACCCAAATGAACCGCGAGTTTTATGCATCCAATCTCTACCTTCACCTGAGCAAATGGTGTTCTGAACAAAGTCTGAATGGCACCGCTACTTTCCTTCGCGCCCAGGCACAGAGTAACGTGACGCAAATGATGCGCATGTTTAACTTTATGAAAAGTATCGGAGCAACTCCCATCGTTAAAGCTATCGATGTACCAGGAGAAAAGCTTAACTCCCTGGAAGAACTCTTCCAAAAGACGATGGAAGAATATGAGCAGCGTTCAAGCAAGCTGTCACAATTAGCCGATGAAGCTAAAGAATTGAATGATGATTCTACCGTCGATTTCCTGCGCGATCTGGAAAAAGAACAGCAGCACGATGGTCTGTTGTTGCAAACCATTCTTGATGAAGTACGCAGCGCGAAACTTGCCGGTATGTGCCCTGTCCAGACCGACCAGCATGTTCTTAATGTCGTGTCGCATCAGATACATTAATCATGTTCGGCGCTTTAAAACATGCGCCGGATACAAATAATTTTGAGAAAGCCGCTGCTTCATACTTTGAAGCAGCGGTTTTTTTAATGGGATTCACCTTGCGGAGTAAATTTCAGTTCAATCAGCGCGATGGCTTTTTGGATAGCGCGCATCGTTACCGGATCGGCTGCGGCGGGATGGTTAGTAAAATCGATATTCTTCAACTGGCTGGACATTTTTTCACGCAACTCAACAGGTGCGATCACATCGAGTACGTCGAGAATTTGTTTGATTACCAACTGGCAAGCGACAACATCAGAGACCAGTTCCTGATCGGCATTCAGCGGCTGGGACATTGTAAACTCCTGATAGCTTTTTGAAAGCCGCTATAGTAGCGGCTTCCCCTCCACAGCGATAGTCACATCCGCCATCACCAGGGCACAAAAAAACCTGCCGAAGCAGGTTTTTTTGTTATCTGAACATATTGCCTGGCGGTACGTCTTTGAACGTCTTGCAATAGTTATCAAACATGCTTTTCAGGATTTTGCGTAGTTTCATCGAGGTACTCCGACCATTTGTTATGCAGGTGTTATCGTCTTTGCGCTTATAATATGACATCCATCACAAAAATCAATCTTTATGTGATATATATCACATAAATACCCCTTTAATGTTATGAAATTGATAACCACAAAGTCCCCATAAAGCGCCTGACTTCTGGGAAAAGCAAGGAATAGCACCGATCCGTCGTCTTTTCTGTCCATAACCTGGTACTGCGCGCGGGTACAATACCAGTTTCTTCTCCCTCTTCAGGCCGTGACATGAAACATCTGATATTTATTTTTTCACTTTTAACATTAGCGGGCTGCACCGTAACTCGTCAGGCTCAATTGAGCGAAGTTAATGTCACGAGCGGTATTGTGCGCCTCGTTTATAATCAGGCATTTTTACAACACGCCCGTACTGACAGCTATCTTAATCAAAGAATAGCGGAACGCGCATGTCAGCACGCAGGGTTTACCCGCGCTATTGCGTTTGGGCAACCTGTAAGTAACTGTAGTCTGTTTGCGGGATCGTTATGCCTGAATACGGAATTTACGCTGTCGTATCAGTGCCAAAATTTAATGCCCTCGACTTATCAATAAAGACCTTAATCAGCGAGGGATGCTTCGCTGGTTAATTAATTCCACGAATAGCGTTAATGCGTTTTATTCCCATTCGTATTTTTAATAATTGAATTTAATATTTTACCTTTTGCAAATAATAAAATAACAAATTATAGTGGCGCCACAGCAACAAAAATAACCTTTATGGAGCACTATCATGCTGAAACCAGAAATGATTGAAAAACTCAATGAGCAGATGAACCTGGAACTGTACTCTTCACTGCTTTATCAGCAAATGAGCGCCTGGTGCAGCTATCATACCTTTGAAGGCGCGGCTGCGTTTCTCCGCCGACACGCCCAGGAAGAGATGACGCATATGCAGCGTCTGTTTGACTATCTGACCGATACCGGAAACTTACCGCGTATTAATACCGTTGAATCCCCGTTTGCTGAATATTCTTCACTTGATGAATTATTCCAGGAAACCTATAAGCATGAACAATTAATCACGCAGAAAATTAATGAACTGGCTCACGCTGCCATGACCAACCAGGATTACCCAACGTTTAATTTCCTGCAATGGTATGTTTCTGAGCAACATGAAGAAGAGAAATTGTTCAAATCGATTATTGATAAATTAAGTCTGGCCGGTAAAAGCGGCGAAGGTCTTTATTTCATCGATAAAGAACTTTCTACCCTCGACGCGCAAAATTAATCTACTCTGGCGGCAGATTTACTGCCGCCGTTTCATATCAGTGGCGACAAATTTTACTTGTATCGGTTGAGAACCCTTCTTCACCGGGAATAAATTTACCTTTCGCCGCCAGAAACGCCACCAGTTCTCCCGCAGTCATCCCTTCCGCCGAGCAGGTATGAAAACGCGCCTGTTCACCAAAACGCGCTTTGATCGCCGCTTCCAGACTGGCGTGCGTATATTGCTCGCCTGATTCAATCATCATATTTAACACTTCATGACCGTGAATAGAGCTCATCGTTCCTCCTCAAAAAGGGCATAGCGTAGCGATAGCTGCTCATCAAGGCTTTGCGCCAGCGCAGTTCTGAATGCATTTTATTGTACATTTTTATTTACACTAAATGTAACGCCGATTTGACGAAAAATGTAGAATGCCTTAACCTGCGCCGCAGATATCACTCATAAAGATCGTCAGGACAGAAGAAAGCGTGAAAAACAGAACTCTGGGAAGTGTTTTTATCGTGGCAGGAACCACAATTGGCGCGGGTATGTTGGCAATGCCGCTGGCGGCAGCAGGCGTCGGTTTTAGTGTCACATTGACATTGTTAGTTGGTCTGTGGGCATTGATGTGTTACACCGCACTGCTATTGCTGGAGGTGTATCAGCATGTACCCGCAGATACCGGTCTGGGCACGCTGGCAAAACGCTATCTGGGGCATTATGGGCAGTGGCTGACAGGCTTCAGTATGATGTTTTTAATGTACGCCCTGACGGCGGCGTACATTAGCGGCGCCGGTGAATTGCTGGCCTCCAGCATCAGCGACTGGACGGGTATTCCAGTGTCGGCAACCACTGGCGTGTTGTTGTTCACTTTTGTTGCCGGTGGTGTGGTTTGTGTCGGGACGTCGCTGGTCGATTTATTTAACCGCTTTCTGTTCAGCGCCAAAATTATTTTTCTGGTGGTGATGCTGGTATTGCTGCTACCGCATATTCACAAAGTGAATCTTTTAACCCTGCCGCTACAACAAGGACTTGCGTTGTCGGCGATCCCGGTAATTTTTACGTCATTTGGCTTCCACGGTAGTGTACCGAGCATCGTCAGTTATATGGATGGCAACATTCGCAAGCTGCGCTGGGTATTTATTACCGGTAGTGCGATCCCTCTGGTGGCGTATATATTCTGGCAACTGGCGACGCTGGGCAGCATTGATTCCACAACCTTTATGGGATTGTTGGCTAATCATGCCGGGCTAAACGGGCTGTTACAGGCATTACGCGAAGTGGTGGCCTCACCGCATGTCGAACTGGCGGTGCATTTATTTGCTGACTTAGCCCTCGCAACCTCCTTCCTCGGCGTAGCATTAGGCTTATTTGATTATCTTGCGGATCTGTTTCAGCGATCAAATAGCGTTGGCGGGAGAATGCAAACCGGGGCAATTACTTTTCTGCCACCGCTGGCATTTGCGCTGTTTTACCCACGTGGCTTTGTAATGGCGCTGGGTTACGCCGGTGTGGCGCTGGCTGTGCTGGCGTTGATTATCCCTTCCCTGTTGACCTGGCAGAGCAGAAAGCATAATCCACAAGCAGGTTATCGGGTGAAAGGCGGCCGTCCAGCGTTGATACTGGTGTTTCTCTGTGGTATTGGCGTGATTGGAGTGCAATTTTTGATTGCAGCAGGGTGGTTACCAGAAGTGGGGTGATCAAATAACCTCACATATCCCTGTTGGGTGCCAGAATTAACTCTGGCACCCAATGTGACCTCTTAATGCAAGCAGCACTGCTTAAATTTCTTACCACTACCGCACGGGCAAGGATCGTTACGACCCGGTTTTTCTTCTGCTTTTATCGGTTGCTGAACAGGCTTTTCCTGCTGATGAGCCATCCAGTAAGCGTGCAAATCAAGTGCCGCCAGTCGAATGGCATCCACACTCTCATCAAACGCTTCCGGCGACAGCTTCTCTACCCGCTCGAAGTTTTCTTCCGTACCGTGCAGCGCAATCGCCTCAAGCGCCGGTTTTAAGGATTCAGGCAATGCCGACCAGTCAGAGAGAGCAACGCCACGCATATAGCCAAAGCACCACTCCTCAACAATCGTCAACTCACTACCATCAACCTCTCGCAGACCAAATAACGGCTCAAACTGTTCAGGAAATTCGTTCAGACGCTCTGCGGTATCGGCCATATGTTGAAAAGCCAGGTTCATAAAGCGCGTCATCTCTTTTTCTGACGCCCAGCGCGGTACATAGTCCGCCCCACCCCAGACGGCCACCAACCACTGTTCTGGTTCAATTTCTTGCGGAGAACTCAACACCGCCGTCAATAAACCGTCCAGCTCAGCTACATCAAGGATGGCGTGGTCTGTGTTGTATTTGGTCAGGATATCATCCAGCCATTCCAACTCACTTTCGTTCAACGGTCCCGTTTTCATACGCTTTTCCTTGTGGATCTCGACTCGCCAGCGTCTATCTTACATGTCGGTCTGGCATAGAGATACTTTTTGAGTGGATTACCCAGTGATTAAAAATAAGAGGGGTATAACGATAAGTGGCAGATACAAAAAAACCACCCGAAGGTGGTTTCACGACACTGCTTATTGCTTTGATTTTATTCTTATCTTTCCCATGGTACCCGGAGCGGGACTTGAACCCGCACAGCGCGAACGCCGAGGGATTTTAAATCCCTTGTGTCTACCGATTCCACCATCCGGGCTCGGGAAAAAAGTGGAGGCGCGTTCCGGAGTCGAACCGGACTAGACGGATTTGCAATCCGCTACATAACCGCTTTGTTAACGCGCCAAATTCTTCAGGCTTTTCAGCCAGACACCCGCTTAAGCCGATGTCTTTTAAACTGGAGCGGGAAACGAGACTCGAACTCGCGACCCCGACCTTGGCAAGGTCGTGCTCTACCAACTGAGCTATTCCCGCATTCATCAAGCAATCAGCTAATCACTTGATTTTATTATCGTCTGGCAATCAGTGCCGCCGTTCGATGCGTTGCATTCTACTTACCTGACGCGATGAGTCAACGATATTTTTCACCACTTTTGATCGTTTGCTGAATTTTGCGCCGAAACGATCACTGATCAAGCAAATCTGCGCGAGCTGCGCTCAAATATTGCAACATAGACCACAGAGTCAGTACCGCAGCCACAAAGAAAAGTGCAATACCAGCGTACTCAACCCAAATGTTCGGACGCCATAACAGCCAGGCCAGCGCCACCATTTGGGCAGTCGTTTTTACTTTACCAATCCAGGAGACAGCCACACTGCTGCGTTTACCGAGTTCAGCCATCCATTCACGTAGAGCAGAAATAATAATTTCACGGGCGATCATCGTTGCCGCTGGCAAAGTGACCCACCAGCTATGGTAATGCTCAGTTACCAGCACCATGGCAATGGCAACCAGCACTTTATCTGCTACTGGATCAAGGAAAGCGCCAAAGCGGGTACTCTGATTCCAGCGACGCGCCAGAAAACCATCGAACCAGTCAGTTACCGCCGCAACGCAGAAAATGAGCGCGGCAGCAAACGGCGACCAGGTGACAGGCAGATAAAAGACCAATACAAAGAATGGGATAAGGATGACACGGAACAGTGTGAGCAACGTAGGGATATTAAATTGCATAATGACGGGTAACTATCTGTTGTCAGTAAGATTACCCCTATGTTGCTACAGAGACATCAATGTTTCAACGACCAGAAGATCTTTTCTGCCAGACCTTGCGAAATACCCGGCACTTTTGCAATTTCCTCAACGCTGGCGTTACGTAAACCTTGCAAACCGCCCATATATTTCAACAACATTTGCCGACGTTTTGGTCCAACGCCTTCGATGGTTTCCAGCGTGCTGGTATTTTTGACTTTTGCGCGTTTTTTGCGATGCCCACCAATCGCGTGATCGTGTGATTCATCGCGGATATGCTGGATGACATGCAGCGCCGGTGAATCTGGCGGCAGACTGAAGCCCTCACCTTCAGGTTCGAAGAACAACGTTTCCAGCCCAGCCTTACGATCGGCTCCTTTCGCCACGCCAAGCAGCAGCGGATGGTTTTTATCCCATGAGACATCCAGCTCGGCGAAGACATTTTTCGCCTGCGCAAGCTGGCCTTTGCCGCCATCAATCAGGATCACGTCCGGAATCTTACTGTCGTCGATGGCTTTACCGTAACGCCGACGCAGCACCTGATTCATTGCCGCATAATCATCACCAGGCGTAATGCCGGTAATGTTATAGCGCCGATACTCCGCACGCAGCGGGCCGTTAGCATCGAACACCACACACGAAGCGACCGTTTGTTCACCCATGGTATGGCTGATGTCAAAACACTCCATCCGCTTCACTTCCGGCAATTTCAACACGCTTGCAAGCGCGGTCAGACGCTGGTGAACCGTAGATTGCTGCGAAAGTTTGGTCGTTAAGGCCGTCGCCGCATTGGTGCGCGCCAGCTTCAGATAACGAGCCCGATCGCCACGCGGTTTAGTCTGAACGTTAATCTTGCGCCCTGCCAGTTCTGAAAGGGAATCGGCGAGCAGCGTTTTATCGCTAAGATTAAAGTCGAGCAGGATCTCACCCGGCAAAGTGCGCATCTGGCTGCCCTGTAAATAGAACTGACCGACAAAGGTTTCCACCACTTCGCCCAGCTCCGTACCGCCAGGCACTTTCGGGAAATAACTACGGCTACCGAGCACCTTGCCCTGACGAATAAACAAGACGTGGACACAAGCCATGCCCGCATCGAAAGCGACGCCAATAACGTCAAGGTCATCACCTGTATTGGAGACAAACTGTTTTTCGGTTACGCGTCGCACCGCCTGGATTTGGTCGCGAATACGTGCCGCTTCTTCAAACTCCAGATTCTGGCTGGCTATTTCCATGCGACCGATCAGTTGAGTCAGCACCTGATCGTCCTTACCGGATAAAAACAGGCGCACATACTCTACCTGCTGGGCGTACTCTTCTTCACTCACCAGACCCTCAACGCACGGTCCCAGACAGCGCCCTATCTGATATTGCAGACACGGACGCGAGCGGTTGCGATAAACGCTATTTTCACACTGGCGAATCGGGAAAATCTTTTGTAGCAGCGCCAGGGTTTCACGCACGGCATAGCCGTTTGGGAACGGGCCGAAATATTCACCTTTGGCGTGCTTTGCACCGCGATGCATAGCCAGACGCGGATGGGTATCGCCGCTAAGAAAAATAAAAGGATAAGATTTATCATCGCGTAACAGAACGTTGTAACGCGGCTGATAGAGTTTGATGTAGTTGTGTTCCAGCAGCAGAGCTTCGGTTTCGGTATGGGTAACCGTCACATCAATTTGCTGGATCTGGGCAACCAACGCTTCGGTTTTGCGCGAAGCGAGGTTGCTACGGAAATAGCTGGAAAGCCGTTTTTTCAGGTCTTTCGCTTTGCCGACATAGATAACCGTACCACCAGCATCATACATGCGATAAACGCCAGGCTGGCTGGTTACGGTTTTTAAAAACGCTTTTGCGTCAAACTGAACACTCACTGACTTGTTAATGTCTCCGCATTACACAGACCATGGCGAATTGCCAGGTGAGTCAGCTCAACATCGCCATGAATGTTTAATTTACTGAACATACGGTAGCGATAGCTGTTCACCGTTTTCGGGCTGAGATTAAGCTGTTCTGAGATCTCATTGACCTTTTGGCCTTTGGTAATCATCAGCATAATCTGCAATTCACGTTCAGACAAACTGGCAAATGGGCTTTCTGTTTTTTCTGGTTCGATCTGGCTTAATGCCATTTGTTGAGCAATGTCAGAAGCAATATAACGCTGCCCCGAATAGACAGAGCGAATCGCACTCACAACTTCCTGCGGAGCCGCACCTTTGCTGAGATAGCCCGCAGCACCGGCCTGCATGACTTTCGCTGGTAAAGGGTTTTCAGTATGAACCGTAAGCATGATGATTTTGACATCTGCTGTCGAGCGAGCGATTTTACGCGTCGCCTCAAGACCGCCAATGCCAGGCATACTCATGTCCATTAGCACGACGTCAACGGTGTTTGCCCGGCACCACTTAACGGCGTCTTCACCGCAGGATGCCTCACCGACGACTTTAATACCCTTTATATCTTCCAGAATGCGTCGTATCCCTGCGCGCACCAGTTCGTGGTCATCAACAAGTAGAACGTTGATCAAAGGAATATCTCCAGAAATAGGGATAACGCTACTGATAGTTAGTCATTCGTATATTAGCGGTTTTTATTGCAACTTTGAAACGTTAAAAATGGTGGGTATTCGATTTTTCTCTCGTTTTTGTAAATTCGATTGTCCAGAGTTATCGTCACGTCCGTCATCAAAGGTTTGCCAGCGCGTTTCGCAGTAAGGCCAACGACGAAATGTGACAAAAATTGACTTTATTCAGCATAAATGAAAAATCAGCGGCATGAATATGTAACATGAATTAACCCGAACAATACGCGCGAAAAACATTCATGATAAAAATATTTATTGCGCGTTATATTCCCTGTTTTATTACTATTGCTGATATCGTGCGCAAAAAACAACCACTGCTATTTTTAGCAAAGCTTATGGTATACTCCGCCGCCTTAACATTTTTCACCGCAAATTTTCATTGCAACATGACGAGGAAAATAAATGAGTACGCCTGATTTTTCTACTGCCGAGAATAATCAAGAACTGGCAAATGAAGTCTCCTGCCTGAAAGCGATGCTGACGCTGATGCTGCAGGCGATGGGACAAGCTGACGCGGGCCGCGTGATGTTAAAGATGGAAAAACAGCTTGCGCTGATCGAAGACGAAACCCAGGCTGCGGTATTTTCCAAAACGGTTAAGCAAATTAAACAAGCCTACCGTCAGTAATATAAAACCGGCTGAAAGCGCACCTTTCAGCCGGTTTGGCATCTTTCATGCCCAATGTAATAGATATCATATTAAGCCAGTTGCGGCTGCGTAGCAGGCAACCTGCGTCTTATTCGGTGCATTGATTTTTTTCTGCATATTTTTCTGATGAAAATTGACAGTATTCTCAGAGATTGACAGGATCATCGCTATCTCTGCTGACGTTTTACCTTCTGCGGTCCATTTCAGAATTTCTTTTTCCCGCTTGCTGAAATTCATCTCTGGCGTCATCACTATGTCATCATTTAAACGTATCAACGCCATCAGACTTTCACGCACCAATAGCTGCATTTTTAATTGCAGTTCATCACTAAGAATGGGTATTTCACGCGTACTGCTACGGGAAAAGGACAAAAACCCCAACGCCCGATTCGGCAGCATTAAATACTGAGTGACGCCACGGCGTAAACCATGCGCACGTGCGGCTTCCCATAACGGCTGTGCTTCGTTGAATAACTCATCATTCCACAATAAATGCCCCTGACTGAAGTTTTCAGGGTTAAGCACAGGATCAATGGCGAGAAAGTTTTTGGCCTGATAATAACTGACCCATGACTCCGGATAATTGGTGTAGAAAGCCACTTTCGGTCGCGTGAATGGCACCGGGTGGCGCACACATAATGAATAAAAATCGAACTCCAGTTGGTAAGTCTGATGCTCTATTTCATGGTAGACCTCTTCTGCGGCCTCCATCCTCTGAAAACGCAACAACATCGTGCGACGCCAGCTGAAAAAATCCGTATCCTGCATAGTTAACCGCAACGCCCCTGAGAGTGAGTATCATTTATACTGATAACTCAAGCTATCACATAAATAAGATTTATATATAATTTATATTATTCAGACAATGAATTACTTTTGCAAGACATAGCATTCTCTTATGTTATTAATAAGTTATGCTGATTTATTAAGCGATTTATGCGGTCAGGAATGCGTTTTCGCCCCGACTAAAAAGCTGCCGGGGCTGATTTTTTCTTATCTTATTGCAACAGAAACTTCTCAAGGAACTGGCGTGTGCGGGGATGCTGAGGATCGGCAAATAAGGTTTTTGCAGGGCCCTGCTCTACTATCCGCCCTTGATCCATAAAGATCGCGCGGTCAGCAACGTCACGGGCAAAGCTCATTTCGTGCGTCACAATCACCATGGTGCGCTTTTCCTGTGCCAACTGGCGTATGGTATTCAGGACTTCCCCCACCAGCTCCGGGTCCAGCGCCGAAGTGGGTTCGTCAAACAAAATGACTTCCGGGCGCATCGCCAGCGCACGCGCAATCGCCACACGTTGCTGTTGACCGCCGGACAAACGACGCGGATAGCTGGTCTCTTTCCCTTCCAGTCCAACTTTTGCCAGCAGCTCGCGAGCGCGCGCCGTGGCCTCCTCCTTCGGTTCGCCTTTAACGATCACCGGCCCTTCAATAATGTTTTCCAGCACTGTGCGATGCGGAAACAGATTAAAATTCTGAAAGACAAATCCGACATGCTGGCGCAACTGGCGAATCAGCGATTTTTGCTGGCTTAACGAACGCGCAGTATCAATAGTGATATCCCCAACGGTGATGCTCCCCGCCTCCGGTTGCTCCAGCAAATTTATGCTGCGTAGCAACGTGGTTTTGCCGGAGCCACTCGGGCCGATAATCGCCACGACTTCGCCAGTTTTGACCTCCAGATCGATACCGTGCAGTACCGTCTGACCGTGGAATTTTTTCACCAGGTTTTTAACTTCAATGGCACTCATTTTGGTTCTCTCTCCTGGCGGTTAAGTTGATTCTCAAAATGGTTCTGTAGCGTCGATAACACTGTCGCCATAATCCAGTAGATGAGCGAAGCCGCCAGATACATGGTGAAAACTTCCAGCGTGCGCGAGGTAATCAACTGCGCCTGACGAAACAGTTCCGGCACCTGAATCGTCGCTGCCAGCGAGGTATCTTTTACCAGGCTGATAAAGCTGTTCGACAGCGGCGGCAGCGCCACCCGAGCCGCCTGCGGCAAAATTGCGCGACGCATAGTTTGCCACGGCGTCATGCCAATACTGGCGGCGGCTTCCCACTGACCTTTATCAATAGATGAAATGGCGGCACGCAGCGTTTCGGCAGCATAGGCAGCGGTGTTCAGTGACAGGCCAATCATCGCCGACGGAATCGGATCTAGTTCAATGCCAAACTGCGGTAGGCCGTAGTAGATCATAAACAGTTGCGCGATGAGCGGCGTACCGCGAAAAATGGAAATGTAAAAACGTGCCAGCCAGCGCACGAGCCAGAGTGGCGACAGGCGCATCAGCGCGAGAATGAATCCCAGCAGTAAGCCAAAAAACATGCCGCCGATGCTGAGTTGCAGCGTATACCCAGCCCCTTTAAGCAGGAACGGCAAAGAATCAATAACCAGTTGTATACTTTCTTGCATGAGCGTTTCCGGGGCTAGACGTGAGGATGATAGGCGAACAGCGCAGGCGCGCCGCCAGTATGAATAAACAGAATCGGCCCTTCGTCTTTGAAGCGTTTCTGACTGATGCCATCCATCAGCCCCGCCATCGCTTTTCCGGTATACACAGGATCAAGCAGAATGCCTTCCAGCCGCGCCAACAGTTTCACCGCTTCCATGCCTTCGTCGTTCGGCACGCCGTAGCCAGGCGCAAAATAGTCATCCCAGAGTAAAATTTCCGCTGATGCGCTCAGTTCCAGTTCTTTCGCTATTGCCTGTTGTAGGTTAACCACTTTTGGCAACTGGTCAGCAACGGAACGTGACACGGTCACGCCAATCAGTTCGCTTTCTGGCATTAGTTGTTCCAATCCTACTGCCAGTCCAGCGTGCGTTCCGGCGCTGCCCGACGCCACCACCACCGAAGAAATATTAACCGCCCCTTCACACTGTTGCGCGATTTCCAGCGCGCTCTCCACATAGCCCAGCGCGCCTAAAGCATTAGAACCTCCAACCGGAATGACATACGGACGGAACCCTTGCGCTTCGACTCGCGTTGCCAGCTCTTCCAGTTGGGCATTGGGATCGGTCAGCGCATCGCACATTTCAATCTGGGTATTGAAGAGATCCAACAACAAGCGATTGCCGTTGGTTAAATAGTTTTCTGCGGCTGTTCCGATAGGATTCTCCAGCAGCGCCACACAATGCAGCCCAAGTTTTGCGGCGACGGCGGCAGTCTGGCGCACGTGGTTAGACTGAATCGCTCCGGCGGTAATCAGAGTGTCGGCACCTTCACGCAGGGCGTCTGCCGCGAGAAACTCTAGTTTGCGTAATTTATTGCCGCCCATCGCCATCGGAGTGACGTCATCCCGTTTAATGAAAATTTCCCGCCCAAGATAATCAGAAAGACGCGGCAGATATTCGAGCGGCGTTGGTGCGCCGATAAACTCCAGCCGTGGGAAACGAGTTAAATTATGCAGTGGCATAAAAGCCTCCGGTATGTGTTGTTGTGATATTGTTATTATGCACGCAAAAAACGCTTAAATAAAAAAGGCGCTAATTAAAGCACCTTTTTTGTCATTATGCCCCGTCCAGAACAGCGTTGACACGTTTCTGGCTGTGATTTCACCCGATGGATGCAACATACTGGTTGAACCGCTCTGCGGGTGATTCATACTCTGGCGTTTTATCGGTCTTTCGTTGAGCGTCTGGCAACTGTAGTAGTCACGGATTCCGGGTGATGGCATGTAGTGCATTAATAGAATCAGGTTTGTGGTCCCGTGATACTGTTGAATGTCCGATGGATCATCAGGAACGTAACTGTGTAAAGGCTGCTTATATCCATAAAGCAGAACATCTGATGTCCCCTGGTTACGAGTATAACTTCTCCTGGCATTTTCGGTTGTTCAAGTCTGGTTATCCCCCCATTCATTAATATGAAAATCATTATCTCTGCATTAATTATTATTTATACCTAAGTCTATTTTTAGGAAAAGAATATTATATTCTCCGAGAATATTTTCAGACACTTTTCCTATAAAAGAAGCAGAGAAACACTCACTATCTAAAATTACACTAATCAATAAACAAACTAACATCCAGAAAACATTACAATTTCAAATTACTTGTCAAAAAAAATCAACCTGATTGCTTGAGATAGATTTTTTCTGTTTATTTGCAATAATGCTCGCTCGCTTCGTTCATTTGTATGATGATTAGATAATGCATATTACTTCTCAATAACATTACACAGTCAAACTATTTAACCAACATTCTTAAACAAAAAAATTGGAGCTTTTGTGAAAATCAAAATTAATAAAAAAGAAAGGTTTGATATCTATATAAAAAACAGAAAAACATTCGGCATAACGCAAGAGGGAATGAAGACAACGTTACTATGCAGCCTTATATCTGCCACTCTGGCCATTCAGCCTGCTTTGGGAGCTAAAAAGGAAGTTACTCTTTCTGAAGGAAACCCTGCTGAAATATCTGAAAATATCATTGGTGCTGATGGCTCGCAGGACAGGTCGGGTAATGATGATGGGGAGGCCGGTGAAGATGCTCTCACTGTTAATGTTGTACCCGGTTCGTTACAGAATGAAAATATCCTGACAATTAACAGCGGTACTCGCATTAGTGGCGGTGAAGGCGGATGGGCTGGTGATGATGATGTTACTAAAATGGGCTCTGCTGGGGGCCAGGGCGGTACAGCCATTACTGGAAATAATTTTACTCTTGTTAATTCTGGTTATATTTCCGGTGGTAAGGGCGGTTGGGGAGGTTATGGTAATGGCGGAGGCGATGCAGGTGAAGCGGGTATCGCTATTTCCGGAGATGATCTTACCATTACGAACAACGGAAGCATTACGGGTGGCAATGGCGGAATGCCTGGAGCCAGTGGTTATGGCGATGAAAGCGGTGGTTTAACTGGGACTCCTGCTGTTGGTGGGACTGCCATATCTGGCAATAATCTTCAAATAAGCAATAACGGAAATATCACTGCCGGGCAAGGTAGTAGTGGTGCCTGGTGGGCAGTATGGGGCTCTTCTGCCGGCACCGGAGGGAATGGAGGCACGGCCATATCCGGAAATAATATGGAGATAACAAATAATAATCACATTACAGGTGGCCAGGGGGGGGATGGTGCTCGCGGTGGCGAAGGTAGTGTCGAATTTACTACCGATCAGAATATTAATGGGAGTAGCGGTGGTAATGGTGGTATTGGAGGGACTGCTATATATGGTAATAATATTAAGATAAATAATACGGGAGATATAACTGGCGGACAGGGGGGCACTGGTGGTGAAGGTGGTAGAGGTGGTACAGATGAATATGATCACACTGACTCAGCGCCCCTTGGTTCTGGTGGTATTGGTGGTATTGGTGGCACCGGGGGGATTGCCATATCTGGAAATAATATGGAAATAAATAATTATGGAAATATTATTGGCGGAAATGGCGGCACTGGTGGTGATGGTGGCGATGGAGGGCGTTCCCTTGAAAATAATAAAACTGGTGCCGGAGGTAATGGTGGCAACGGAGGTAATGGTGGTACTGCTATATCCGGGAGTGATATTACGATAAATAATCATGGCAGGATATTGCCTGGTAGTGGCGGACAGGAAGGTGAAAGTAACGTTCACTTCCCCGGAGGAGTATCTGGTAACAGAGGGCAAGATTGTGACACCGCAATATCTTTGAATGGTGGAACTAACTCGTTGAATCTCTACGCCGGTTCTACCATTCAAGGTGATATTGTTTTGAATAGTGCTGTAAATAATGCTGATGGTAATTTTCTGTCCATTACAAATAAAGACTCCGCCAGCTCTGAGATAAAAGGCAATCTGAGTGCGGGTACAGGTACACATGTTTCCGTTTCGGGAGCTGATGTCACTTTTAGCGGAAGTTCGGTATTTGACAAAGATTCATCGCTGAATATGGGTACAGGTTCCAGTCATTTAACTGCCAACAGTATGCAGTTCAATAACGGTGCAGTGCTTAATGTTGATACTGCCATGACAATATGGAAGCAAAATGAGTACGGCTTGTTGACGACCTCCGACGGCATAACAGGGCTCTCTGAAAATAATATTTATCAACATAATAATCTACTGAGTGATGGTGCTGAAGACTATGTTTTAACATCACTTAGAGGTAACGGGCAGACAGTAAAAGAGGTCAGTTCTTCCCTGAAGTGGAATGACCCCTCAGGAAATGGATATGGCACGTTTGATCTGAGAAATGGCGCGGTGTTAGAGCTGAAGGTACGGCTTGCAGATAACAATGCTGCTCAGTTATCTCATGGCTGGGATGGAAAAACGCTGACCAAAGCCGGCGAAGGAACACTGATTCTGTCCTCCCAAAACACTTACACGGGTGTAACAGACATCCGTGGCGGCAATGTTCGCATGAACAGCAACAGTGCTCTGGGACAGACCAGCGAGATTCGTCTGGCAGACGACACCATGCTGGACATGAACGGTCACAGCCAGACCGCAGGTAAACTGAACAGCGCAGCAGGTTCCATACTGAACATTAATGGCGGTAATCTGACCCTCGCAGGTGGAGGCCTGTCTGCAGGTACCCTCATCGGCTCTGGCTCCCTGAACATCAGCGGTGGCGTGTTCGCTATTACTGGTGCCACCCGCGCCCTGAATGCCACCACCACTATCGCAGAAAAGGCAATGGTGAAGGTGCTTACTACTGACGGACTGGGAGCAGGCTCGGTTAACACTGCCGGCACACTGATTCTGGGCAAGGCTGATGCACCTGTCATGCTTGCTAACAGCCAGGTCACCATCGCTCAGCAGGGGACACTCTCTGGCTCTGGTGGTGTCGCCGGGAACGTAACCAACAGCGGTACTCTTGACCTGAGAGCCGATGCTCCGGGTAATGTACTGACGATCGGAGGTAACTATACCGGTAATAATGGCTTACTGCTCATGAACACCGCTCTGGGGAATGACAGCTCCGCAACAGACAAACTAGTTATTAAAGGCAATGCTTCCAGTCAGACCCGAGTGGTTGTTATAAATGCAGGTGGTACCGGAGCACAGACACTGAACGGTATTGAGTTGATTCATGTCGACGGAAATGCTGACAGTGCTGCATTTATTCAGGCCGGGCGTATTGCCGCCGGGGCTTATGACTACACGCTGGGACGTGGTCAGGGAAGCAACCGTGATAACTGGTATCTGACCAGTGGTAAAAACACTCCGTTCCTGCTGCGCGCTCTGAAAGCAATGCACCCCCCTGCCCCTGAACCTGCTCCGGGTGGTCATGACAACGACCTGCGTCCGGAAGCTGGCTCCTACACAGCGAACATTGCTGCAGCAAACACCATGTTCGTATCCCGTCTTTATGAACGCCAGGGGCCGATGCATTACACCGATGTGATTACCGGTGAGCAGAAAGAAACCAGCATGTGGATGCACCATGAAGGGGGACACAACCGCTGGCGTGACGGTACAGGCCAACTGAAAACACAGGGTAACCGTTACGTCCTGCAGATGGGCGGTGACCTGGCTCAGTGGAGCCGGAACAGCTCTGACCGCTGGCATCTGGGGGTTATGGCTGGTTACGGTAATGACCATAACAATACAGATTCTGTACGTACCGGATACAGTTCAAAAGGCAGTGTGAAAGGATACAACACAGGTCTGTATGCCACCTGGTATGCTAATGATGAGACACATAGCGGGGCTTATCTGGATAGCTGGGCACAGTACAGTTGGTTCGATAACGATGTGAAAGGTGACGGCCTGCCGGGGGAATCCTGGAAATCAAAAGGTCTGACAGCCTCACTGGAAACCGGTTATGCCTGGAAAGCCGGTGAGTTTACCGGTAGCCATGGCAGTCTGAACGAATGGTATGTCCAGCCTCAGGCTCAGGTTATCTGGATGGGCGTAAAAGCTGATGAGCACCGCGAACGCAATGGTACCCATGTTGAAAGCACCGGTGATGGCAACGTCCGTACCCGTCTGGGTGTGAAAACCTGGATTAAGGGGCACAACAGAATGAACGGCGGCAAATCCCATGAGTTCCGTCCGTCCGTTGAGGTGAACTGGCTGCACAACACCCGTGATTTTGGCACCCGCATGAACGGTGTGACGGTACATCAGGACGCCGCCAGCAATATCGGAGAAGTAAAAACCGGTGTTGAGGGACAGATAAATGACCATCTGAACCTGTGGGGCAATGTGGGTGTACAGATCGGTGACGAGGGATACAGCGACGCCTCTGCCATGCTGGGTGTGAAGTATACATTCTGAACCGGGTAGTTTAGTGGCCAGTTCTTTATCAGTCAGTGCATGAGAGAAACGGGATAACCTGTTCAATGACCGTTGGTTATGACTGCGACCAGAATGCGCTGGCTGAACGAATAAATGAGATCCTGAAAAATGAGTTTTACTCTCGAGTCCTACAAACCTGACGTAGACCTGGGAAATGGTAAAAAAATCCGTGGCAATTTATAACCATGAGCGACCACACCTGGCACTGAAATACAAAACGCCCGATGGAGTTCATCAGGCGTTTTACAGACAGAAAACTGTCAACTTAAAGCAGGTGATTATTTGGTCACATCAGCACCAAACCATTTTTCGGAAAGGGCTTGCAGGGTGCCGTCTTTTTGCATTTCTGCAATGGCATCGTTAACCGCTTTCAGCAGGTCTTCGTTACCTTTACGCAGCGCCACACCTGACTCCTGGCGGGAGAAGGCTTCGCCGGTTACTGCCAGCGTATCATTGGTTTTTTTCACCAAATCCAGCGCAGCCAGACGATCAACCAGGATGGCATCAATACGACCTACGCGCAGATCCTGATATTTGGTCGGATCATCATCATAGGTACGCACATCAACACCCTGAACATTCTGCCGCAGCCACTCTTCATAGTTAGTCCCCAGACCAACGCCAACTTTTTTACCTTTCAAATCGTCGGCGGTTTTAATGGTGCCTTCATTACCTTTTTTCACCAGCGCCTGAATACCGGAAATGGTGTACGGGGTAGAGAAATCGTATTTTTTCTTACGTTCATCAGAGATGGTGACCTGATTAATCACCACATCGATGCGCTTAGAATCCAGTGACGCCAGCATACCGTCCCACTTTGTCGGTTTTAATGCGGCTTCCACGCCCAGATGTTTTGCCAGTTGTTGCGCAAATTCCACCTCAAAACCGGTCAATTTACCGTCATCGCCCTGAAAGCTAAACGGCGGGTAAGTCCCTTCCAGTCCCACCAGCAAAGTGCCCCGCTCTTTCACTTTATTGAGCAGACCTTCGTCGGCAAAACTTTTCACGCTCATACCCGCAACCAGCGCCACGGCCATAACCCCCATCAGCACCTGACGTCCCAGATGTACTAATTTCATATTCACCCCGAATGTTGTTATGTTGGTTTGCAGTGTAGAGCCATTGTTCGAAGACACAAAAACAACTCTGCTACATCTTATTCTTATTTAATATATATCAGAAGCTGACAGGCTGGGGGATTTCTGCGTAAGGTCACCACGGGTTTGCATCTGGTAGCACTGGTACTTACGTAATGCGATGCGATAATTATTGGTGCTGGTGGTGGGCAGCCAGGGAGCCAGGTTTTCATCAAGAAAACCATCCTGCAGCAGGTCGGAGGAAATATCGTGTTCGCTTAAATAATTACCCAAACGACGTAGACGTACCACATATTCACGCACAGTGCCGGGGCTCATTTCAGTATGATCAAAGAGAAACTGTTTAAAGCCGATAATATCAAAAAAATCACTCTGGGTTTTGCAATGTAAATCGCCGCAGAAACGGCATAATGCCGCCCATGATTTTTGTTCCTCAAACCAGCCATTTTCATCAAGCAGCGTATCAAGGCGAGATATCGCTATTTTATTCACTATCTTGCCATCGCGCACGAGAGTAATACGATCGAGTAATTTACGGCAATATGCGCAATGAGTCTGGCTATGTTTAAAGTCTTTAAGATAGCGGCTTAATGGCCGCCTTTTCTGGTGCTGCACCATTATTAAGAACTCCTGGTATTCAAAATTAATGTGCGGCATTTACCTAAGTTATAACTTACCCAGTTTGGTGCGTAACCGTTTAATAGCCTGGCTATGTAACTGACTGACCCGAGATTCACCGACTTCCAGCACTGCGCCAATCTCTTTGAGATTAAGCTCTTCCTGGTAATAGAGCGTTAATACCAACTGTTCGCGCTCCGGTAACATTTCGATGGCTTCCATCACCCGCTGACGCAAATTACCGTCCAGTAATTGCTGCAATGGGTTATCCCGCTGATGATCGTCAGTAACCAGTTCAATGCTATCACCGTGCTCTTCGCGCCACTCATCATAGGAGAAAAGTTGGCTGTTATTCGTATCAAGCAACATTTGTCGATAGTCGGCGATTTCAATCCCTAAACGTTCTGCCACTTCAGTTTCTGTGGCATTGCGGCCAAGCTCCTGCTCCAGTTGCCCTATTGCCTGCGCCACTTCACGTGCATTGCGTCGCACGCTGCGCGGCACCCAGTCACGGCTGCGAAGTTCATCCAGCATAGCACCACGGATACGCTGCACTGCGTAAGTTGTAAATGCCGTTCCTTGCAGGGCATCATAACGTTCAACAGCATTAAGTAATCCAATGCCGCCTGCCTGTAGCAGATCGTCAAGTTCTACACTCGCGGGCAGTCGAACCTGCAGGCGCAATGCTTCGTGACGCACCAGCGGGATATAACGCTGCCACAGCGAATGTTTATCCATTACACCTTCAGCGGTATAGAGTGATTTCACGATAAACAGCCCTGCGTTATATAAATAATCGGCATAATTATCCGTTTCTGCAGGTTTTTTAATCGGACGATTAATGGGTGAAATAAGGGGTTATTTAGGGTAATCGGTAAATAACGAGCAGAATAACCCCGCCGGAGCGGGGTTAAGATTGCTGACAACGTCAGCCTCATCTTGCCGGATGCGGCGTAAACGCCTTATCCGACCTACGCGAATATGCAAATTTATTAATTGCGATTCACCTTTTAGGCATGATAAGCGCAGCGCATCAGGCAATTTGGCGTTTGCTGTCGTTATATTACGACGATTAACCCTGCAGCAGAGACAGAACTTGTTGCGGCACCTGGTTAGCCTTAGACAGCACAGAGTTACCCGCCTGCTGGATGATCTGCGCTTTCGACATGTTAGACACTTCGGTCGCATAGTCGGCGTCCTGAATACGGGACTGCGCTTCAGACAGATTGGTGGTGGTGTTGTTCAGGTTAGTGACCGCAGAATCCAGACGGTTTTGAACGGCACCGAGGGAGGAGCGGAATTTGTCAACAGAAGCAATCGCTTTGTCCAGCAGCGCCAGCGGATCGCTGGTCGAAGCACCTGCAAATTCAGTATCTGTTGACATCTTAATTACTGTATTAATATTTGTAGTGGCCAGAATATCTGTACCATTAGTACCAGCTTTATAATTTTTACCATCAACTGTCACAAAACCAGCTGCATTGCCCGTTGTAGGATCATTTGCAACTTTAACTGCAACACCGTTTTTAGTCGCAGTGGCACCGTCAGCAGTAGTGTAAGTTACATCAGATGTGTTAATTGTCACTTCACCACTAGTCTGATTCAGCGTTGCCGCATAATAATCACTACCAGATTTAACAACGTAATTTCCTGTAGCGACCCCATCTTTATCAAGAATATTATGCAGGCTTAAGTTATTAGTATCCGCAATACCTAACGTTGTAGCTGTTGTTGCTGCAAATGTAACATTTTTCGGGGCCCCTGTGTCCTGAGGTACACTTGTAATCGAATTGCCAACATTTAAAGAATTACCGTCTACGGCAAATCCTTTCAGCCCCAGCGTGGAAGAATCAATTTTCTGCAAGTCGATAGAGATGGTCTGCCCATCATTCGCGCCAACCTGAATCTTCATGGAACCATTTTTCGCCAGCACGTTCACGCCGTTGAACTGGGTCTGACCGGAAACACGGTCAATTTCATCCAGACGGGATTTGATTTCGTCCTGAATAGAAGACAGGTCAGAATCAGAGTTAGTGCCGGTCGTCGCCTGAACGGTCAACTCACGCACACGTTGCAAGTTGTTGTTGATTTCAGACAGTGCGCCTTCTGCGGTCTGCGCCAGAGAAATACCGTCGTTGGCGTTACGCGCGGCCTGAGTCAGGCCTTTAATGTTAGAGGTAAAGCGGTTAGCAATCGCCTGACCTGCGGCGTCATCTTTCGCGCTGTTAATACGCAGACCAGAAGAGAGGCGCTCGATAGAAGTCGACAGCGCAGACTGATTTTTGTTGATGTTGTTCTGAGTGATCAGCGAGAGGCTGTTGGTGTTAATGACTTGTGCCATAATTTTTATTCCTGTTTTTTAGCTCTACGGTTTAAGTATCGGGCTTCCACCCTTCGGCTTCGTCGCCGTCAACCCTGTTATCGTCTGGTCTCTCACAACCTTTAGAATTTTTTTCTAGCGGTCGAAATACTCCCCTTCCTCGTTGCTGTTCGTGTCATTAAGCCAAAAAATAAATCGTAAACTTTGCCCCGCTTACGCCGATAACCCCGGTATTCGTTCTACATGTCGCATGATTAAGGAATCAATATGGCTAGTATTTCAACGCTTGGGGTTGGGTCGGGGCTGGACTTAAGCAGCATCCTCGACAGTCTGGAGGCGGCAGAAAAATCTACCCTGACGCCGATATCAAAACAGCAAAGCTCTTACACCGCAAAACTGAGCGCCTACGGGACGCTGAAAAGCGCACTGGAGAGTTTCCAGACAGCCAACACAGCACTGAATAAAGCCGATTTATTTACCGCCACCTCAACCACCAGTAGTTCATCGGCTTTCAGCGCCACCACCACGGGCAGCGCGATTGCCGGGAAATACACCATTAGCGTCAGCCAACTGGCGCAGGCACAGACGCTGACCACCAAAAACAGTCAAAAAGACAGTAAAGCCGCCATCGCCACCAGCGATAGCGTACTGACCATCCAGCAAGGCGGCGGTAAAGATCCGGTCACGATTGATATCAGCGCGGCTAACTCGTCACTTTCCGGTATTCGCGATGCCATTAACAACGCCAAAGCTGGCGTCAGCGCCAGTATCATCAATGTAGGTAACGGCGAGTATCGTCTGTCCATCACCGCTAACGATACGGGCAGCGATAACGCGATGAAACTTAGCGTCAGCGGCGACAGCGCCCTGGAAAGTTTTATGGGTTACAACGGAACTTCAGGTGATAGCAGCAATGGCATGATTGAAAGCGTCACCGCGCAAAACGCCAAACTGACGGTCAATAACGTTGAGATTGAAAACAGCAGTAACACTATCAGCGACGCACTGGAAGATATCACCCTCAACCTGAATGACGTCACCACTGGTAATCAGACACTGACCATCAGTAAAGACACATCAAAAGCTGAAAATGCGGTTAAAGCGTGGGTGGATGCCTATAACACATTGCAGGATACGTTCAGCAGCTTAACCAAATACACCGCCGTCGATGCCGGCGCAGAAAGTCAGGACTCCAGCAATGGCGCATTACTCGGCGACTCCACACTGCGTACCATCCAGACTCAGCTTAAAACCTTGCTCGCCAATACCCACAGCAGTTCAAACTATAAAACGCTGGCACAGATTGGCATTACCAGCGATGCCAGTACCGGCAAGCTGGAAATCGCGACCGACAAGCTGCAAACGGCGCTGAAGAAAGATGCCGCTGGCGTCGGTGAAATGTTTATTGGTGACGGTAAAAGTACAGGGGTAACCACCGGCATTAGCAGCAATCTGACCAGTTGGCTCTCCTCCACCGGGATAATCCAGGCAGCAAAAGATGGCGTCAGCAAAACGCTGAACAATTTGACTGATCAGTACAACGCAGCCAGTGAACGTATCGATACCTTAATGGCGCGCTATAAAGCCCAGTTTACCCAATTAGATGTGTTAATGAACTCGCTGAACTCCACCAGTAGCTATCTGACACAGCAGTTCGATACCTCAAATAGCAGCTCGAAATAATCTTCAGGAGAGACTATGTACAGCGCAAAAGGCACCCAGGCCTATGCCCAAATTGGCGTCGAAAGCGCCGTAATGAGCGCCAGCCAACAACAATTGGTCACCATGCTATTTGACGGCGTGTTGAGTGCACTGGTAAGAGCGCGCCTGTTTATGCAGGACAACAATCAGGAAGGAAAAGGCGTCTCTTTGTCAAAAGCGATCAGCATTATTGATAACGGGCTGAGGATCGGTCTTGACGAAGAAAGCCAGGACGAATTAACCCAGAATTTGATAGCCCTGTATAGCTATATGATCAGGCGTTTGCTGCAAGCCAATTTACGCAACGATGTCTCCGCAGTCGAAGAAGTGGAAACGTTGATGCGCAACCTTGCCGATGCCTGGAAAGAGTCTTTACTCTCCCCTTCTTTGATTCAGGATCCTGTCTGATGAACCACGCACCGCACTTGTATTTTGCCTGGCAACAACTCGTCGAAAAAAGCCAACTCATGTTACGCCTGGCGACAGAAGGACGATGGAATGAACTCATCGCCAGCGAAATGGAATATGTCAATGCGGTGCAAAAGATCGCACACCTAACGGAAGAAACGGAACCCTCTGCCATGATACAGGAGCAACTCAGACCGCTGCTGCGCCTCGTTCTGGAAAACGAAAACAAAGTAAAACAGTTATTGCAGATTCGGATGGATGAACTGGCGAAACTGGTCGGTCAGTCATCAATGCAAAAATCTGTGTTAAGCGCCTACGGTGATCAGGGGGGCTACGTGCTGGCGCCGCAGGAAAACCTCTTTTGACGCTTAAAAAGATGATGGCTCGCGAATAATCCGATTACGGCTACGCTTCTAATGTTCCCCTTGAGTGGAGTCGAAGAATGCGTAATCCCACGCTGTTGCAATGTTTTCACTGGTATTACCCGGAAGGCGGCAAGCTCTGGCCTGAACTGGCCGAGCGCGCCGACGGTTTTAATGATATTGGTATCAATATGATCTGGCTGCCACCAGCCTATAAAGGCGCATCGGGCGGGTATTCGGTCGGCTACGACTCCTACGATTTATTTGATTTAGGCGAATTTGATCAAAAAGGCAGCATCCCCACCAAATATGGCGATAAAGCACAACTGCTGGCCGCCATTGATGCACTCAAACGCAATGACATTGCGGTACTGCTGGACGTGGTCGTCAACCACAAAATGGGCGCAGATGAAAAAGAAGCCATTCGCGTACAGCGCGTCAATGCTGACGATCGCACGCAAATTGATGATGAAATCATTGAGTGCGAAGGCTGGACGCGTTACACCTTTCCCGCTCGTGGCGGGCAATACTCGCAGTTTATCTGGGATTTCAAATGTTTTAGCGGTATCGACCATATCGAAAACCCAAACGAAGACGGTATCTTTAAAATCGTCAACGACTACACCGGCGAAGGCTGGAACGACCAGGTTGATGATGAGCTTGGTAATTTTGACTATCTGATGGGTGAAAATATCGATTTTCGCAACCATGCCGTTACGGAAGAGCTCAAATACTGGGCGCGCTGGGTGATGGAGCAAACGCAATGCGACGGTTTTCGTCTCGACGCAGTAAAACATATTCCGGCCTGGTTTTATAAAGAGTGGATCGAACACGTGCAGGAAGTCGCGCCAAAGCCGCTATTTATTGTGGCGGAATACTGGTCGCGCGAAGTTGATAAGCTGCAAACGTATATTGATCAAGTTGAAGGCAAAACCATGCTGTTTGATGCGCCGCTACAGATGAAATTTCACGAAGCATCACGCATGGGGCGCGACTACGACATGACGCAGATTTTCACCGGTACGCTGGTGGAAGCCGATCCTTTCCATGCTGTTACGCTGGTCGCCAATCACGACACCCAACCGTTACAAGCCCTTGAAGCGCCGGTTGAACCGTGGTTTAAACCGCTGGCTTATGCCCTGATTTTGCTGCGGGAAAATGGCGTCCCTTCCGTGTTCTACCCTGATTTGTACGGTGCTCATTACGAAGATGTCGGCGATGACGGACAAACTTATCCGATAGATATGCCGATAATCGAACAGCTTGATGAGTTGATTCTCGCCCGCCAGCGTTTCGCCCACGGAGTACAGACGTTATTTTTCGACCATCCGAACTGTATTGCGTTTAGTCGCAGCGGTACTGACGAATATCCTGGCTGCGTGGTGGTCATGTCAAACGGCGACGATGGCGAAAAAAACATTAATCTGGGGGAGAATTACGGCAATAAAACCTGGCGCGACTTTCTGGGTAATCGACAAGAGAGCGTAGTAACCGATGAAAATGGCGAAGCGACCTTCTTTTGCAACGGCGGTAGCGTCAGTGTGTGGGTTATCGAAGAGGTGATTTAAAACCGATCACTGAAAATACACTCATCGTTATTGCGGGGGCGCTACAGTTCCAGACCCGATAAGCTTGCGCATCGGGCACTTTTTTTGACATAAAAATCCCCCAGCGCCAGGGGGATTTCATTACGGTAGTGGCGTCGGCAACGGCGCTTTTTCCAGCACGGCAGCACATTCAGCCGTCGGTCGATTCACGCGTTCCATTGTCATGCCGTCATATTCGATAGTGTTACCGTCACGTTCAATTTCATATAGCTCACGTTTGACAGTAACGTTAGTGAGATCATCCGATATCAGCGTCAACTTACCCGGTAAAGCAATCACCCGCTGCCACTGACGACAATCCAGCGTATCCCCCTGTTTAGTAACAATCAGGCTACCTATCGCTTCAGGGCTGACCAGAGCACGTTGTGGCCCTTTGGTCTGCCAGTAGCCCGCCAGCCACTCTGGCGCGGGTGCTTTCACAACATTGTTATAATTTTCAACTTCGGCACAGCCAGCCAGCAGCATAAGTGCGCCTGCAATTGCGAGTTTTTTCATCATTCATCCTGCATGAGAAGAAAAGAGGATTGTGGCATTAATGCCTTGATGCTGCCAGCCTTTCCAGACCCAAGGTGAAATTTGATCTAACCATTATTTTTGTGAATTATTGACCCGAAAATAAATTTACATGGTGTATGATTCGCTGCTCTTGTTACAAACCTTCTGAGTTCAGAGGCTACATACATGTCATGGCAGCAATTCAAGCAAGCCTGGTTGATTAAATTCTGGGCCCCCATCCCCGCAGTCATCGCGGCGGGTATTCTCTCCACTTATTATTTTGGCATCACCGGCACCTTTTGGGCAGTTACGGGTGAATTTACCCGCTGGGGCGGTCAGCTCCTGCAACTGTTTGGCGTCCATGCTGAAGAGTGGGGTTATTTTAAAATAATTCATCTGGAAGGATCGCCATTAACCCGCATCGACGGAATGATGATTCTGGGTATGTTTGGCGGCTGTTTTGCCGCTGCTCTGTGGGCCAACAACGTTAAATTACGTATGCCGCGCAGCCGTATCCGCATTATGCAGGCCATTATTGGCGGTATTATCGCCGGTTTCGGCGCACGTCTGGCGATGGGCTGTAACCTGGCTGCGTTCTTCACCGGTATTCCGCAGTTCTCGTTGCACGCCTGGTTCTTTGCTATCGCCACCGCCATCGGCTCATGGTTTGGTGCGCGCTTTACCCTACTGCCGATGTTCCGCATCCCGGTAAAAATGCAGAAAGTCTCTGCCGCATCACCGCTAACACAAAAACCGGATCAGGCACGGCGTCGCTTCCGCCTCGGTATGCTGGTATTTTTCGGTATGCTGGGCTGGGCGCTGCTGACAGCAATGAATCAACCGAAGCTGGGGTTGGCTATGCTATTTGGCGTCGGCTTTGGCTTACTGATTGAACGCGCGCAAATCTGCTTTACCTCGGCGTTCCGCGATATGTGGATCACCGGACGAACCCATATGGCGAAAGCGATCATTATCGGTATGGCGGTGAGTGCCATCGGTATTTTCAGTTATGTACAGTTAGGCGTAGAACCGAAAATAATGTGGGCGGGTCCGAACGCTGTCATTGGTGGGTTACTGTTTGGTTTTGGTATTGTTCTGGCAGGCGGCTGTGAAACTGGCTGGATGTACCGCGCGGTGGAAGGCCAGGTGCACTACTGGTGGGTTGGCCTGGGCAACGTTATCGGCTCGACGATTCTGGCTTATTACTGGGATGATTTCGCCCCGGCGCTGGCAACCGACTGGGACAAAATCAACCTGCTGAAAACCTTTGGCCCAATGGGCGGCCTGCTGGTGACATATTTGATGCTGTTCGCTGCGTTAATGTTGGTTATCGGCTGGGAGAAACGCTTCTTCCGCCGTGCGGCGCCGCAGACTGCTAAGGAGATCGCATGAAAAATATCGTTCCTGATTACCGTCTAGATATGGTGGGCGAACCCTGCCCTTATCCGGCGGTCGCTACTCTTGAGGCGATGCCGCAGTTAAAGAAAGGCGAGATCCTCGAAGTGGTCAGCGATTGCCCGCAGTCAATTAACAATATTCCGCTGGATGCGCGTAATCACGGCTATACCGTACTGGATATCCAGCAAGACGGGCCGACCATTCGTTATTTGATTCAAAAGTAATCTTTTCTCCCGCTGTTTCAGGCAGCGGGAGTGTCTATGCTACAAATGCTCTGCTGTAGAGGCAGAGAAAAGTACGCGATATATCAGACAAATATTCTCAAGGATTTATGGCAATCCTGAAATGAACTAGTGATGAAGCATCTCATCCACAATTTCTTTCGTCTGTAACTGATAAGGATAATAAGTTGGCCAGTTATCCATCTCTTCAAGTAATTGCTGTTGTGACGTATTGCCCATAAATATATGGAAATGAGAGGATTTCCGGGGGGCAATAATATGATCGCTAAACTGCACAAACTTAGGTGCTTTACTGGCAGGATCACGGCACTCAAACAGATAACGAACACCTTTCTTTCCTGATTTATATGTCAATATCTTGAATCCACTATAATTATATTTACAGGAAGTCACCTCCTCCCCTCTGTGGAACTCTATAACACCATTTTCGATACCGATAGTGTCAATATCCGTCGTATATCCCTGCTGATAATAGGACTTAATATCCGCAAATGATTTACCCGGTTCTTTTTTTGCTTTCATTTCAAAAACAGGATCAAGGTCACCACTTTGAAGCAAGGGGTATACCGATTGCCAAATACCATCCCAGTCAGTGAGTGACCTGTCTTTCACGTTATCATCATCAAAAATACCCTTTGCTGCTTTTTGTTCTATTTCTGTCAGTGGTGCCCCATGTGAATGATGCCCATGAGCAAGTGCATAGTTGCCAGTCAATAGTAACCCCAGCGCAAAAGCCAATTTATTAACAACCGTCATCCAGTTTATCCTCCCGCTTCAACATTCATTAAATGTTATAACATAACATTTTGCGAATGCAATACTGAAGAACGAATAGCAAAACCTAACCAGACACACGCATCATAACCCTATATTTAGTACGTCTTTGTCACCCGCATTAAGTCATCGGATCTGATTGAAGGAATAGCACCAATCATGCAAACTACAAACTCTCACAACTAACAAGAGATTATTCCCTCTGATGGATCAGGTTGCTATTTTCCAAAAGATGTTTGAGCAAGTGAGAACGGAGCTAAACTTTTCCTGGTTTTACACAGAGTTAAAACGTCATCATATTACGCATTACATTTACTATCTTGCTACAGATAACATTAGGATCGTCACACACGATGACAAGGTGTTGTTAATAAGAGGAAGCAGAAATCTATTAAAAGTCAGTGCCACTAAGAACCCTGAGCAAGTAATAAAAGCAGCCCGGACTCACATTTCCAGAAAGTCTACTTTTCGGGAATATTGTATAACGCTCGCGAATGCGGGTGTTTTCCGGTGGGTTACTGACGTTAATGATAATAAACGTCGTTACTATTCCATCGATAATACACTCTTATATATTGAAGATGTTGAAAACAATAAACCCTTAATTTAAGTGTATTAGCTCATCTCAGATCTGACAGTTATCCGTTATTTGTACAGGTATCTGTCAGATTATCTCTTCCCTGACACCACTCACGCGCCATAGCAACTTCCAGGCGGGAGGCTCATGGAAAATATCTGTCAAAAATTGTTATATTATAACAACGATAGTTTTTCCATGACTGAGGAGAACACACATGAAAATCAATGGTGTAAGTAAAGCCATTTTTCTTTTTGCACTGCTAACCTCAACGGCCTCTGCCGCTGGCAAGGACGTTAATGTTGAGTTCAGGAAGGGGCATAATAGTGCGCAGTACTCAGGAGAGATAAAAGGATACGATTACGACACATATAACTTCTATGCCCAAAAAGGCCAGAAGGTGCACGTCAGCATCTCCAATGAGGGAGCTGATATTGTCCTCTTTGGGCCCGGAATCAGCGATTCGGTTGATCTCTCCAGATACTCTCCCGAGCTTGATGACAACGGTCAGTACATCCTTCCCGCTTCCGGTAAATATGAGCTAAGGGTGCTTCAAACCCGCAATGACGCTCGTAAAAACAAGGCTAAAAAATACAGCGTCAACATCCAGATTAAGTAGACAGAGAACGACGGGGCTATCCCCGTCATTACTTTCCTGTACTTGAAAATGACTGTCAGTAACAAACAGGAGCTGGCTGTGACACGGTTTTCCCCACATCACACCTGCTGGCGCGAGCGACAAATCCGCGCCCTGTTTACGCGTTAAATACTTGCTGCTTTAACCGTCTGAATAGTGTGGGGATATATCGGTAAGTGTTACCTGAAAATACGATTAATTTTATGGTTTAAACCTTTTTTAGTTATTAGTAAGATACATGCGCTTCCAAAAAAGCTGGGAAATTCAACAACTCTTGGAAAATTTTTGGCCTTGTCCCGCGGCTCCAATCCGACAGCCGCGTTTCTTTTCACTATCTAATCCATCGCTAACTTACGAACTTTGCCTTCACGCATTCAAACGCGGAATACAAAAGATCGGCTGCACGGGAGAAGAAAGTCTGGATTGTATCCAGTGCAAATCGTTGAGGATGGCAGAAAACCATCAGGAGCAGGTATCAGAAATTGGGTGCGTTTGCCCCATCCATGCCCCACGCTGTAGGATCGGATGTCATTAAACAAGCACAGTCAACAAGTTAAAACCTACACCTGCATGGACATCACTTCCTGGTATGCTGCCACCAGCTTATTACGCACCTGAATCCCCATTTGCATCGAAACCGACGCTTTTTGCATATCGGCCATCACATCGTTTAGCGCCACGCCGGGTTCGCCGAGGGTGAATTTTTCTGCCTGCGTGCGCGCGGCGGTTTGCGTATCGCTTATGCTATCGAGCGCGGCATGAAGCTGTCCGGCAAAACTGATTGTGGGTTGCGACAGTGGCTGCTGGACACGCGCACTCATTGCCGTGGCCTGTAACTGGCTGATAACCCCTTCGATCCCTTGTATGGCTGACATACTCATCTCCCAAATAGTTTCTGGTAGCAGAGCCTATCAGCAAGTCAATAAGATAAAGGCGTTAAATAACGATAAAAAAACGGGTTAATTGGCGCATAGAAAAAAATAAAACCACAAATAATGAGGCCGTTAATTTTTCGAGTGTGCTGACCCGGGAGTGCGTCTTGTTCCACTTTGCCAATACCGCCGTCTATCATCTGCCGCGAGGTGCGCGATGAATACGACCGCAGCCCAGACAAAATCTCTTGAGTGGCTCAATCGCCTGCGCGCGAATCCGAGAATTCCCCTGATTGTTGCTGGTTCCGCTGCGGTGGCAGTGATAGTCGCGTTAATTCTGTGGGCAAAAGCCCCTGATTACCGCACGTTATTCAGCAATCTTTCCGATCAGGATGGTGGCGCAATCGTCAGCCAACTGACGCAAATGAATATTCCTTACCGCTTCAGCGAAGCCAGCGGCGCGATTGAAGTTCCGGCCGATAAAGTTCACGAGCTGCGTCTGCGTCTGGCGCAGCAAGGCTTACCTAAAGGCGGTGCAGTTGGATTTGAACTGCTCGATCAGGAAAAATTTGGCATCAGCCAGTTCAGTGAACAGGTGAATTATCAGCGGGCGCTGGAAGGCGAGCTTTCCCGTACCATCGAAACTATTGGCCCGGTAAAAGGGGCGCGCGTGCATCTGGCGATGCCAAAACCCTCTTTATTTGTTCGTGAACAAAAATCTCCTTCGGCATCAGTGACGGTAAATTTGTTGCCAGGCCGCGCGCTGGATGAAGGGCAAATTAGCGCCATTGTACATCTGGTTTCCAGCGCGGTTGCCGGTCTACCACCAGGAAATGTCACGCTGGTGGATCAGGGCGGACATCTGTTAACCCAATCCAACACCAGCGGGCGTGACCTTAATGACGTCCAGTTGAAATATGCCAGCGATGTCGAAGGACGCATTCAGCGGCGTATTGAAGCGATCCTGTCGCCTATTGTCGGCAACGGCAATATTCACGCCCAGGTAACGGCACAACTGGACTTCGCCAGTAAAGAGCAAACAGAAGAACAGTATCGCCCTAACGGCAACGAATCACAGGCGGCGCTCCGCTCACGCCAGCTTAATGAGAGCGAGCAAAGCGGTTCCGGTTATCCGGGCGGCGTACCGGGTGCGTTGTCGAATCAGCCAGCGCCTGCGAATAACGCACCAATCAGTACGCCTCCGGCAAATCAAAATAATCGCCAGCAGCAGGCGAGCACCACCAGCAATAGTGGACCGCGTAGCACGCAGCGTAATGAAACCAGTAACTACGAAGTCGATCGCACCATTCGTCATACCAAGATGAACGTGGGCGATGTGCAACGCTTATCCGTTGCGGTAGTGGTGAATTACAAAACGTTGCCAGATGGCAAACCGTTGCCTCTCAGCACCGAACAGATGAAGCAGATTGAAGATCTGACCCGCGAAGCGATGGGCTTTTCGGAAAAACGCGGCGACTCGCTCAATGTCGTCAACTCGCCATTCAATAGCACTGACGAAAGCGGTGGAGAACTACCATTCTGGCAACAGCAGGCATTTATCGATCAGTTGCTGGCTGCCGGGCGCTGGTTGCTGGTGCTGCTGGTGGCGTGGCTGCTGTGGCGTAAAGCGGTACGCCCACAGCTAACACGTCGCGCCGAGACGATGAAAGCTGTACAGCAACAGGCACAGAGCCGCGCGGAAGAGGAAGATGCGGTAGAAGTCCGCCTGAGCAAAGACGAACAACTACAGCAACGCCGCACTAACCAACGTCTGGGAGCTGAAGTAATGAGCCAGCGTATCCGTGACATGTCTGATAACGATCCGCGCGTGGTGGCGCTGGTCATTCGCCAGTGGATAAACAACGATCATGAGTAACCTGACAGGCACCGAAAAGAGCGTCATCCTGCTAATGACCATTGGCGAAGACCGGGCGGCTGAGGTATTCAAACACCTCTCCCAGCGCGAAGTGCAAACCCTGAGTGCGGCGATGGCAAACGTCACGCAGATCTCCAATAAGCAGTTAACGGATGTGCTGGCAGAGTTTGAGCAAGAAGCTGAACAGTTCGCGGCGCTGAATATCAACGCCAACGATTACCTACGTTCGGTGCTGGTCAAAGCCCTTGGTGAAGAGCGTGCCGCCAGCCTGCTGGAAGATATCCTCGAAACCCGCGATACCGCCAGTGGTATTGAGACACTCAACTTTATGGAACCGCAGAGCGCCGCCGATCTGATCCGCGATGAGCATCCGCAGATTATCGCCACCATTCTGGTGCATCTGAAGCGCGCCCAGGCCGCTGATATTCTGGCGTTGTTCGATGAACGTCTGCGCCACGACGTGATGTTGCGTATTGCGACCTTTGGCGGCGTACAGCCTGCCGCGCTGGCGGAACTGACCGAAGTACTCAATGGCCTTCTCGACGGTCAGAATCTCAAACGCAGCAAAATGGGCGGCGTGAGAACGGCAGCCGAGATTATCAACCTGATGAAAACCCAGCAGGAAGAAGCGGTTATTACCGCCGTGCGTGAATTTGACGGTGAGCTGGCGCAGAAGATCATCGACGAGATGTTCCTGTTCGAAAATCTGGTGGATGTCGATGATCGCAGCATCCAGCGCCTGTTGCAGGAAGTGGATTCAGAATCGCTGCTGATCGCCCTGAAAGGTGCCGAGCAGCCACTGCGCGAGAAATTCCTGCGCAATATGTCGCAGCGTGCCGCCGATATTCTGCGCGACGATCTCGCCAATCGTGGTCCGGTGCGTCTGTCGCAGGTCGAGAACGAACAGAAAGCGATTCTGCTGATTGTGCGCCGTCTTGCCGAAACCGGCGAGATTGTGATTGGCAGCGGCGAGGATACCTATGTCTGATAATCTGCCGTGGAAAACCTGGACACCGGACGATCTTGCGCCGCCGCAGGCGGTGTTTGTACCCATGGTCGAGCCAGAAGAGAGCATTCCTGAAGAGGCCGAACCCAACCTTGAGCAACAACTGGCGCAACTGCAAATGCAGGCCCATGAGCAAGGTTATCAGGCGGGAATTACCGAAGGTCGCCAGCAAGGCCACGAACAAGGCTATCAGGAAGGAATCGCTCAGGGGCTGGAACAAGGACTGGCGCAAGCAAAATCCCAGCAAGCGCCGATTCATGCCCGGATGCAGCAACTGGTCAGCGAATTTCAAACCACGCTTGATGCGCTTGATAGTGTGATTGCTTCGCGCCTGATGCAGATGGCGCTGGAGGCGGCGCGTCAGGTGATCGGTCAGACGCCAACGGTGGACAATGCGGCGTTGATTAAGCAGATCCAGCAGTTGTTACAGCAAGAACCGTTATTCAGCGGCAAACCGCAGCTGCGCGTACACCCGGACGATCTGCAACGCATCGATGAAATGCTCGGCGCAACCTTAGGTTTGCATGGCTGGCGCTTGCGGGGCGATCCGACACTCCATCCCGGCGGCTGCAAAGTCTCCGCCGATGAAGGCGATCTCGACGCCAGTGTCGCCACTCGCTGGCAAGAACTCTGCCGTCTGGCAGCGCCGGGAGTAGTGTAATGACCACGCGCCTGACACGCTGGCTAACCACACTGGACAACTTTGAAGCCAAAATGGCGCAGTTGCCTGCGGTGCGTCGCTACGGGCGATTAACCCGCGCCACCGGGCTGGTGCTGGAAGCTACCGGATTGCAATTGCCGCTCGGCGCAACCTGTGTGATTGAACGCCAGAACGGCACTGAAACTCACGAAGTAGAAAGCGAAGTGGTTGGCTTTAATGGTCAACGACTGTTTTTAATGCCACTGGAGGAAGTGGAAGGTGTCCTGCCCGGCGCACGCGTTTATGCCAAAAATATCTCCGGCGATGGCCTGCAAAGCGGCAAACAGTTGCCGCTCGGTTCGGCGTTATTAGGTCGCGTTCTGGACGGCAGCGGTAAACCGCTCGATGGCCTCCCCTCCCCCGATACGACTGAAACCGGTGCGCTGATTACCCCGCCGTTTAACCCGTTACAACGCACACCGATTGAACATGTGCTGGACACGGGCGTGCGTCCTATCAATGCCCTGCTTACCGTCGGGCGCGGGCAGCGTATGGGGCTGTTTGCCGGTTCCGGCGTCGGTAAAAGTGTGCTGCTGGGAATGATGGCACGTTACACCCGCGCCGATGTGATTGTCGTGGGTTTGATTGGCGAGCGTGGGCGCGAAGTAAAAGATTTTATTGAGAATATCCTCGGTGCTGAAGGACGTGCACGCTCAGTGGTGATTGCCGCACCGGCAGATGTTTCCCCACTTCTGCGAATGCAGGGTGCCGCCTATGCCACGCGCATTGCCGAGGATTTTCGCGATCGTGGTCAGCATGTGTTGCTGATTATGGACTCCCTCACCCGCTACGCGATGGCTCAGCGTGAGATTGCGCTGGCGATTGGCGAACCGCCAGCCACCAAAGGTTATCCGCCGTCGGTGTTCGCCAAATTGCCAGCACTGGTCGAGCGTGCCGGAAACGGCATCAGCGGCGGCGGCTCGATTACCGCGTTTTATACCGTGCTCACCGAAGGCGATGACCAGCAGGATCCGATTGCTGACTCCGCGCGGGCAATCCTCGACGGTCACATTGTGCTGTCTCGCCGACTGGCGGAAGCCGGGCACTATCCAGCTATCGATATTGAAGCGTCGATCAGCCGTGCAATGACGGCGTTAATCAGCGAGCAACATTATGCGCGAGTGCGCACATTCAAACAGTTGTTGTCGAGCTTTCAGCGTAATCGCGATCTGGTCAGTGTCGGCGCTTACGCCAAAGGCAGCGATCCAATGCTCGATAAAGCCATCGCCCTGTGGCCGCAGCTGGAGGGCTATTTGCAACAAGGTATTTTTGAACGCGCGGACTGGGAAGACTCTCTTCAGGGGCTGGAACGTATTTTTCCGACAGTGTGACTACGCAGGAGATAACAGCAGATGGCAGAACATGGCGCACTGGCGACCCTGAAAGATCTGGCAGAAAAAGAGGTGGATAACGCCGCACGTCTGTTGGGTGAAATGCGTCGCGGATGTCAGCAGGCAGAAGAACAACTCAAAATGCTGATCGATTATCAGAATGAATATCGAAACAACCTGAATAGCGATATGAGTGCCGGGATGACCAGCAACCGCTGGATCAACTATCAGCAGTTTATTCAGACGCTGGAAAAAGCCATTACCCAGCATCACCAGCAACTCACGCAGTGGACACAAAAAGTTGATGTTGCCCTGAATAACTGGCGGGAGAAAAAACAACGTTTGCAGGCCTGGCAGACACTACAGGAACGGCAATCCACGGCGGCGCTACTGGCAGAAAACCGCCTCGATCAGAAAAAGATGGATGAGTTCGCCCAGCGCGCCGCCATGAGGAAACCAGAATGATTCGCTTAGCGCCCTTGATTACCGCTGACGTTGACACCTCCGCATTGCCCGGCGGCAAAGCCAGTGATGTCGCTCAAGATTTTCTCGCATTGTTGAGCGGGGCATTAGCAGACGATACAACAACCGACAAAGCTGCGATCCAATTGCTGGTGGCAACAAATAAACCTGCCACAAAAGGCGAACCGCTGGTGAGTGATATTCTTTCCGATACGCAACAAGCGGATTTACTGCTCCCTGTGGATGATACACCGCCAGTCGTTAATGACGAACACGCCACATCAACACCGTTAACCGCCGCTCAGGCGATGACGCTGGCTGCGGCGGCTGACAAAAATACGACAAAAGACGAAAAAGCGGATGATCTTAATGAAGACGTCACCGCAAGCCTGAGCGCCCTTTTCGCGATGTTACCGGGTTTTGACAATACACCCAAAGTGACTAATACGCCGTCAACCGTGTTACCGACAGAGAAGCCAACGCTTTTCACAAAACTGACTTCTGCGCAACTCACCACAGCACAGACTGACGATGCCCCTGGCGCTCCAACTCAGCCATTAACACCGCTGATTGCTGAAGCCCAGAGTAAAGCGGAAGTCATCAGCACGCCATCGCCGGTGACCGCTGCCGCCAGTCCGCTAATCACTTCGCACCAGACGCAGCCACTGCCCACCGTCGCAGCGCCTGTTTTGAGTGCACCGCTGGGTTCTCACGAATGGCAACAATCATTAAGCCAGCATATTTCGCTGTTTACCCGTCAGGGACAACAAAGTGCCGAGCTGCGTTTGCATCCGCAGGATTTAGGCGAGGTGCAAATCTCCCTTAAGGTGGATGACAACCAGGCGCAAATCCAGATGGTTTCGCCGCATCAGCACGTTCGCGCGGCACTGGAGGCGGCTCTGCCAGCACTGCGCACACAACTGGCAGAAAGCGGTATTCAGTTAGGACAGAGCAATATCAGCGGCGAGAGTTTTAACGGTCAGCAGCAGGCCGCGTCCCAGCAACAGCAAAGTCCGCGCACAACAAGCCATGAACACCTGGCTGTCGAAGATGACGATGCACTGCCGGTTCCCGCCTCTTTACAAGGGCGTGCAACAGGCAATAGCGGCGTTGATATTTTCGCCTAACGTCAGAGGTGGCACCGTAATCCACGTCTTTTCCACGCTTTGCCGCGCTTAAGACACAGGATAATTAGCCGATAAGCAGTAGCGACACAGGAAGACCGCAACACATGACTGATTACGCGATAAGCAAGAAAAGCAAGCGATCGCTTTGGCTCCCGATCCTGGTATTCATTACTCTCGCGGCCTGCGCCAGCGCGGGTTACAGCTACTGGCATTCGCGTCAGGCTGCTACTGACGACAAAGCACAGCAACACGTCGTACTCTCACCTGTCTTCTATGCACTGGACACTTTTACGGTCAATCTGGGCGAAGCGGATCGCGTGCTTTATATCGGCATAACACTGCGACTGAAAGATGAAGCCACCCGTTCGCGCCTGAGCGAGTATTTGCCGGAAGTCCGCAGTCGCTTGCTGTTACTGTTTTCGCGTCAGGATGCCGCCGTGCTGGCAACTGAAGAAGGCAAGCAAAAGCTGATTGCCGCAATTAAAGCCACACTCTCCACCCCGCTCGTTGCCGGGCAACCGAAACAGGATGTCACCGACGTGCTGTATACCGCTTTTATTCTGCGATAACGACATGGGCGATAGTATTCTTTCTCAAGCTGAAATTGATGCGCTGTTGAATGGCGACAGCGAGGTCAAAGACGAACCGACAACCAGTGCTGGCGGCGAAAGTGATATTCGTCCGTACGATCCCAATACCCAACGACGGGTTGTGCGCGAACGTTTGCAGGCGCTGGAAATCATTAATGAGCGTTTTGCCCGTCATTTCCGCATGGGGCTGTTTAACCTGCTGCGCCGTAGCCCGGACATTACCGTCGGGGCGATCCGCATTCAGCCGTATCATGAATTTGCCCGCAACCTGCCGGTGCCGACCAACCTGAACCTTATCCATCTGAAACCGCTGCGCGGCACCGGGCTGGTGGTGTTCTCGCCAAGTCTGGTGTTTATCGCCGTGGATAACCTGTTTGGCGGTGATGGTCGCTTCCCGACCAAAGTAGAAGGTCGCGAGTTTACGCATACCGAACAGCGCGTCATTAATCGCATGTTGAAGCTGGCACTTGAAGGCTATAGCGACGCCTGGAAGGCGATTAATCCGCTGGAAGTAGAGTACGTGCGTTCCGAAATGCAGGTGAAATTTACCAATATCACCACCTCGCCGAACGACATTGTGGTTAACACGCCTTTTCATGTCGAAATTGGCAACCTGACCGGCGAATTTAATATCTGCCTGCCATTCAGCATGATCGAGCCGCTACGGGAATTGTTGGTTAACCCACCGCTGGAAAACTCGCGTAATGAAGATCAGAACTGGCGCGATAACCTGGTGCGTCAGGTGCAGCACTCACAGCTGGAACTGGTCGCCAACTTTGCCGATATATCGCTGCGCCTGTCGCAGATTTTGAAACTGAAACCCGGCGATGTCCTGCCGATAGAAAAACCCGATCGCATCATCGCCCATGTTGACGGCGTTCCGGTACTGACCAGCCAGTACGGCACCATCAACGGTCAATATGCGTTACGGATAGAACATTTGATTAACCCGATTTTGAATTCTCTGAACGAGGAACAGCCCAAATGAGTGACTTGAATAATCCGGCCGATGACAACAACGGCGCAATGGACGATCTGTGGGCTGAAGCGTTGAGCGAACAAAAATCAACAAGCGGCAAAAGCGCGACTGAAGCCGTGTTCCAGCAGCTTGGCGGCGGCGACGTCAGTGGAACATTGCAGGATATCGACCTGATTATGGATATTCCGGTTAAGCTGACCGTCGAGCTGGGTCGCACACGTATGACCATCAAAGAGCTGTTGCGTCTGACGCAAGGGTCAGTCGTGGCGCTGGACGGTCTGGCGGGCGAACCGCTGGATATTCTGATCAACGGCTATTTAATCGCCCAGGGCGAAGTGGTGGTCGTTGCCGATAAATACGGCGTGCGGATCACCGATATCATTACCCCGTCTGAGCGAATGCGCCGCCTGAGCCGTTAGTGATGAATAACCACGCCACTGTGCAATCTTCTGCGCCAGTTTCCACCGCGCCGCTCCTTCAGGTGAGTGGCGCACTGATTGCCATTATTGTCCTGATCCTCGCTGCTGCCTGGCTGGTAAAACGGCTGGGATTTGCCCCTAAACGCACTGGCATTAACGGTCTGAAAATTAGTGCCAGCGCCTCGCTGGGCGCGCGTGAACGGGTCGTGGTGGTCGATGTGGACGATGCGCGGCTGGTGCTCGGCGTTACCGCAGGGCAAATCAATTTGCTGCATAAACTTCCCCCTTCAGCACCCACAGAAGAGATACCACAGGCCGATTTTCAGTCGGTCATGAAAAACTTGCTCAAGCGAAGCGGGAGATCCTGATGCGTCGTTTGTTGTCTGTCGCGCCGGTTCTTCTCTGGCTGGTTACGCCCCTCGCGTTCGCGCAACTGCCTGGTATCACCAGCCAGCCGCTACCTGGCGGTGGACAAAGCTGGTCGCTCCCGGTGCAGACGCTGGTGTTCATCACCTCATTGACGTTTATTCCGGCGATTTTACTGATGATGACCAGCTTCACCCGCATCATCATTGTTTTTGGTTTATTACGTAACGCGCTGGGAACGCCCTCCGCGCCGCCCAACCAGGTATTGCTGGGGCTGGCGCTGTTTTTGACCTTTTTTATTATGTCTCCGGTGATCGACAAAATTTATGTCGATGCATACCAGCCATTCAGCGAAGAGAAAATCTCCATGCAGGAGGCGCTGGAAAAAGGAGCGCAGCCGCTGCGTGAATTTATGCTGCGTCAGACCCGCGAGGCGGATTTAGGGTTGTTTGCCAGACTGGCGAATACTGGCCCGTTGCAGGGACCGGAGGCTGTGCCGATGCGCATTTTGCTCCCGGCCTACGTGACCAGCGAGTTAAAAACCGCATTCCAGATAGGCTTCACGATTTTCATTCCTTTTTTGATTATCGATCTGGTGATTGCCAGCGTTTTGATGGCGTTGGGGATGATGATGGTTCCACCCGCCACCATTGCTCTGCCCTTTAAACTGATGCTGTTTGTGCTGGTGGATGGCTGGCAATTGCTTGTCGGTTCGCTGGCGCAGAGCTTTTACAGCTAGAGAGGCAAAATGACACCCGAATCGGTCATGATGATGGGGACAGAAGCGATGAAAGTCGCGCTGGCGCTGGCTGCCCCGCTGCTGCTGGTGGCGCTGGTCACTGGCCTTATCATCAGCATTTTGCAGGCTGCCACGCAGATTAACGAAATGACGCTGTCGTTTATTCCGAAAATTATCGCCGTATTTATCGCCATTATTATTGCCGGACCGTGGATGCTCAACCTGTTGCTGGATTACGTCCGCACCTTGTTCACTAACCTGCCGTATATCATCGGGTAACCCGTACTATGTTGCAGGTGACAAGCGATCAATGGCTTTCCTGGTTAAGCCTGTATTTCTGGCCATTACTGCGCGTGCTGGCGCTCATTTCTACCGCGCCCATTTTGAGCGAACGCAGCGTGCCGAAACGGGTGAAACTGGGTCTCGCAATGATGATCACGTTCGCCATAGCTCCGGCATTACCTGCCAACGATGTTTCCATTTTTTCGTTTAATGCCCTGTGGCTGGCAATGCAGCAGATCCTGATTGGCATTGCGCTTGGCTTTACCATGCAATTTGCCTTTGCCGCTGTACGAACCGCAGGCGAAATTATCGGTCTGCAAATGGGGCTGTCATTTGCGACGTTTGTGGATCCTGGTAGCCATCTCAATATGCCCGTCTTAGCGCGCATCATGGATATGCTGGCGTTACTGCTGTTCCTGACATTTAACGGTCATTTATGGTTGATTTCGCTGCTGGTCGATACCTTTCACACCCTGCCGATTGGTGGCGAACCGCTTAACAGCAATGCTTTTCTGGCACTCACCAAAGCGGGAAGTTTGATTTTTCTCAACGGATTTATGCTGGCATTACCGCTTATTACCCTGCTGCTGACGCTGAATCTGGCGCTGGGATTGCTTAATCGTATGGCTCCGCAATTATCAATTTTCGTTATCGGTTTTCCATTAACGCTGACGGTCGGCATTTCATTAATGGCAGCATTAATGCCGTTAATTGCTCCATTTTGCGAACATTTATTTAGTGAAATTTTTAATTTACTGGCGGACATTATTAGCGAATTTCCAGCAATATGATTCCGTAATGTTTATCGTGTTATCCTAAGGATTATCTGAAAAATAAAATCAGACAACATCTTCCAGGATACTCCTGTGGCGAAATATTTGTTTTAAGCTCACTCACATATCGCAACATTTACTTTACTTTAAGACAATTCCAGGCAAATTATACAACACTTTACGGGATAGTAAGTCCGCCTGAAAAATCGCGAGAGTGGCGCATTAGGTGACCCATGTTGTTCCGTTTAGTCATGATGAAATATTCAGGTAAGGGGAATTATCGTTACGCATTGAGTGAGGGTATGCCATGTCAACGATTATTATGGATTTATGTAGTTACACCCGACTAGGTTTAACCGGGTATCTGTTGAGTAGAGGGGTTAAAAAAAGAGAAATCAACGACATCGAAACCGTTGATGACCTTGCCATCGCTTGTGATTCACAGCGCCCTTCAGTGGTGTTTATTAATGAGGACTGTTTTATCCACGATACTTCTAACAGTCAACGCATCAAGCACATCATTAATCAACATCCCAATACGTTATTTATCGTTTTTATGGCGATTGCCAACGTTCATTTTGATGAATATCTGTTGGTCAGAAAAAATTTATTGATCAGTTCCAAATCGATTAAACCGGAATCTCTCGATGATATCCTTGGCGATATTCTGAAAAAAGAGACAACGATGGCCACTGTTTTAAATATGCCGACATTATCATTGAGTCGAACCGAATCGAGTATGTTGCGAATGTGGATGGCAGGTCAGGGAACCATTCAAATCTCCGACCAAATGAATATCAAAGCCAAGACCGTTTCATCGCATAAAGGCAATATTAAACGTAAGATCAAAACGCATAATAAACAGGTTATCTATCATGTCGTCCGACTGACGGATAATGTGACTAATGGTATTTTTGTCAACATGCGCTAAAACATTCTGACTGGTGGTTTCCCACCAGTCAGAATGAATAAAATTACTCTGCTTTCTCCACAAAGATACCGTCCTGATGCCCTGCCTCATTAAAGAACCAGATGCCGAGCGGGTAGTCTTCCAGCGAAACCAGGTACATTGTGCCTTCACTAAACTCCTCAACTGCCAGTACCACGCCAGGACGACGCGGACCGCCATCCGTTTTGACTGTTACCCGATCATTCACCTTCATCGTTTTCCTCCTGTGGCTTTGTGCCAGTGTAGAACAATTTCGTTTTTCTGGCAGCGCCGGGCGCACGCGAGTGCTGATTTTCTCGACGGTCTATACTTAAGAGATGCCAGGCTGACATAACGGTCGGCAGCAACAAATGAGTAACGGTTGCGAGGAAAGATGATGAAGACCGCAAAAGAGTACAGCGATACCGCAAAACGAGAGGTCAGCGTCGATGTCGATGCCCTGCTGGCGGCGATCAATGAAATTAGCGAAAGCGAAGTTCATCGCAGCCAGAGCGATTCTGAGCACGTCAGCGTTGATGGGCGTGAATATCATACATGGCGTGAATTAGCGGATGCCTTTGAGCTGGACATCCATGACTTTAGCGTCTCGGAAGTGAACCGCTAAATGCAACATAAAAAAATCCCGACCCTTGTGGGGGTCGGGATCAAACTTGCTTAAGCAAGAAGCACTTAAAAAATTCGTTACACCAGGAAATCTGATGTGTTCATCACCTTATCTGCAATTTTTTTCGCTGACAAGGAAATATTCTTTGCGCGAATGATTAATGTCATTAATGAATGGAACTGTGACTTCCGTCACCCCTTACGAGCTCTGCTACGAGCGGGATCGCTCCCGAAAAATGATCAAATACAAATCGTGCTATTTTGAGAAACATCCTGGTAAAGGGAGTATGCGCTACCATGCTTTCAATTCAACAACCACTGCTGATTTTCACCGATCTCGATGGCACCCTGTTAGATAGTCATAGTTATGACTGGCAGCCTGCCGCTCCCTGGTTAAACCGTTTACGGGAAGCAGGCGTGCCTGTGATTCTCTGTAGCAGTAAAACGTCAGCGGAAATGCTGTACCTGCAAAAAAACGTGGGGCTACAAGGGTTGCCGATGATTGCCGAAAACGGCGCGGTGATCCAACTGGATCATCAATGGCAAGATATCGACGGTTATCCCCGGATCATCTCGGGCATTGCCCATAGTGAAATCAGTCTGGTGTTGAATACGCTGCGCGAGAAAGAACATTTCAAATTCACCACCTTTGATGATGTCGATGATACAACCATTGCGGAATGGACGGGATTAAGCCGCAGCCAGGCGGCGCTGACGCAGTTACATGAAGCCTCAGTCACGCTCATCTGGCGCGACAGTGACGAGCGGATGGCGCAATTTACCGCCCGCCTGAACGAGCTGGGGTTACAGTTTGTACAAGGCGCTCGCTTCTGGCATGTACTGGATGCCTCTGCCGGAAAAGATCAGGCAGCTAACTGGATCATCGCAATATATCAACAATCAGGGGGAGAACGTCCGACGACGATCGGCTTAGGCGATGGTCCAAATGATGCCCCCTTACTGGAGGTGATGGATTACGCAGTCATTGTGAAAGGGCTAAACCGGGAAGGTGTTCATCTGCAAAATGAGGAGCCTGCCAGGGTCTGGCGAACGCAGCGAGAAGGACCGGAAGGCTGGCGCGAAGGACTGGATCACTTTTTCACCGCTCGTTAAGCGTTATCGCTCGCAAAAACCCGATTACGCCCTGCCTGTTTAGCGAGATAAAGCCGACGATCGGCAAGCGACTGTAATTGTTCAAAATCATAATCGCCGGTTTCCTCGCTGCTGCTCACCCCCAACGAAGCACTAATGCGGATGGTTTTGCTCTTGGCAATCAACATCTCTTTTTCATTCAGCTTCAGACGAATGCGTTCGGCAACTTCTTTTGCCTGCTCCAGGTTAGCGCCCGGCAGAATCACACAAAACTCCTCGCCGCCAACTCGTCCGGCAACATCCTGGGCTCGCAATGAACGACTAATTAATCCGGCGGCATGTGACAACACACGATCGCCTGCCTGGTGACCAAAGCGGTCATTAATCGCTTTAAAATGGTCAAGGTCGACCTGAATGACAGAAAAAGGATGTTTGTGTGTCTGGCACAATTTAGCAAGCGGACGCGCTTTTTCGAACAGTGCACCACGGTTATACATGCGAGTTAAGGTGTCGTGCCACGCTTGCCATTGCAGCGAACTTTGCAGGACAAACATATTGCTTACCATCTGGCGAATCACATACCAGGAGATAAGTAGCATGGTGGTGAAGAGCGCCCACAGCAGGGTTAATGCAATACTTATGCTGCCAAAATCACCACGTACACCTTCACTAAGCGTATGGATACGCACTAATACGCCATCGAAATGATCCAGCCGTTCCCAGCTAACATAGCGGCTGTTCATCCGAATCCCACCGCGCGTATCGTGTTCAATGTCCTGCGCAAGTGATGCCAGTTCACGAGGATCAAAGAGATCTTCGCCAGGATGGTCCGGGTTAGATGAGGTCAATAATTTCAGTTTGCTGTCATAGAGTTGATATTCGCCATCGAGATTTTTATCGATAGCATTTTGTAAAAATTGCTGCATTGAACGCACGGGAATACTCATCCCCAATACGCCATACCAGTAATTATTATTATCGACCGGCACGCTTACAGTGACCTGTGGTTCAGTAGCATTGTTATGCTCATGCTGAGAGGTAAACCAACGCACCGCGCGTTGACGGTTTTCTCGTTGTGAATGACCGATAAACCAGGGTTGGGTGACAAATTCGTAGTAACGCCCAGGCACATTACGCATAAATAGCGTCGGCTGCGTCGAAACGTAAAATCCGGCGCGCGAGACATACATCGCTTGTTCAACCATTGATGAGGAGTTGTGCGCCAGACGCAGTAAGTAACCAACTTCCAGCGCGGCGGTAATTTCATTATCCAGGGATTCATTTTCGCGGGAAAGCAGACTCCCCTCACTGACTAACGCATCCGAGACACCGTTTACTGGCAAGGTGCGCCGTCTGTTGAGTTCTATCTGCCAGGCATGTTCATCGCGACGTTGTTCGAACTCGGTAACGGCATTGCGCAGAGAAGTGAAATCGAGCGGCGCAACGAGGGCTTCACGCATCCCGTTACGTAAAAACAATAATTTATCAACGTTATATTGCAGTTGTTTATCAAGCGCGTTGGCAACATTTTCCAGATGGTTACGCTGGCTTGAAATATAGGCATCTTCCAGAACCACCACTTCACGCCATGTAAGTAACGTTGAGAAGATCAACACCACAATAAAGCAGAGATTAACGACATGACCAGGCCCCAGGCGGCGCGCGAGTTTTTTCAGCCAGCTCTGGTTTTCCATTTCTGTCTCGTGCTGCACCCTGACGACTCCCAACCTGCTTTCTTATGATTCTGGCATAACCTGGCGATAACGTACCGCCAAACAGCAATAATTTTATAATGTTGCCATGATAAGACGCATCAGGCATTCAATGCAGACATTGGCACAACAGCCGGATGCGGCGTGAACGCCTTATCCGGCTTGGTGTTAATTATACGCTTTCAGGCTTCTTCCGGCGAACGACGCCTCTCCCCCGGAACAAGCTCAGTTTCATGAAAGGCTTCCCGTTTGACACCGTAACCGTCATACCACCGACACTCAACCATGCCGCTGGAATACCCAGTAACAATCATCTTCGGGCCGCCCTCTTTGACCGTCACTTCCTCACTAACCACAAAGCTCATACTCGCCTCCTTTTTTCGAGTGAAACTTGTTCACCTTAGTCGAGAATGGCGAATTTTGCATAATAGCCAATGAGAATATTAATGTGCCTGACCGCGCAATTTCGCTATCGTTTTCACTCCCAACACGACGATACCACCGATGATAAAACCAAGAATCAGATTTAAAACAGTCGGTAATATCATTGCGACCAGCGCACTCTGCTGCCCGGCGAAATGTTCAATCGCATGATGCAGCGGCGCGATGCCATGTATCACAATACCGCCGCCGACCAGGAACATCGCCAACGTACCGACTATCGATAACGCTTTCATCAGCCAGGGGGCAATAATCAACAACCCCTTGCCTGTCGCTTGCATAACCGTACTGGATTTTTCCACCAGCCAGTAGCCCAAATCATCAATTTTAACGATGATACCCACCAGACCATAAACACCCACGGTCACGACCAGTGCGATCCCTGAAAGTACCAGCACCTGATTAAGCAACGGCGCTTCCGCCACAATCCCCAGCGTGATGGCAACGATTTCCGCAGACAAAATAAAATCGGTTCGAATCGCCCCTTTTATTTTGTCCTTTTCAAACTTCAGTGGATCTTGCGCCGCCAGTGCCTCCAGACGCTGCTGACTTTGCGCCGGATCATCTTTGTGCTTACGCGCCTCCAGCATATGCAGCACCTTCTCTACCCCTTCAAAGCAGAGAAATGCGCCACCAATCATCAACAGTGGCGTAATCGCCCACGGGATAAAAGCACTGATGATCAGCGCCAGCGGCACCAGAATCACTTTGTTGATAAGCGATCCCTTCGCCACGCCCCAGACCACGGGCAACTCCCGATTGGCACGCACACCTGAAACTTGCTGCGCATTGAGCGACAAGTCATCCCCTAATACACCGGCGGTTTTCTTCGCCGCCAGCTTGCCCATCACGGAGATATCGTCCAGCAAAGTGGCGATATCATCGAGCAATGTCAGTAAACTACTCCCGGCCAAAAGCATTCCCTCTCATTTTTATCGTTGACGCGCTAAGTATGAAGCAAAATCGGCCCGGCTGATACTTGCTTCACAGGTCAACATTTTTTTAACAATCAAACACAATTATATCTCTCGCCAGCGAAATGATTTTCACGTTTACTATGAACCGCCTTTTTATTTCCATCGTGAGGGATTATGCGTTTCCGCCAGTTGTTACCGCTTTTTGGCGCGCTGTTTGCGTTGTATATCATTTGGGGCTCAACCTATTTTGTCATTCGGATTGGGGTTGAAAGCTGGCCACCGTTAATGATGGCAGGCGTGCGGTTTCTGGCTGCCGGTATTTTATTAATGGCCTTTTTACTGCTGCGTGGGCACAAATTGCCGCCACTGCGTCCCCTGCTTAATGCCGCGTTGATTGGTTTATTACTGCTTGCTGTCGGTAACGGTATGGTAACGGTGGCTGAACATCAAAATGTTCCTTCCGGCATTGCCGCCGTGGTGGTGGCAACAGTACCTCTCTTTACTCTCTGTTTCAGTCGCCTGTTTGGCATTAAAACGCGCAAGCTGGAATGGGTGGGTATCGCCATTGGGCTTGCCGGAATCATCATGCTCAATAGCGGCGGTAATTTAAGCGGCAATCCGTGGGGCGCGATTCTGATTTTGATCGGTTCTGTGAGTTGGGCGTTTGGTTCGGTTTATGGCTCGCGCATTACCCTACCAGTAGGAATGATGGCGGGCGCCATTGAGATGCTGGCGGCTGGAGTGGTGTTAATGATCGCGTCGATGATTGCAGGTGAAAAACTGGCGAAGCTCCCTTCTCTTTCGGGCTTCCTTGCGGTCGGGTATCTGGCGCTGTTTGGTTCGATCATCGCCATCAATGCTTATATGTATTTAATCCGCAATGTCAGCCCGGCTCTCGCCACCAGCTATGCATACGTTAACCCCGTAGTCGCGGTCTTGCTGGGTACGGGGCTGGGCGGCGAAACGTTGTCGAAGATTGAATGGCTGGCGCTGGGCGTGATTGTCTTCGCAGTGGTGCTGGTCACGTTGGGAAAATATCTCTTCCCGGCAAAACCGATTGTCGCGCCAGTCATTCAGGATGGATCACGCGAGTAAATGAATCCCCAGAGTGTCGATCTGCGCGCTGGCGCCCTCGCCGCAGATCCACTCTTCCAGACGCTCGGCAAGCGCCGCATCGGTCAACTTCTCCCGTCCGCGTAACGCACACTCCCAGACAATCAATACACGCCAACCTGATTCCTGTAAGCGGCTAATGTCCCGCTTGTCACGCGTTACATTTTTGCCAATCTTCTCCAGCCAGAACTCAGTGCGTGTAGCAGGCACTTTAAACAGATAACAGTGATGATGATGCCAGAAACAGCCATGTGTAAATATTACACAGCGATACTCATCGAGGACAAAATCCGGGCGTCCGGGCAGGCTGGCATCCTGAACACGAAACGCCAGCCCCTGCACGGTTAATAAGCTGGCGAGACGTTTCTCGATTGCCGTATCGCGCGTGGCAATCGCGCGCATGTTTTTGCTACGCGTGGCCTTATCGTGAACGTCGGCCATGTTGTACCTCTTGCTGACGCAACGCCATCGCCTGTTTGATTTTTGGCTCAAGCAATTTTGCCACTGCAGCAAATACCGGTACTACCACCGAGTTGCCGAACTGGCGATAGGCCTGAGTGTCAGAAACCGGAATACGAAATTTTGCTTCATGGGGTGCTTCAAAGCCCATCAAGCGTGCGCATTCTCGAGGCGTTAATCGACGTGGACGATGTTGCTGATTCTGCGGATCGTCAAAGTCTTTCTCACCTGTCGCCATATCCCAGCCGCGATCGATTAAAATTTCCGCACCATCTTTGTAATAACGGGCAGAAAGCGTACGCGTAACACTCTGCGGGTTGTCCGGATAAACCATTCCGTAACCAAAGCCGTTACCGCGCGCCTGATGTTTTTTCGCATAGCGATAGAGGTACTTCCACAGCACCGGCGTCAGGATATATTTTGCTTCGACAACCGGGTCCAGTAACTGCGCCAGCGTAATACGTTGTGCCGGATAGCAGTCACTAATATCCCGCAAGGTGAAATCTGTTTTCAAATTCAGATCGCGACGAAAGCCCACCAGCACGATGCGCTCTCGGTGCTGCGGCAGAAAATGTTTGCCGTCGATGATTTTCGGATCGTCCGGGCCATTATCTTCGGCATCGGCCACGTCATAGCCCAGTTCATCCAGCGTCTGCATGATGATACGGAATGTTTTGCCCTGGTCGTGGCTTTTCAGGTTTTTGACGTTTTCGAGCACAAAAATCGCCGGACGACGGGCATTGATGATACGCACTACATCAAAGAACAGCGTGCCCTGGGTATCGCAAGCGAAACCGTGCGCACGACCAAGTGAGTTCTTTTTCGATACGCCAGCCAGTGAAAACGGCTGGCAAGGAAAACCGGCCAATAAAACATCATGTTCAGGAATGTGCTGACGAATATGTTCTGCCGCCACTTCATCGCTCACACCCTCTTTATGGCTCAGAGTGATGTCGCGGATATCTTCATTAAAGTGATGCGTCGCCGGGTCGCAATAATGGTTAGCTTTGTAGGTGCGCACCGCATGTTTATTCCACTCGCTGGTAAATACACACTGACCGCCAATCGATTCAAAACCGCGACGGATGCCTCCAATACCGGCAAAGAGATCGATAAAGCGAAACGTATAATGCGGATGATGTGCTGGCGGTTTGGGTAACAACGTTTGCAAATGGGCGAACTCTTTTTCGCTTAAGCGGTGCCACACCGAGTCGTTAGCCAGCGCACGTTTTAAAATCGCCGGACTCCAGTGGTTTTCTCCCACGCTATTAAGTTGCGCTACCAGCGTTTTTACATCATAAATTTGCAGCAGTTTCTCCAGCATTGCCTGTGCGGCATTCCCGGTGCTGTATGAATCGGTTACTGATATATTTTCCTGCATAGATTTAACCGGCCATCTGAGATGGCCGACAGGTTAACATAATTACTTCTGTTTAGGGCTACGCGGTCAGTCAACCGGCGAAAACGCATCAATCACCGTATGATCCACACCTTCATTCTCGCCCGCCAGTTCGGCACTGAGCTTAGCCATAAACTCCACCAGAAAACGGGCGTTATGTTGTGCCAGCAGTTTACCTTTTGCCGTTTGCATAGTTTGCGGTAGCTTCAGCAACTTCGTCTGGAAATGATCCAGCGCGTAGCGTTTATCATCGAGTGGGCGACGTTGCGCGAACGGATCTTCACCGTCAAATAGCGCCATCCCCAATGAACCTGAAACTGCAAACACGCGCGCCAGACCTATCGCACCTAATGCTTCCAGCCTGTCTGCATCCTGCACGATTTTGGCTTCCACCGTTAAAGGCGTAATTTGCGCACTGAAACTGTGTGCCGCGATGGCATGGCAAATGGCGTCTATTTTCTCTGACGGAAAATCAGCAAATTCCGCACTTAAAATGCGACGCGTTTCTTCTGCCGCCAGTAAAGAGGAACGCTGCCGTTGCGGATGATTTTTCGCCAGACTCACGACATCATGAAAATAACAGGCGGTTAAAATGACCAGCATATCGACGTCTTCATCTGCCGCCAGTTTCTGCGCTGTCGCCCAGACGCGACGAAAATGACACAGGTCATGAGCCGAGTCCTGGTGTGTATGATGGTTTTTCAACCAACGTTCAAATTGTGCCTGCCAGTGTTGTAAGTTCATACGCGCTCCGCTGCCCAAGGGGCGCAACCTTAGCAGTTTTTACTCATAGCGTCTGCTTCGCGCAGGCCGTGGTCGGGTGTACCAGGCAATACCACCTAACAATGCCCCGACCATAGCCATAAATAAAAATCCCACTAACGCACCTAACCACTTTCCCGCAGTTGAACCTAAATCACTTTCAAATCCTGACACGGGGGCATCGGGGATCCGACTCATTACCCAGATGTAACGCGCCATCACCCAGACAAAATAGCCACACCATGTATAGAAAGCCCACAAAGCCAGTTTGCCGCCAGGGCTGCGAGAGAGTCTTTCTTCCATTGTTGTCGAACCATGCTCCATTTTGAGATAACCCGGAAAATTAAGACCTGATCCTATTATGTGATGAAAGTCACATTTTTCCACATCGGTTGAGCCAGTCAAGTCTCATTCATTTTTTGAACAAATAGATGATTTTTGTTCAATGGCAATAATTACTGGAAAAACAGCTATTAAAAATTTTATTTAACTTTGATCGTAGTTTTATTAATTCACTAATTCAATATATCAGCGAGGAATACAATTATACCTTTTTTGTTTTCTGTGTCATGATAACTCCGTTATTAGCCTTTTATCGTCTTGTTTATATTTTTGAGCCGGCATGATGCCGGCTTTTTTTATGTCATTTTATAATGTGCGCAAGATCACACACGATTTTTAGCGAAACAATCATTGACGCAATCCATTCTTATCAAAAACCAATAACTATTTGATATAAAACCATAAATGTCATGAATATTTATGGTTTTAACTCATAATCGTGAATTATATTAAATAGATTAGAAACATTTTGAAATCTTTTAAATACATTTGTTACATGTATTTCTTAAAATAAAATGAACTTCATAGAATAGTATCCAAATGTGCTTTTTTTGGATAACGGCACTTATTTTTATATTCATGAAGATTATAATCACAAGGGAATACATAATGAAAAGAAAAGTTCTGGCAATGCTGGTCCCGGCGTTATTAGTTGCTGGCGCAGCAAATGCGGCTGAAGTCTATAATAAAGATGGTAATAAACTGGATTTCTACGGAAAAGTAGCGGGTCTACACTATTTTTCTGACAACTCGGGCGCTGATGGCGACATGTCATATGCCCGTATCGGTTTCAAAGGCGAAACTCAGATCGCTGACCAGTTTACTGGTTACGGTCAGTGGGAATACAACCTGCAAGCAAATGGTACTGAAGGTGACGGTGATAACTCAGCAACCCGTCTGGCGTTCGCTGGTTTAGGTTTCGGTCAGAACGGTACTTTCGACTACGGTCGTAACTACGGTGTTGTGTATGATATCGAAGCGTGGACCGATATGCTGCCTGAATTTGGTGGCGATACTTATGCTGGCGCCGACAACTTCATGAACGGCCGTACCAATGGTGTAGCAACCTACCGTAACAATGGCTTCTTCGGTCAGGTTGATGGTCTGAACTTTGCTCTGCAATATCAGGGTAATAATGAAAGTGGTGGACCATTCGGTCAGGAAGGCTCCGGTAGTGGTGATGGACGTAGTCTTTCCAAAGAAAATGGTGATGGTTTCGGTATGTCTACTTCCTACGATTTCGACTTCGGTTTAAGTCTGGGGGCTGCATATTCAAACTCTGATCGTTCCGATCGTCAGGTTGGCGTTGGTTTAAATGATCGTAGCCGTAACAACAGAAATGCTGGTGGTGAAACCGCAGAAGCATGGACTGTTGGTGCAAAATATGATGCCAATAATGTGTATTTAGCAGCTATGTATGCGGAAACTCGCAATATGACCCCTTATGGTGGTGGCGAGTTTGATAATGGTGATTCAAGATCAGCAATCGCTAACAAAACACAGAACTTTGAAGTTGTAGCTCAGTATCAGTTCGACTTCGGTCTGCGTCCGTCCATCGCTTACCTGCAATCTAAAGGTAAGGATTTAGGCGGTTGGGCTCATGACGGCAACGGCGACCCGCGTTACACCAACAAAGATCTGGTTAAATACGTTGAAGTCGGTGCAACCTACTATTTCAACAAAAACATGTCCACCTATGTTGATTACAAAATCAACCTGCTGGACAACGATGATGACTTCTACAAAGCAAACGGCATCGCGACCGATGATATCGTTGCTGTAGGCTTAGTCTACCAGTTCTAATCAGCCAACGCGCCTCGGCGTGTTACTGTAAAAACCTAATACCCGCCTGAGTTCGTCCCTCATCGAACTCAGGCTTTTTTATCGTCATTAAATCAGCAACAGCGGCACGCTAAACTGCCGTAGCATATCGACAAAACCCAATTCCTGAGTAGCTCCCAGCACAATAACATCTTCCAGTTGCTGTTCAGCCAGTTCCTTCACCCCTTCCGGAAGAGTCCCAAGATAAACATAGGTATGGATAAACCCTTCAGGCAAAACCAACTGTTCTGCCAGTGTAGCTAAACGGCGCAAAGCCTGATCACGTAGCACATATTCCAAACGATGCATGTCAGAAACATATCCCCGCTCCAGTATCCTTACATACTCCGGTATAAAGCCAAGCAAATGAACATGCCCTGATGAAACGTTGGCGAAAAATTGCGCATGGCAAAACGCTTGCTCTCTATCATCCCGGGAAAAGACATTCACCGGAATAACAATATTTCGGTACATAGAAAATCCCTGAAAACATCTGAATATAAAAAGAATTTACGTTATAATTAATTTATCTGTTAAATTTTATACTTACGCCATAAATACAGCATCATTGGGCACATTAAATCAGCTGCGCCTTGGTCACTCCTGGCAGAGCAACTCCAGGCAGCTCCTGTAATTAGCACATCTGATGCCATGTAATTAATCATATCTGCCATCAGTTAAACCTTAATCTGGATCATCATTTTTTCGCGATTCACGGCCTTACAGGGCAGTTTAATCATTATTTTTTTGCTAAAAATCTCATTTACGAATTTTGCACTCCCCCTCTGTAACGAGGATATGCAATCTCATCTTTTCTGAAAAATGGACTACAATATATTGCTACGCTTTGAGTTTTTATTGCAAATAAGGTGGAATCAGTGAGATCACTATTCGATAATAGCTGTGTATTTACCCAACCATATTTAACATACTCTCCTACCGCTTTCGGTATATTGACTCATTTTACTCTCCTGGTTAAATATAGCACCCAGCTCAGTCGCGAATATAGTGACTAACCTACCTAAGTTACAATAAGGAATACACTATGACTGTTCAAACAAGTAAGAATCCGCAGATCGATATTGCTGAAGATAATGCGTTCTTCCCTTCAGAATTTTCGCTTAGTCAGTATACCAGCCCGGTATCTGATCTTGATGGAGTGGACTATCCAAAACCGTATAGCGGCAAGCACAAAATTCTGGTGATCGCCGCTGACGAACGTTATCTGCCGACCGATAACGGTAAACTGTTCTCAACGGGCAACCATCCGATTGAAACGTTGCTGCCGCTGTATCACCTGTATGCAGCAGGTTTCGAGTTCGAAGTTGCGACCATCTCCGGCCTGATGACGAAGTTTGAATACTGGGCTATGCCGCACAAAGATGAAAAAGTGATGCCATTCTTTGAGCAACACAAATCTTTGTTCCGCAATCCGAAAAAATTAGCGGATATTGTCGCCAACTTAAACGCAGACAGCGAGTACGCAGCAATTTTTGTTCCCGGCGGTCATGGCGCTCTCATTGGCTTACCGGAAAGCAAAGAAGTTGCAACCGCTCTACAATGGGCAGTTGAAAATGACCGTTTTGTTATCTCTCTCTGCCATGGTCCGGCTGCGTTTCTGGCACTTCGTCATGGTGATAACCCGCTGAACGGTTATTCCATTTGTGCGTTCCCTGACGCCGCAGACAAACAAACGCCAGATATTGGCTATATGCCTGGCCATCTGACCTGGTACTTTGGTGAAGAACTGAAGAAAATGGGAATGAATATCATCAATGATGATATTACCGGCCGGGTACATAAGGATCGTAAACTTCTCACCGGCGACAGTCCTTTTGCAGCGAATGCGCTGGGTAAACTCGCAGCACAGGAAATGCTGGCTGCATACCAGGGTTAATCGGACATCACTTACGGTATAATAAAAAAGTGGGGGTATTTCCCCCACTTAGATGATCACTCTGATTGCTGACGTTTTATCTCTTCTCTTACCTTCACTTTGCATCGACTTCAGATTGAAATGTACATTGAAGCTATGCAATACAAGTATTTTTGCGATACAAACATAATTTAATTGAATAATTAAAAATTAATAATAGAAATAAATTATGTATTATCTCGCTATTTAGCGATTTTAGAAAACGACTATCTCTGATAAACTCCATCACGTTTTAACCAGTAGGGAAGCGAGGTTGGAAATGTCGTTAGTGTCAATTTTTAGACGCATTGCATTCAGCTATTATGATTATTCATGTGAAGATATCAATATAACAAATACTGAATTTGTGGTCATTCACATCCCCGACCAAATTGGTGATGCAATGGCCATTTACCCCATAATTAGATCGCTGGAATCACATAAAATAAAACATTTATTAATTGTCGCATCCACAATTAATAAATCTGTTTTTGATTCGCTTTGTCTTAAAGAGACTAAATTAACATTAGTCAGTATGACAATGCAGGATCATGCCAGCTTTAGAGAAATAAAAAGTCTGGCGCAAAGTATAAGAGATCAATACGGTACACCGGATCTCTGCATTGAAGCTATGCGCAAGAAAAACCTGAAGACAATGCTGTTCATAAGTTATTTAAAAGCCAAAACCAATTTACAAGTGGTGGGTTTAACAATGAAATGTTATTCCTCCTTATGCAAATCGGCGTCGAAAATGGATCAGTCTCTTCGGGCGCCAGTACCAATGACATGGGCATTCATGATGCGAGAGGCTGGTTTCCCGCCTGTCCGCCCCTTATTTGAACTGCCGATCAACAAAGAGGTAATAAACGAGGTACGTTATGAACTTACCTCATTGGGCGCATATATTGCTCTTAATCTTGATGGTAGTGTTCAGGAGCGAACTTTTTCAGGCTCAATAGCTCAAAAACTAATAGCTACAATTAAAAATGAAATAAATATGCCAATTGTCATTGTTCATGGCCCGAATGGTACTGAAAAAGCAATAGAACTAACGCAGTGTTTTGACAATGTCTATCATTTATCATTGTCACCTTCAATACCACGTTCTGCCGCCGTCATAAAAGATGCTTTTCTCGCAATAACACCTGATACTTCTGTTTTACATATGACAAGTGCTTATAATGTCCCTGTCATCGCAGTATATGCCGATTATAAAACACGCTGGCCTGCTATGGCCGATATTTCAGAGACGATTGTGGTAGGGAAAAATATTGATCACATCAATCTGGATGAGTTCAGAAATACGATAAAAAGAATTATCGCAAAAATTCAGCCCTGATGTAGTTATCAGATTTAAGGGAGGTTAGATACGGATCCGGTTATGGCTAACATCGAAAAGCAAAAAGCCTGCTCGAAAGCAGGCTTTTCAAAATTTGGCTCCTCTGACTGGACTCGAACCAGTGACATACGGATTAACAGTCCGCCGTTCTACCGACTGAACTACAGAGGAATCGTGAGAACGAGGCGAATATTACTGAGTGACACTGCGAGTGTCAACACTAAAATTCACACGTTATTTCAATCGGTTAATTAAGCAACAAATTTGATATTTAATGAACATCTGGTGCTGAATATGTGCCTCGTTCATTCGCATTTCGCAGTCTTTGCAGCGGTTCCTGCTGATAAAATTGGCAGAAACGTTGCCACAGAGAGGGGAAACGAGGAGCAAAAAGCTCCGGGGCACTAAAAAAGTATTCGGAAAGCACGGCAAAACATTCTGCAGGGTCACAGGCGGCATAAGCATCAATGCTGGAGGCATTTTCGCCCACTAATTCAATTTCGTCCTGAATGTTATTCATCGCCGCGTGAAGATCGTGTTCCCAGCCCGCGACTTCACGTAAAGGAATAAAGGGGACACCACTGGCGCGATCGCCGTTCCGGGTGTCCAGTTTATGTGCAACTTCGTGGATGATCAGATTAAACCCAGAGGCATCGAAGGAATCCTGTATATCGAGCCAATTCAGTACGATGGGGCCTTGCTGCCAGCTTTGACCTGACTGAACGATGCGTTGATTATGTACCAGTCCTATATCGTCTTCCCATTCATCGTCTACCACAAATGGTGCTGGATAAATTAACACTTCATGGAAACCATCCAGCCATTCCAGCCCCAGTTCCATAACAGGTAAACAAAACAGCAAGGCGATACGACCGCTTTTCAAAGCGTCAAGTTCAACCCCTTGTAAAGGAACCAACCGTTTTTGTTGCAAAAAACGTCCAGCAAGAGTGACTAATTTGTTTTGCTCCTGCTCAGTCAAACTTGTCAAAAGAGGTATCGACAGAGCTTCCTTCCACGGAATTGCATCATCATGAACGGTTTCTTGTACTTTCCAGGGCCACTTAATCATCGTTTTGCTCGCAAACTCGTCACTTGAACAAAATTGCACGGACAGGGACTGTTAAAATGCCAAATTTCCTGGCATCATTGCAACAATCTGAACGGAGAGATGCCGGAGCGGCTGAACGGACCGGTCTCGAAAACCGGAGTAGGGGCAACTCTACCGGGGGTTCAAATCCCCCTCTCTCCGCCAATCATTCAAGCAATTAGCCCACCCCGTGTCAGTGACACAAATCTCATTGAGAAAATTCGAAAAATTCATCTGCAAAAATAACGCCAGCAAGTAGCCAGTGCTACCTTAGCGATCACATTTCTCTGTCTTTTGATTTTCTAATACGCACCTGAATCCACAATTTTGTTCGTTTCCAGCACATTACAGTAGACCCTATCCGCCCTCCATGCTCATTTTCAGGTATAAAAATATTTGCAGATGCTCTCTGTCGCGGTAGTCTCATAAGGTTCGTTTATAGATTGACGGCAATGTGAGTGACCTTTTTCCATACTAATTATAAAAAGACAGTACAGACAGGAACACTATGGACTCCACGCTCATCTCCACGCGTCCCGATGAGGGAACGCTTTCGTTAAGTCGCGCCCGACGAGCTGCATTAGGCAGTTTTGCCGGTGCCGTCGTCGACTGGTACGATTTTTTACTCTATGGCATTACTGCAGCACTGGTATTTAATCGAGAGTTTTTCCCACAAGTGAGCCCGGCAATGGGAACTCTCGCAGCATTTGCCACTTTTGGCGTCGGATTCCTTTTCCGTCCACTTGGAGGTGTCATTTTCGGCCATTTTGGCGACCGCCTGGGGCGTAAGCGCATGTTGATGCTGACTGTCTGGATGATGGGGATCGCAACAGCATTGATTGGTATTCTTCCTTCATTCTCGACTATTGGCTGGTGGGCACCGATTTTACTGGTGACGCTGCGTGCTATTCAGGGATTTGCCGTCGGCGGAGAATGGGGAGGCGCAGCATTGCTGTCCGTTGAAAGCGCGCCGAAAAATAAAAAAGCCTTTTACAGTAGCGGTGTACAAGTTGGCTACGGTGTAGGGTTACTGCTTTCAACTGGACTGGTTTCTCTGATTAGTATGATGACGACTGACGAGCAGTTTTTGAGCTGGGGCTGGCGCATTCCTTTCCTGTTTAGCACCGTACTGGTGTTGGGGGCATTGTGGGTGCGTAATGGTATGGAGGAATCCGCTGAATTTGAGCAACAGCAACATAATCAAGCGGCAGTGAAAAAGCGAATCCCTGTTATCCAGGCACTGTTACTACATCCAGGGGCTTTTCTGAAGATTATTGCGCTGCGACTGTGCGAGTTGCTGACGATGTATATCGTTACCGCCTTTGCGCTTAACTACTCAACCCAGAATATGGGTCTGCCACGCGAATTATTCCTGAATATTGGTTTGCTGGTGGGAGGGTTAAGCTGCCTGACAATTCCCTGTTTTGCCTGGCTTGCCGATCGTTTTGGTCGCCGCAGGGTTTATATCACTGGTGCAGTTATCGGAACCTTAAGCGCGTTTCCTTTCTTCATGGCGCTCGAGGCTCAATCCATTTTCTGGATAGTCTTCTTCTCCATTATGCTGGCGAATATTGCGCATGACATGGTGGTTTGTGTGCAACAACCGATGTTCACAGAGATGTTTGGTGCCAGTTATCGCTACAGCGGCGCTGGGGTAGGATATCAAGTTGCCAGTGTGGTAGGTGGAGGATTTACCCCTTTTATTGCCGCCGCCCTCATTACTTATTTTTCCGGGGACTGGCATAGCGTCGCCATTTATTTGCTGGCTGGATGCCTGATTTCCGCAATGACCGCTTTGTTGATGAAAGACAATCAACGCATCTGATGGTCTGGCGAAGATCATTCGATCTTCGCCTTACACTTTTGTTTCACATTCCTGTGACATACTATCGGATGTGCGGTAATTGTATGGAACAGGAGACACACATGAATAATAAGGGCTCCGGTCTGACCCCAGCTCAGGCACTGGATAAACTTGACGTGCTGTATGAGCAATCTGTAGTCGCTTTACGCAATGCCATTGGCAACTATATTAAAAGTGGCGAATTACCTGATGAAAACGCCCGCAAACAAGGTCTTTTTGTCTATCCATCATTGACCGTGACCTGGGATGGCTGCGCCACAAATCCTCCCAAAACACGCGCATTTGGACGTTTTACTCACGCTGGCAGCTATACCACCACTATTACCCGCCCTGCTCTCTTTCGTTCGTATCTCAATGAACAACTAACGTTACTGTATCAAGATTATGGTGCGCACATCTCCGTGCAACCCTCGCAGCATGAAATCCCCTATCCCTATGTCATCGATGGCTCTGAACTGACACTTGATCGTTCGATGAGCGCCGGGCTAACTCGTTACTTCCCGACAACAGAACTGGCGCAAATTGGCGATGAAACTGCAGACGGCATTTATCACCCAACGGAATTTTCTCCGCTATCGCATTTCGATGCGCGCCGGGTCGATTTTTCCCTCGCGCGGTTACGCCATTATACCGGCACGCCAGTCGAACATTTTCAGCCGTTCGTTTTGTTTACCAACTACACACGTTATGTGGATGAATTCGTTCGTTGGGGGTGCAGCCAGATCCTCGATCCTGATAGTCCCTACATTGCTCTTTCCTGTGCTGGAGGGATATGGATCACCGCCGAAACAGAAGCCCCTGAAGAGGCGATTTCTGATCTCGCATGGAAAAAACACCAGATGCCAGCATGGCATTTAATCACTGCCGATGGCCAGGGTATTACTCTGGTAAATATTGGTGTGGGGCCATCAAATGCTAAAACCATCTGCGATCATCTGGCGGTGCTACGCCCGGATGTCTGGCTGATGATTGGTCACTGCGGTGGATTACGTGAAAGCCAGTCCATTGGTGATTATGTACTTGCACATGCTTATTTACGCGATGACCACGTTCTTGATGCAGTTTTACCGCCCGATATCCCTATTCCCAGCATTGCTGAAGTGCAACGCGCGCTTTATGACGCCACCAAACTCGTCAGCGGCAGGCCGGGTGAGGAAGTTAAACAGCGGCTACGTACTGGCACTGTGGTAACTACTGATGACAGGAACTGGGAATTGCGTTACTCGGCTTCTGCACTTCGTTTTAATTTAAGTCGGGCCGTAGCGATTGATATGGAAAGCGCAACCATTGCAGCACAAGGATACCGTTTCCGCGTGCCATACGGGACGCTACTGTGTGTTTCAGATAAGCCATTGCATGGTGAGATTAAACTTCCCGGCCAGGCTAACCGTTTTTATGAAGGTGCGATTTCCGAACACTTGCAGATTGGCATCCGGGCAATTGATTTACTGCGCGCGGAAGGCGATCGACTGCATTCCCGTAAACTGCGCACCTTTAATGAGCCGCCGTTCCGATAATGAGCGAAGATCCTTTGCATCAAGAAAAGATGTGAAGGATTTTATAAGTAAAAAGCAAAAAGCCCGCTATCAAAGCGGGCTTTTCATAATTTGGCTCCTCTGACTGGACTCGAACCAGTGACATACGGATTAACAGTCCGCCGTTCTACCGACTGAACTACAGAGGAATCGTGAGAACGGGGCGAATATTAACGATGCCCATCTACATTGTCAAAGCCTGTTTTTTAATTTTGAAATCGTTTGCTGAAATATTCTGCGTTTTGTCGTTAATTCCGACACAACTGCCTTTTTTTCACACTTTTCATGTTCAGGGCGAGGATATTTCCATAGCCAGCGCCCGGTCACCATCCGCCAGTAAAACAACGCAGCACGCACGGCCCAGTCAGCAAACATCCCCATCCAAACGCCAACCACGCCCCAGCCAAGCATAATTCCCAGCGCGTAACCTACTACCACTCGGCATCCCCACATACTCAACATAGATACCCACATAGCGTAGCGGGCATCACGAGCACCTTTAAAACCCGCAGGTAATACCCATGAGGCCGACCAAATAGGCATAAACAAAGCATTTAGCCAAATAAGAATCACAACCACGTGTTTAACCTGGGGATCCTGGGTATAAAATGACGCCATAACCCCGGCAAAGGGAGCCGTTAACCAGGCTATCGCTGTTAACCCAAGGGTGGACAACCAGAAAACATGCCTCAACTGTATTTCTGCTTGCGCTCTCTGCCCTACTCCCAGCCTTCGACCAGTAATTATTGTAGAAGCAGAACCGAGCGCACTCCCTGGTAAATTGATAAGAGCCGCAATCGAAAAAGCGATAAAATTTCCGGCAATGACGCTGGTTCCCATACCAGCAACAAACATTTGTGTTAATAACCGACCACTGGTAAACAATACTGATTCAACGCTCGCGGGAATACCAATCCCCATAACTTCCCAGATAATGCTGAAATTCAATGGCTTAAAATAGCTTTTTAACGAGATTCGTAGTGCAGGATTAAAGCCAATCGCCAGTACCCACAAAATTGCAATTGCGCCAATATAACGGGAAATAGTTAATCCTAGCCCTGCGCCAACAAACCCCAGCCCCTGCCAGGAGAAAAGCCCGTAAATCAATATACCGCTAATAATAATATTAAAAATATTCATGCTACCATTTATAAGTAGCGGTATTTTCGTATTCCCGGCGCCACGAAGTGCCCCACTGCCAATCAAGGTGATGGCAGCGGCTGGATAACTGAGCACCGTCAGTTCCAGATAAGTCAACGCCAGTGCTTTAACCTCTGTCGTGGCATCACCTGCAACAAAATCGATAATTTGTTCGCCAAAATGATGAATGAGAATTGCCAACAGCACGGCAAATAACGTCATGATCACCAATGATTGCCGTGTTGCTACTCTGGCTCGCCGTCGATCACGTTTACCGAGACTAAATGCCACAACGACAGTAGTACCAAGGTCGATAGCTGCGAAAAAGGCCATAATGACCATGTTGAAGCTGTCCGCCAACCCAACGCCCGCCATCGCATCTTTTCCCAGCCAACTGACCAGAAAAGTGCTCAGCACGCCCATCAACAGGACACAGGCATTCTCCATAAAGATAGGAACAGCAAGCGGAGTTATTTCGCGCCAGAACAACACTTTGTAACTCTTACGTTTTGAGTGCCAGCGAGTGTGGCGAACAACCTGGCGTAAAGCTGAGGGGATATTCAAAGCCGACCTTAATTGCAGAAAGTGAAACCACATTTCAAATAATGAGGGAGAATCAGAAAAGCTGCAAAGATTTTCGCCGACAAATTGTCTGCAAATGCAACAAACTGTTGATAGAAACGGCAAACGGTTGATGAATTTAAAAAACAGGTTTGACAAATGATTTTTCGCCGTTAAGATGTGCCTCAACAGCGATTCCTCTGTAGTTCAGTCGGTAGAACGGCGGACTGTTAATCCGTATGTCACTGGTTCGAGTCCAGTCAGAGGAGCCAAATTATGAAAAGCCCGCTTTGATAGCGGGCTTTTTGCTATATCTGATAATCAATTTCCTCTTCACTATTTTCCATCACCTGCCGCTTAATATCCTCAACCGACAATCCAGCATTGCACAATTCCAGAAAACGCCAGACATAGTTACGCTGAAGTTGTCCTCGCTTGAGTCCCAACCAGACAGTATTAGCATCGAAAAGATGCCGCGTATCCAGACGAATTAAATTCTCTTCCTCTTGCTCACCGCTGGATTGTTCGGCAACTAATCCTATCCCCAAACCGAGGGCGACATAGGTTTTGATGACATCAGAATCCTGAGCACTCAATACAATATCTGCCAGTAAACCTTTGCGGACAAAGGCGTCATCAATACGTGAGCGCCCCGTAATTCCCTGTCGGTAAGTGATCAACGGCCACTTCGCTATTGATTCCAGCGTCAATGGCGTAATTTGTGTTAAGGGATGATCGACAGGAACGAGCAAACTATGGTGCCAACGAAACCAGGGGAAAGCGACGAGTTGGGGATCATTGCTCAAACGCTCACTGGCTATGCCAATATCAGCTCCGCCGTTTTGTAGCAGAGTCGCAATTTCCTGCGGCGTCCCCTGGATAAGCTCGAGTCGCACTTCGGGGAAAAGTTCGCGAAAGGCTTTAATGACCCCAGGCAAGCTGTAACGAGCCTGAGTATGCGTCGTTGCAATAGTGAGTACGCCAGATGTGTCGTTGGTAAACAGGTCTGCAAGCCGTCGAACATTACTGGCTTCATTCAGAATACGTTCTGCAATGACCAGTAATGCTTTGCCCGGTTCAGTCATGCCAAGCAGCCGCTTGCCACGACGAACGAATATTTCGATACCAAGTTCATCCTCCAGCTCTCGAATATGACGGCTGACACCTGACTGTGAGGTAAAGAGCATATTCGCAACCTCTGTCAGATTGTAATCCTGACGGGCAGCTTCGCGGATTATCTTTAGTTGTTGGAAATTCACGGTAAACTCCGGGCATATCAGACATCCATTATTGTTAGAGTCTAATGCCCGGCATAACAAATAATAAAAACCCGCATCTTATTCCATCCAGGTATAACGTTTAGCTCACCAATTGCCATTGTCTTTTTTCTATGGCTGGAGAACTAATCACTGACAATAACAGCTCTTTCACTGCCTGCGCCTGTGGCGATAAAACTGATCTGGCGGGTAAGTTTAATGACAACGAGAGATTCATTGAAGGCGTGGTAATACGTGACATCCAACCGTTAACTGCGGCACATAACGAACGTGCGGCCGATTCAGGTAATACTGCAACGCCTATACCGCTGGCAATCGCAGCGGTAAGCGTAGCGATAGACTCAATTTCACCGATGACTTTCGCTGTAAGCCGGCGCAGGGAAAAAGCTTCATCAACACGAAGTCTTACTACACTGTAATCGCTGGGAAGGAAGAGGTTCATTTGCGCTATCGCATTAACATCAACGCTTTGCCCTGGGCAATCCTGAGTTCCGACAAGATACAGATCCTCTTTTAACAAAGTCTGACTGGATACACCAGACACAGGGGAATGCTCATAAACCACCGCCATATCAAGCTGGTTGTTTATAAGTTTTTCGTTAAGCACAGCACCGCTATTTTCATGGAGATAGATAACGACCTCCGGAAATTCAGTGCGTACCGCCTGTAATAAAGGCATGGTGATAGATGACGCTGCGGTTCCTGGCGCAAAGCCAATCGAGACTTGACCTGACAATGTCTGACCTACATTATGCACCGCCAGTTGGGCCTGTTCACACTGACGTAAAATTGCCCGCGCATGGGTATAGAGAATTTTTCCGGCGTCTGTCGGCGTAACGCCACGTTTTGTGCGAATCAAAAGTTGCTGATTTAGCTCACCTTCCAGCGTGGCAACCTGCTGACTGAGCGCAGGCTGTGCTATATGCAATACTTCAGCAGCCTGAGTCAGGCTACCAATATCTACAATTTTGACGAAGTATTTCAAGCGTCTAAAGTTCATGGTGCCTCCGGTTTTTTTAAGCGTCAGCCCGAGTGCCGACATTACTAACAACCAGATTGCAAGATACTTGCCAGTTTCGTTTTGGCGTTGATACGAAAGCTAATCGCCCGTCAAATAAGAGATTATGATTGTTTCGTCATTGGCTCTTTAAGCCAGGAGAAGCATTCCCTGCCCCATGAAAGGATGTCATGCACCACGATGGAACATGATTAAAAAGATTGAAAGTTCATCATTTTGTTGAAATTGGCAGCAAACGAACAAAAAAATGCATTTCCCCCTTTGACATCGCCATGTACTGCCATTAATATGCGCCCCGTTCTCACGATTCCTCTGTAGTTCAGTCGGTAGAACGGCGGACTGTTAATCCGTATGTCACTGGTTCGAGTCCAGTCAGAGGAGCCAAATTCAAAAAAGCCTGCTTTAGAGCAGGCTTTTTGCTTTTTATACAACAGCTATTTTAAAACATCTGCTTTGAGCCAGAGTTAATTTGTACTGGCATTCCCGATCGACGTTGCAACGCAGCATTCGCGCGATTCACATCAACTTCTTGCCCGTTGATAAACGCCCGCAAAGATGGGGTTACCGGCAATGGCACTTTTCGGTCGGACTCATATTCTGCACGATTGCGCGACAGCGGCTCATGAACTTCCAGCCACTTTGAACCATCCGGCTCCGTTGTGTATTTCACTGGCTGATCAATAAGTTGCACGCGCGTCCCTACCGGGACATTATCAAACAGATATTTGATATCGTCATTGCGCAGACGAATACAACCCTGACTTACCCGTAGGCCAATCCCAAAATTGGCATTAGTACCGTGAATGGCATATAACCTGCCGATATAAATAGCGTACAGCCCCATAGGATTATCGGGTCCGGCTGGGACAAATGCAGGCAGACTCTCCCCACGCTTTGCATATTCACGACGAGTGTTAGGGGTTGGCGTCCAGGTTGGTGCTTCTTGTTTACGCTCAACGGCTGTCACCCAATTACGCGGGGTTTCTCGTCCAGCCTGACCAATACCAATAGGAAACACTTCCACAGTATTACTGTCTGGTGGGTAGTAATACAGACGCATCTCGGCGACATTAACCACAATTCCTTTTCGCACAGTTGCGGGTAAAATCAGTTGCTGCGGAATGGTGAGCTGCGAACCAGACTTCGGCAAGAAAACATCAGCCCCCGGATTCGCTTCCAGCATATTACTCAGCCCTTGTCCGTACTGCGCGGCAAAAGTTTCCAGCGGCTGGGTATTGTGATCGGGAACCGTTACTGTAAGTTGCTGCCCCACTAAACGACTCCCCTCTGGGGGTAATGGATAAGTTACCGCCAGGCTATTATGACTGGCAAAAAGCAGAGCAAATGAACAAAGAATATTTACACGACGCATCATATCCCTTTCCTAAGTCGCGAAAGCCATCCGATAAGTATAGCTTTTATCAGACTTTTCGTTTTTAGCTGTTCAATTCAGAAGTTGTATTCCCCGGTAGAATAATGTTGCTGGCAGCAAGTTCGCCCATGTTGTTGTATATCGCGCAAGCAGCTTCGATGATGGGTATCGCCAGCGCCGCACCACTCCCCTCACCTAAACGCATTTCCATATTGATATACGGCTCCAGCTCCAAATGTGCCAACGCAATACGCGCCCCTTTTTCTGCCGACAAATGGGAAGGAATAAGATACGGTTTGATTGCAGGTGACATCTGGCACGCAGCAAGCGCGGCGGCATAAGAAAGAAAGCCATCCAACAACACGGGTAAACCACAGGAAGCGGCTCCTGAGATCACGCCAGCCATTCCGACCAAATCAAATCCACCAACTTTTGCCAGTACATCAACACCATCCAGCGGATTCGGTTGATTCAACGTAATTGCCCGACGAACAACATCAACTTTGTTTGCCAGTTTATCTGTCGGCAGATTTGCGCCAATACCAACCACTTCTTCGGGATCGCGTCCAGTAATTGTGCTGACTATCGCCGCAGCCGGCGTCGTGTTTGCCATTCCCAGCTCACCCACGCCAAACAACGTGACGCCATTTTTCGCCAGTTCACGCGTATAACGAATGACTTCCAGAAGCAACTCTTCAACCTGACAGCGGCTCATTGCAGGACCTGAAGCTATATTGCCGCTACCTCGAGCGACACGCATGTTGATAAGTCCGGGTATTGGCTCCGCAGTATCTATCCCTACATCAATTACATGAACTTTAGCCCCCGCCTGTGCTGCCAGAACACACACGCCGGTTGTTCCGCGTGTCATATTTTCAGCCTGAATGGCTGTCACCGCTTTCGGGGAAATAGCGACACCCTCATCCCAGACGCCGTGATCGGCACACATAACCACTACCGCTTTTTTACCCACATGAGGAACACCATTCAGCCCCGGCATTCCTGCCAGTTGTACGGCAAGCGCCTCCAGCCTTCCCAGACTACCGACGGGTTTGAGTAACCCGTCAATATGCCGTTGTGCGCGCGACATAGCAGCATGATCGATGGCCGGGATCGTATTCAGTAAATCGGCAAGTGTTTGCATGTTGCGTCTCTTTATAGCAGCGCCAGCAGAAAGACCAGCTCACCAAGCTCTATGGCAGCTCCCAGCGTATCGCCGGTTTGCCCGCCCAGAGTACGTTTGAAAAGCTGACCGAGGACGAAAATTGCCACCATCGTCACCACCATAGCAGCCACACCATGCATACCAGGCAGTAATACAGCAGCAAAAATTACGGCTAAGCCTAGTGTGACGCAGGTTTGTCGCCCATCAATTTTGCCGATGAACACATTGCCAAGCCCTTCTTCCCGAGCATAACGATGACGATACATCAATAATGCGGCAGTACCACGGCTGACAGCACATGCTGCAGCCAGCGATGCCAGGATAGGCTCACCACGCAGAGCCAGTTCGCTCAAAATCAAAATCTTTCCCAGCACAACAAAAATCAATGCCAGACCGCCGTGGGTGCCTAAACGGCTATCACGCATGATTTCCAACATACGATCTCGGCTACGTGCAGAAAATACACCATCACAGGTATCTGCCAGACCGTCCAGGTGGAATCCCCCTGTCATCAGCGCCAGAACCAGCACGCTAAATAGTGCCGCCAGTGGTACACCACACCATACCTGCAACACCATGAAGACCAGCCCACTAATCGCACCAAGCAATAACCCAATTAAGGGAAAAGTAATGATACCGCGAGAATAATGTTCGAAATCCAGCCCCTGGGACCAACGACGCGGTACAGGCAGACGCGTAATGAAAGAGAGCATCGCCCAAAATAATTTACTCATTTGATTTTTACTCCAATACCCGAAACCACCAGCCATACTTCATCTACCGCAGCGGCCAGTTGCTGATTCACTCGCCCGGCAATATCACGAAAATGTCGCGCCAGACGATTCTCCGGCACAATACCCATTCCCACTTCATTGGTCACTAATACGACCTTTGCAGGGCAACGTTGACAGGCAGCAATCAACAACTGAATCTCGCCATTTATCGCTTGCTCCATCGCCACATAATCCCATCCTTCAGGATCTTTATCGCCGCCATAATCAAACAACAGATTAGTCACCATTGTCGTAATGCATTCCAGCAACACAGCGTTCTGCGGATTAATGTCTGCATTAATTAACTCATCAAGCTGCTGCCAGCGTTCCACCGTGTGCCAATGCGCCGGACGCCCCTGCCGATGATGCTCAATCCGTGCCGCCATCTCATCATCAAGGATTTGCGAAGTGGCGATATACAGAACCTGTGGAGTATCCCCAATAAGCGCCTCGGCGTGCCGACTCTTCCCGCTCCGTGCACCACCTGTCACCAAAATCATCATACGGACTCCTGGTTCAATTGTATGATGGTATTCATTGACCAGAACCATCGTTGCTGATCGTAATAACATTTCCGCAATTAATACTGCGCGTAATGAAAATAAAAATCCAGCGTTCTCAATCCATTACGAACGAAGGCGGTGTTGTGAAATAGTCCGATTTCCCTGTGTAAACGTCTGGCAGAATGCGTCATTGGCAATATTTTCACTGCGTTGACATATTTCATTCAGATAATGGATTAATGCTACTGCACCACCAGCCGAACCAGCCAGCAAACGGGCATTATGCCGTGTGATTACGATTACCGTCGCGCCATCAGGATGAGAGAAATTTTCTGGTATGGAGACCCTGTTTTCAGCAATCAATAACAGCACTGAATAATCGGTATACGCGTCTGATAACGATTGAACAGCCCCACCTTTAAAAGACAAGAAACCTTGCTGCCAGTCCTCACCAACAAAACAGGTCATTGGCAACATTTCAGCCAGATATTTCGCCAGATTAATATCGCCAGAGGAGAGGCAAAAAAGGGCTATCGATTCGGGTTTTATCGTTTTCATATCCCCCGTCCTCCGCTTCGTTTCCTGTAATGACGGTCAGGCTGATATACCATGAAAAACGATTGCCGCGCATTGAGAGCAGCCCAGGTGCCTGTCGGCACTACAATGAAGGAACTAAATGATGCCGCCATACCCTGATCCTCTCAGGGTGGTAGGGGTATAAAGACGCGCCAATACTCAACCGTGCGCTTCCGGACAACCCACTTCCCACCGAAGTTGTTGGTATTGACTGACAGGCTGGTCTTCTGGCTTCGCATCATCCTTCCCCGGCCTTCCCAATCTCGCGATCAGTGGTATTTTCGGGGTTGTCAGCATTACAGCAGCGGGGGCTGCGAGGGATTTTCACCCTCTTCCCAGGCACAAATGTGCCGAACCTGTCAGCGTATGTTATGAGCTGATCTCACTTATCCCATAACACGTAAATAACGTTAATTAATATTGCCAGCGTCTATTTAATCATCCCTCATTTTCCACATTAATTTTATGCTGTTTCCGCTGCTACATTTTCACTAATTTGCTGACGATATACCTGCGGAGTCACCTGATACGTCTGGCGAAAAACTTTGCAGAAATAACTGGTTTGTGAGAAGCCTAAATTACGCGCGATACTGGCGATACTCCAGTCACTATGGCACAGCAGCTCACGCGCGCTGGCCATTCGTTGTTGGTTTACCCACGCATTAAAACCAATCCCATGATATTTCTTAAACAACTTACTGAAATAATAAGGGCTTAGATAAACATGCGAGGCAACATCTTCCAGACGCAAATCGTCTGACAAATGTGCATCGATATAGCGCAATGCTTTTTTCATTTTATTATCATGGGGATTAGGCGCACGGGTCTGACGAACTGAACCCGAATGAGGTTTATTCTCTTTAATAACGACAAAATTGAGTTGCTTTTTGAGGCAATTTTCCACAATCAACTTCAATAAATCAGCAGAGGCCATAACTCTCGAGTAATCCATCTCAGGAACTTTGCGAAATTCATTAAGTAGTTCTGGGTCGGCTTGCCAACAATCATCGACATTCAGAATATTGATCAAATCAACATCATCATTACGCAGGCGAACTTGTCCACACAACACAAAGCCGACTAAATGCCCGGCAATCACCAGAGGAATAGAGAAATCAGTTAACCCTGCATGACAGCGGTAAATACAAGGCTGATCTGATTTAGAGGCTTCCAGACCACCACAACGATCGCTCATGCGACAGCGAGTGCTAAGCTGAGGGTGTTGGCGCATCATCTGACAAAATGGAGTGAAGTTAAACAGCTCGGAGATTTCATCACCGTGGATATTGACCACGACAACCGCAAGACTAGTCGCCTGCGCAAAATCCTGTGCGATTTTATTAATGAGTTCTGAATTAAGTGTCGCCGCAGAAATCATGATAAAACCTCCCAGTTAATTTATTGTTATGGTAAAACAATTGTTTTACATTTAATCTTCACATCATCCTTAATGATTTACTGACGAGAAGCAAAACGGACAATAACAAAAGCCTCCATGAAGCGGGAGACTTTTTAATAAGTTCGGAAAGCAGATCACAAACACTAAAAAAATAAACGTTTATAACTGCCAGGCTATTTCACTATTCGCTGTTCTCTTTAGGCGTAACACTATTGACAGGTAAATTTTGTGCAATAAGAAAGCGATAAATCGCCGCGCCAGCACAGGCTCCAATGACCGGAGCAATAATGGGTACAATGAAATAAGGAATATTACGTCCGCCAGTCATCGCAATTTCTCCCCAACCAGCAAGCCAGGTGAAAATTTTTGGTCCAAAATCACGCGCTGGATTCATGGCAAAACCGGTTAATGGTCCGGTAGAAGCACCAATAACAGCAACCAGAATACCAATAAGTAAAGGCGCAAGCGGCCCTTTGGGTACGCCATTGCCGTCATCGGTCAACGCCATAATCAACCCCATTAACATGGACGTTATGACCACCTCAACCAAGGCAGCCTGCCATACATTTATCGCTGCTGCCGGGTAAGTACTGAAGATACTGGCGAGTTGTAAACTTTCTGCACTACCACGAACCATATTGTGAGCAGATTCAAAATCGACAAACAAATTGCTGTATAAAAAATATGCCAGAACTGCGCCACCAAAGGCTCCCGCTAATTGCGCCACACAAAATGGCAGCACTTTACGACCAGGAAAAGCGGCAAACAACCACAGAGCAATAGTAACCGCCGGGTTAAGATGAGCACCGGAAATGCCTGCCGTAAGGTAAACAGCAAGTGAAATACCTAACCCCCAAATAATACAAATTTCCCACAGTCCCAGGCTTGCACCGGCAAGTTTTAGGGCACACAAACAACCAATGCCAAAAAAGAGGAACAGACCGGTGCCCAAAAACTCGGCAACGCATTGCGCCTTGAGTGAATCATTCATACTGACACCTTTTTCACAGAGTTTTTTCTTTATCAGCCAACAATGCGCTGATTGTTGTGTATATCGAACGCAACTATAAAAATTGCGCGGGAAAAAATATTGCCAACATGCATGTCAGATTCGTGGAAAAATAGTATTGCTATAGCAAATTATTGTCATTGCTATAGCATTCACTACAGCAATCATCACTATTGGCGTTATATATATCGCCAATCTGATACAATAAAAAATTGCCATGCCTGCATAATAAAATTTAAACAAATATCACAGTTAATTTCAGAAAATCAAACTCGACGAAGTATTATTTTAAATTAAAACACCGTCCCCAATGCAATTAATTCACATTAAACCACGTCAAAAACAACCAATAAATGAATAACATATAATCTCTGAAAGCAATTTTATAATATTTGTCCTCTATTAATTTTTCTCATTAGCGATTAAGTCAGCCATTCTTTTTCCTCGCTTTTTTTTATAGTCATATCGTCAAAAAATCCAGGCGAGGTCTTTATGCAACAAGAAGCGTTAGGAATGGTAGAAACCAAAGGATTAACTGCCGCCATAGAGGCCGCAGACGCCATGGTGAAGTCGGCAAATGTATTGCTGGTCGGCTACGAAAAAATTGGTTCCGGGCTGGTGACCGTCATCGTTCGTGGTGATGTCGGGGCGGTTAAAGCGGCAACAGATGCAGGTGCCGTCGCTGCGCGTAATGTCGGCGAAGTGAAAGCCGTACACGTTATCCCCCGCCCACATACCGATGTCGAAAAAATATTACCAAAGGGAATTAACCCATGAGCAGCAGTGAACTGGTCGAACAGATCATGGCGCAGGTCATCGCACGCGTAGCGACACCGAAGCATGAGGTTCTCCCGGAAACCAATCATCAAACACGAGAGACGGCTATGGCAGAAAAAAGCTGCACGTTAACGGAATTTGTTGGCACCGCTATTGGCGACACTGTAGGTCTGGTCATTGCAAACGTTGATAGCGCCCTATTGGACGCGATGAAACTTGAAAAACGCTATCGCTCCATTGGCATTCTGGGCGCACGTATTGGTGCTGGGCCACACATTATGGCCGCTGATGAAGCCGTAAAAGCCACCAACACCGAAGTTATTAGCATTGAACTTCCTCGCGATACTAAAGGCGGTGCCGGACACGGCTCGTTAATCCTTTTAGGTGGCAACGATGTTTCCGACGTGAAACGCGGTATTGAAGTTGCTCTAAAAGAACTCGACAGAACCTTTGGTGATGTCTATGCCAACGAAGCCGGACATCTGGAACTGCAATATACCGCCCGCGCCAGCTATGCACTGGAAAAAGCGTTTGGCGCACCACTGGGTCGCGCTTGCGGCGTTATTGTCGGCGCTCCTGCCGCCGTGGGTGTTCTGATGGCCGATACCGCCCTGAAGTCCGCCAATGTGGATGTCGTGGCATACAGCTCCCCGGCTCATGGCACCAGCTTTAGCAATGAGGTCATCCTGATTATCTCAGGAGACTCCGGCGCAGTCCGTCAGGCGGTCATCTCCGCACGCGAAATCGGTAAAACCGTACTTTCGACTCTCGGCGATACACCGAAAAACGATCGCCCTTCCTACATCTGAATTCCCTGAGGCAGATTCATGAGATCGAAAAGATTTGAAGCACTGGCAAAACGCCCGGTCAACCAGGACGGTTTCGTTAAAGAGTGGATTGAAGAAGGCTTCATTGCGATGGAAAGCCCGAACGATCCTAAACCGTCAATCAAAATTGTTAACGGCGTCGTCACCGAACTGGATGGGAAACCTGCCAGCCAGTTTGACCTGATCGACCATTTTATCGCCCGCTACGGTATCAATCTCGCGCGCGCCGAAGAAGTCATCGCAATGGATTCGGTTAAACTTGCCAATATGTTGTGCGATCCAAATGTCAAACGTAGCGATATTGTTCCCCTGACCACTGCGATGACGCCCGCCAAAATCGTCGAAGTGGTTTCACAGATGAACGTGGTAGAGATGATGATGGCGATGCAGAAAATGCGCGCTCGTCGAACACCATCGCAACAGGCTCACGTCACCAACATCAAAGACAATCCGGTACAAATTGCTGCCGACGCGGCTGAAGGCGCATGGCGCGGATTTGACGAACAGGAAACCACCGTTGCCGTTGCTCGCTATGCACCGTTCAACGCCATCGCTCTTCTGGTCGGTTCACAGGTAGGACGCCCGGGCGTGTTGACCCAGTGTTCACTGGAGGAAGCCACCGAACTGAAACTCGGTATGTTAGGCCATACCTGCTACGCCGAAACGATTTCTGTCTACGGCACGGAACCTGTTTTCACCGACGGCGACGATACACCGTGGTCAAAAGGATTTCTCGCGTCATCTTATGCTTCTCGCGGCTTAAAAATGCGCTTTACTTCCGGCTCCGGCTCTGAAGTGCAGATGGGCTATGCGGAAGGTAAATCAATGCTTTACCTTGAGGCTCGTTGCATTTACATCACCAAAGCCGCAGGTGTTCAGGGTCTACAGAATGGTTCCGTAAGCTGCATCGGCGTTCCATCGGCAGTGCCGTCAGGCATCCGCGCAGTGCTGGCGGAAAACTTAATTTGTTCATCACTGGATCTGGAATGCGCCTCCAGTAATGACCAGACCTTTACCCACTCAGATATGCGCCGTACCGCACGTTTTCTGATGCAGTTTCTGCCAGGCACCGACTTTATCTCTTCCGGTTTTTCCGCTGTGCCGAACTACGACAACATGTTTGCTGGTTCAAACGAAGATGCCGAAGACTTCGATGATTACAACGTCATTCAACGTGACCTCAAGGTTGATGGTGGCCTGCGACCAGTGCGCGAAGAAGATGTTATCGCTATCCGCAATAAAGCCGCACGCGCTTTACAGGCTGTTTTTGCCGGTATGGGATTACCCCCTATCACCGATGAAGAGGTCGAAGCGGCAACCTATGCCCACGGTTCGAAAGATATGCCAGAGCGCAACATCGTGGAAGACATCAAGTTCGCCCAGGAAATTATCAATAAAAACCGTAACAGCCTGGAAGTGGTGAAAGCCCTGGCGCAAGCCGGTTTTACCGATGTCGCCCAGGACATGCTCAACATGCAAAAAGCAAAACTGACCGGCGACTATCTCCATACCTCCGCCATTATCGTCGATGACGGACAAGTGCGCTCTGCGGTCAATGACGTCAATGATTACGCCGGACCGGCTACAGGTTATCGCCTGCAAGGGGAACGCTGGGAAGAGATCAAAAATATTCCCGGTGCACTTGATCCCAACGATATTGACTAAGGGTGAGAAATGGAAATTAACGAAAAATTACTACGTCAGATAATCGAAGACGTGCTGGCAGAAATGCAAACCAGCGATAAGTCCGTTTCATTTCGCGCACCGGTCTCTTCCGCACCGGATAGCGAAAGTTTTCTGACCGAAATTGGCGAAGCCCAACAAGGCACTCAGCAAGATGAAGTTATTATCGCTGTAGGCCCGGCGTTTGGCCTGGCGCAAACCGTCAATATCATCGGTATTCCGCATAAAAACATATTGCGCGAAGTGATTGCCGGTATCGAAGAAGAAGGTGTTAAAGCCCGTGTGATTCGCTGCTTTAAATCGTCTGATGTTGCCTTCGTGGCGGTTGAAGGCGATCGTCTCAGCGGTTCCGGCATTGCTATTGGTATTCAGTCAAAAGGCACCACAGTTATCCACCAGCAGGGGCTTCCCCCTTTGTCTAACCTGGAACTTTTCCCGCAAGCACCTTTGTTGACGCTGGAAACTTATCGCCAGATTGGCAAAAACGCCGCGCGTTATGCGAAGCGCGAGTCTCCACAACCTGTTCCGACCCTCAACGATCAAATGGCGCGGCCGAAATACCAGGCCAAGTCCGCCATCTTACATATCAAAGAGACTAAGTACGTGGTCACTGGCAAAAAACCGCAAGAACTGCGCGTGACGTTTTAACAAAGGAAACCTTCATGAATACCGATGCAATTGAGTCGATGGTCAGGGACGTGTTGAACCGAATGAACAGTCTCCAGGATACAGCTCCTGTCTCTGCGCCATCCCACTCATCAACACTGAACGCCAAAGTGAGTGATTACCCGCTGGCAAATAAACATCCAGAATGGGTCAAAACGGCGACGAATAAAACGCTCGACGATTTCACCCTGGAAAATGTACTCAGCGATAAAGTCACCGCCCAGGACATGCGCATAACCCCGGAAACGTTGCGTATTCAGGCCGCAATTGCCAGAGATGCTGGACGCGATCGCCTGGCGATGAATTTTGAACGCGCCGCCGAGCTTACCTCAGTGCCGGATGATCGCATCCTCGAAATCTACAATGCGTTACGCCCTTATCGTTCGACTAAGCAAGAACTCATTGCCATTGCCGACGCTCTTGAGCGTTGTTATCAGGCCAGAATTTGTGCCGCTTTTGTCCGTGAAGCTGCGGAACTCTATGTCGAGCGTAAAAAACTGAAAGGCGACGATTAAGGGCGAACTATGCGATATATAGCAGGCATTGATATCGGCAACTCATCCACAGAGGTTGCGCTGGCAACGCTCAGTGCGTCTGGCGAATTGTCGTTCGTGAGCAGCGCCCTGGCAGAAACCACCGGAATCAAAGGTACGTTGCGTAACGTACATGGCATTCAGGAGGCACTCGCGCAGGCAACGAAAAAAGCCGGCATCAATGTCAGTGATATTTCGCTTATTCGTATCAACGAAGCAACCCCGGTCATTGGCGATGTGGCGATGGAAACCATTACGGAAACCATTATCACTGAATCAACCATGATCGGTCACAACCCGAAAACTCCAGGCGGAGTGGGGCTGGGTGTAGGACTCACCATCACTCCGCAAGAGTTGTTAACACGCCCGGCGGACACACCGTACATTCTGGTCGTGTCATCGGCTTTTGATTTTGCCGATATCGCAACCATGATAAATGCCTCCGTGCGTGCCGGATATCAGCTGACAGGCGTTATTCTGCAACGCGACGATGGCGTGCTGGTCAGTAACCGACTGGAAAACCCTTTACCCATTGTTGATGAAGTCCTCTACATCGATCGTATTCCGCTCGGCATGTTAGCTGCTATTGAAGTCGCTGTTCCCGGGAAAGTTATCGAAACCCTTTCTAACCCATATGGGATTGCCACCGTTTTCGCCCTCAATGCTGAAGAGACTAAAAATATCGTTCCTGTCGCACGGGCGCTAATCGGCAACCGTTCAGCTGTGGTCGTGAAAACGCCTTCTGGCGACGTTAAAGCCCGTTCGATACCCGCCGGAAATATCGAGTTTCTTTCTGCCGGGCGCACAACTCGGGTTGATGTTGCCGCTGGTGCCGATGCAATAATGAAAGCAGTCGGTGAATGCCCAAAACTGGAAAATGTGACGGGCGAACCGGGCACCAACATCGGCGGGATGCTGGAAAATGTTCGCCAGACCATGGCGGAGCTGACCAATAAACCCAGCAACGAAATTTTTATTCAGGATTTATTGGCGATAGATACCTCTGTTCCCGTCAGCGTTACCGGTGGTCTGGCAGGCGAATTTTCACTGGAACAGGCTGTTGGTATAGCGTCAATGGTGAAATCCGACCGTCTGCAAATGGCGATGATCGCCAGTGAAATTAAGCAAAAACTGCATGTTGATGTTCAGGTCGGAGGCGCAGAAGCAGAAGCTGCAATTCAGGGAGCGTTGACTACCCCAGGAACTACACGTCCCCTGGCAATTCTGGACTTAGGCGCAGGTTCTACCGATGCCTCCATCATCAATCAAAAAGGGGAAATGATTGCCACTCACCTTGCGGGAGCGGGCGACATGGTGACGATGATTATCGCCAGGGAACTGGGCTTAAATGATCGCTACCTGGCAGAGGAGATCAAAAAACACCCACTGGCAAAAGTAGAAAGCCTGTTCCACTTACGCCATGAAGACGGCAGCGTTCAGTTCTTCCCTACCCCACTATCCCCTCAGGTATTTGCCCGCGTTTGTGTGGTGAAACCCGACGAACTGGTGCCCATTCCCGGTGATATAACGCTGGAAAAAGTGCGAACCATTCGTCGCAGTGCAAAAGAGCGGGTCTTCGTAACGAACGCCCTGCGCGCACTACGTCAGGTGAGTCCTGGTGGAAATATTCGCAACATTCCGTTCGTCGTTCTGGTGGGCGGCTCTTCACTGGATTTCGAAGTCCCGCAGTTAGTCACCGATGCGTTGGCACATTATCGACTGGTCGCAGGGCGCGGGAATATCCGTGGTAGAGAAGGCCCGCGCAATGCGGTGGCTACCGGGCTACTCATCTCCTGGCACAAGGCGTCGGTTCATGGAAAGTAAAGAGCGAGCACCAACCATTGTCGTCACTGAAATCGGTGACTGTATCAATAAATGGAATGAGGTTCTTCTTGGCATTGAAGAGGAAGGTATTCCCTTTCGCATTCAACACATTCCATCAGGTGAAATCATCGATAGCGCCTGGCAGGCTGCTCGTCAGTCTCCCCTGTTGGTTGGCATAGCCTGTGACCAGGAAAAACTGATTGTGCATTACAAAAACTTACCGGCATCAGAGCCACTGTTTACGCTGATGCATCAACAAGATAACCATGCCCGGCGCAGCACCGGCAATAACGCAGCCCGGCTGGTCAAAGGGATTCCCTTCAAGGAATACCACTCATAATCCACAGGAGAAACACCGTATGAATAACGCACTGGGACTGGTTGAAACAAAAGGGTTAGTCGGCGCGATTGAAGCCGCAGACGCCATGGTTAAATCCGCCAACGTACAACTGGTCGGCTATGAAAAGATTGGTTCAGGTCTGATTACGGTGATGGTGCGCGGCGATGTTGGCGCAGTAAAAGCCGCCGTTGACGCGGGGAGCGCCGCCGCAAGCGCCGTTGGCGAAGTGAAATCCTGCCATGTCATCCCACGGCCGCACAGCGATGTTGAGGCCATTTTACCAAAATCTGCATAACCCAATTCGCTAAGGAGCACAGCGTGAAGCAATCACTGGGATTACTTGAAGTCAGTGGTCTGGCACTCGCCATCAGTTGCGCGGATGTTATGGCAAAAGCCGCGTCCATCACGCTGGTTGGTCTTGAGAAGACCAATGGCTCAGGCTGGACGCTCATTAAAATCACCGGTGACGTCGCCTCGGTTAATGCAGCGATCGAGACGGGTGCCAGCTTCGCCGGGCAGCGAAATGGCTTTGTCGCGCACAAAGTGATTGCCCGTCCAGGAGAGGGAATACTGTCCCGCACAACAGAAGCATTGAATGTAAGGGTTGAAGCAAGCGAAACACCAGCAGCCACAGTCACCTCAGAGAGTATCAGTTGTAATTTGTGTCTTGACCCGGCGTGTCAACGGCAAAAAGGTGAGCCACGTTCACTTTGCCTCCACTCCGATAAGCGAGAGGAGTAACAATGGACAAACAAACCTTGCAAGAAACAGTGAGCCAGGTTCTGGATGAGATGCGCGAGCGCCCTATCCCTCTGGGCGTCTCCAGTCGTCATATTCACCTTTCGACTGCGGATTATGTGCGCCTTTTTCCTGAACAACCGATCAGCGAGAAAAAACCGTTATTGCAACCAGGTCAATTCGCTGCTGAACAAGTTGTTACGCTGGTGGGACCAAAAGGCAAATTGCACAACGTTCGCTTGTTGGGACCGCTACGCAACGCAAGCCAGGTGGAAATTTCCCGGACAGATGCCAGAACGTTGGGGATCACCGCTCCGCTACGCATGTCAGGCGATCTCAGCGGCACACCTGGGATTCGGCTGATAAGTCCGTTTGCCGAACTGGAAATCGCTTCTGGCGTAATTGTCGCGCAACGGCATATCCATATGTCTCCGCTTGATGCCCTGATTTATGGCGTTACGCATGGCGATAAAGTGGCGGTCGCCATTGAAGGTGATGAGCGACGACTGATATTCGATAACGTGGCTGTTCGCGTCTCACCGGATATGCGTCTTGAAATGCATATTGATACCGACGAAGCCAACGCTGCAGGCGCTGATAATCCTGACGTTTTTGCCATGCTGGTGGCGCTGCCATGAATCATGTGCTGATGCAACGCATTGTTGACGAAGTGATTTTTCGCCTGAAACAACGTGCGGAAAAAACACTCACGCTGACCGTTTCGCAACTGCGAGAAGCCAGCGTTCACAAGATAGTTCATCAGTATGCATCGTTACAAATTCGATACGTCGATCTGCCGTTGTTGCGACAGCTTGCAGAGAACGATACGTCAGGCGGAGCAGTAACCCACCTTCACGAGGCGTTAGCATGGGGAATGCACCTTCAATTATCGTTGCAGCGTCATTTACTGAACGCCATTGAATTGAAGACTCTCGCCCGTCTACCGCTAAGCTGGTGCGACGAACAAGGACAACCAATCCACCTTCATCGTGGTCGACTTTTAAGTTATGTCGACGTAGCACCGTTATGCGCGGGGATACTGGTACTACAGCGGAAATGTTGTGTGACCGCACTTGCGCGTGAAGCGGCAATTACCCGAAACATTCAGTTAATCAGGCAGGAGTAACCCATGCATCTGGCTCGAGTCACCGGCGCGGTGGTATCCACGCAAAAATCACCTTCTCTGATCGGGAAAAAACTGCTGTTGGTTCGCCGGGTCAGTGCCGACGGCGAATTGCCTCTTACACCGTTAACCGGCGACGAAGTTGCCGTTGATTCAGTCGGCGCAGGCGTTGGTGAACTGGTACTCCTCAGCAGCGGCTCCAGCGCCAGACATGTTTTTTCCGGCCCCAACGAAGCCATTGATCTGGCAGTGGTCGGCATTGTCGATACGCTTTCACGCTAAGGGCTTTAACGATGGCGATTTATACCCGAACAGGTGATTCAGGAAGTACGTCTCTATTTACCGGACAGCGTGTCAGTAAAACTCATCGACGTGTCGAAGCCTATGGCACGCTGGATGAGCTAAACGCAACACTCAGTCTGTGTTATTGCGCCACCTCCATCGAAAGCCATCGCATCTTACTGGAAGCTATTCAGCAACAAATATTTTGGTTTAGCGCCGAGCTCGCCAGTGAAAGCGAACAGCCGTCAGCGCAGCAGCGTTACATCGGAACAGAAGAAATTGCCGCGCTGGAAAAAGCGATCGACAGCGCAATGAACGCTGTCCCTCCAGTTCACAGCTTCATACTGCCTGGTCGTTGTGAAGCCGCGAGCCGTATGCATGTCGCCCGCACGGTATCCCGGCGGGCTGAAAGACTTCTGGTTGAACTGACAACGGAAGCCACCGTCCGCCATGTTTTGTTGCACTATATCAACCGACTTTCCGATTGCTTGTATGCCCTCGCCCGCGTGGAAGACAACGTTGTTCATCAAAACCTGATGATTCGGGAAATCACAAAACGTTATCACGAAGCCAATCACACTCCAGCATTGAAGGAACGCACGATGCCGCTCACTTTTCAGGATCTTCACCAGCTCATTCGTAGTGCGGCAATACGCGCGGATGAACTACATATTCCCGTAGTCATCAGCATTGTTGATGCCAACGGGACAGAAAGTGTTACCTGGCGGATGCCCGATGCACTGCTGGTCAGCAGTGAGCTGGCACCGAAAAAAGCCTGGACCGCCGTGGCGATGAAAACGGCAACACACAAACTTGCTGACGCCGTACAACCCGGAGCGCCACTTTACGGGCTCGAAAGCCATATGCAAGGCAAAGTCGTCACTTTTGGTGGTGGTTTTCCTCTCTGGCGAGACGGGATATTGCTTGGGGGACTTGGCATCAGCGGTGGTAGCGTTGAACAAGATATGGATATTGCACAAGCCGCAATGGCAGCAATTAATGCAGGAGCAAACCAATGAATCCGACTGAATTAGAAATGATTATCCGCAATATCCTGCGCGAAAAACTGATGCCCAGTGCCTTACAAATACAAAGAAATGGTATTTTCCAGACTGTCGATGAGGCCGTCTGCGCTGCACACCAGGCCTTTTTGCGCTTTCAACAGTGTCCGCTTAAAACCCGCAGCGCCATTATCAGCGCCATTCGCGAAGAATTAACGCCCCGCCTTACCGAACTGGCAGAAGAAAGCGCCAGCGAAACGGGGATGGGAAATAAAGAAGATAAGTATCTAAAAAACAAAGCGGCACTTGATAACACGCCAGGAATTGAAGATTTAACCACCACGGCACTAACCGGTGATGGTGGCATGGTTTTATTTGAATACTCTCCGTTTGGTGTTATTGGCTCGGTCACGCCGAGTACCAATCCTACGGAAACCGTCATTAATAACAGCATCAGCATGTTGGCAGCAGGCAATAGCATCTACTTCAGTCCTCATCCGGGAGCCAAAAACGTATCGCTGAAACTCATTGCCATAATCGAAGACATCGCGTTTCGCTGTAGTGGCATTCATAACCTGATCGTTACCGTATCTGAACCGACCTTTACAGCCACCGAACAGATGATGGCGCACCCTAAAATCAGCGTTCTGGCGATTACCGGCGGTCCGGGTATCGTCGCGATGGGAATGAAAAGTGGTAAGAAAGTGATTGGTGCCGGTGCGGGTAACCCGCCGTGTATCGTCGATGAAACGGCGGATATTGTGAAAGCCGCCGAAGACATCATCAACGGCGCTTCTTTCGATTACAACCTGCCATGTATCGCTGAAAAAAGCCTGATTGTCGTAGCGTCAGTGGCAGAGTATTTAATTCAACAGATGCAAAGTTTTGGCGCATTTCTTCTTAACCATCAGCAAACTGAAAAATTGCGCGCCGTTTGTCTGCCCGACGGCGTCGCCAACAAAAAACTGGTCGGAAAAAGCCCATGCCATCTTCTGGAAGCGGCTGGAATTCCTCTACCGCAGAAAATGCCACGATTACTGATTGCCGTTGTTGACGCCGATGATAACTGGGTTACCTGTGAACAACTGATGCCGATGCTACCCATTGTAAAAGTCAACGATTTTGACAGCGCCCTCACCCTGGCGCTGAAAGTCGAAGACGGTTTGCACCACACGGCAATTATGCACTCGCAGAACGTCTCACGACTCAACCTTGCTGCGCGCGTTATGCAAACCTCAATCTTTGTCAAAAACGGCCCCTCCTGGGCGGGTATTGGCGTCGGCGGCGAAGGCTTTACGACCTTCACCATTGCTACACCGACTGGCGAAGGGACAACGTCAGCACGGACTTTTGCCCGCTCACGACGCTGCGTGTTAACCAGTGGCTTTTCCATTCGCTAGAGAAACGGAAATGAATACTTTTTCATTGCAGACACGTTTATACAGCGGTTTGGGAAGTCTCAAAGTCCTTAGCCGTTTCACCAATAAGCACATCTGGATTATTTGCGACGCCTTCCTGGCTGGTTCGCCATTGATTGACACGTTGTGTCAGTCGTTGCCTGATAGCAACCGCATCAGTATTTTTAGCGAAATAACGCCCGATCCAACGATCCAGACTGTGGTAAAAGGCATTGCACAAATGCAGACTTTACGCCCGGATGTGGTTATCGGTTTTGGCGGAGGCTCTGCACTGGACGCCGCAAAAGCGATTGTCTGGTTTAGTCGCCAGTGTGCTATTGAGATTGAAACCTGCGTTGCTATTCCCACCACCAGCGGCACCGGTTCGGAAGTGACCAGCGCCTGTGTCATCAGCGATCCCGATAAAGGGATTAAATATCCTCTTTTCGATAATGCGCTTTATCCGGATATAGCGGTGCTCGATCCCTCGCTGGTCGTCAGTGTGCCAGCCGCGATAACTGCCAATACCGGAATGGATGTTTTAACCCATGCCCTTGAATCTTATGTTTCTCCCCATGCCAGTGACTTCACGGATGCACTGGCCGAAAAAGCCGTGCAAATTGTTTTTCACTACCTGCCCACAGCAGTGAATAAAGGCGATTGTCTTGCTACTCGCGGCAAAATGCATAATGCCTCTACGCTTGCAGGAATGGCCTTTAGTCAGGCTGGGCTTGGGTTAAATCATGCAATTGCCCATCAACTCGGCGGGCAGTTTCATCTGCCACACGGCCTGGCGAATGCGCTCCTGCTTACGACGGTTATTCGTTTTAATGCTGGCGATCCGCGTGCTGCCAAACGCTATGCCCGGCTGGCGAAAACGTGCCATTTATGCCCTGACGATGCCAATGACACCGCAAGCCTGAATGCACTCATTCAACATATTGAACAGCTAAAAAAAGCCTGTTCAATGCCGACTCTCGCCAATGCACTGAAAGATAAAAAAGCAGAATGGTCATCACGTATTCCAGATATGGTTCGGGCTGCGCTGGCGGATGCCACACTGCGTACCAATCCACGAGCGGCTGATGCCATCGCTATAGCAGAAATGCTTGAGGAGTTGGTATGAACGGCGAGTTAATGTCCTTTGACGAACAGACGATCCGCGAGCGAGTACAGGCAGCAGGCGTCGTGGGCGCTGGTGGCGCAGGCTTTCCAACACATATTAAGCTACAGGCGCGGGTTGACACTTTCCTGGTGAATGCGGCGGAATGCGAACCAATGTTGAAAGTGGATCAACAGCTAATGGCACAACAAGCCAGCCGCCTGCTTCGTGGTGTTCACTATGCGATGAAAGCCACCGGAGCCAGGAGCGGAATTATCGCGCTGAAAGAGAAGTATCAACCAGCAATAAACGCACTCACACCATTGCTTCCGCAGGATATCCGCCTGCATATTTTACCCGACGTTTACCCCGCAGGAGACGAAGTGCTGACCATCTGGATGGCAACAGGTCGCCGCGTTCCTCCCGCTGCGTTACCCGTTAGTGTCGGTGTGGTGGTCAATAATGTGCAAACCGTACTGAATATTGCCAGAGCCGTTGAACAACAGTATCCGGTGACGCGACGCACGCTTACTGTTAATGGTGCAGTGGCTAAACCAATCACAGTGACCGTTCCCATCGGGATGTCTTTACGCGAAGTACTGGCGCTGGCGGGCGGCGCAACAGTGGATAATCCTGGTTTTATCAATGGCGGTCCGATGATGGGTAGTTTGATCACATCGCTCGACACGCCAATCAGCAAAACCACTGGCGGCTTGCTGGTTTTACCCAATTCTCATTCAATCATCCAACGTCAAATGCAGGATGACCGTAGCGTACTTGCCGTCGCGAAAACCGTTTGTGAGCAATGCCGCTTATGTACCGATCTCTGCCCGCGTCATTTAATTGGTCACGAACTGTCGCCACATTTGTTAGTACGTGCGGTTAACTATCAACAGCTCGCTACGCCACAACTATTACTGACAGCTCTCACCTGTTCGGAGTGCAACGTCTGCGCCAGCGTCGCCTGTCCGGTAGGTATTTCGCCGATGCGCATAAACCGCCTGCTTAAGCAGGAATTACGCGCCAAAAATCTCCGCTACGAAGGTGCCTTAAATCCTGAGGATGTCATGGCAAATTATCGGCTGATCCCAGTAAAACGGCTGGTAACCAGACTGGGATTAACCCCGTGGTATCAGGATGCGCCATTGTCTGAACAGGTGCCTCAGCCCGAAAAAGTGACTCTATTGTTACGCCAGCATATCGGTGCCAGCGCAATTGCGTGTGTACAAAAAGGCGATCGTGTCGTTCGTGGACAATGTGTAGGCCAAATTCCACACGGCACATTAGGTGCTCCCATTCATGCCAGTATTAATGGCACGGTCAGCGATGTGACAGAAAACGCTATTACGGTTGTGAGAGGTTAACCATGTCGAAAGCGGTAGGTATTTTAGAACTTAGCAGTATCGCAAAAGGGATGGAAACCGGCGATGCCATGCTGAAAAGCGCCAATGTTGAGTTACTGGTCAGCAAAACGCTATGTCCCGGGAAATTTCTGCTGATGCTCGGTGGCGATGTCGGTGCGGTGCAACAGGCCATCAGCAGCGGCGCATCCCTTGCAGGTGAAATGCTGGTCGACAGCCTGATCCTCCCTAATATTCATCCCAGCATTCTGCCCGCAATCAGCGGACTGAACCATGTTGAACAGCGTCAGGCTATCGGTGTGGTCGAAACCTGGAGTGTGGCAGCCTGCATTGACGCAGCCGATTGCGCAGTTAAAGCTGCGAATGTCACTCTCGTTCGAGTGCATATAGCCTTCGGTATTGGCGGTAAATGCTACATGGTGGTTGCTGGCGATATTTCAGATGTTAATAATGCGGTCTCTGTCGCCAGCGAGCGCGCGGGGGAAAAAGGATTGCTGGTCTATCGCTCGGTAATTGCCCGTCCGCATGAAGCCTTGTGGCGTCAGATGGTGGAGGGATAATGACAACTCAGCACGCTACTGAACGGATGATTCAGGAATATGTCCCCGGTAAACAGGTTACGCTGGCGCATGTCATTGCTAACCCAGGGAAGGAGCTGTTTAAGAAATTAGGTTTACCAGATACCGTTTCCGCCATTGGCATTCTGACGATTACCCCCAGCGAAGCGTCTATTATCGCGTGCGATATCGCCACAAAGTCGGGAGCTGTAGAAATTGGTTTTCTTGATCGTTTTACTGGTGCCGTAGTACTGACTGGCGATGTTTCAGCTATCGAATATGCACTTAATCAGGTTACCCGCACGCTGGGTGAAATGATGCACTTTGCCGCCTGCCCCATTACACGGACCTGACGTTATGCAACGTATGATGCTCATCGGCCCCAGTCAGTGCGGAAAAACATCACTCACGCAATGTCTGCGCGGAGAAGATCTTCAGTATCAGAAAACGCAGGCCATTGTCTGGTCACCAGCCACCATTGACACACCAGGCGAATACCTCGAAAACCGTAGTCTTTACAGCGCACTGCTGGTCAGTGCCTGCGAAGCGGACATTATCGCGCTTGTGCTTAATGCGGACGCACCGTGGTCACCTTTTTCGCCAGGCTTTACCTCGTCAATGAATCGCCCGGTCATTGGAGTAGTAACCAAAGCAGATTTAGCCAGCATGGAACAAATATCTTTGGTGAAATGCTGGTTACGGGAAGCTGGAGCGCGCAACGTGTTAGTGACCAGTGCGGTTAATAACATCGGAGTTGCAGAGCTTTTTGCCTTGCTGCATACAGAAGAAGGCTGTCGCTAATTTTGATAGGTTATCAGATGGGAATGATGACTTGTGATACACAGAAAAGAGTCAATGAATAATGAGGGTTGCCGGGCAACCCTCATCGAATAAAGCAGAAATTACTTCGCTTCGCCGTTTTTCATTTCGCCCATAGCTTTCAGCTTTTTGGAGATATCGCGGCGTTCTTTGGAGAGCTCGGCGTTTTTGATGATGTAATCATCAACGCGATCTTCATAGTCACCTTTCATGCTGGCAATGATGCCCTGGATTGCTTCTACGCTCATCCCAGGCTTAATGTAATCGCTCAGGTTGTCCAGCAGCAGGACACGCTTCTGGTTGTCACGGATCTTTTTCTCAACGTCCTGGATTTCACGTTGCAGTTTGTTCTTACGGCGGAACAGACGAACAAATTCCAGTACGTCCTGGAATGAAGGCTTGGTAGTTTCCATTTTTATACCCCTGATAATGTGAGAGTCGGATTCGTTTAAGCAACCGCTATTCGTTAGGGCCAACATTACTCATAGCTGCCGCAGATGACAATGCTTTTATCCCTTTTCATTATCATACCCTTTATCCTTGCTGAATCGAAGCAGCTGCAAGATGATTCTGAAGTTCAGGAATTATTTGCGCAAGGCCCGGCAAATCAGATTCGATAGCAACTCAAGCTGATGTGCCGTTTCCATGTTCAGCCACACATAACCATAAATCGGCGTTTCTACGACCTTTAGGTCATGGTGGCTATCGAGCAACTGACGCAACTCTTCCACAGCATCGTTCAATTTTTCCGTATTGGCAAAAACCGGCTGCGGATTACCTTCATACAGCGCATGAACAAGGCTCAGCACTATTTGCTGCATCATGTGCTGTGTATCACGCAGTTTTTGCGCGTTCAATAACACGAAATGACTGGGACGCGTGGCCCAGTAGGCATTGATTTGCAGCTCCAGCATACAAACCAGATTACGATTAATAGTCTGGATACCTTCATATATCGATTTTGGAATGCGGGTTTCTTTGCTGGCTGGTGCAATCAGCCCTCGCATTTTCACGGCATCGGTCAGGAGTTTTTGCAGATGGCTTTCCAGTCGTGGGCGTTCAAGTAAGTTCGGTGAGAATGCAGATTGATAGACCCGATTATACTCGGTCAGACTTTTCGCCAGTTGAATGCGCCAGTGGATGAACGCACGTTGCGGCCAGATACCGGTAAACAACATTGCCAGTAAAGAGCCGAGGATCACATCGCCACTTCGCCATAATGCCGTATCAATTTCACCTGTTGGGGAACCAACAACAATTGCCAGCGTCACACCAATCAATAAACCTTGATACGGTTTCTTGCCGAGTGCCAGCCAGCCACAAAGAAACATGGCAGCCGCGCACCAGACTAACATCAGCGGTAAAGAGATTAACTCCAGTCGCAGAGCAATAAGACCTAAAATCGAGCCAAACACCGTACCGCCAATACGTTCAAACGCACGAGGGACAACGTTACCCCAGAACGAAATTGGCCCCATGATCACCACCATAGTGACCAACGGCCAGGTGCTTTCCGGAATAGTAAACAGGCGAATGATGAGAAAGGTGAGCAAGAACGCCAGCGCAACACGAGTACCATGAACAATGCGGTAATGACGGTAGACTCGAATTTCGAACGGGCTTAAGGACTTATCGGCACGCACGCGGGCACTCCGTGAAAGAGGGAAAAAACGATCATAATTCAATCTGACAAACCAGGTGCAATAACGCTACGTAACAAATCTGTCCGGCAAACCGGGAATAGCGGACGTTCCCGGTTTGGTTGTCAGAAAACTAAAGACGGATCTTACTCTTTTACATAACGAAAAACAGCGTGGCAATCAGGTTAACCTCTGACCCGACGTCATTTATCAGCGCCGTTTTGGCTGCACCGCGACATACATTTCGATATCCCAATAACCATCTTGCGCGCCATTGTTCAGATAAACCTCAAAACAGGGTTTTGGTAACATTTCGTAAGCACTGTCCTGCAAGAGGCTGTTAAAGAACTGATACCAGGGTTTCGCAAAATCATCCCCCTCTACGCGGGCTACCGCCACCGCATACTGACCACCCGAAATTTCTGTCAGGATGACGCCCTCACTGTTTTCGGGAAGTGTGAAACTATCTGCCACCGAAACTACGGTGTCACAACGTAACTTTTCGGCAGGTGTTTCATCTGGATTATCGTAATAGACCGCCACCCACTCCTTCGGAACAATATTTTTGTTATCAACCCACATCATCAACTGCTCAAAACCTTGCTTTACCGTTTGTTCCCACGGGCCAACGAGATGGAAACCTGCAACGGTACGTTTATCTTCCTGTTTAATCTCGTAGTTCATGACGCCTCCACTTATACTGGTTTTATATACAGCATGATTTGTAATATAAAAACCACAAGGAATGAGTGTTGATTATGCGAGCAGACTCGCACTCCTGCCAGTCTGCGGCGTAAGAAAGGTCAGGCTTTATGCTCGAAATAATCACTCAGCCGGGAAAACATACCGCCTTTTCCGACAGATTCCAGGGTGACCAGCGGCCAGTGCGCCACCGGTTTATCGCGGTCATAAAGTTCAATTTCCCCAACCCGCTTATGGGCGCTAATTGGCGCGGTCAGTTCTTTACCATCAAGGGTGTATTTTGCTTTGATATTAGGAATCTCCGCTTTTGGCAGCACCATCCAGAACTCTTGTTCCGTTCCCAGAGCGATGTTTTCTTTATCGCCATACCAGATTCGTTCTGTGCCAACCTTTTTCCCCCGGTGTAAAATTTGCACCGTAGTAAAGTTCTGTTGCCCCCAACGCAACAGTTTCCTGGCTTCTTCTTCGCGACCTTTTGCGCTGTCAGCCCCCATCACCACCGCAATGAGACGACGCTGACCATCCACCGCCGACGCAATGAGATTAAACCCGGCACCAGAAGTATGCCCGGTTTTCAGGCCGTCAACATTCATGGTCTTATCCCACAATAATCCGTTACGGTTTTGCTGGGTGATACCGTTCCAGGTGAGGCTTTTTTCGCTGTACATATGATAAAACTCAGGCTCGCCGTGGATGATAGCGCGAGAAAGGACGGCTAAATCATAGGCCGAACTGTGCTGACCGGGTGCATCCAGACCATGCACTGTTTCAAAATGCGTATCCTGAAGATGTAACTTCTCAGCATAATTGTTCATCATGTCGACAAACTGCCGTTGCCCACCGGCAATATAATCAGCCAGTGCAACACAAGCGTCATTGCCAGAGTCCACAATTAAACCACGGCTTAAATCACGTACCGATACGCGATCGCCCTCTTTCAAAAACATCAGTGAAGAACCGACGAATACCGGATTATCTTTCGCCCATGCATCGCGCCCCACCGTAACAATATCGTCTGGCGTAATACGATGGCTATCGATTGCACGATCAACGACATAGCCAGTCATCAGCTTAGTCAGGCTGGCAGGATTGCGTTGTTGATGCTCATTACCCGCCGTGAGGATCTGACCGGTTGTGTAATCCATCAAGACCCATGATCCCGCATGAATTTGTGGAGGCTGGGGTGAAAAGGGAATATTTTCCGCCGCAAAACCAGACGATAAATTAAAAACGAACAAAGAAGCAGCAATAATAAGACGGCGTTTCAACAGCAAATCCTCAGGAGTTTCAAATAGCAGTTCTTTTTACGGAAATCCTGATGAACTGGCTGGAATAAAGTGCAAGAAAATGTGACATTTATCTCATTTTTAACCTGACATTATCAGTTGCTACTCCCTGTCAAATTGTCGCTCTAAAGCTGATTAGCACGGTGATATTTGATACTCTGACATACAGCAGAAATAACGGATTTAACCTAATGATGAATGACGGTAAGCAACAATCTACCTTTTTGTTTCACGATTATGAAACCTTTGGCACGCACCCTGCGTTAGATCGCCCTGCGCAGTTCGCTGCCATTCGCACCGATAGCGAATTCAATATCATCGGCGAACCAGAGGTTTTTTATTGCAAGCCTGCAGATGATTATTTACCCCAACCAGGAGCAGTTTTAATCACGGGTATTACCCCGCAGGAAGCGCGGGCGAAAGGAGAAAACGAAGCTGCGTTTGCCGCTCGCATTCATTCGCTTTTTACCGTACCGAAGACCTGTATTCTGGGCTACAACAATGTACGTTTCGATGACGAAGTCACACGCAACATTTTTTATCGTAATTTCTACGATCCCTATGCCTGGAGTTGGCAGCATGATAACTCTCGCTGGGATCTGCTGGACGTCATGCGCGCCTGTTATGCGCTGCGTCCGGAGGGAATCAATTGGCCTGAAAATGATGACGGTCTACCGAGTTTTCGCCTTGAACATTTAACCAAAGCGAATGGTATTGAACATAGCAATGCCCACGATGCGATGGCCGATGTGTACGCCACTATTGCGATGGCGAAACTGGTGAAAACGCGTCAGCCACGCCTGTTTGATTATCTCTACAGCCATCGCAACAAGCACAAATTGATGGCGTTGATTGATGTGCCACAGATGAAACCCCTGGTTCACGTTTCCGGTATGTTTGGTGCATGGCGCGGCAATACCAGTTGGGTTGCGCCGCTGGCATGGCATCCTGAAAATCGCAATGCCGTGATTATGGTGGATTTAGCTGGAGATATTTCGCCATTACTGGAACTGGATAGCGACACGCTGCGCGAGCGCCTGTATACCGCGAAAGCCGATCTGGGCGATAACGCCGCCGTTCCGGTTAAGCTGGTGCATATTAATAAATGTCCGGTATTAGCACAGGCGAATACGCTTCGCCCGGAAGATGCCGATCGGCTGGGCATTAATCGCCAGCATTGTCTCGATAACCTGAAAATTCTGCGTGAAAATCCGCAAGTGCGTGAAAAAGTGGTGGCGATATTCGCTGAAGCCGAACCATTTACGCCTTCAGATAACGTGGATGCCCAACTTTATAACGGCTTTTTCAGCGACGCCGATCGCGCGGCAATGAAAATTGTACTGGAAACCGAGCCGCGTAATTTACCGGCACTGGATATCACCTTTGTCGATAAACGCATTGAGAAGCTGTTGTTCAATTATCGTGCGCGTAACTTCCCAGGAACGCTGGACTACGCCGAACAGCAACGCTGGCTGGAGCACCGTCGTCAGGTCTTCACGCCAGAGTTTTTGCAAGATTATGCTGATGAATTGCAAATGCTGGCACAACAATATGCCGATGATAAAGAGAAAGTGGCGCTGTTAAAGGCGCTTTGGCAGTACGCTGAAGAGATCGTCTGAAAAGAAAAAACCGGAGCGATAAACTCCGGTTTTTAGTGACTTACCGAATGGTTACATCATCCGGCTTGTAATATTATGCAACGTCTTCGTATTGCGGAACCGGATTGCGGAAGCTCTTCGTCACGCAAGCCAGATAAATCAGACCGATTGCCGCCCAGATCAGACCCAGAACCATTGAGCTTTCTTCCAGGTTAACCCACAGCGCACCTACAGTCAGAGCACCACACATCGGCAGGAACAGATACTGGAAGTGATCTTTCAGCGTTTTGTTACGCTTCTCACGGATCCAGAACTGCGAAATGACCGACAGGTTAACGAAGGTAAATGCTACCAGCGCACCAAAGTTAATCAGCGCCGTTGCCATCACCAGGTCAAAGTTGATTGCCAGCAGAGCAATCGCGCCAACCAGGATAATGTTCATTGCCGGGGTACGCCATTTCGGGTGTACATAACCGAAGAAGCTTTTCGGGAACACGCCGTCACGACCCATTACGTACATCAGACGCGCTACGCCTGCGTGCGCCGCCATACCGGACGCCAGTACGGTAATGGTGGAGAAGATCAGCGCGCCAACCTGGAACGCTTTACCCGCAACGTACAGCATGATTTCAGGCTGTGACGCATCCGGATCTTTAAAGCGAGAGATATCCGGGAAGTACAGCTGCAGGAAGTAAGTTGCAAAGATGAAGATCATGCCGCCGATCAGCGCGGTCAGGAAAATCGCACGCGGGATCACGCGCTCTGCATCTTTGGTTTCTTCCGACAGGTTGCTGATGCCGTCAAAGCCGGTAAAGGAGAAGCACAGGATTGTCGCCCCGGTAATCATCGGGATAACATGCGCATCGCCAGACCAGAACGGACGGGTGCTCGCCAGCGTACCAGCGCCTTCACCTTCAAATACGCCGTAAACTACCATGCCCAAAATTACCGCGATCAGCACAACCTGCAACACTACGATTACCGTGTTGAAGTTCGCCACGGATTTCAGACTACGCAGGTTAAAGGCGGTCATAAAGGCCACCAACGCCACCACAAACATCCACGATGGGATGGAAGGCACCAGGGCTTCAAAATAAATTTTCGCCAACAGAATGTTGATCATCGGCGCGAACAAATAGTCGAGCAGAGAAGACCAACCCACCATAAAGCCAACGGTCGGGCTAATGGATTTCTGGGCGTAAGTGTATGCAGAGCCAGCAGAAGGATAGCGGCGAACCAGCTTCCCGTAGCTCAAAGCCGTAAACAGGATCGCAATTAATGCGAACGCATAGGCTGTCGGCACATGACCATCCGTGAGGCCTGAAACGATACCAAAAGTATCAAACAGCGTCATCGGCTGCATATAGGCAAGACCCATCATTACAACCGGAACTAACGTAAGCGTTTTACGCAATTCCACGCGAGAGGTGTTTGGAGTAACGTTATGCGACATGGTCATTCTCCTTTACGGTGAAAACCGTCGCGTAAGCAAAAAATTGCCCCATTTTTTTGGATTCCTCAGCGACAACAACTGTCGATTTTTAGTAAATATCTATCCGGTACGAAGCCCGGCCTCTTGGTATGAATGATTGGTTTGAAGCAAAAAATAACCGACGCGGATAAAACGTCGGTTTTTAGTCATTTTTTGACAGCGGCGCATTGTGCCTAAATGGGGGGTAAATGACAAGAGAATGAGAGGCTTGTCATAAAATTTTTTATTTAAATGGCTGATTTTCCGTCATCAGATTTTGCATAAACTCCAGCAATCGCACTATTTGCTAAAATCTCATCCCGCCACCATGCGCTGGCAAGCCCTGCGGTCTGTTCGTTCCAGCCAATCCAGACCGGTTCAAAAAGAGTTTGGGCGACCACTTTCTTCTCAATTAACGCGCCACTATCGAGAAAACGTTGCGCCAGATAGCGGGGTAAATAGCCACAACCAAGACCGCTTATTTGTAGCTCCAGTTTGGTTTTAAAATCGAATACGGTTATGGCTTCTTGTTCATCGAGAAGTTGCGAGGCCGTAGAAGCGCCTGCCTGCGCAGTATCACCCACCACAATCGCCCGATACCGCTTAATGATACGACGGTTTAACGGTTCTTCTTCCTGGGCTAGCGGATGATGAGGCGCTACCGCAAAAACTTGTTCCAGATCGCCCAACCGCGAGAAACCAAACTCACTGGAAGACGGTGGCTCATGCATCGCGCCAACAATAATATCCGCTCGCCCCTGAGTCAGGGCATCCCAGGAACCACCGAGTACACCATTGACAAACTTCAGGCGCGTCACGCTATGATGTTGATAAAAGGCTTCAATGAGTGGCGCAAGCAGGGAAAAAGGAAACGTATCATCTACCCCAATCACCAACTCGTTTTCCCAGCCTTCATGAAGTTTGATAGCCTGCTTTTCCAGTTCTCGCACGGTATGGAGAACTTCCCGCCCTTTCTCTAATAACATTTTTCCGGTACGGGTGAATTTAGCGCGGTGACCGCTGCGATCGAGTAATTGAATATTAAGGTCGCTTTCCAGCTTATGAACGGTATAACTCAGAGCGGACGGCGTCTTGTAGAGTTTGGCCGACGCCGCCGCAAAACTGCCTTCTTTTTCTAAGGCATCGAGGATCATCAACACATCCAGCAGTGGTTTCATACACGCCCCCTTGCAGTGTATGCGGCGTCCTGCTGGCGTGATCGTTTACTCCAGCGGCATTACCAGCGGATCGGGATACTGGTATTCAAATCCCAGTTCATTGCAAATCCGACTGCCATCAATAATTTTACCCTTACCGCTGTCCAGACTGTTTCTGAACTGCGGGGGTTCCAGCCCCAGTAAACGAGCCATCTGTGGGTAGAAAACATTGCGCGCAGGGTGAGCTGGCGCACATATATTATAGATGTGTCCGCCTTTAGGTGCCTGTAACAACAGGGTGATAGCGCCAATAACATCTTCCTGGTGGGCTAAATTAACACCGTGTTCACCGTCAGGCGCGGTTTTTCCGGCAAAGAAGCGTCCGGGATGGCGCCCTGGTCCGACCAGCCCCGCAAGACGCAGAATATCGACCGAAGTACCGGGTAAATTGTGCAGCCAGTCTTCGAGTTCTTCTAATACTCGTCCACTGTTGGTCACCGGATTACGCGGGGTAGTTTCTTTCACAGTGCCTTGTGCATCGCCATAGACAGACGTTGAGCTGGTAAAAATAATGCGAGGAATACGATGAGCCAGCGCGCTATCCACCAGCTCTTGCACAGCTTGTAAATAGAACTCATCGCCGGGGCCACTGCGACGTGCAGGAAGCGTAATGACCAGCGCATCGGCATCCATCAGGGCATCCAGATCGTCAGAATCACAAACTAACTCAGGCTCCATGCGAAGCAGATAGCTATCAATCCCGCTCATTCGGGCCGCTTCGACGCCATCTTGTGTGGTTTTACTCCCGGTGACCTGCCAGCCTCGCGCTGAAAGTGACATCGCCAGCGGCATACCTAACCACCCTAACCCGACAATTGCGACCTTTTTCATCCGTTTTCTCCTGATACACCTTAGATCTATAAGGCTACGCTAGCGTATCAAAACTGACAATTCATTCTATGAATGAAATCGAAACTGTTAGCAAATATACAATTGCCTGATGCGCTCCGCTTATCAGTCCTACAAAAACATCAATATATTGAATTTAGGCAACATTTGTAGACCAGATAAGGCATTCACGCCGCATCCGGCAGGAACAAAGCCCACTTTAGTTACAGAACACAATGTTCTTGAGGGTTTTAAAGACATATTTTCACGATTACTTTTTTAACGTAGCCACTCCTGGCCCCCTCCTTTCCCCGCTCATTCATTAAACAAATCCATCGCCATAAAATATATAAAAAAGCCCTTGCTTTCTAACGTGAAAGTGGTTTAGGTTAAAAGGCATCAGTTGAATAAACATTCACAGAGAATTTTATGACACGCGTTCAATTTAAACACCACCATCATCACCATCATCCTGACTAGTCTTTCAGGCGATGTGTGCTGGAAGACATTCAGATCTTCCAGTGGTGCATGAACGCATGAGAAAGCCCCCGGAAGATCGCCTTCCGGGGGCTTTTTTATTGCGTGGTTGATACCGATTCAGACAGGTTAAAAGAGGAAGAAGAAAATGACAGACAACACTCGTTTACGCATAGCTATGCAGAAATCAGGGCGTTTAAGTGATGACTCGCGCGAATTACTGGCGCGCTGTGGTATTAAAATCAATCTTCACACCCAGCGCCTGATCGCAATGGCTGAAAACATGCCGATTGATATTCTGCGCGTGCGTGACGACGACATTCCCGGTCTGGTAATGGACGGCGTGGTTGACCTTGGGATTATCGGCGAAAACGTGCTGGAAGAAGAACTGCTTAACCGCCGCGCCCAGGGTGAAGATCCGCGCTACTTTACCCTGCGTCGTCTGGATTTCGGCGGCTGCCGCCTTTCGCTGGCAACGCCGGTTGATGAAGCCTGGGACGGCCCGCTCTCCTTAAACGGTAAACGTATTGCCACCTCTTATCCTCACCTGCTCAAACGTTATCTCGACCAGAAAGGTATCTCTTTTAAATCCTGCTTACTGAACGGTTCTGTCGAAGTCGCCCCGCGCGCCGGACTGGCGGATGCGATTTGCGATCTGGTTTCCACCGGTGCCACGCTGGAAGCCAACGGCCTGCGCGAAGTCGAAGTTATCTACCGCTCGAAAGCCTGCCTGATCCAGCGCGATGGCGAAATGGAAGAATCCAAACAGCAACTGATCGACAAACTGCTAACCCGTATTCAGGGCGTGATCCAGGCGCGCGAATCGAAATACATCATGATGCACGCACCGACCGAACGTCTGGATGACGTCATCGCCCTGCTACCTGGCGCAGAACGCCCGACTATTCTGCCGCTGGCGGGTGACCAACAGCGCGTAGCAATGCACATGGTTAGTAGCGAAACCCTGTTCTGGGAAACCATGGAAAAACTGAAGGAACTGGGCGCCAGCTCGATTCTGGTTCTGCCAATTGAGAAGATGATGGAGTAATAGCCATGAGCTTTAACACAATCATTGACTGGAATAGCTGTACTGCGGAGCAAAAACGCCAACTGTTAATGCGCCCGGCGATCTCCGCCTCTGAAAGCATCACCCGTACCGTCCGTGAAATTTTAGATAACGTGAAAACTCGCGGCGATGACGCCTTACGGGAATACAGCGCGAAGTTTGATAAAACCACGGTTACCGCGCTGAAAGTAACTACTGAGGAAATTGCCGCAGCCTGCGAACGCCTGAGCGACGACCTGAAACAGGCGATGGCGGTGGCAGTTAAGAATATTGAAAACTTCCATAATGCCCAGAAACTGCCGACGGTAGATGTCGAAACTCAGCCTGGCGTGCGTTGCCAGCAGGTAACGCGCCCAGTAGCTTCAGTTGGTTTGTATATTCCTGGCGGCTCCGCCCCGCTTTTCTCAACCGTATTAATGCTGGCGACTCCGGCGCGTATTGCGGGTTGCAATAAAGTCGTGCTGTGCTCACCGCCGCCGATTGCCGATGAGATCCTCTACGCAGCGCAGCTGTGCGGCGTACAAGAAGTGTTTAACGTCGGTGGCGCGCAGGCCATTGCCGCACTGGCGTTTGGTACTGAATCCGTGCCAAAAGTGGACAAAATCTTCGGGCCGGGTAACGCCTTTGTCACCGAAGCAAAACGTCAGGTTAGCCAGCGTCTGGACGGTGCGGCGATCGATATGCCCGCAGGCCCGTCGGAAGTGCTGGTCATTGCCGACAGCGGCGCAACACCGGATTTTGTCGCTTCTGATTTACTCTCCCAGGCAGAACACGGCCCGGATTCACAGGTGATTTTGCTGACGCCCGATGCTGATATGGCGCGTCGCGTTGCCGAAGCCGTCGAACGCCAGTTGGCAGAACTACCGCGTGCCGAAACCGCACGTCAGGCACTGAGCGCCAGTCGCCTGATCGTGACCAACGATTTAGCGCAGTGCATAGAGATCTCCAACCAGTACGGCCCGGAGCACCTGATCATTCAGACCCGCAACGCCCGTGAACTGGTCGATAGCATCACCAGTGCCGGTTCGGTATTTCTTGGTGACTGGTCACCGGAATCGGCGGGCGACTACGCCTCCGGCACCAATCACGTGCTGCCGACTTACGGTTATACCGCCACCTGTTCCAGCCTCGGCCTGGCGGATTTCCAGAAGCGTATGACCGTGCAAGAACTGTCAAAAGAAGGGTTTTCCGCGCTAGCTTCGACCATTGAAACGCTGGCCGCCGCCGAGCGCCTGACCGCCCACAAAAATGCCGTTACTTTGCGTGTTAACGCCCTTAAGGAGCAAGCATGAGCACCGTGACTATTACCGATTTAGCGCGTGAAAACGTTCGCAACCTGACGCCGTATCAGTCGGCACGTCGTCTGGGTGGTAACGGCGATGTCTGGCTGAACGCCAACGAATATCCCACAGCCGTCGAGTTTCAGCTAACACAGCAAACGCTCAACCGCTACCCGGAATGTCAGCCGAAAGCGGTCATTGAAAATTATGCGCAGTATGCAGGCGTGAAACCGGAGCAGGTGCTGGTCAGCCGTGGCGCGGACGAAGGTATTGAACTGCTGATTCGCGCTTTTTGTGAACCAGGGAAAGACGCCATTCTCTATTGCCCGCCAACTTACGGCATGTACAGCGTCAGCGCCGAAACCATTGGCGTCGAGTGCCGTACCGTACCTACGCTGGAAAACTGGCAACTGGACTTGCAGGGGATTTCCGACAAGCTGGACGGCGTGAAAGTGGTCTACGTTTGCAGCCCCAACAACCCAACCGGGCAACTGATCAACCCGCAGGATTTTCGCACGTTGCTGGGGTTAACGCGCGGTAAAGCCATTGTGGTCGCCGATGAAGCTTATATTGAATTTTGCCCACAGGCATCGTTGGCTGGCTGGTTGGCGGAATATCCGCACCTGGCTATTTTGCGCACCCTTTCGAAAGCCTTCGCTCTGGCGGGTCTTCGGTGCGGGTTTACGCTGGCAAACGAAGAAGTCATCAACCTGTTAATGAAAGTGATCGCCCCCTACCCGCTCTCGACGCCGGTTGCCGACATTGCCGCACAGGCGTTAAGCCAGAAGGGAATCATCGCCATGCGTGAGCGGGTGGCGCAAATTATTGCAGAACGCGAATACCTGATTGCCGCACTGAAAGAAATCCCCTGCGTGGAGCAGGTTTTCGACTCCGAAACCAACTACATTCTGGCGCGCTTTAAAGCCTCCAGCGCGGTGTTTAAATCTTTGTGGGATCAGGGCATTATCTTACGTGATCAGAATAAACAACCCTCTTTAAGCGGCTGCCTGCGAATTACCGTCGGAACCCGTGAAGAAAGCCAGCGCGTCATTGACGCCTTACGTGCGGAGCAAGTTTGATGAGCCAGAAGTATCTTTTTATCGATCGCGATGGAACCCTGATTAGCGAGCCGCCGAGTGATTTTCAGGTGGACCGTTTTGACAAACTCGCCTTTGAACCAGGCGTGATCCCGGAACTGCTGAAGCTGCAAAAAGCGGGCTATAAACTGGTGATGATCACCAACCAGGATGGTCTGGGGACGCAAAGTTTCCCGCAGGCGGATTTCGATGGCCCGCACAACCTGATGATGCAGATCTTCACCTCACAAGGCGTTCAGTTTGATGAAGTGCTGATTTGTCCACACCTGCCCGCAGATGAGTGCGACTGCCGTAAACCGAAAGTAAAACTGGTGGAGCGTTACCTGGCTGAACAAGCAATGGATCGTGCCAACAGTTATGTGATTGGCGATCGCGCGACCGATATTCAACTCGCAGAAAACATGGGCATTAATGGTTTACGCTACAACCGCGAAACCCTGAACTGGCCGATGATTGGCGAGCAACTCACCAAACGTGATCGTTACGCTCACGTGGTACGCAACACCAAAGAGACGCAGATTGACGTTCAGGTGTGGCTGGATCGCGAAGGCGGCAGCAAAATTAACACCGGCGTTGGCTTCTTTGATCACATGCTGGATCAGATCGCCACCCACGGCGGTTTCCGTATGGAAATCAACGTCAAAGGCGACCTCTATATTGACGATCACCACACCGTCGAAGATACCGGCCTGGCGCTGGGCGAAGCGTTAAAAATCGCCCTCGGCGACAAACGCGGTATTTGCCGCTTCGGTTTTGTGCTGCCGATGGACGAATGCCTTGCCCGCTGCGCGCTGGATATCTCTGGTCGCCCACACCTGGAATATAAAGCCGAATTTACCTACCAGCGCGTGGGCGATCTCAGCACTGAAATGATCGAGCACTTCTTCCGTTCGCTCTCTTACACCATGGGCGTGACCCTGCACCTGAAAACCAAAGGTAAAAACGATCATCACCGTGTAGAGAGCTTGTTCAAAGCCTTTGGTCGCACCCTGCGCCAGGCCATCCGCGTGGAAGGCGACACCCTGCCCTCGTCGAAAGGAGTGCTGTAATGAACGTGGTGATCCTTGATACTGGCTGCGCCAACCTGAACTCGGTGAAGTCTGCCATTGCGCGTCACGGCTATGAACCGAAAGTCAGCCGTGATCCGGACGTAGTGTTGCTGGCCGATAAACTGTTTTTACCCGGCGTCGGCACAGCACAAGCGGCGATGGATCAGGTGCGTGAGCGCGAGCTGTTTGATCTCATCAAAGCCTGTACTCAACCGGTGCTGGGCATCTGCTTAGGGATGCAACTGCTGGGACGACGTAGCGAAGAGAGCAACGGCGTCGATTTGCTGGGCATCATCGACGAGGATGTGCCGAAAATGACCGACTTTGGTCTGCCGCTGCCGCATATGGGCTGGAATCGCGTTTACCCGCAGGCAGGCAACCGTCTTTTTCAGGGAATTGAAGACGGCGCTTACTTTTACTTTGTTCACAGCTACGCGATGCCGGTCAATCCGTGGACCATCGCCCAGTGTAATTACGGCGAACCGTTCACCGCTGCGGTGCAAAAAGATAACTTCTACGGCGTGCAGTTCCACCCGGAGCGTTCTGGTGCCGCTGGCGCTAAGTTGCTGAAAAACTTCCTGGAGATGTAATGATTATTCCGGCATTAGATTTAATCGACGGCACCGTGGTGCGTCTCCATCAGGGCGATTACGGCAAGCAGCGTGATTACGGTAACGACCCGCTGCCACGCTTACAGGATTACGCCGCGCAGGGTGCCGAAGTGCTGCATCTGGTGGATCTGACCGGGGCAAAAGATCCGGCTAAACGCCAAATCCCCCTGATTAAAACGCTGGTCGCGGGCGTTAACGTTCCGGTGCAGGTTGGCGGCGGCGTGCGTAGCGAAGAAGACGTGGCAGCATTACTGGACGCAGGCGTTGCCCGCGTGGTCGTCGGCTCCACTGCGGTAAAATCACCTGACGTGGTGAAAGGATGGTTTGAACGCTTCGGTGCCGATGCGCTGGTGCTGGCGCTGGATGTACGCATTGACGAGCAAGGCAACAAACAGGTGGCAGTGAGCGGCTGGCAAGAAAACTCGGGCGTTTCACTGGAACAACTGGTGGAAACCTATCTGCCCGTCGGCCTGAAACATGTACTGTGTACCGATATCTCGCGCGACGGCACGCTGACAGGTTCTAACGTCTCTTTATATGAAGAAGTGTGCGCCAGATATCCGCAGGTGGCATTTCAGTCCTCCGGCGGCATTGGCGGCATTGATGATGTCGCTGCCCTGCGTGGTACTGGCGTGCGCGGCGTAATAGTTGGTCGTGCATTGCTGGAAGGTAAATTCACCGTGAAGGAGGCCATCGCATGCTGGCAAAACGCATAATTCCGTGTCTCGACGTTCGTGATGGTCAGGTGGTGAAAGGCGTACAGTTTCGCAACCATGAAATCATTGGCGATATTGTACCGCTGGCAAAACGCTACGCCGAAGAAGGCGCTGACGAACTGGTGTTCTACGATATTACCGCCTCCAGCGATGGACGGGTGGTAGATAAAAGCTGGGTATCTCGCGTGGCGGAAGTGATCGATATTCCCTTCTGCGTTGCTGGCGGGATTAAGTCTCTGGATGACGCTGCGAAAATTCTTTCCTTTGGCGCGGATAAAATCTCCATCAACACCCCTGCGCTGGCGGACCCGACATTAATTACTCGTCTGGCCGATCGCTTTGGCGTGCAGTGTATTGTGGTAGGCATTGACACCTGGTACGACGCCGAAACCGGTAAATATCATGTGAATCAATATACCGGCGATGAAAGCCGCACCCGCGTTACCCAGTGGGAAACGCTCGACTGGGTACAGGAAGTGCAAAAACGCGGTGCCGGAGAAATCGTTCTTAATATGATGAATCAGGATGGCGTGCGTAACGGTTACGATCTCGAGCAGCTGAAAAAAGTGCGTGAAGTTTGCCACGTCCCGCTGATTGCCTCCGGTGGCGCGGGCACTATGGAACACTTCCTCGAAGCCTTCCGCGATGCCGACGTTGACGGCGCGCTGGCTGCTTCCGTATTCCACAAACAAATAATCAATATTGGTGAATTAAAAGCGTACCTGGCAACACAGGGCGTGGAGATCAGGATATGTTAACAGAACAACAACGTCGCGAACTGGACTGGGAAAAAACCGACGGACTGATGCCGGTGATTGTGCAACACGCGGTATCCGGCGAAGTGTTAATGCTGGGCTACATGAACCCGGAAGCCCTGGATAAAACCATAGAGAGCGGCAAAGTCACGTTCTTCTCACGCACTAAACAGCGACTGTGGACCAAAGGCGAAACGTCAGGCAATTTCCTCAACGTAGTGAGCATTGCGCCGGACTGCGACAACGACACACTACTGGTGCTGGCGAATCCCATCGGCCCAACCTGCCACAAAGGCACCAACAGCTGCTTCGGCGACACCGCTCACCAGTGGCTGTTCCTGTATCAACTGGAACAACTGCTCGCCGAGCGCAAATCTGCCGATCCGGAAACCTCCTACACTGCCAAACTGTATGCCAGTGGCACCAAGCGTATCGCACAGAAAGTGGGTGAAGAAGGTGTGGAAACTGCGCTGGCCGCGACGGTACATGACCGCTTTGAACTGACCAACGAAGCATCTGATTTGATGTATCACCTGCTGGTGCTGTTGCAGGATCAGGATCTGGATTTAACGACGGTGATTGAGAACCTGCGCAAACGACATCAGTGAGTTGCAGGCTAACTGGATGTGATGTTGTTGTCACATCGGCAACAAAAAACGGGCACGGTGTCACCACCCTGCCCGTATTCTTTAAAGCTAAAAAGATTATTTCGCGTTGTAATTGCGCAGCGCATTACGCCCAAGCACAATCCCCGCGCCAACCATACCACCCAGCAGCACAGCCAGAATCAAGGTGATGGCCTTTTTCGGGCTATCGCGACGAATTGGCAGTGTGGGTTTCATAACGTAACGGTAGGCATTTATATTAAGATCATCAACCTTCAGGCTTTCGATATCCAAAAGGTTTTGACGAGTCTGGTAGTAGCCAGGAGAGAAAACCAGCGGACGGGTCGCTTCATGCTTTATCATCGACTCCAGTGCATCACTCCCCAGAAGGAACAACGTATCCTGCGTTACGTCTTCGGTCTGTTGAATCTGTGGCTTTGCCAACTGTGCCTGATTCGCATATTGCAACGCTTCCTGAATCTGGCGGATACGCAGATCTTTTTGCTCCTGCGCCACCACTTCCTGCGTTTTCAATGAGTCTTTCAGGGTTTTCATACCCAAGGCAATATTATCTTTCAGGTCCTTTTCCAGCTCTTCATTCACCTGGTCATCAACCTGTTGAATATATTCAGCCAGCTTCTTCTGTGCGTCCGCCGCAGTTTGCCCGACATAAGAAACAGCTAACGGCAACGGCTGGTTTTTAACAGAAGGCTCAATGATCAGTTTTTCTGGTTCTTCCTGATTATCCAGCGTTTCAGCTAATGCAGAGAAGGCAGAACTGAAGCGACCAATTAACGCCTCCTGTAAATCCGACACTTTCGGTGCAGCCGGACCATAGATAACATTCATGGCATTGTTATAGCCAGCAATTTGCCCCACATCTGGCTGAGTAACAATGGCTGTCGACGTCCATTTCTCTTTCGCGACCGCCAGATATCCGATAGCCAGAGCGATTGCCACAATAACAGTGATGAAGATTGTCACCTTCCCACGCCACAACTGCATCAGTAAATCAATTAAATCAATCTGTTCCGGGTCATGGTTATGCCCAGGAATATTATTATTTTCAACTCTCATCATTACCCTAACAGACGGAAAATTTCAGGTCGCCATAGTTTAGCGATAATCTGTATGAATGCTATAGGAGTAACAATAAAAATACCGAATTAATCCACAAACATTAAATGACGTGCGTACAGAAAACCATCATGATAACAATAGGTTAGTCACTACCGAAAAGATCACGGGTATAGACCTTATTTGCTACATCCTTAAGCTCTTCAGACATACGATTAGAAATGATGACATCAGCCTGTTGCTTAAACGTTGTGAGGTCACGTTCCAGTCGCGAGTTGAAGAACGATTCTTCCTTCATCACTGGTTCATAAATGATAACTTCAACACCCTTAGCTTTGATCCGCTTCATAATCCCCTGAATGGACGAAGCGCGGAAGTTATCCGAACCACTCTTCATAATCAGACGATATATTCCAACTACTTTAGGTTTGCGCGACAAGATAGCATCAGCGATGAAGTCTTTCCGGGTACGATTAGCCTCAACGATGGCGGAGATAATATTATTGGGAACAGACTGATAGTTTGCCAACAGCTGCTTAGTATCTTTCGGTAGACAGTAGCCACCGTAACCAAATGATGGATTGTTGTAGTGGTTGCCGATGCGCGGATCAAGACAAACGCCTTCAATAATTTGACGGGTGTTCAATCCTAAACTTTCTGCATAACTATCCAGTTCGTTAAAGTACGCCACACGCATCGCGAGATAGGTATTAGCAAAAAGTTTAATTGCTTCAGCTTCTGTTGAATCAGTAAACAGGGTCGGAATATTTTGTTTGATTGCCCCTTCTTGTAATAACGCGGCAAAACGCTCTGCACGTTCAGAACGTTCGCCGATCACGATACGAGAAGGATGAAGATTATCGTAAAGGGCTTTACCTTCGCGAAGGAATTCGGGGGAGAAAATAATATTTTCGGTGTGGTATTTCTTATGCATAGCGGCGGTAAAACCTACCGGAACCGTGGATTTGATAACCATTACCGCCTGGGGATTTATCTCTGTTACATCTTTAATTACTGATTCTACGCTGGATGTATTGAAATAATTAGTTTTAGGATCATAGTCAGTCGGAGTTGCGATAATCACATAATCTGTATTCCGGTAGGCTTCATTTTTATCTAAAGTGGCATTAAAGCATATTTTATCTGATTGCAAATACTGCTGAATCTCCTTGTCAACAATAGGAGATATCCTATCATTCAGCATTTCGACGCGTGCTGGTAAAATATCTAATGCTACAACCTCATGATTTTGTGCGATTAAAAGCCCATTTGAAAGGCCTACATAACCAGTACCGGAAATGGTGATTTTCATTTCATGCTCTCAGAATTAACTTAACTATGAATCATGATGTTTTTAGCATCCTGATAAGAGTTAAAAGTTTTAACGCTACGATGATGACTGGTCAACGCAACGAAAAACAATTCAGATTTTCTTTATAAGAATAGCTAATATTTATTAAGTTAATATTAAGCAATGAAATTTAGTCTATAAGATTTATGGCAAAAAAAAGCCCAGCGATAAATGCCGGGCCTTAGTTTATTACTGATTAAATCAGATTAATCCAACCATTCGGTGTGGAATACACCTTCTTTATCAATGCGTTTATAAGTATGCGCACCGAAATAGTCACGCTGTGCCTGGATCAGATTCGCAGGCAGTACCGCAGCACGGTAGCTGTCGTAATAGGCAACCGCAGCGGCGAAGGTCGGAACCGGGATACCGTTCTGTACCGCATAGGCTACTACATCACGCAGAGCTTGCTGGTAATCGTCGGCGATTTTCTTGAAGTACGGCGCTAACAGCAAGTTAGCGATCTTCGGATTTTCAGCGTAAGCATCAGTGATTTTCTGCAGGAACTGAGCGCGGATGATACAGCCAGCACGGAAGATCTTCGCGATTTCACCATAGTTCAGATCCCAGTTGTACTCTTCAGACGCGGCACGTAGCTGTGAGAAGCCCTGAGCGTAAGAAACAATCTTACCCAGATAAAGCGCACGACGAACTTTCTCAATGAATTCAGCTTTGTCGCCTGCAGGTTGTGCTTGCGGACCGGACAGTACTTTAGACGCCGCAACACGCTGCTCTTTGAGAGAAGAGATGTAACGTGCAAACACTGATTCAGTGATCAGTGACAGAGGCTCACCGAGATCCAGTGCGCTCTGGCTGGTCCACTTACCAGTACCTTTGTTAGCTGCCTCATCCAGAATCACATCGACCAGGTAGTTACCGTCTTCATCTTTTTTAGTGAAGATATCTTTAGTGATGTCGATCAGGTAGCTGCTCAGCTCACCGTTATTCCACTCGGTGAAAGTCTGAGCCAGTTCTTCGTTGGAAAGGTTCAGGCCACCTTTCAGCAAAGAATAGGCTTCCGCAATCAGCTGCATATCGCCGTATTCAATACCGTTGTGAACCATTTTTACGTAGTGACCTGCACCATCGGCACCAATATAGGTAACACACGGTTCGCCATCTTCAGCTACGGCAGCAATTTTGGTGAGGATTGGCGCAACCAGTTCATAGGCTTCTTTCTGACCACCAGGCATGATGGAAGGCCCTTTCAGCGCGCCCTCTTCTCCGCCGGAAACACCAGTACCGATGAAATTAAAACCTTCTGCGGAAAGCTCACGGTTGCGACGAATGGTGTCCTGGAAGAAAGTATTACCACCATCAATGATGATGTCGCCTTTATCGAGGTATGGTTTCAGGGAATCAATAGCAGCATCCGTGCCTGCACCTGCTTTCACCATTAACAGGATGCGACGAGGCGTTTCAAGAGATTCAACAAACTCTTTCACCGTATAGTAAGGAACCAGTTTTTTGCCTGGATTTTCAGCAATCACTTCTTCCGTCTTCTCACGGGAACGGTTGAAAATAGAGACGGTATAACCACGGCTTTCGATGTTGAGCGCAAGGTTGCGCCCCATCACTGCCATACCGACGACGCCAATCTGTTGCTTTGACATTGTTTACTCCTGTCAGGGGTGGTCACCGCGGGGTTGCGGCTTATTTAAGATAAAGAATAGCTTAATTTATATCTTATTTTACAGTCATATTTTTCATAATTAGGAGATCGATTACTTCTTACCCAATCATCTACTTATCCACTGATATTATAAAAACGTTCAGCAAGTTTTATTAATTCACTATCACTATTATTTGGTATTAGTTCAACATGATTTTCTTTGCTTGTAATGAAATAGTCACTACCAATAGCAGAAAGATGTGAAAATGGCGATGTGCATTCCTTATCAAAAAGAGAACATCCCAAAAAATAGTTCATTGAATACTGAATCCCTAACATGTGCAATATTGTTGGCGCAAAGCTTAATGAATTTTTACCGTCTGCATCCAAAATTTCAGGAGTGATATCTCCTCCAATAACCAGAAATGGTATTTCGCCTACAAAGTAACGAGAATCGCTATTAAATGCTTTTTTATATTCTGTCGAAGGAAATGTTGAATGATCTGACGTTATTATTAATAATGTATTATTATAAAATGAACTACGCCGAAAGAAGTCAACAAATTTCCCTAACTGAAAATCATAGTTATAGAATTTATTGTAGAGCGGGTTCTTACCATCAAAATATTTTTCATTTGGACTATCTTGACCATGATGAGTACCAGATGGATAGACACCAATAAAGAAATGTTCTTTTTTATTTTCCTGAGAACGTAAAAAATATTGCAGTGCATTAAATGTTTGCTTATCCGTCATTCTGTCTCGTTGATAACCAATAAAATCACCCATACCAAGAACTTTATCAAAATTAAGTGTCTTCAACATTGTATTCAGTGGGCTATTTTTTTCGGTGGAAGCTATAAAATAACTTTTATAGCCATACTCTTTTAATATATCCGATAAAGAGGTTTGACGATGAAGGTAAATGTTATTAATTTCTGCGTTAGATAATTGTGCAATACCTGTACCAGCATCAGTTAAACCATCTCGAAATTGATAACCAGAAGTTAACTGACCTCTCAATCCTCGAAATGTTGCAGCTGTATGGTTATAATAATTTTTAAAACTTAGTGCTTCAGTAGATAACTTATTTAAATTAGGTGTAACTGAAAATGCTCCTGGTTTGGCGTTGCCCACAATTTCAGATGAAAATCCCTCAGTAAATACTACAATAACGTTACGACCTTTGAAACTGTAGTTATTTTCTATAGGGTTAATAAAAACACTTGTTTTTAAAAAAGATTTCCCTGCATCTCCGATCTTCTTACTAGGCTTAAAGGTTTGCTGTAAATAGAACAATTTTGCCGTTTCATAAAAAGCATATACTGGTCCCGCACTTATGAAAGAACACACAAGCAATAATACTATACAGAGAAGGTTAAATTTATAATATTTAATACGCTCGATTAGAGCACCTGAAGGCATTGTAATGAATGAAACTATAACAAATAAAATAAAAACAAAAAAAACTTTAATTACCTCACCAATACCCAGGGATTCAATTTCTGCAGCATTCGACAAGGCAAGAGGCATCAAATATTGTCCTGAACTAAATAGCGACGCTGCCTGCACACCTAAAATGCAAAGATAAATTCTCCATAAAATATTACTTACAAACTTTCTCTTTATCAGAAAGATTGCCACACTTGTAAATGTGTATTCAATAGTAAATAAAAAAGCACAATCCGCCCTTCCAGAGTAAAGTAAAACACTCAAAAAAATACAGAAAGGTAAAATTATTCTAATAATATTCATAAAGTTCATGTTGGGTTAAACCATATTATTTGAAATTTTTAATGTTATTTATTCAGCATTGTATCACCAGCGCAAGATTACGAAAGCCGGCTCCCCGCAAAGACTGACGCGAGGTAGTCTCTGTCCATAGCTGTTTTTCCCATCTTACATCTTAACCCTGCCTTGAATACTTTATCTTTCGTCAAAATATTAATGGCGATATGCCTTATCCCCGAAAATAATTCAGCTGCATTTCCCCTTCTTATTTTGCAGTCGTCTTCATTCATTACCACGTCCAGACGCCAGTGCAGCTTATTCTCTACGTGCCAGTGATTTTGAATCGCTGTCGCAAACTTCTCTGCTGTTAAATCAGCAGAACTGATATAATATCTGACCGTCATTTCTGGCTCATTCTTTTTCTCTGCTATTATTGACCGAAAGGAGACTACACGCGTCATTTTTTCAGTCCTTTCCATTCAAACGTGAAATCAATAAGTTCATCAGGGACATCGCAAACAATATACAGGCGGATTTCCTCTCTGCCTTGACTCTTTTCACTAATTGCGTAACTGTCATGCTCTGGATTATTTAATTCTTTCAGCTGGAATTTTTCCTCAAAGGATTTATTAAACCGCCCCTGATTTCCTTTTACAGCGAATAAATAATCACCTCCCTGTATTTGTATCTTCTCTGCAATATCTTTCTGGCATCCCATCGCATCAGTTGTGATAACTTTTCCTTTAATATCCAACATGTTAATAAGTTCAGGGATAGCTGTGATCTCATTAGATTTCTCATCCGTCTTGATCTGTCCGATGACGAGACTGTGCATTGTTGAGAACGCACTAATGGCATGAATCGCTCCCTTGCGGAGACTCTTATCATAAGAGTGCCGGAGCGTTTTTCCATCTATTGCAATGACGTCTTTATCATTTGAGGAATGGCAGTCACGCATCCAGTTAATAAAGCACTCGTGAAATTTTGCAGGACTGATACAGGATACAACTCTGGCAATGGTATCGTGAACAGGAATACCACTTTCAAAATTACCATATTGCTTCAAAAAATCGAGATGTGTTTTACCAAAATCCTCTATATCTTCCCGCCTTCTGCACCAGAAATGACGGCACAAACAGTCAACAGTAGAATATCTGACAATTTATGTTCTACTTTCCAAGATTGTCTGTAATCGGGGATAATAGAAATATGTTACATCAATGTTTTAGGTTCCATTTTGTTCTCCTTATTTATGAAAGGAGTATATGATCATATATAAGCTATGAAAAACAGCTTTAGGTAATAAAGAATATCTCAATTATTGAACATAAAATGCGAATTATTTAGTACAAAAAAGCAGCGTTACGTGATCTTTCCCTAGCATACCATGACCTTTCCCTGGTCACGCTATAGCCTCACAGTGCTAATCATTAGTTCTAAAGGAAGTGTATTTGAGATAACACTTAAGATATTGCAGCTTAGAAAATAACAATGTAAACCTAATTACATTACTTTTAATAAGTAGATTCATACATGGCTGCTATATTTCTCCAGTTATACATATCTTCAGCATATTTTTTAATATCAAATACTCGACATTTAAGATTTCCAAAAGACAAACTTTCTACTAATGAACTAAGCTGTTCAGAATTACTAAAATAATGTGCTAAATCATTAGTTGTGTAACGATTAAAATTGCAATCAAAGGCAAAAATAGGAATATTAAAATGCATTGCTTCAACTAAAGAAGGGTTTGTTCCACCCGCAGAATGTCCATGAATGTATGCAAGACAATTTTTTCTTAATTTATAAAGCTCTTTAATATTATAGTTAGGCTCAAGTAATGTGATGTTTTGATAATTGGAATAATAAGTTTTTAGCTGGCGTCCATACTCACTGTTTCCCCAATTACCCATAAATTTAATTTTTTTATCTGTATTAACGAAGGCATTCAGAATCATTTCTATATTATTTTCAGGCTCTATCCTGCAAAGCCCCAAATAATAATCATCTTTTTTTTGAAGATCATCTTTTAGTATACTAAAGTTAGTTGCATGATCTCCTCCATAAGCTATAACTGCACTTTTTTTCTTGTACCTATTTTCTACATAATCAGCTATTGCTTGATTATCTGAAATTATAACATCAGCTAATTTAATAGAAATCGCTTCAGATTTTTTAAGGAATTTCTTAGCAAACACTCCCCATTTATTTCTACGCCATTCAAGCCCATCGATATTAACAATAATCTTAGATTTTGAAAATAGTTTATAAATTGGTAGAAATAAACAACCAGACACTCCTAATATTAAAGTAACGTCTGGTTTTTTGAATAAACAAAAAATTAAGCACATTATATCATAAATTATGCTAGCGGCACCATTGGCATTTATAGGCAGATAGATTAATTTTGCCTTTTTATAATTTTTCATTTTTTTTTCATATTTTTTTGAAGAGCAAAATATCTGATATTGTATATCATCAGATTGATAATCGACTAGGTTCTGAACCAGTGATTCAAATCCACCATAACAAGCAGGAACACCCACTGTGCCAACTACAGCGACCGTCTTCATTTTATTTGCTTCCATTTAAACACCTTGAGCCTAACCATTTTATTATTAAAAATTATTGAACATACCATCATGCACAGCTTTAACACAAATCTTCAATGAATTTAACTTCTCTTTTGAATATAAAATTTCGAATACAACATTCTTTGCTGCGTGAAAAAAGGCATGATAACGATACTTAAAACTATAATTTGAATGCATCATTAAGTATATTGCATTGCGTATTTTATAAAAATTTCTGAAAGAATTATGTATCGTTACAGATCGACCAGCAAAAGTTTTCTGCCCATATCCAAGTTCATGAGAAATAATAACTGATGGAGTCTGGACAATAATCATATTTTTAGCTAACGCACGCCAACACCATTCTGTGTCAACCCAGTCTATAAAGAGTTTTTCACAAAATGGCCCTACTACACTCCATGCTTCACGTGATATTAACATCCCAGAGGCAATAACATGTGAGGGATAAAGATCATCGTCAACTTCACTACATACAACTTTTGTACTTGTAAAAACATTTAGACTGACTGATGGGTGCATATATTTTGAACGATGGTCTTTAAAAAAAGGGGAAGCACAAGCAACATTTTTACCTTGTTTTTTATTTTTCGTAAACGTACTCTTAAGATTTTCAATAACATCGGTAGGAAAACAAGTATCCTGATCTGAGAAAAATAAATAGTCAAACTCTTTTGCTTCCACGCCCTTCTTGACACCGTGGTTTTGAGCAAATGCAATGCCTTTATTTTCAGAAAGTAAAATAATTTCAAGGTTATTAACAACAATGTTTTTTATCAACTCACTATTATTTGAGCCATTATCTACAAGAATTATTCTCTCAACTTGTGGAGCTAAAGAATTAATACATTCCGTCAAACGAATAATTTCCGGGTTGTAAGTAACAATTATAGCTAACACCTTAGCCTGACACATTAAGCACTCCAAAAACCATATGATAATAGTATGTTAGATACAATAAAATTAACAGTTTGAAAAAAATAAAATAATAATTCGTTTTTTGCTTAATAAATACCCCAATAGTTAGCATAAGGAAAAAATACATTTCCAAAATACGAAAAGCCATAACAGGAAGAGAGAAAAGACTAAAAGTCACGTATTGCATAATACCATAACAAAAGAAAAACCTTAAAAACGGCCTTTCATTTCTGATAATTGATATGTAACTAATAATAAACCAAGTAATAGCGGTAAGGGATAATGAATTTATTAAATTGACACCAGCTTCATTGCCTATTTTTTGTCCCACACCAAAATTTCTTATTAAATATATAAACTCTTTTCCTTCTCCTGATATTGCAAGTAAAACAAGAATACTGAAACAAAAATAACCAAAGCATCTTATTTTTGACGAATAGACAAAAGGGTATAAAAACAAAAAAGGTAGAGCAGACCAATGAGTTGCAATGGCACAGAATACCGAAAAATAAAAATAAATCGGTTTATTTATAAACAAATAATATACAGAAAACATTAAAATAGAAATGCATAGACCATTTCTGAACTGAGTATAATCTAAAACCCAAAGTGCAACACAAACATAATAAATAAAGAATAAAGTCAACCCTGAAAAATTTCGCGGATAGTTAGCAAGAAACCTTGCCTTAATAAAAAAAGAACATGTTAAAATTATAAAAATGATAGCTTCATAACTGTTAGTTATTAACATCAATCCACGATAAAATAACTCAAGAACCCCCCCCCCTTCTTCACCAGAAAAGATCTGTATATAATTATTATAGTCTCTACTTTTTCCCAGAAACTGCGTATTTGCGACAATAAATCCTATAATAAGTGTAAGTACAAAAAATAAGTAGATAATACTTATTAAGTTTTTATCGTGTTTATACTTCGGACTATTTTTTATCATTATACAAACATACTCAAGAATATAAGTGACCACCTTTCCTTCAGAAGGATAAGGTGGCACACTTTATTAGAACAGTTCACTGTCCAATAATTCTGAAAATAATTTTGCTTCTTGATCTTTCTGCGATAATGCCAAGGTACTACTGCAGGAAGGCCAATCGATATTTAAAACAGGATCGTTATAAATAATTGCTTGCTGATGACCAGGAGCATAGTAGTTAGTCGTTTTATAAATAAACTCTGCTTCATCACTGGTCACCAAGAAACCATGAGCAAATCCTTCAGGAATCCATAATTGTCGTTTATTTTCTGCGGAAAGGGTTATCCCAAACCATTTTTTGAACGTTGGTGAATTTTTTCTAAGATCAACAGCAACATCAAATACCTGACCTACAACACATCGAACTAATTTAGCCTGTGCATACGGCGCTAATTGGTAATGCAACCCCCGTAGGACGCCTTTGCTAGATTTTGAATGATTATCCTGAACAAAATTTATGTGCCTGCCTATTGCCTTCTCAAATTCAACCTGATTATAACTCTCCATAAAAAATCCGCGTTCATCACTAAACACTTTTGGTTCTAGAACGATCAGATCTGGAATATCAGTTTTAAGAATATTCATATTTTTCCCATCAACGTATAGTATTTATTTATTTGCATTTGACAATAAATTATTGAACTTTTCGCCAACAATTTCCCAGCCATATTTATTCAATACGGAAATATTCGATTGGATTTCTTTGCTTTTTTCTTCCTGGTCGAGACTGAGACAAAGATTAATTGCCTCACCAAGTTTGCAAGCATCAAACTTGTCTAATTTAAGTACACTGTTAGTTTCAGTAAGTGGTGCATAATTTGAAATAACAAGACAGCCACAAGCCATTGCTTCAGCGCAAGGATAATGGAAAGCGCCATCTTCAATTAACCCAACAGCAATCATGATGTCATTGCTTCGATAAAAGGATGCTAATTCTGAATCAGATGTAATCGGAATAAAATTAACCTGGAACCCTGCAGAAACTAAACGCTCCTTATCAATTTCCCCTAAATATATTGCAATATTAATTATAATTCCAATTTTATTTTCCAGTGCACACAATACTGAAATAACTTCGCTAGTTCCTTTGTGCTTTTCTTTTCTACCAATAATCCCAATTGATGCGCAACCATTTAATAACTTATTTTTTGGTCTTGGATAGAAAATATTTAAATCTACTCCTGCGGGAACTATTCCTATAAAATCATCATATTTACGAGGAAGCAAATTAGGGCTATTTAATATTTTATTAAGTGGTAAACAATATGTTAGACTCGCTATTAACTTCCATATTTTATTATCAAAAAAATTAGCCTCATACGCCTGAATATAATAAAATTTCTTGTGACGTTTGATTGGTAATAATGCAACAAGATAGGCAGTCAAATAAAAACTAGCAATTACCGCATCAGGTTTTAATTCTATACATTTACGCCAAAGATTATAGTACACTTTAATAATTCTAAATATTTTTACGCGGTTTTGACTACTCTTACTTGTGACGATTTTTGCTGTGGTAGCATAATATGGTTTAGTTTTATTATCTGGAGCAACAAAACTTACATCATGTCCATAACTCATCAATTCAGTTGCCAGCTTAGAAAGGACTCTTTCACCACCAGCCCTGCCAAAACCTAAGACAGGTATAATTATTTTCAAAATTCAACCTCTGTTTTTAATTATTTCTTCTGACATTAATAAAATTAGTAAAAACAAATGCAAACAAAAAATATAAGCTATATGTAATGACATAACTTATGTTAGCACCATGTACTCCATAATTTACAACAAAAATATAGGTAGTAATAATAAAGAGAATGGAAAAAAGCACTTCTGTGCTGATGAATAGTTTAGTATGCCCCTGGCTTTGAAGAGGGTATGCGTAAAGAAACCCAGCAATTTTTATTACATCCCCTACAAGTTGTAATAAAAATAATTCACGCGCAGAGCGAAACTCATCAGTAAACAAAATTGTTATTACCAAATCGCGGAATAAATAGATACTCAGTGCCATGAATGAAGTAATAAATATTACATATAATATAGCACTATTTACTTCTTTTTTTATAAGGAAACTTGTTTTTATAATTGTCAATCTTGGTAAAAAATATGTTGACAAAGCAATTGTCACAACACCGAGATAGACCTCGGATATCTTCCATACGGCCTGCCATTGCCCCGCATCCTCCCAACCAGTTTTAGCAATCAATATTTTTCTGATACACATCAATGCTACTGGCATGGAGATAACAGAAACCAGAGCCATAAGAGTGTAATGAATAATTTTTATAATTTTGTCTTTATCCGTTTTACCCCACCAATATTTAAACCTAAACCAAGATTTATTGAGACAAAATAAAATCAATACAAGACCAGCAATAGCACTATTTATAGCTGTGGCAATCAATGCACCTTTAAGATTATAAGCTACAATCAACAAAATCATAAATATAGTAGAAATGAATATAGAAAACATTCCAACTAATATATATTGTTTATAGAATTGTTGACCATTTAAAACTGAAGCGATTAATGTATTTAAAATTGAAAATGGCAATATACAACATGCAAAAATGATTAACCATGAGTATTGCCCATTGCTAAAAAGTAGCTCGCTAATATTTTTTGATGAAAAAATAACAACAGGAATAATAAGCAAGAATAATAACACCGTAACCTTTAAGCATGCGCGCCACCATGGCGCGCATGCTTCTTTTCCTTCTTGCCAATTTTCCGCAGTATATCGAACAAGGCCTGTGCTTACAGGAGCTGAGGTAGTACCTGCAACTATTGTGATTAAGCTTTGCACTTGACCAAGCATTGCGACCCCCGAAGGCCCTGTATAAATTGCTACTACCTTACCGATGATAAAACCCGCAATCATTTTAATGAATGTATAGATGGCGGATAATATAGTTACCTGAAGAAATTTTTTCATTACTTGTAATCATTGACCATTTTGATTACATAATCGACATCATCTTCACTCATTACCGGGCTTATTGGCAAAGAAATTACTTCATCATGAATTTGCTCAGTAATTGGAAGGTTAAGACTGGACATATCCTGATATGCTTGCTGCTTATGGGGTGGCAATGGATAGTGAATTAAGGTTTGAATCCCCTTCTCTGATAAGTATGACTGGAATTTTTCGCGATTAGCGGTTCTTACTACAAATAAATGCCAAACGTGCGCACCTTGACTTTCGAACACTGGCAACATAATCGCAGGATTTTTTATTTCACGAATATATTTTTCAGCGATTCTTTGCCGAATCGCAGTATCTTCAGCTAATGTATGGAGTTTTACTCGCAATAAGGCTGCCTGCAATTCATCCAATCGACTATTCAATCCTTGATAAATATTTTCATATTTTTTATGTGACCCATAATTTCGCAAAGCCTTTATAGTAGAAGCTAATTCTGCATTATTTGTAGTAACAGCCCCCGCATCCCCCAAAGCTCCCAAGTTTTTTCCTGGATAAAAACTAAATCCGGCTGCATCCCCCCAAGCACCTGCTTTGCGACCATTACGTATTGCACCATGTGCTTGTGCACAATCTTCAAGAATCAAAAGATTATATTTTCTTGCGATTTCACTAATTTCTGGCATATTGCACAATAGACCATATAAGTGAACCGGTAAAATTGCTTTAGTTTTTTCCGTAATGTAATTTTCAATTAAAGCAGGATTAATATTATAGGTTTCTATATCTGGTTCAACTAGAATAGGAACAAGTTTGTTCTCTGTTATAGCAAGAATAGAAGCAATATAAGTATTTGCTGGTACTAATACCTCGTCACCATCTTCTAGATAGCCGAGTTCTTTCCATGCTCGCAATACTAAGATCAAAGCATCAAGGCCATTTGCTACACCGATGCAATACTTAACTCCACAGTATTCTGCAAACTCTTTCTCGAACTGCTCAAGTTCTTCCCCCATAACATACCAACCAGAATTTAGCACTCGACTAAAAGCAGAGACTAATTCTTTGTGCTGTCGCTGGTTAATTGCATAAAGATCTAAAAAATCAATTTTATTCATTATTCTCTACCCATTTAATAAATCGAGCTGGATTACCTACTACGATTGCGCAAGGTGGTACATTTTGGGTTACGACACTGCCCGCACCAATGATTGCTTTTTCACCAATTTCAACTCCAGGCAGGATAGTTGCATTAGCGCCTATAGATGCTCCTTTGTGTATTATTGTTTGCAAAAATTCATCAGGATAGACTTTAGAACGTGGATACTTATCATTTGTAAATGCCACACAAGGACCAATAAATACATCATCCTCTATTTTTACACCATCCCAAATATACACACCGCTTTTAACTGTGACATTATTACCAATCACAACATTATTTTCAATCAAGGTATTTGCACAAATGTTGCAATTATTACCAATTACAGCACCTTTGAGTATCACGACAAACTGCCAGATAGTCGTTCCATCACCAATTGATGTTGTCTGGACGTCACTTAACTTATGAATTTTCAACTGAATTTACTCTTCTAATAAAATCATCGTAATTACGGATATAATCAGACTCTTTATAGTAATCATCAGCAATTACAAGCAGCACACAATCATCGCTAAAATCATACATTTCATGCCATATATAAGGTTCTATCAGCAAGGCTATTGTTGGATCATTAAGTTCCACCTGCTTTGTTTCCTTACCATTATCCAGATGAAATTTACAAGCTCCCTTAACCACAATAGCCAACTGACGGGTAACCTTATGTGCATGAAATCCGCGTCTTACACCATTAAGTGTCTCGAGTATGTAATATATTCTTTTGACTTCGAAAGGTATATTCCTTTGCTCCTCAAGCGCAATTAATGCACCACGCTTATCCCCATGTTTTTCTAAAGAGATTAATTTAATATCCATTATTGAGTTCCCACATGCTATTCGCTGATCATTTTCAGCAAATATTGACCATATTGATTTTTGACAAGCGGCTCGGCCAATATCTTCACCTGCTCTGCATCAATAAATCCTTTACGATAAGCAATTTCTTCCGGGCAAGAAACTTTCAACCCTTGACGCTCTTCAATCGTTGCAATGAAGTTACTTGCTTCAATAAGGCTTTGATGCGTCCCTGTATCCAGCCACGCATAGCCACGCCCCATCATAGCAACAGACAAACGTCCTTGTTCCATATAAACGCGGTTAATATCGGTAATTTCCAGTTCACCACGCGCAGATGGTTTAAGGTTTTTCGCCATTTCTACAACGTCATTGTCATAGAAATAAAGTCCGGTTACAGCATAATTGCTTTTTGGCTCTAATGGTTTTTCTTCAAGACTAATTGCCGTACCGTTATTATCAAACTCCACGACACCATAACGTTCAGGATCATTAACGTGATAAGCAAATACCGTTGCACCGCTTTCTTTGTTAACAGCAGCTTCCATTAATTTCGGTAAGTCGTGTCCATAGAAGATATTATCGCCAAGCACGAGTGCACAATCATCACCACCAATAAAGTCTTCACCAATGATAAACGCTTGCGCCAGGCCATCCGGACTCGGTTGTACTTTATATTGTAGATTAAGCCCCCACTGGCTCCCGTCCCCCAACAATTGTTGGAAACGCGGCGTATCCTGTGGCGTACTGATAATAAGAATATCGCGAATACCCGCCAACATAAGTGTTGAAAGCGGATAATAAATCATCGGTTTATCATAAATCGGCAGAAGTTGTTTACTTACTGCCATCGTCACAGGATAAAGACGAGTGCCGGAACCACCAGCCAGAATAATACCTTTACGCGTTTTCATTTCACCATTCCTTTTAATTCATCCCGCTCTGGCATCATGAGCGAGATGCAAAAATTTGTTAAATTGCCGTAGTCGTAAATAATTCGTTGAGCATACGTTTCACGCCCACCTGCCAGTCAGGCAATACAAGCGCAAAGTTCTGCTGAAACTTTTCTGTATTGAGGCGAGAGTTATGGGGACGACGGGCTGGTGTGGGATAGGCCGTTGTTGGCACGGCGTTGAGTTTGTTAAGAGCAAGGCTGATCCCTGCTTTGCGCGCTTCTTCAAATACCAGAGCAGCATAATCGTGCCAGGTTGTTGTACCGCCAGCAACCAGATGGTACAAACCAGCAACTTCTGGTTTGTTTACTGCCACGCGAATGGCATGAGCGGTGCAATCAGCCAGCAATTCAGCACCTGTTGGTGCGCCAAATTGATCGTTTATCACAGCCAACTCTTCGCGTTCTTTTGCCAGACGTAACATCGTTTTGGCAAAGTTATTTCCTTTACCAGCGTATACCCAGCTGGTACGGAAAATAAGATGCTTTGCGCAATGTTCTTGTAACGCTTTTTCCCCAGCTAGCTTGGTTTCACCGTAGACATTTAGCGGTGCTGTTGCATCCGTTTCCAGCCATGGCGTGTCACCGTTGCCTGGGAAAACATAATCAGTGGAGTAGTGTATAACCCAGGCTCCGACTTCATTAGCTGCTTTTGCAATCGCTTCGACGCTTGTCGCGTTAAGTAATTGTGCGAAATCCGGTTCTGATTCCGCTTTGTCTACTGCAGTGTGAGCAGCCGCATTAACAATAACATCAGGGCGAATTTTTTTGACAGTTTCAGCCACACCTTCGGGGTTGCTGAAATCGCCACAGTAATCAGTGGAGTGAACATCAAGAGCAATCAGATTACCCAGCGGTGCCAGAGCACGTTGCAGTTCCCAACCCACCTGCCCTGTTTTGCCGAAAAGCAGGATATTCATTACTGGCGGCCCTCATAGTTTTGTTCAATCCACGACTGATAAGCACCACTTTTCACATTCTCAACCCAATTTGTATTAGCCAGATACCATTCCACCGTTTTGCGAATACCGCTCTCAAACGTTTCTTGCGGTTTCCAGCCCAATTCGTGGTTAATTTTATCGGCATCGATTGCATAACGGCGATCATGCCCTGGACGATCAGCAACATAAGTAATTTGCTCACGATAAGATTTCTCTTTCGGTACAATCTCATCCAGCAAATCACAAATTGTGAGCACTACATCGATGTTTTTCTTTTCGTTGTGTCCACCAATGTTATACGTTTCACCCGCTTTACCTTCGGTTACGACGGTATATAACGCACGAGCATGATCCTCTACATACAACCAGTCGCGAATTTGATCCCCATTGCCATAAATAGGTAATGCCTTACCTTCCAGAGCATTCAGAATAACCAATGGAATAAGTTTTTCCGGGAAATGATAAGGACCATAATTGTTAGAGCAATTAGTCACAATGGTCGGTAAACCATAAGTCCGCTTCCATGCGCGTACCAAATGATCGCTGGAAGCTTTAGAAGCAGAATACGGGCTACTTGGCGCGTAGGCTGTCGTTTCCGTAAATAGCGGTAACGCTTCGTTATTATTTACTTCATCCGGATGGGGTAAATCGCCATACACTTCATCAGTAGAAATATGATGAAAGCGGAAACTTTTTTTCTTTTCATCATTCAGAGCAGACCAGTAATTGCGCGCCGCTTCTAAAAGAACATATGTACCCACAATATTGGTTTCAATAAATGCCGCAGGGCCAGTTATTGAACGGTCAACGTGGCTCTCTGCCGCCAGGTGCATCACCGCGTCTGGCTGGTGCTGTGCGAAAATACGCGCCATAGCTACGGCATCGCAGATATCTGCATGCTCAAATGCATAACGTTCAGAATCAGAAACTTCAGCGAGTGATTCCAGGTTTCCGGCGTAAGTCAATTTATCGACATTAACAACACTGTCCTGCGTATTATTTATAATGTGACGAACTACAGCAGAGCCAATAAACCCTGCGCCACCAGTTACAAGTATCTTCACTTTTTTATTCCATATAGCTATAGAGCATGCTGTGAAATAGACTGCTCCAGAATTGATTAATAGAGGCATTAATGCACGCTACCGCCCCTGGCTTAACAGCTACCAGAGCACTGCGTGCATGACTACGATGTGACGAGCGTTACTCACTCGCGCAAAATCCGAAAAATTCAAACGCTAATTGTCTTACCAAACAGCCGTAGAAACAAGGAAAATCCTGGAAAAATTTGAATAATATGAAGCAAGTAACTCCTTGTTTTTATACGCTTTATAAAAAACAACGGCAGGAAAATTCAATGCGCAAAACTTATGCTATGAATCTTCACTGCCGTTTTTAATTTCTTACTGACCGACACTTCCTGTCAGATTTTCGTTATTCGCTTAACAGCTTCTCAATACCTTTACGGAACTTCGCCCCTTCTTTCAGGTTGCGTAGTCCATACTTCACAAACGCCTGCATATAACCCATTTTTTTACCACAGTCGTAGCTGTCACCAGTCATCAGCATTGCGTCAACGGACTGTTTTTTCGCCAGCTCAGCAATGGCATCAGTCAGCTGAATTCGTCCCCATGCACCAGGCTGAGTACGTTCCAGTTCCGGCCAAATATCGGCAGAAAGCACATAACGACCTACGGCCATAATGTCTGAGTCCAGCGTCTGCGGCTGATCGGGTTTTTCGATAAATTCAACGATGCGGCTGACTTTACCTTCGCGATCCAACGGCTCTTTAGTCTGGATGACGGAGTATTCAGAGAGGTCACCCGGCATACGTTTTGCCAATACCTGACTGCGACCAGTTTCATTGAAGCGCGCAATCATTGCGGCAAGGTTGTAACGTAACGGATCGGCGCTGGCATCATCAATAACCACATCGGGTAGTACGACGACAAATGGATTATCACCAATAGCCGGCCGGGCACACAAAATGGAGTGGCCTAAACCTAATGGTTCGCCCTGACGCACGTTCATAATGGTCACACCCGGTGGGCAGATGGACTGCACTTCTGCCAGCAGCTGTCGCTTCACGCGCAGCTCAAGGAGAGATTCTAATTCATAAGAGGTGTCGAAGTGGTTTTCGACCGCGTTTTTAGACGCATGAGTTACCAGGAGGATTTCTTTGATTCCTGCAGCCACAATCTCGTCAACAATGTACTGAATCATTGGCTTATCGACGATGGGTAGCATCTCTTTAGGAATCGCCTTAGTGGCAGGCAACATATGCATCCCAAGACCCGCTACAGGAATAACTGCTTTTAAATTCGTCATTATTTCATCCACCTGTAAAATGGTTGCTGAATTATAGCTTGTTCGATTTTTTTCGCCAGCATCAATTACCCTGAATTGATTACTGATTTCCTTCCGATGTTACGCCGCTTTGTCCAGGATTGCAGTAGCGTTATTCTTAAGTATGGTGCCATTTTTCCAGGAATGGTCGCAAATCTATCGTTCCCGTTTCGGTAGCCTGAAGTTTATCTTTTCCACATTAACGATATGGTGATTAATCCTGTCGATATCGACAGAGCTTTGTCCTTTTTCATTCACCACATGAACATTTACCAGTGACAGTAGCGTCTCGTTCTTTGCCATAAATGTCCCACGGACATCCTTACGCAAGTCAAAGTTCATGGTCAATGCCGGGCCAACCGAAGATTCTTGCATCACATTGATATTACGCATAAAAAGGTGCTGCGGTTTGTTGTGTAGCTCCAGAGAAGCACGTTTCATCTCAATATTGGTCAGTGCAACAAAGGAGACAGCGTTACCTGCTGAAATTTGTATCCCGCGCAATTTCCTGGCAAGGTCAGTATTATCAAGGTGAATATTATTCAGTCTGAAGTTTTGCGGTATGGAGAGATACCTGCCTTTAATGACGCCGTAGCCGATTAACATCCCGGCACTATTAACCATTTCTATATTGTCAATAACAAAGTTATCACATCCATATATCGCTACAGTGGCGTTATCAATACCGGCTTTCTTGCTGAAATCAGGCGTAATATTGCGCGCTTTGATATTACGGATAATGAAATGTTTACCATTTTCAACATGAATCAGCTGTCGACAATCCGATCCTGTAATATTCGCCACGACAAAGTTTTTCACCGCCTGGTCTTCTGGATAGTTATTATCGTAGGTACTTCCCGCAAGGCCTATGCCGATGCCCCAGTTGATTTTGCCATTAGTACAGTTGATACGTTCTATTACGTGGTCGGAAATTAAAATATCGCGGTCGTTGATTGCCACGTTCCATTCGATGGCGTCGCCCTGTAAGTCGCTGAACTTACAATTGGTGATGTTGGCACCGATAATCTGGTTATGAAATCCCTGGCGTAAGATGGCGTAATTAGCATGGCTCACGGTCAGGTTATCGATGGTCAGGTTGCGCATAACCCGTTTATTTTTGCCGCCGATATAAATCTGCGTTACCGGGCCAAATCCGCTCATCGCCAGCCCTTTGATGGTGCAGTCAGAGCCACGCACATCCAGTGTGATGTTATGCATACTGCCGCCCTCCTCCCCTGTCACCTGGCTGCCGTCCTGTAAGACAAATCGCCCTCTGCCGTTGCCGCGCAGGCTACCGAGAATGTGTAAGGTTTTGCCAGGAGGGATGAAGATGCCGGTGTTGATGTTGTCGCAAACAAATCCGGCAGGCACGATGACCGTTTGCCCTTCGCTAAAGGCTTGTTTAAATGAGACGATCCAGTCGTGTGGATTGTAGTCGTTGATATTTACGCTTTGTCGGGCGGGAAGTGCACGGGCGAAAGGGGTATGGAGGCAGGCAAGCGCGGAGCTTGCCGTCAGGAAGGTGCGTCGGGAGATTGTTTTAAATGACATGCGTTCTCCTCTATAAAGCTTGCAGCAAGCTGGCTAACTCTCGATTGATCACCTGCTGGTTAAAATCATTTTCGACTTTTTCGCGAGCACGTTTGACAACCGGAGCCAGTTCGTCGGTATCCAGTTGGCTAAACGCCGCCAGCCGTTGCGCCAGTGCGCGAGCATCGTTCTCAGGCACCAGCCAACCCGATTTATCGGCCTCCACCAGTTCCGGAATGCCGCTATGCAGAGTAGAAACGACCGGAATGCCGACCGCCATCGCTTCCATCAATGCCACGGGTATCCCTTCCATATCGCCATCCGCGCCCGTGACTGAAGGCAGCAGAAAGACATCCGCGTCGTCGAGCATCGCCTTAACTTCGTGGCTCGGTTTAAAGCCTGGCATCTCCACCACATCTTCCAGTTGATACTGTTCGATGAGCGTGCGTAAACGCCGCTCCCACGGGCCGATGCCGAGAATGCGATAGCGAAATGCCACGCCCTGCTCTTTGAGCTGACGGCAGGCTTCGATCGCCACATGCAGGCCTTTTTTCTCGGTTAAACGAGCAACGGAAATAATCTCTAGCGGTGTTCCTGGCATTTTAACCGGACGAGGGCTAAAGCGATTCATGTCCACCCCCATGCGCGATACAGCGATTTTTTCCGTCGGGCAGCCCATCTTTTGCAATCTCCCTGCCCACAGATCGCTTATTGGCAACATCAGGTCGCCACGGCGAAACAGTTGTTGATATTCGGGAGTGTAATGATTGAGCACTTCCCGACTGGAGATATCAATACCATGGAAAATGGTAGCGATTTTGCCGCGAATGACACCCAGTTCGCGTAATTTTGCTGCGGTTACCCCCGCAGGGCCAAAATGAGCGATGAACACATCGGCATGAAACGGTGTTGCGACCTGGCCGCAAATGGCAGACAAAATCAGGTTCCGCGACTCGGCACCATAGCGTTTGAGGTTGAGCGCCTGCCAGGTATTTTTACGATGAATGCCGCGTAAGGTCTGGCTGGCGCGGTGGCGCAGCTTCGCCACTTTGCCCGTAGGTTCATCCTGTAACCAGCGGGTTATGGCGGCAAGGTTGTATTTCGTCCATGCCGCGTGGGTGTTCTCTGTATCGCCTTTTTGCAGCGCGACTATCTCCACCTCAAAGCCCATATCAATAAACGCGGTAATTTGATTGAGGACGAAGGTTTCTGACGACAGCGGAAATTTCAATAAGAAGAAGCCGACCTTCATTTCGCCTCCCCGATGCGCTCAAGCACAGACTGCACCATCTGCATTCCCGTCTGACGTTCGCGACTGACGGCTTCGTTAAGTCGAGCGTTCAGCACCGGAAGCTGGCCTAAGGTATCCGCAACCATCGCTTGCAGGCTGCCGTCTAATAAATGACGGATATCAATTGCCATCTCTGGCAGTCCCAACTGCTGCATAATCCCGGCGGATTTATGTTCGTAGTTGATGCCAATTGCCGGAGTGGCAAAGTTCATCGAGATAATGGCAGAGTGCAGGCGCGTACCGACGGTGAGTTCACAGGCTCCCAGAATTTTGCCCATTTCCAGATCGTTAAGTTCATCCATCACTACGTGGTAACGGGCAGGATCGCTGATGTGCTGGCGCAGATTGAGCGCCACCATACGGTCGTCTTTGTTATAGCTATCGATGCCCGTGCAGGTGGAGAGCGCAATCACCTGATAGCCTTCGTCGAGAATGCGATTGACCACCCCGGCAAAGGCTTTTTCATACGCTTGTTGAGTGGTGCCGAGACGTTTGTCGAACGGTGCCAGTTCGCGCAGGGTAATTGCCACCGCTTTCTGTTGTGCGGCAACGTCCAGCCAGTGTTGGACGGCATAGCTGGCGGTGAAATCTTCGGTGTGGTGATCGACCAGCCACGCGGTATCAACGCCATGTTCCACTTTTACGGTAGTGATATTACTGCGTTTCATCAAATCAAGGCTGACCGATTCGCGCAGGATCAGCGCGTCGCAGTAACCAAAAACGTAGTTCGCCAGTTGGTTAAATTGCTCATTCTGGAAGGGGCCAACACTGTGACCAATCATAAACAGCGGCTTTTTCGCCATAAATGTGCAAAGCGCGTGCTCAAACTGCGGCACGCCATAGAGATCGACAAAAAACGATCCGCCGACCTGAATAATGGCGTCGTAACCTGACAGCAGGCGCACGAAGTCAGTGAATCCCTGGGCGATGGCGATATTACGCAACTTGCCAGTGTCGGTGACGCGTGAGAGCAATACCTGATGTTGGTAGCGGCGACGGAGGACTTTTTTAACGCGCCCGACAACGCCCGCTGCGCTGTTGTGTTGTTTCATTTGCAGGAACAGCGGATCGCCCATCACTGGGCGATTAAGCAGCCAGGAAGAACTGACCGGATAACGACTCATCACGTCCACTTCGGCGTGTGGATTGAGGATGTTGATGGCATCAAGTAAGCCGCGCAGGATGGCACTGTCGCCGCGATTGCCACAAGTATGGTTGCCAAGAATAAGTAATTTCATTTTTTCCTCATAAATTTGATGCCAGGTGAGGCTGTATTTGTTGTTTTCATTACTGCTTTTTGCCTGATGCGACGCTAACGCGTCTTATCAGGCCTACAAAACCGAGTTCCTGAACCGTAGGCCGGATAAGGCGTTCACGCCGCATCCGGCAACCATTGCCGGAACCGAAAACAACACTTCACCCCGCCCGTAAAAGCATTTTCATTTTTTCGCTGCGACAAAACTGACGCTTCACTTCCACCACCAGCGGATGGCGCGACAGCACAATCATCACCACAAACGCCAGTACGCCTGCGGTAATTTGCACCGCCAGCAACGTCGCCAGCGCCAGTTGCCCTTTCAGCAGCACGCCCAGCGCATAACTGACCACCAGCGTCGGAAGCGAGAGATAAAACGGTAGCCACAAACTCAGGATGTACTGGCGATAGCTGGAACCGAGCACCGGTTTAATCATCACGAAGTAGCTCAGAATGGTGTTGATAATCTGCACCAGCAGGAAGCCGAGCGTGACGCCGATCGCGCCCGCCATCTGCCCACCGATAACAATCGCCGGAATAAACAGAAAAGTTTTGAATACGTTGAATTTAAAGCTAATATCCACCCGCGCTTTCGCCATCAGCAGCGAACCAATCGGGTTACCCACCGAACGCAGCAGCCCCACCACACACAGCAATTGCAGCACCGGAATAATGCTGTTCCACTTTTCGCCAAAGACCAGCGGCACAAAATTATTCGACACTACCATCAGCCCCAGCAGCGCCGGGAAGTTGATAATTCCCACTACCGACAGCAGCTTGTAGAAGTTCACGCGCAGCTTTTCGGTATCGTCCTGAATTTTGGCAAACGCTGGAAACAGCACGCGGGTGATGATCGGGTTCAGCTTCATCGGCGGTACAACGGCCACGTTATAGGCCAGGTTGTAGCCCCCCGCCACGCCCGCGCCGAGAATACGCGCCAGCACCAGCGTCGAAAGGTTAGTATTGAGATAGTTGATGATGCTGTCCGCCGTCAGCCAGGCACCAAAGCGTAAGTTCGGTGCCACCGACGCCAGCGAGAAATGCAGACCGGGACGATAAATTTTGCGACCAAAGTAGCCAAACAGCAGCGTTCTCACCGCACTATTGACCAGATAACCGAGGATCGCGGTCATCGCCAGCGGCCAGAAATGGGCGCTAACCACCGTAAAAGTAAAGCCCGCCAGCACCGCGCTAGTTTCGATCATGCCGATTTTGTTGAACTCCAGCTCCTTTTGCATCAACGCGCGAAACTGTTGCCCGTGGGGGATCACCACAAACGCCAGCGACAATGTTTTAATCAACGGTGCCAGATCCGGGTTATTCAGCACGTCACCGATGAGATCACTCAACAAAAACACTGCCACGCACACTACAATCCCCAGCCCGACGTTCAGCCAGTACAGCGTGGTGAGTTCAAGGTGGCTGATTTCTTTTCGCTGAATAATCGAGTTAGCGATACCGAAGTCAGAAAGCGTATCTGCCAGCGCGATAATCACCAGCGACACGGTAAGCAGGCCGAACTGGTGGTTATCGATAATCCGCGCCAGCACGGTCATCTGTACCAGCCCGAGGCCGATGATGATCACCGTGGCAATCGCCGACCACTTCGCGCCGCTGATGGTTTTTTCACGTAAGCTCATATCAATATGCCGCTTTGTTAACGAAGCCTTTGAATACCGTCAGGAAAACGATTTTGATATCGAACCAGACGCTCCATTCGCGGATGTACTCAAGGTCGAACTCGACGCGTTTTTCCATTTTCTCCAGTGTATCGGTTTCGCCGCGCCAGCCGTTAATCTGCGCCCAGCCAGTAATGCCCGGTTTCACTTTATGGCGCAGCATGTAGCCTTCAATGAGCTGTCGATACTGTTCGTTATGCGCCACCGCGTGCGGACGTGGCCCCACAATCGACATCCCCCCGGTCAGCACATTGATAAACTGCGGCAATTCATCCAGCGAGGTGCGGCGCAGAAAGTTCCCCACTTTGGTGACGCGCGGATCGTTCTGCGTCGCCTGGGTCACCACGTTGTCGTTCTCCATCACTTTCATCGAACGGAACTTCCACACTTTGATCGGCTTGCCGTCCATGCCGTAGCGAGTCTGGCGGAAAATAACCGGCCCCGGTGAACTGAGTTTCACCGCCAGCGCAATGCAGCACAGCACCGGGGAGATCAGCAGCAAGATCAGCGTTGCCAGCACAATGTCTTCCGCACGTTTGAGCAGGCGGTTAACCCCGGAAAGCGGCGTGTCATACAGCGGCACCACCGGTACGCCGTTCATCTCTTCGATACGGGAATGGAGAATGTTGAAGGTAAAAACATCGGGGATCAGCAGCACCGAACAGGTGGTGTCCGCCAGTTGATGAACCAGTTTTTTCACTCGCGCGCCGTCGCACATTTGCATCGCGATATAGACGTTATGAATCTTGCCCGCTTTCGCATCCTCGACCAGCTGTTGCAGGTTACCCGCCCAGTCGTTAGAAACGCCGCCCGGTTTCGGGTCGTGGTAAACGCCCACCACTTCAAACCCTAACCACGGCTGATTACGGAAACTCTCCATCAGCATTTGTCCGGCAGCTAAATCCCCCGCCACCGCGACCATCCGCTTGTTATAGCCATGATTACGCAGCCAGCCCGCACCAATACGAATGCACGAACGGCAAACCACCAGTCCGATGCTGGTCAGCCCATACCACGCCAGCCAGATTTTCAGTTGCGTGTCGAAATCATTGTTGAACGCCACCAGTCCGGCGCTGAAAATCACGCTTAACGTCCAGTTTTGTAGCAACAGGGCAAATTCTGTCGCTGCCCGAACACCGCGCCATGAGCGATAAAAATCGGTGATGCCGCCCAGCATCTGGAATACCACCAGCGTAATCAGCGCCACCAACAGGTGCATGTAGAAGAATGACAGTCCGCTGACTTCGCAAACCAGCCATAACCCGGCAAACATGATGGTGATATCTGAAAAGCGTTGCACCATAGAGATTAACGATGCATTGGTTTTCGCTCGCTCGCGCTTTTTTAGATTTGTCATCGTTGTTCCTGTTCTATTGTCGCCTCACCCCGGCCCTCTCCCCAAAGGGGCGAGGGGAGAAGAAAGTTCCGTGCTCTCTTCTCTCCGCAGGCAGTAGAGCGTCAGGGGGAGGGGGAAAGTAATGACATTACTCGTTCAGCAACGTCAGCAGAGTTCGCGTTCGCGCTTCCATCAGCGGCACATCACCGCGCGATTCCACATTCAACCGCACCACCGGTTCGGTGTTGGAGGAGCGCAGGTTGAAGCGCCAGTCGGCAAAGGTCATGCTGATGCCATCGGTGCGATCCACCGCCAGCGCCTCGCGGCTAAAATGCTGTTCGACGCGATTAATCGCCTCAACGGGTTGCGCCAGTTTGCTGTTGATTTCACCGCTTGCCGGGAATGCCGCCATCCGGTCGCGCACCAGTTCGCCCAGCGTTTTTCCTTTCAGACACACCAGTTCGGCGACCAGCAGCCACGGGATCATGCCGCTGTCACAGTAAGCGAAATCACGGAAGTAATGGTGCGCGCTCATTTCGCCGCCGTAGATGGCGTCTTCCTTGCGCATACGTTCTTTAATAAAGGCGTGTCCGGTTTTCGACATCACCGGTGTGCCACCTGCGGAAGTCACCACATCAACGGTGTTCCAGGAAAGACGCGGATCGTGGATGATCTTCGCGCCGGGATTTTTTTCGAGGAACGCTTCTGCCAGCAGGCCGACAATGTAGTAGCCCTCGATAAACTGCCCTTTTTCGTCAAACAGAAAACAGCGGTCAAAATCGCCATCAAAGGCAATGCCCATATCTGCGCCGTGTTTGATGACCGCATTGCGGGTGTCGTCGCGGCATTCCGGCAGTAGTGGGTTAGGAATACCGTTGGGGAAATTGCCGTCCGGCGTGTTGTGCACTTTGATTAATTCCACAGGCGCACCGAGGGCTTTAAAGCGGGCTTCAATGGCGTCCACCACCGGCCCCGCCGCGCCGTTCCCGGAGTTGATCACCAGTTTGAGCGGCGTGAGGTTTTTGACGTTGATATAGCCGAACAGGTGATCAACGTAAGCGTCGCGCAGGTGGATTTGCTGATAGCTACCGCGTTTGGTTTCATCGACAGGCGGGAAGTCGTTGGCTTCTGCCAGACGCTGGACGTCGCGCAGTCCGGTATCGCCGCTGATCGGGCGAGCCCCTTCGCGTACCAGCTTCATGCCGTTGTAATCCATCGGATTATGGCTGGCGGTAACTTCGATGCCGCCATCCACGCCGAGATGGAACGTGGCGAAATAGATCTCTTCAGTGCCGGACATGCCGATATCCAGCACATCGACGCCCGCATCCTGTAACCCCTTCGCCAGCGCCAATTTTAAGGTTTCGCTGGTGAGGCGGACATCACCGCCTAACACAATGGTTTTCGGTTTGAGAAATTCGCCATAGGCACGACCAATGCGCCAGGCGATATCTTCATTCAGTTCTTCGCCTAATTTTCCGCGAATATCATAGGCTTTAAAGCAGGTTAATTTTTTCATGTCGTTACCCTTTTTCAGGCAATAGTTGACCCTGACCGAAGCGGCCAATTTTGTTTTTGTCGTTATTTACATCGCGGTTCGGCATTCATTGCCTGATGCGACGCTGCCGCGTCTTATCAGGCCTACAAATCCGAACCGTAGGTCGGATAAGGCGTTTACACCCGTCCGTAGCGATCCGCGAAGCGCACCACATCATCCTCTTCGAGATAAGAGCCGGAGCGTACTTCAATTAAATCGAGCGGAATTTTCCCTGGATTTTCCAGGCAGTGCGTCGCCCCCAGCGGAATATAAATAGACTCGTTTTCGCCAAGCAGTTTGATATCACCGTCAATGGTGACTTTTGCCGTTCCCGCGACAACCACCCAGTGTTCCGCGCGGTGATGGTGCATCTGTACCGACAAGCCCTCACCGGGTTTCACGGTGATGCGTTTTACCTGGTAGCGGTCGCCTGCGTCGATAGAGTCATATTTGCCCCACGGGCGATACACTTCGCGATGTACCCGATGCTCATGGCGGCCATCGGCTTTGATTTGCTCGACCACTTTTTTCACATCCTGCACCGCGTTACGGTCGGCAATCAGCACCGCATCTTTGGTCTGCACTACCACCAGATCTTTCACCCCGACGGTGGTGACCAGGCCAGATTCGGCATACACGTAGCTGTTTTCAGTTTTGTGATTAATCACATCGCCGTGGCAAACGTTGCCCTCGGCGGTGTGGGCGCTGATCTCCCATAATGAAGACCAGGAGCCGACATCGCTCCAGCCCGCATCCATCGGCACCACAACCGCATCTGCCGTGCGTTCCATGACCGCGTAGTCCACCGACTCTTCCGGGCAGGCGAGAAACGCTTCTTCATCCACCCGTATAAAATCGAGATCCGGATCGATGGCGCTCATCGCTTTTTCACAGGCATCGAGAATATCCGGGCGATATTTTTTCAGTTCTTCGAGATAGCGTCCGGCGCGGAACAGGAACATGCCGCTGTTCCAGTAATATTCGCCGCTTGCCACATAGGCCTGCGCGGTTTCCAGATTCGGTTTTTCGACAAACTGCGCCACTTCAAAGGCCACCGTATCCTGCTCACCCGCAGACACTTCACCGCGACGAATATAGCCATATCCGGTTTCAGGTAGATCCGGCACAATACCGAAGGTCACCAGCTTGCCCGCTTCGGCATATGGCATGGCGTTACGCACGGCGGCACGGAACGCGTCTTCATCGGCAATCACATGATCCGCCGCCAGCACCAGCATTAATGGGTCGCTCTCCGGGCTATGGCGTTTTGCCGCCAGCGCCGCTAGCGCAATGGCAGGTGCAGTGTTACGCCCTGCCGGTTCGAGAATAATGTTCTCGGTAAGTTTGTTCAGTTGACGCAGCTGTTCCGCAACAATAAAGCGGTGCTGCTCATTGCAAATCACCACCGGGCTTTCGCACTCCACGCCGTTCAGGCGGCAGATGGTGGTTTGCAGCATGGTGAGATCGCCTTTCAGGCATAAAAACTGCTTGGGATAAAGTACGCGGGAAAGCGGCCATAAGCGGCTACCGGAGCCACCTGCCATCACGACTGGATAGAGTTTCGACTGCGCCATAATTATCCCCGAATATCATTTATAAATTGACGTAACACGTTCTCTTTATCGAGCGTGCGTTCGGCATATTCACGTGCCACCGTGTTGTGTTTGGGCAGCAGGAGCGCCTGACAAATCCCCGTCACCAGCGCCTCGACCGATTCCGGTTCTACGCAAACCGCAATTCCCGGAAAGGTTTCGCAAAGCTGCCCCAGTTCTGTATGGGCTTCTGCGGTAATCACCGCGTTACCGCCTACCGCCAGAATATTGGTCAGTTTCGACGGCAATACGGCATCTGCCGCGCCGCGTTTTTGCACTACCAGATGGCAATCGCCCATCTTCAGCAGTGCGGGTAAAGCGTCATACGATTGCAGCGGGAAAAACTGCAAATTGGTCAGTCCACGCTGCTGCGCCATTTTTTCCAGCCGCGCTTTGCCGCCGCCCTGCCCGACAATGGCAAAAATCAGCGGTTCATCGCGCAGGCGATCGGCAGCTTCAATAACGTTTTCCAGCCCCTGCTTTTCACCAATATTGCCGGAGTAAAGAATGATTTTTTTGTTATCCGGCAGGCCAAGCTGGTTACGAAGGGCGTCAACATCAGCCTCTGCGACATGCTGAAAACGGGCGATTTCCGACCAGTTGGGGAAGAAGATGACCTTTTCCGCCGCCACGCCTTTTTCGACAGCTTTATTCATCATTGAGCGCGAAATGGTGGAGACGTTATCGACGTTATGCAGTCCGCTACGTTCGAACGCCGTTGCCAGCTGTGCCACTTTGCCGCCTTTGCCTTTTCCGGCAAGGCCCAGCCCCAGCATGGCATCCACTTCGTAATCCTGAATATGCAGCACGGTACGCGCGCCAGAGAGTTTCGCCAGCAGACGCATTCCCGGCGTGCAAAACAGCGTTGGCACTACGCCGATAATGCGCTCCGGCTTCCAGCGACGTTGCGCCATCAGCGGGAAAAAACTGCTGACGGCAAAACTGCCGAGATGCAACAGGCGTTTCAGGGTGCTCGGCTGTTTTGGCACATACAGCGGGCAGCGCCACACCGTGGCGGCCCCTTCTTCTCGTTTGTAGCGCCAGGCGGAATAGTTCTCGCCCACCTGCCACTGCGGGTAGTAAGGCGGTGCGGTAATGACCCGCACCTCATGACCTTGTGCCGCCAGCCATTCCACCATCTCGCCGGTGTATTTGCCGATGCCGGTTAACTCCGGCGAGTAGTTAATGCCGTAGACCAGTATTTTCATAATCCGGGTACTCCGGCACGCTTCTCAGCGAGAAAATAGGCGCGGCTGTTAGCGTGAACATTGTCACTGGCGAGCAGTGCGTCCGGCGTCAGCCAGCGGTAATCGTCATGCTGCTCATCCGGCAGTAACAGCTCTTCTTCCACTACTCTGAAGCGAAAACCGAGCACCACATAGTGAGTGGAGAAATCCGTGCCGGAGAAGTTATCGTCATAAAAGTGCTGCCAGACACCGTAAAACTGGCCTGCTGTTATCGGCAGACGCAGCCCCAGTTCCGCCATCGTCAGCCGCTCAAATGCGGCTTCCAGCGTTTCGTCTTTCTGCACGCGCCCTCCCGGCACAAACCAGTAACCCTGCGCCGGGCGGTTGGCTCTTTTGCCAAGCAGAAACTCGCCGCGACTGTTCTCAACAATAAAGTCGAGAGAGACAAGCGGAGTGGAGCGCACTACCGTGGCAAAGTCTTCCTGACGTAAAAACATCATTACCCCCGAAAGCGGTCTTGATTCTCAAGGAACCACTGGTAAGTGCTGGCAAGCCCCGCTTCCAGTGAGATTTCGTGATACCAGCCAAGCTGATGCAGGCGCGTCACATCCAGCAGTTTGCGCGGCGTACCGTCCGGTTTGCTGGCATCAAAAACTACCCGACCTTTGTAACCCACCACTTTGGCGATGGTTTGCGCCAGCTCGCGGATAGTGCAGTCAACGCCCGTGCCGACGTTAATGTGCGACAGCATCGGCTGGGTGTTCTCCAGCCAGACTTCGTGCGCCAGCTCCATGACATGAATGCTTGCCGCCGCCATATCATCGACATGCAGAAATTCACGCATCGGTGTACCGCTGCCCCACACCACCACGTCCGGCGCATTCTGTGCCGTCGCCTCGTGGAAGCGGCGCAGCAATGCCGGGATCACGTGCGAGTTACTCGGATGGAAGTTGTCGTGCGGCCCGTACAGGTTAGTCGGCATAACCGAGCGGTAATCGCGTCCATACTGGCGGTTGTAAGATTCGCACAGTTTGATCCCGGCAATTTTGGCAATGGCATAAGGCTCGTTGGTCGGCTCCAGCGTACCCTGCAATAACTCGCTTTCTGCCATCGGCTGTTTTGCCAGTTTCGGGTAGATACAGGACGATCCGAGAAACAGCAGTTTGTTCACGTCGTTCTGATGCGCGGCGTGAATGATGTTGCTCTCAATCATCATGTTCTGGTAGATGAAATCCGCCGGATACGTGTTGTTGGCGACAATACCGCCCACTTTCGCCGCCGCCAGATAGACCTGGTCAATGCGCTCGCTGGCAAAGAAATCATGCACCGCACGGCTATCCAGAAGGTTCAGCTCGTCGCGGGTGCGTAATACCAGTTCCACATCACCGCGCTGTTCGAGCTGCCGCCTGATGGCGGAACCGACCATCCCGCGATGGCCAGCGATAAAAATGCGTTGTTTACTCATGCTTATGACTCCAGCGCAATCGCCACGTCGTAGCCGTGAGATTTCAGCAGAGAGTGTTTTTTCGCCGCTTCGAGGTCATTAGCCACCATTTCAGACACCATCTCTCTGAGGGTGATTTCTGGTTTCCAGCCCAGCTTTTCGTGCGCTTTGGTCGGGTCGCCGAGCAGCGTTTCAACTTCAGCCGGACGGAAGTAGCGTGGGTCAACGGCGATAATCACATCGCCCGGTTTAACGCCCGGCGCGTCATGCCCGGTGACGGAAACCACAATGCCCTTCTCTTCAACGCCCGTGCCTTCAAAGCGCAGTTTGATACCCAACTGTGCCGCCGCCATTTCCACGAACTGACGCACGGAGTACTGAACGCCGGTAGCAATTACGAAATCTTCTGGCTGTTCTTGTTGCAGCATCATCCACTGCATTTTTACGTAGTCTTTGGCATGGCCCCAGTCACGCAGGGAATCCATATTGCCGAGGTACAGGCACGACTCCAGCCCCTGGGCGATGTTGGCGATTGCGCGGGTGATTTTGCGGGTGACGAAGGTTTCGCCACGGCGCGGAGATTCATGGTTAAACAGAATGCCGTTGCAGGCGTACATGCCGTAGGATTCGCGGTAGTTAACGGTGATCCAGTAGGCGTACAATTTGGCGACGGCATACGGAGAGCGCGGGTAGAACGGCGTGGTCTCTTTCTGCGGGATTTCCTGCACCAGACCGTAAAGTTCAGAAGTGGAAGCCTGATAAAAACGGGTTTTCTTTTCCAGACCGAGGAAGCGAATCGCCTCCAGCAGACGCAGCGTGCCCATCGCATCAACGTCTGCGGTATATTCCGGTGACTCAAAAGAAACCGCAACGTGGCTCATTGCGCCCAGGTTGTATACTTCGTCCGGCTGCACTTCACGCAAAATACGCGTCAGGTTGGAAGTATCACTCAGGTCGCCATAATGCAGATGGAATTTCGGGTTGCAGGTGTGCGGATCCTGATAAATGTGATCCACGCGCTCGGTGTTGAATGACGATGCACGACGCTTAATGCCATGCACCTCGTAACCTTTCTCCAGCAGCAATTCTGCCAGGTAAGAACCATCCTGTCCGGTTACACCGGTGATGAGAGCGACTTTTGACATGTCTTATTCCTCTGTATTTTTTGAATTTATTCAGTTTCAACGCGTTCGCGTATCACCACTGCGGGGTTCCCCCGGCAAATGGCATTTGCCGGAAGCGATTTAAAAACACTGCTTCGCGCACCCACGACGGTGCCATCGCCGATCGTGACGCCAGGGGCAACAAAGACATCGGTTGCCAGCCAGCATTTCTCACCAATCACAATGGGCGTGGCGTTAATGGTGAAATGACTACTTGCATGGTCGTGGCTACCGGTGCATAAATAACTTTTTTGCGATATCACCGAATGTGCGCCAATGGTTATTTCACCGAGGGTATATAAATTGACCTCATCGCCGACCCACGCGTAATCACCTAAGGTTAATTTCCACGGATAGGTAATTTTTACTGACGGACGAATAACTACGTTTTTTCCTATTTTTGCGCCGAATAAACGTAATAAAAATGCCCGCCAGCGATACAATACTTGTGGCGACCAGGCAAATATTGTTGCCTGTACTGCCCACCACAATTGCACTTTAATAGCGTTGCCGCCCCGGAACCCTTTCGGCACCGAGAAACCACTTAAATCTTGCATCGTTTTCCCTTATATTCAGCTTTTGTTATATAAGGCTTTCGTCTTTGAGGTAGTACGTTGGCGTAAATGCCAGGATAATTCTGCCCAGAAGCCAGGTACATGTAATATTTGCCGTTGGACTTTTTTCGCGTCTGCACACAATTCCATATTATTAGTGGTAGATACCCCACCCATAGAAAATTCAGACACCAGACCATTGAGTTTTTTAAATGCATAACCGGCTTTATACATTTTGGCTGCCAGGGCGTAATCGGAAGAAACTTTATATTCCAGGTCATAACGCCATTTTTTCAAACCGGATACCGGGAAAAATATCGCCTGATGACTGGCGGGCAGGCTGTGATAAATATACCAGCCCGGTTTGGCGCTACGTTTAATTTTATGCCCGTCGCCAAAATCCAGCAGCGCATCGCCGGTGATCATCACGTTATCTTTTTGCATTTTTAACTTACGGACAAAAATTGCGGCATCCTGATGAAAAATATCGCCCGAGTTGAGAAACAACGCGAACTTGCCTTGTGCCATCGCAATGCCCTTGTTCATGGCGTCGTAGATACCGTTATCTGGCTCGCTGACAAAGCGTAGGTTATAGATACCATTGAGGTTTTCCAGATACTCACGGGTGCCGTCGTTGGAACCGCCATCGACAACAATCCATTCGAAGCTGATATCGTCAGCCTGCGCCAGATGCGCCAGCGAGGCATGCGTTTTGACTATCCCTTCGAGGTTACGAAACGCGACAGTGATTATGCTAAGCAACATGTTCTTATTCTTACCTCGTAATATTTAACGCTTTTCGCAAAATAAACGGACAGACGATTAAAAAAGCATATTCCGGGCTAAATATCGAACCGGTAAAAAACAGCGATACCGGCGTAAAAAGATAAAGCTGCACGCGAAAATTACGATTATCGCCAAAAGCGTTGAGCATCATTTTTATCACTTTCCCCATGTACCACAGAGATAAAAACACCGCGAACCAGGAAAAGTAAATAATCAGCAGATACAAACCATTGTCTATGGTTTTTCCGACATCCGCACCGTTAAATATTCCGAATGATGCGACATATTCATAAAGTGAGCCAAATCTGACTACACCGTCAATATGGGTCAAAGAATAACCGACCATCACCAGCGGACCGACAATACGATAATACGATGACGACCCTTCTGTGCCTAAATCTCCCAGACGGGTGGAAATATAAGGAAACGCGATTACCACACCAATCAGGAATACAGCCAGAGAAATCAATGCTAACGGTAACTTTTTCTTAATCGCTTCTTTATTCAGATACTGAAATGCCCACTCCAGCAAATAAAACAGGATAAAGGTCATAACACCTGAAAACGATCCGGATAATATTATTCCTGAGAGAATCATAGCATCAGTTTTAGGCGTTTTGATACCAAACTGTTTGATACTGAGCCAAATTGAGATTAACGCCAGAGCGAAAAATGCTGGTTCGAAATAAAGTGCCGTAGTTCGCTTACCGCCGAATTTAATGAAATTCAGTACATAGCTGTTGCTGTAAATCAGATATTTCGAAATCGACTCCATAATACTGCTGCCGCCGGTGAGAATAATTTGCGCCATCTCCACCGCCGCCAGCGCCACCACCAGCCCAACCACCAGATAAAAGAAACGTAATATCTTGCGATGGTTGTGTGGCGAAATCGTTTTAAAGCGAATGCTCCACACCATGCCAATAATGATCACAATATAGACAAATAGCATGGTTGAAGTGACGTATTTACTGGCATCCAAAGACTGACCAAACAAATAGTTAAACGCCGTGAGCCCCGCGCCAATCCCTAACGCTATCATCAATTTTTTAACGCTGATGCGCTCTAAAAACAGCAGCAGCAAGACAGGTAAAAAAGTGACGATGGTGATGGGGAAACTTTCGCCAAGCTGGGCGATTTTGACGTTAACCAGCAGGTAGATCAGCGGCAGCAGCAGGTAGCTACAGATTCTGATAGACGTTGACATACTCCTCCAGCATCTGTTGTCCACTGTAGGCGGCGCGGCTGCGCTGGCTGAACTCAGCCAGCGTGGTACCAAATATCGCCTGTGCGATTTCCGGTTTGCTTAACTGCACCAGTTGCAGCACCTCTTCTTCGCTGACGGTTTTACCACCGGATTTTTGCAGTACTTCCCGCGCTGCGTCGCTATGGGTAGCAATCACCGGCACACCAATCGATAGCGCCTCACACAAAATCAGCGGGTAGTTATCGACACCAGAACTGAAGACCAGCGCGTCCATTTGATTGAGCGCACTCATCAGCTTACGTTTGTCGGTTTCAAAGCCGTGATTGACCACATTACCAGCGGTGAACGGCGAGAACTTACCGAAGGTATGCAGTTCGATTTTGTCTCCCAGCGCCATCATCTCGCGCACCAGTTGCTGGTTAGTTTTGCCGTCGTAACGCAGGTCATGCGCCACCACCGCGATTTTCGGCTTGCCCTGGGTTTCGCGCACCGGAGGCAAATCCGCCAGAATCGCTTCGGTTGCCATATCAATACCGTTATTGATAATCCGGCAACGCCCTGGGCCATACAGGCTATTGAAAGCGTCAGCCACATGCTGGCTGGGGGAAATAAACTGACAGCCCAGCGCCAGCATCTCGCGGAACAACTGGCGTTTACCCGCCACCAGCTGGTGTGCGCGATCAATCTTCACCGGTGGATAGTTATTTAAGGTCGGGCATTTCTGGCAGCCCGTTTTCCAGCCTTCGCAACCGTCGGTAAAGGCGCAGCGCCCGGTAACGCTCCAGTGATCATGCAGCGTCCAGACCAGAGTGATGTCTGGTTTGTGGTTTTTCACTTTTTCGCAAAAGCGCACCACGCTGTTAAGATTCAACCAGTAGCTGTGCAACACATGAAAATGCAGGACTACCGGCCCCGAAGTGCGGGTTATGGAACGATACAACTCATTGAAATTGCCAAACAGATCGCGATTAAACAGACGAAACAGCGCGATGTTCGCCATCGCGGTCATCCGAGGCGTATGTTTGATGACCTGCGGATAGTTCTGATGGCTGACGCTCTCTTTGCCGCCTTTGCCGTAGCCGTAGACAAAATGTGACGCCAGCCCCTGTTGCAGCGCACGCTGGTGGAGATCTAACGCCACACCTGCCGCCCCGCCTTCCGCCAGTCGCACATTAAATTGCAGAATATTCATTTAATTACCTTCACTCGCGCTTTTTCTCCCACCACCAGCGCGTTGTCCGGGACAGAGTCGAGCACCACGCTGCCCGCGCCCACGGTGACGTTGTTACCAAGCGTGATATCACCCAGAATAATGACGTTGGCACCAAGTTCGACGCCATTGCCAATGTGTGGACATGCCATGTTATCGGCGCCACGATTGCCGATAGTGACGCCGTGGCGAATGGTGAAATCATCCCCCGCGACCACGTTTTTATTGATCACTACGGCGTAACCGTGATGGATAGTAAAACGGCGGCCAATGGTCGCGGCGGCCTGGATTTCATAACCGAAAAAGCATTCAGTGATAATGCGATACAGCACCAGCAGCGGAGCCGCCCACAGATTATTGAGGGCGTTCTTTTTGCGCCACACCGAGCAAAAATGGGCGACACGATAGGCGAGAACCATGCAGCACGGGCGTAAACTCCAGCTGTTGGCGCGCAGATCTTCCAGCATCCTTAACGCCCCCGTATTCCATCAGCCAGACGTTTGCCGTTACGCACCGACAGTAGCGTCAACAAAGTCCGCCAGGTCATGCGTTTATTGCGGATCTGGTAGAGGGTAAACAGCTGATATTTTTTGCTGGCGCGGTCAAATTTGTCTTTGTGCTTGCGGTAAAAGTGGAAGTATCCGGAGAATTTTTTCGGTGACGAGGTGATCTGCATTTCACCGTGATTGATATGCAGGATCTGCGTCGCTTCTTCCACTTTCCACGGTTCGCCATACTCCACCACCATCCGCAGGAAGATGTCGTAATCCTGTGCCGCTTTCAGTTCGGTATCGAACAAACACTCTTTGAAACGCCACGCCCAGGTAAAGACCTGATTGCCAATGATATTGCGTTTATAGAACAGGCGGCGTGAATACGGCGATTTGGGATACAGTGGCAAACTTGCCGGTTGGGAATAGACTTCGCCCTGGCAAACGTAATCGTTAGCGTACAAAAAGGCGTGAGTGACCAGTTGCTGTTTATGGGCGAGGAAGACGCTCAGGCGGTTGGGCGTCCATTCATCATCGTCATCGATCCCGGTAATGTATTCCCCTTGCGCCAGCATAATAGCCTGGTTACGTACCGCGCACGCCCCGCTGTTAATGTCGTTGTGAATGTAGGTAATACGCGGATCGTTGAGGGCGGTGACGTACTGTTGCAGTTGTTCCCAGGAGGTGGAGCAATCATCCACGATGATCATCTCCCAGTTACTGTAGTCCTGGCGCAGGACCGATTTTATCGCCCGAATCGCCAGTTGTTGGCGGTTCCAGGTCGGCATATAGATTGAGATCAGCGGATTTTCTTTCATAGGTTGTTCTCCCGACTTATGAGCTGGTTTGCTTGCCGGATGCGGCGTGAACGCCTTATCCGGCCTACGGGGCGATGCGAATGCAGTGAACGTAGGTCGGATAAGATGCGTCAGCATCGCATCCGACAGCGGATCTCGTTATTTCACATCCGACTTATATTCGTATTCGTAATAGCCATAATCCTGATACGCGCTGGCGCGGCGGAAGATGGAGTTCAGAATCACCCCTTTCACCGGAATACCGTTTTGCTCAAAGCGGCTCAGGCTGGTTTCCACTTCTTTTAAGGTGTTGACTGCATAACGCGCTACCATCAACGTGGTTCCGGCGTGACGACCAACAATCGCTGCATCGGTTACCGCCAGAATCGGCGGCGTATCAATCAACACCAGGTCGTAGTTTTTACTCGCCCAGCTCACCAGTTCGGCAAAGCGTTCGCTCATCAATAGTTCAGAAGGATTTGGCGGCACCTGACCGCGCGGGATCAGGTCAAATTTGGGAATCGAAGTGGGTTTAGCAGCGGTAGTAATATCGCCCTGACCAAGCAAAATCTCTGACAGGCCATTGACGTTATTGGTGCCCAACAGCTCGTGGGTATAGCCTTTGCGCATATCGCAGTCGATCAACAACACCCGTTTATTGGTCTGGCTGATCACCGCCGCCAGGTTGGCGCAGACAAAGGTTTTACCGATTGACGGGCTAACCCCGGTCATCATCAACACATTGTTCTGCGCCTGCATCATCGCGAAGTGCAGACTGGTACGCAGACTGCGGATGGCTTCAATCGCCAGATCGGTTGGATTCCCCACCGCCAATAGCTGGCTCTGTTTATAGCGTTTAACCCCTTTGATGGTTTTGACGCTATCGCGCGCTTTCTGCCATTCCGACAGCGGGATGCTGGCATAGACGCTAATACCGTGTTCTTCCAGCACTTGTGGACTTTCGATGCCGCGATTAAACAGCGAGCGCAGCAGCACACCAACAATGGAGAGCATCAGGCCAAGAATAATCGCACCGAGAATAATCAGCCCTTTCTTCGGTTTCAGCACGCCAGGCTGGGTGATTGCCGGGTCAACAATGCGCACATCGCCAACGGTGCTGGCTTCGGTGATTTTCAGCTCCTGCTCTTTGTTCAGCAGTTGCATATAGACCTGCTGACCAGACTCGACATCGCGGGTCAGACGCACAATCTCCTGCTGGGTTTTCGGCATCGCCGTTACGCGACCGTTAAGTTTGGCTTTTTCGTCTTCCAGCGCCTGACGTTTCTCCAGCAGCGTGCGATACGCCGGGTGAACTTTGGTGAACAGCTTAGAAATTTCCGCCTCTTTAAAGGTCAGTTCGTTCAGCTGCGCGTCGATGTTCACCATCGAATCGAGCACCGCTTTCGCTTCCAGCGGCAGATCAACAGAATCTTTATCCTGACGGAAGGCATTCAGTTTGTTTTCGGCAACATCGAGGCGGCTGCGCACTTCCGGCAATTGTTGCGCGAGGAAAGCGAGGCTTTTCGACGCTTCCGCCGATTTGCGCTCAATATTTTGTTCCTGATAGTTACGAGCGATGCTGTTAAGAATGTCGCGGATCTGTTCGCGATCTTCACCGGTATAAGTCAGGCTCAGTACGCCAGCGTCTTTGCCGTTCTCCGTTACCGTCAGACTGTTTTGCAGTTGATTGATCATCCCCAGCGTGGAGTATTTGGTGACGGTAAACTCACTCCCCGGGCTGGCGTGAATGGCTTCAACCATCAGCGTGACGCCTTCTTTTTTCAGCATCTGGCCCGCTTGCCCACGGGCGCTAAAACCACTGTCGCTACTCAGCGTGTAGTTTTTGTTGTCCAGAACATTAAGTGTAAACACCTGATCTGCCATTTCTTTTGGACGGTTAAAGGTGGTGACTTTCACCGTCTCATTCTGACGTCCCATCAGGCGCTCCCAGCCCGCGCCGAAAATCGGGAAGGTGTTTTTGCTCACCGCAATATCGAGGTCAAGATCGTCTACCGTTTTACCGAGTACCAGACGCGAACGAATCAACTGGATCTCAGCGTCCGAGGCTGGCGGTTTGTTGGCTAACGCCGAACCAATGTCCTGCACCAGCGAATTGCCGCCGCTTTGTTCGATTTGTACCAGCGCGTCGGCGCTATAAATCGGCGTGGCGAAGAAGGTGTAAATCACAGCACAGAGAGCGAACACGGCGGTGATACCAATCACCCACCAGCGCGCTTCAATGACGGTGCCGACCAGGCGACCGATATCGATTTCATCACTGCCCGTTACCGGAGCGGCATGTTGTTTTACTTTTTCTGTCATTCTTATACCTGCTCTGCGTTCAATGCCTGCGCCCACTGGCGGGCAGACCGTTCAAGTAATGTGTACACCGCTGCAAACGTTTCCCGGCTTTTGCGATACGGATCGGGGATTTCACATTCGTTATCCCAGTGACCAAACAGCATCACTTTGCCGCGCATCTCCGGCGCCATCTCGCATAAGCGTTCAATATGGCGCTTTTCCATGGTCAAAATCAGGTCATAGTTGCGACACAGGCGGCGGCTGATTTGCCGTGCACAGTGACCTTCCAGAGACAGTTGATGCTCGGCGGCGACGCTGATGGCGGTAGGATCAGCGCCCTTACCGACCAGCGCGCCGAGTCCAGCGGACTCCACATTCAGCTCCGGGTGATAACGTTGCAGTAAGCGTTCCGCCGTCGGGGAACGGCAAATATTGCCGACACAGACAACTAAAATGTTGTTAAACATGACGATTACCAGTTATGAATGTCGCTGGCTGTATCCGTCATGTAACGGACACCGCTAATAGTTGGCAGCAACTGATTGATCAGACGGTTCCAGCGGGAAACCGGGGCTGTGGTGACATACACCACGTCATAAGGTTGCAGGCGGAATTCCGTCGCCATCACCAGCGACGTGGCATCGGACATATCCAGCTGGTAGATATTGGCAATCTTGCCGTTACGCCCGCCCTCGCCTTTCAGCGGACGAATGACAAAGATGCCGCTGGCGTTGGAGGTGGTCATGTCGATACCTTCGGCATTGCCTAACGCTTCAGTCAGGGTCATGCCGCTAAAGTCCATTTTCAGGGTGCTCTGTTTCTTCACTTCACCCATCACAAACACTTTCAGATCATCATTACGCGGCACGTAGAGAATATCGCCGGGGTAAAGCAGTCGGTTCTGATTGAGGTCGCCGTTTTGCATCAGCGCCTGCAAAGAAATGCGTTCTTCACGACCATTGTGTGTCAGCACCACATTGCGCCAGTCGGCTGTGTCGGTCAGGCCACCTGCGGCATTAATGGCGTCGAGAATGGTCAGTGGTACGTTGGTGATGGCCTGCTGACCGGATTTATTCACCTGACCTGAGATATAGGCTTTTTGTGAGCGGAAGGCGGCGATATTAACGTCCACCTGCGGGTCAGCGATGTACGTCGCTAAGCGGCTGGTAATATCACTGCGGATTTCAGCGAGCGTTTTCCCCACCACGTGAACCTTGCCGATATACGGGTAGAACATGGTGCCGTCAGGCTGTACCCAGTTGCCAGTGTCGCTGGAGCTGCGGTACTGACCGGCTGGCGTAGTGAGTTCCGGGTGATCCCAGACGGTGACATTAAGAACGTCGCCCGGCCCGACGCGATACTGGTAATTAGCAATCTCGCTTTCCAGCGTCATATTGGGGCGCGCCACGTTCGGGCGTGGGCGTAATTGATCAATCAGGCGCGGGGTCAGCGGATAAACATTCACCATTTTGTCGAGGTCGAAATCAGCGTCCTGCTGTTTGATGACGTCTTTACCCAGCGTAGACATATTACTGCCCGGAAGTACTGTGCAACCGCTTATCAAGGTTACTGACACCAATAATGGCATCAATTTCATTTTGGATTTCATCATTGTTTATTTATCACTTTGGCAGAGTAATTATCCTGTGCATTATTTATCGACATGCACATTTACCTTGCAGCTAATTGAATAAGAATTTAACTGGCATCAGTCCTAAAAAAATTGATTTCATCCGCAGGCTATTGACAGAATAATTCAGACTGGTCTTTCAGGCATCCAGACACGCTACCGCCCCTGGCTTTTTAGCTACCAATACACTGATTTAGTTTGGTTTTTAAAACCCTCTCAGCATACAGTCGTTGATGAGAAAGGGTTATTCAAGAAATTAACTTCCGAATATAAGGTAGCATTATGGTAATTGAATATTGGCTCTCCAATAATGCAGGAGGAAGTGTTACAGCTAACGGAATAGCAGGCAAGGTAACAATTCGACAATGGGCTATTTTTAAGAATTATAGTAAGTGTACTTTGTGGTGTTTTTTAGGAGTTTCTTTAGGTTGACAATATTTAATATAGCATCTCTATATGCGATATTTCTTAAATAATATTTTATTATTACCCCTTTTAATTCAGGGATAATGCAATGTTATAGTTCTCAAATAAAGTCAGATAAATAGTGCTGCAACATTGCATTTTTGCCCCGATTTATCCATGATCGAATTGTGACATTTGTCATACAACGAATAGGTTTTGTACTTACTATGGAATGGATTGCCGATCCGTCTATCTGGGCCGGGTTAATCACGCTGATTGTGCTCGAACTGGTCCTCGGCATTGATAACCTGGTCTTTATTGCCATCCTCGCCGAAAAACTACCGCCGAAGCAGCGCGACCGCGCACGGGTTACCGGGCTGCTGCTGGCAATGTTAATGCGCCTGTTACTGCTGGCGTCAATCTCCTGGCTGGTCACCCTGACTCAACCACTGTTCAGCTTCCGCTCATTTACCTTTAGCGCCCGCGACTTAATCATGCTGTTTGGTGGTTTCTTCCTGCTGTTCAAAGCCACGATGGAGCTGAACGAGCGACTGGAAGGGAAAGACAGCAATAATCCCACGCAACGCAAAGGTGCGAAGTTCTGGGGTGTGGTGACGCAAATTGTGGTGCTGGACGCCATCTTCTCACTCGACTCGGTGATTACCGCCGTCGGGATGGTCGACCATTTGCTGGTCATGATGGCTGCCGTCGTTATCGCTATCAGCCTGATGCTGATGGCAAGTAAACCGTTAACGCAATTTGTTAACAGTCACCCGACGATCGTTATTCTCTGCTTAAGTTTCCTGTTGATGATTGGCTTTAGCCTGGTGGCGGAAGGTTTCGGCTTCGTCATTCCGAAAGGCTATCTGTACGCTGCGATTGGTTTCTCGGTGATGATCGAGGCGCTCAATCAGTTAGCCATCTTTAACCGGCGACGTTTTCTTTCCGCTAACCAGACCCTGCGCCAGCGCACCACCGAAGCGGTAATGCGCCTGTTAAGCGGGCAAAAAGAAGATGCGGAACTGGACGCCGAAACCGCATCAATGCTGGTGGATCATGATAATCAGCAAATCTTTAATCCGCAGGAGCGGCGGATGATCGAGCGGGTGCTTAATCTTAACCAGCGTACCGTCAGCAGCATCATGACCTCGCGCCACGATATCGAGCATATCGATCTCAACGCGCCGGAAGACGAGATCCGCCAGTTGCTGGAGCGAAATCAACATACGCGTCTGGTCGTTACCGATGGCGATGACGCGGAAGATTTGCTTGGTGTTGTTCACGTTATCGATCTGCTACAACAGTCGCTGCGCGGCGAACCGCTCAATCTGCGGGTGTTGATTCGCCAGCCGCTGGTTTTCCCGGAAACCTTGCCGCTGTTACCTGCCCTGGAGCAGTTCCGCAACGCCCGCACGCACTTTGCTTTTGTGGTGGATGAGTTTGGCTCGGTGGAAGGGATTGTGACATTAAGTGACGTCACCGAAACCATTGCTGGTAACTTACCGAACGAAGTGGAAGAGATCGACGCCCGCCATGATATTCAGAAAAACGCCGACGGTTCCTGGACGGCGAATGGTCATATGCCACTGGAAGATCTGGTGCAATATGTGCCGCTGCCGCTGGATGAAAAACGTGAATATCACACCATCGCCGGGCTGCTGATGGAATATTTACAGCGTATTCCAAAACCTGGCGAAGAAGTTCAGGTGGGGGATTATTTGCTTAAAACGTTGCAGGTGGAAAGCCATCGCGTGCAGAAGGTGCAGATTATTCCGCTGCGTAAGGAAGATAATTTGGAGTACGAGGTGTGATGGTATGTAGGCCTGATAAAACGCGTAAAGCGTTGCATCAGGCCTACAAATTATATCATCTGGAAACTTACATCTTCTCCAGCAACTTCTTCACATCTTTGCCATTGCGGGAATCTTTATTGCGCTCAGCCCAATCGTGCAAGCGACGTTTGGCTTCATCCTGTAAGTGTTTGCGCAGTAACTGATCCACTTGCAGGCTGTAATTGAGTTGCTGCCAGTTGCCGTAAACCCGCAGCGGTACTGGCGTTTCTTTGAGGAAATCAATCAGTTTGCTTTCTCCGTTCCAGCCGCCAATGACGCGAATGTCAAACTGGGTATCGCAGGTCTGCTCTGCCAGATTCAACGTGCCTTCCCCTGTCAGTGCCAACACCGGCGATTGACCTTGCATGTCGTTTAACGTCACGAGGCCATTATGTAGCGTGAGATCGGTCGTAAAGCGGTCGAGACGAGTCACATTATCGAAGTTTTCAGCGACCTTCACATCACCGCCGTTACGTTCTACCGCTTGCTGAATCATCTGCTGGAAGTTCATCCCTTCCATGCGCGTGTCGGTCATTTCAACATGCGCTTGCCCTTGCCAGTTGTGGCGGAATGCGTCGGCATCAATATCAGCGCCAGAGAAGTCGCCAGCCAGAGACATTTTTCCGGTTAACGAAATCGGATAGTTAAATGCCTTCAGAATGGTGCCAATCTCAACGTTCTCCAGCCGTGGCTGGAAGCTTATACGTGGATTTGTTGATGTCGCGTCCAGCGTCCCCGGCAGCGATACCTGTCCACCATTGAGTTTGCCTTGCAGTTGGGTGATTTCCAGCAAACCCGATTTATTGGTCATTTGCGTAGCAACATCAGTAAAATTCATCCCGCGCCAACGCACGTTACTGGCCTGCAACAAAATATCAGCCGCAAAACCTTTCAACCCTTGATAGGCCGGCTCATCAATACGCGAGGAAATGACCGGACGCGGCAGCATTGGCTGGTTCTGCCCCTGTTGCGTGGTTCCGTTTTCACTGTTAACGGCTTCATTAAGCGGTATGAGATTATCAAGATTCAGTTGCGAAAACTGCAATCTTAACAACCATTCGGGCTTTTCAGTCAGCGTGACCTGCGCTTGTCCACTAAGCGCGCTGTCATTCGCGGTCAAATTGATTTGATTAAATGAAAGGCGTTTATGTGGCTCTTGCCACTGAGCCTGGAAGCTCCCCTGCCCCTGAATACCTTGCTGTGGCAGATCTGCGCCTTGCAGCTGCCAGCTAATTTGCTCAATGGCTGCGGTTAAATCATGCGGATAATCAGAAGCATCCACCGTGCCCTTGAGAGATAACGTGAGATCGCGCTGATCGCGGTTAACCCGCCCGGAGAACTCAAACGAACCGCGATGCTGTGGATCTTGTTCCATTTGCAGACGGATGTTGCGAATCGTCACCTGCTCGTCATCTTCATGCTGGAACACCAGCAGACTGTCCGCCACTTTCAGACTGGAGATATCAAACGACCAGCCGCGATTTTCTGACAGATCCGGCAACGTATTGTCGCGCGGCGCAACAGGGGCATCGTCACGACGAACCGCTTCCGACTGTGGCGTAAGTTGAATTACCGCGCCTTTCAGCATCACCTGCTTAACGCTCAGTTGATGACTCAATAACGGCAATAACGCCACATCAAGGCGCATATTATCGGCGCGCACCAGTGGCTGGCTCGCGCCCTGGGCGGTGAGGGACATTCGCCCGGAGAGGATACTAAGCTGCGGCCAGACGTGCCAACGCAGCGGCCCATCCAACTGCAATTGATAACCACTACGTGCAGCGACCTGCTTGACCATATAGTCGCGGAAATCATTCGGATTCACCAGCAACACTAACGCAGATAATCCGGCCACCAGCACGACCAGGATTATCATCAGGGTCGTCAGAAATCGTCTCATGGTATCCTCAATGAGCCTGAATTAGTCTTTATCGATTCGGCTGGCAACCGCGCCCTGCTGGTTGCGATATTTCGCATCTTCACGACGGTTGTATGGTCGCGCCGCCGGGCCGGAAAGCGGCTCAAAACTTAACGCGCCAATTAACATGCCCGGACGCAGCGCCAGCGGCAATTTACCGGAGTTGTAAAACTCAAGCACGATGCAGCCAGACCAGCCTGGATCGATACGGTGAGCGGTAACGTGAACCATCAACCCCAGACGCGCCAGTGAGGAGCGCCCATCCAGCCAGCCCACAAGATCGGCAGGCAGCGTGACCGACTCCAGCGTCACCGCCAGCGCCAGTTCTCCCGGATGGAGATAAAACGCCTCGCCCTCGTCGAGCACGATTTCATCGCTCATCACCCGATCGAGCGCGGCGCTCACTTCATCTTTGGGACCGCTCAGATCGATAAACGCTGCCGTGTGACCACGGAAGGTACGAAACTTATTGCCCAGGCGCACATCTACCGTCGCGCCATTAATACGCTCCACCGGCGGACGTGGGTTGATCGACAAACGGCCTTCATCAAGCCAGGCTTCAATATCTCGGTCACACAGACGCATGGCATTTTCTCCTTTCGCGCATCACTCCCTTAACGCCAATTACGTCAAGGGCATACCAGGTTATCACTGAACGGTACACAATTTATCAAGCTTATTCAAAGAACTGACTTATTTTCGCTTTCAATATATCGATCGCGATGCGGTTTTTACCGCCGCGCGGCACGATAATGTCCGCATATTGTTTGGAAGGTTCAATGAATTGCAGGAACATCGGACGCACCGTTTTTTGATATTGTGCCATTACAGAATCCATCGAACGCCCACGCTCGTTAACGTCGCGCTTGATGCGGCGCATCAGGCAGATGTCCAGTGGGGTATCAACGAAAATTGAGAAGTTAAGTTCGTCACGCAAACGCGCATCCGTCAGCAGCAAGATGCCTTCGAGAATAATGACTTTCTTCGGCTCAACCTTCACCGTTTCTTTCATACGCGTATGTTCAACGTAGCTGTAAACCGGCAGGTCGATAGCCGAGCCGCGTTTCAACGCTTGTAAATGTTCAAGCAACAGACTGTGATCCATCGCGCTCGGATGGTCATAGTTGGTCTTAACGCGTTCTTCCATCGACAGATGGCTTTGATCTTTGTAGTAACAATCTTCCGGAATAACGCCGATGTGTTCATCACCCACTTGTTCACGTAATTCACGATAAAGGGTACTGGCAATGAGACTCTTGCCGGAAGCCGATGCGCCAGCAATACCGATAATGACGCACTGATGAGACTGATCAGTCATAAATTTAGCGACCTGATTAACCTGGATGTTAGGAAGGGGGCGCCGAAGCGCCAAACGCGGCAATTATAGGGATTTCATCCGCCTGATACCAGTCGAATAGCGTTGCCGCACACTTAGAGTTAATTGTTGACGATCAATTCCCTGACGCAAATTTAATTGTTCGGTTTTAACGCAAGGTAAAAAATGTTGTGTAAAGTTGCACAAATTATCTGCCACCACGTCACTTTATGAACAATCCGCATATAAAATGTAAAACTTTTGTACTAGCATAAACACAGATACTAATACTGACGACCTGGTCATACGGATAGAGCGGTAATGAGTAAACCATCACAACGTGTTTTAATTACCCTGCCTCATCCCCTGCTTCACCTCGTCAGTTTAGGTTTAGTCTCATTCATCTTTACCCTTTTCTCGCTTGAGCTTTCACAGTTCGGTACGCAACTTGCGCCACTCTGGTTCCCCACGTCCATTATGATGGTGGCATTTTACCGCCATGCCGGACGGATGTGGCCGGGAATCGCATTGGCCTGCTCGCTGGGGAATATCGCCGCATCCGTACTGCTCTTCTCTACCAGTTCGCTGAATATGACGTGGACGGCAATCAACATTGTTGAGGCCGTCGTGGGGGCAATGCTGCTGCGGAAATTGCTGCCGTGGTATAACCCACTGCAAAATCTGGCTGACTGGCTACGTCTCGCATTTGGCAGCGCCATCGTACCGCCAGTATTGGGTGGCGTGCTGGTTATCCTGCTGGTATCAGACGACGATCCGCTTAGAGCATTTCTAATCTGGGTACTTTCCGAATCAATCGGCGCACTGGCGCTAGTACCGCTAGGATTGTTATTTAAGCCACATTACCTGCTCCGTCACCGTGATCCACGGCTGTTGTTTGAAACACTACTAACATTAGCCATCACGCTGACGTTAAGCTGGCTCTCGATGCTATATCTACCGTGGCCTTTTACTTTCATTATTGTGCTACTGATGTGGAGTGCCGTGCGCCTGCCACGGATGGAAGCCTTTTTGATCTTCCTCACTACAGTGATGATGGTGTCGCTGATGATGGCGGCCGATCCGACTTTACTTGCCACGCCGCGAACCTACTTGATGAGTCACGTACCGTGGCTACCATTTTTGCTGATCCTGCTGCCCGCCAACATCATGACCATGGTGATGTACGCCTTTCGCGCTGAACGCAAGCATATTTCAGAAAGCGAAACCCGCTTTCGTAACGCTATGGAATATTCCGCCATCGGCATGGCATTAGTGGGCACCGAGGGGCAATGGCTGCAATCCAACAAAGCGTTATGCCAGTTTCTCGGTTACAGCCAGGAAGAGTTGCGCGCCCTCACCTTCCAGCAACTTACCTGGCCGGAAGATCTCAATAAAGATCTGCAACACGTTGAGAAGCTAATTAGCGGTGAAATAAATACCTACTCGATGGAGAAACGTTATTACAACCGTAATGGCGACGTTGTCTGGGCGCTGCTTGCCGTCTCGCTGGTGCGCCACACCGATGGCACGCCGCTCTACTTTATTGCGCAGATTGAAGACATAAACGATCTTAAACGCACCGAACAGATTAACAAACGCCTGATGGAACGGATAACGCTGGCTAATGAAGCGGGTGGGATTGGCATCTGGGAGTGGGAACTGAAGCCGGATATTTTTAGTTGGGATAAGCGGATGTTCGAGCTGTATGAAATTTCGCCACATATCAAACCGAACTGGCAGGTGTGGTATGACTGCGTGCTGCCGGAAGATCGCCAACACGCCGAAAAAGTGATTCGTGATTCATTACAGGCTCGCTTGCCCTTTAAGCTGGAATTTCGCATCACCGTGAAAGACGGTATTCGTCATATCCGCGCCCTCGCCAATCGGGTGCTGAATAAAGAAGGCGAAGTCGAACGATTGCTCGGTATTAACATTGATATGACCGAAGTGAAACAGCTGAACGAGGCGCTGTTTCAGGAAAAAGAGCGCCTGCACATTACGCTGGATTCCATCGGCGAAGCCGTGGTCTGTATTGATATGGCGATGAAAATTACCTTTATGAATCCGGTTGCAGAGAAGATGAGCGGCTGGACACAAGAAGAGGCGTTGGGCGTTCCACTATTAACAGCGTTGCAAATTACATTTGGCGACAATGGGCCATTAATGGAGAACATTTACAGTGCCGACACGTCGCGTTCCGCTATTGAACAAGATGTCGTTCTCCACTGCCGCAACGGCGGAAGCTACGACGTCCATTACAGCATTACGCCGTTAAGTACGCTGGATGGCAGCAATATTGGTTCGGTACTGGTCATTCAGGATGTGACTGAGTCACGCAAAATGCTGCGCCAGCTTAGTTATAGCGCCTCCCATGATGCCCTGACGCATCTCACTAACCGTGCCAGTTTTGAAAAACAACTGCGAATACTGCTGCAAACGGTAAGCAGCACGCATCATCGACATGCACTGGTGTTTATCGATCTTGATCATTTTAAAGCGGTGAATGACAGCGCCGGGCACGCGGCGGGTGATGCTTTACTGCGTGAACTGGCGTCGTTGATGCTGAGTATGCTGCGCTCCAGCGACGTGCTGGCGCGACTCGGCGGTGATGAATTTGGTCTGTTGCTACCGGACTGTAATGTTGAAAGTGCCCGCTTTATCGCCACACGCATTATCAGTGCGATTAATGACTATCACTTTATGTGGGAAGGCCGCGTGCATCGGGTAGGTGCCAGCGCAGGGATTACCCTTATCGATGACAGCAATCATCAGGCGGCAGACGTGATGTCGCAGGCCGATATCGCCTGTTATGCTTCGAAAAATGGTGGGCGTGGTCGGGTGACGATTTACGAACCACAGCAAACTGCCAAACATAGCGAACAGGCGATGATGTCACTCGATGAACAGTGGCGGATGATCAAAGAGAATCAACTGATGATGATCGCCCACGGCGTCGCTTCACCACGAATCCCGGCTACGCGTAATTTGTGGCTGATTTCGCTTAAGCTCTGGAGTAGTGAAGGTGAGACTATTGATGAACTGGCATTTCGTCGTAGTTTCAGCGATCCGGCGCTCAATCACGCCCTTGATCGTCGGATATTACATGAGTTTTTCCAGCAGACAGCAAAAGCGGTTGCCAGTAAAGGCTTAAGCATCGCCCTCCCCCTTTCCGTTGCCGGGTTAAGCAGCGCCCCGCTGGTGGATAAACTGCTTGAGCAACTGGAAAGCAGTTCCCTACCGTCACGGTTATTACATCTGATTATTCCGGCTGAAGCGATTTTCGACCACGCAGAAAATATGCATAAATTGCGGCTGGCAGGCTGCCGGATCGTGCTCAGTCAGGTGGGGCGCGATCTGCAGCTCTTCAACACACTGAAAGCAAATATGGCGGATTATCTGCTGCTCGACGGTGAGTTATGCGCCAGCGTACAGGGTAATTTGATGGATGAGATGCTGATATCGATCATTCAGGGTCATGCCCAGCGGCTGGGGGTGAAGACCATCGCGGGGCCAGTAGCGTTGCCGCTGGTGATGGATACGCTTTCCGGCATGGGTGTTGATCTGATTTATGGCGATGTCATTGCCGACGCTCAGCCTCTGGATTTGCTGATTAATAGCAGTTATTTCGCGATTAACTGAGTATTGCCTGATGCGACGCTGACGCGTCTTATCAGGTCTACAATTCGCTCATTCCCCAGACTGGATAAGACGACCAGCATCATACTTCTTCTGGTTGCCAGCCTTCCGTATACCAGATATGCAACAGCGCATAAGAACGCCAGGGTTTCCAGCGTTCGGCATAACGGCGGATTTGTGCCGGCGTCATTCCAGGAAATCGCTGTTTAATCAAATAATCATCCGGCAGGAAAACATCTTTCGCTTGCCAGCCACGCAAGGCGAAATAATTCGCCGTCCAGCGCCCAATTCCAGGAAATGTTTGCAGCGTTTTCATCGCTTGCTCAACGTCGCCCGACATTGTCATCGGTAAGGAGCCATCCAGTGCCGCATTGGCTAAATGAATCAGCGCCTCTGCCCGTTTCAACGGCATCCCCAACCCTTTTAGTGCCAGCGGGTCGGCTGCTGCCAGTCGTTGGGGCGTGGGAAAGCAGACATATTCAGGGAAATCATCCAGCCGTTCGCCATAAAGCTGCGCCACTTTGGCAGTCAATTTTGCCGCCATCGCCACGCTCACCAGTTGGCCTAAAATCGCGCGCACGCCCTGCTCAAAAGCATCAACACAGCCTGGTAAACGCAATCCGGGTCGCGCCGCGTCTAATTCACCCAATGCACCGTTAACAATCTGCGGATTACATTGCAGATCAAACAGGCGGCTCATTTTCGCCAGGCACTCGGTCGCCACAGGTTCTAATCCCGAACTTAGGTTCACTTGCAACGTATTAGTTTTGACATCAGGAACCACCGTTATCACGCCGCGATGTTCGCCCACCGCCAGACTACGGGCATAATAATTGTCCGCAACTGTTTCCACTCCACTCACCGCACGGGCGGCAAGAAATCCCAACATCCACGACCAGTCATACGGCGGCTGCCAGTTCAGGGTATACATCGCATCTCCTTTTTTATCCGCTTTCAGCATAAACGTTATTCAGACGCTGCGCTTTGCTTTCATATTCCGGTTGTCGCGACGGCAACATTTCGCTAAAGTCACGCCCCTTCTTCACCGGCATGGGGATTATTTCGTGTTTATTGGTTTTGATTACGGTACAGCAAACTGTTCAGTGGCGGTGATGCGCGACGGTAAACCGCAGATGTTGAAAATGGAAAATGACAGCACGCTGCTGCCTTCAATGCTTTGCGCACCAACGCGTGAAGCAGTAAGCGAGTGGCTGTACCGCCATCATGATGTTCCGGCAAACGATGATGAAACGCAGGCGCTGTTACGTCGGGCGCTTCGTTATAACCGCGAAGAAGATATCGACGTCACGGCGAAAAGCGTGCAGTTCGGTCTTTCCTCACTGGCGCAGTATATTGATGATCCGGAAGAAGTGTGGTTTGTGAAATCACCGAAATCGTTCCTCGGTGCCAGCGGGTTAAAACCACAGCAGGTGGCGCTGTTTGAGGATCTGGTCTGCGCAATGATGTTGCACATTCGCCAACAAGCGCAGGCGCAACTGCCAGAAACAATTACCCAGGCAGTCATTGGTCGTCCAATCAACTTCCAGGGATTGGGCGGCGATGAAGCAAACGCCCAGGCGCAAGGGATTCTGGAACGTGCGGCGAAGCGTGCCGGATTCAAGGATGTGGTATTCCAGTACGAGCCGGTGGCGGCAGGGCTGGATTACGAAGCAACCTTGCAGGAAGAAAAACGCGTACTGGTGGTGGATATCGGCGGTGGTACTACTGACTGTTCATTGTTGCTGATGGGGCCGCAGTGGCGTTCGCGTCTCGATCGTGAATCCAGCCTACTGGGTCACAGTGGTTGCCGTATTGGTGGTAACGATCTGGATATCGCACTGGCGTTTAAAAACCTGATGCCGTTACTGGGCATGGGTGGCGAAACCGAAAAAGGTATCGCCCTGCCGATCCTACCGTGGTGGAATGCGGTTGCCATCAACGACGTACCTGCGCAGAGTGATTTCTACAGTAGCGCCAACGGTCGCCTGCTTAACGACCTGGTACGCGACGCCCGCGAGCCAGAGAAAGTCGCCCTGTTACAGAAAGTCTGGCGGCAACGTTTAAGTTATCGTCTGGTGCGCAGCGCGGAAGAGTGCAAAATTGCCCTTTCAAGCGCAGCGGAAACCTGCGCGTCGCTGCCGTTTATCGGTGACGAACTGGCAACGTTGATTAGCCAGCATGGACTGGAAAGCGCCCTCAACCAGCCGCTGGCGCGGATTCTGGAACAGGTGCAACTGGCGCTGGATAACGCCCAGGAAAAACCAGACGTCATCTATCTGACAGGTGGTAGCGCCCGATCGCCGCTGATTAAAAAGGCACTGGCGGAACAGCTGCCGGGCATCCCGATTGCAGGTGGCGACGACTTTGGCTCCGTCACCGCCGGGCTGGCGCGCTGGGCAGAAGTAGTATTTCGTTAAATAAGAAATGGCTCAGCAGCGGCTTAAATCTGCCTGCGCCTGAGCCAGTTTTCCTGCCGCCTGATGTAACGGCGCCATCAACGGCATGGTTCGTGCGGGAGCATGAAGGCGAAATCGCTGTAACTCTGCCGCGCCCTCTGTCAATGCGGCTTCCAGCCGATGACGTTTGGCGGTCATTTTCGCCATTACCGCTTGTCTGTCTGCTGGCGTTACCGCTTCGTTCGGCCTGAAAACAAAACGGCGTTCGCAACTCGCTTTCCAGTCGATAACCGCCTGGGTCAGATGGTCGCCAAATCCTTTCACTTGTTTAACTCCACGGCGGTTCACATCTGCCGCTGTTTCGATACCAAAGGACCGTAACGCCGCTTTACGCGCGGGACCAACGCCGGGAATAGAGGCAACATCAATAAAAAATCCCTCCAGAAACTTCTGCTTCTGGCGTTCCCTTGCGGTGTTGTGAAGTGCTGTCAGCTCGCGTTTTTCGTCTTCCGGCAATCCCAAAAGCTCGTCCTTCATTTTTTCAAGCATCGTCCGTTTGGCGATAAAACCTTCCAGCCCACCCACCTGCTGGATCTGGTTAACTAAATGGTCATAGTCCATTTTTGCACGATTAAACGCCTCACGGCGTTGCTGGATTTCTGCTTTGTACGCTTTGCTTGTCAGGCTGCCAATAATCCAGATAGCCGCCAGCACAGGAACTAAAATAATATAACGCGGTTCTGCCTGAAGGCCGCAAAGCAACAGCGATAACGCTGACAGTGCGATCTCAATCAGAATGATGTATTCACTCCGTAACAGGCCTAAAGGAAGCGGCCTGCCAGTCGGTTGGAAGTGATCGGGTAATGGCAGTTGCAATGCTGGCGGTGCTACTGATGCCATCACCATCGCCCAGACTTTCGCCAGCACAAAATCCCCGCCGGTGGTAACAACCTCTTCGCCGAGATCAATAAAATAGATAACGCCTTGATTATCCAGCGCACACCACGGGCAGTCGGTCAAATGACCGGGGTAAACATGCATTACCGAAGCAGTACATTTCTTTAACTGTTGGCGTAAAGAATCCAGTGCCGCTACCCACGCTTTTGCCGTCGGACGCGCGGTTGCCACGCCACTTTCGGTGAATGCCTGCTGAAACATGCCTTCAACATCACCCGGTAACATCGATAGCGGAATAGATCGTGGCGGCGGTTTTAAGCCACGTCGCTGATTGTCTGATGCATAGGCATAACGGAAATGAGCAATATCCTTCTCCAACGCATTACCCGCTTCGGCAATAAGCGGTACACCGGAATAAGGATGCCGACCACCAAACAAGACGTGAAAAATCAGCAACGCAAGGCCAAAATTATCGTGATTTACGGTGCGCTCAAATCCAACAAATGACGGCAAGGTTTGCAGCTCTGGCGGCGTAAAATGCGACACGCCGACTTCGCATAAATGCAGCGTGCCATTAGCGTTAATCTGAAAGGAGTCGCTGTCGATCAACACCACTTTGCTGTCACGGCCTACCATAAAGCTGTTCTGGTTTACGTCACCCACGACATGCCCGTGCTCGTGAACCGTAGCAAAAGATGAAGCAATATTGCGCGCAACATAGAGTAGAAAATCCCATGCACAATGAGGGAAACGTTGACGACGATGTGCCGGGCTATAGATCATATGAATAGGTTCTTTGCCGGAGACTTTCGGCATCATAAAACCGATAACTTTTCCGCCTCGTCCAGCGTGAAGCGTTGACTGCGGCCAGGCGACATAATTGAGCAACTGTGCGTCAGCTGTCGCAGCCATAAAGGCAAGTTTGTCCCGTTTTAAGGCGGGTGGCGGCGTGTGATAAATCTTGGCGACGCTATCGACAAACTCATTGATATCATAAACCGCGCCTTCGCCGCCTTTGCCTAATTCATGACCTGGCGTCACGCAATCGCCAGCTGCGGTATATATAGTTGATTTCACGGCAACCACATGGCCAGCGCCAGCGTTTTATCATCATCGGTGCGTTCATTCACTGCGGGGCAGGACAAAAATTGCTTTAGCAAATCTGGCAATATATCGCGTTGTTCTGACGTTGCTGACGCCAGTCCATTGAAAAATGGCGCAAAGAAAGGTACATGGGGAGAATTTTCCATCATATTTAACGCCAGCCGCTGAATACCGTCCGTAAATGCAGCCACTTTTATCACCTGCGCATCGCAACTGTAAGTCTCAAGGCGCGTGACAGCATCTTCATCAGTAATGAAATAGGTCATATTGGCATATTCGCCATTCATCGGCGTTAGTGGTAGCTGTAGCCCTTCACCAAAATCCACCACCACGCCACCATCGCCAATCTGCATAATCAACGTGCCGGTCGCTGATGATATAACGCCCAGAAAAGTACAGGAAAAATCACGAACCGCCAGTTCTTCAGCTTGTGCACGGGCACTAATACGGTGGCGAATTGCCAGCACAATATCTGTCGCAAGCACATCATTCAGAGCACATTCACCACCCTGTACTTTTTGCATCATAAACGCCATCGCTTCACTGACGGCGAGCGTCGCGCCTTCGCCACCCTGCGAAACGCTACCTGCACCATCAGCAAGGAACATCACCAGTAACGGTTGCTGGTCGTTTAGCCAGACAACCTGCATCTGGCAGGCATCCTGGCAAGGTAAGTCCGCGCTGATATGCGACGTTCCGACGGCTGATGAATAGACCAGACGCCAGCTCACACTGACGTCCAGCCTTTTGGCGCTTCCAGTACAACTTCCGTTCCCGGCGTGGAGCGGGAAACCGAACGTAGCGAACTAGATAACCAGCTAAACAGTTCACGGAATTGTAATCCCTGCAACGGCAAAGGCTGACGGACGCTGATTTGTGCCAGAGTATTCATATCAGCCCCCTGAACACCGATGGTAAAGAAGGCAAACTTCTTATCTTCTTCTCCCTGAAACACTTTACTGGCAGCAGCCTGCCACTCATCGGTTGGCGCGCCATCGGTGATCAAGAAAATCCACGGGCGATAATACGAAATACCATTTGCACGGTACTCACGTTTCCGCTCCTCAACCATATTCAGGGCTTTGGTAATTGCAGCGCCCATTGGCGTATTGCCCTGAGCAAACAAGATAGGCGGGAAAAAGTTAGCGGCGCTGGTAAATGGTTGTTCCACATGCACCGGGCCGAAAGTCACAATGCCGAGTTCCACTCTTTTTAAGGCCAGCGGATCGGCAAGCAGTTCATCGCGAAAGGTCACCAATCCTGCGTTAAGTTCGTTAATGGGTCTACCGCTCATCGAGCCAGAAACATCCAGCAGTAAAATACAGGGGCAACGTGGTTCCGGGTTACTGGCAAAATCGCTGGTGGCAAACGTAATTTGTTCGCTCATAAGAGTTCCTTTCTTAGAGAATTATTGAGATTCGGTATCATACCGAGAGCAATAATAAATTAAGAGCAAGCGAAGATACTTTCAGAATTAAGCCCGGCGGCGCAGATAAGTTTGCTATTCGCCTCGCAAGAACGTGGGCTTACAGATTGACAATAAGGGTGGAGTAACATAAGTTCAGGAGTGAGGGTAGAGCGGGGTTTCCCCCGCCCTGGTAGTCTTAGTAAGCTGGCCAGCTAATGACTAAGAGCACCACGATGATGAGTATCTTCATCATGACCCTTTCCTTATTTAGGCCCCTTCCTCGGGAGGGGCTTTCCCGTTTCAGCGTCCCGCTGAAATCGTCGGCTTACCTCCTTTCGCCATGTACGCAGTCTATCGCTGACTCGCGGATAACATAGTTTCATCTGTGATTATTGCGTAACGACTCGCAAAGAATATTTGCTGGCAGGCTCGCAGACGGCAAAGCCTGCGGATTGACAATCTGACCGTGAAGGCATATTTTCAGGAGTGAGGGTAGAGCGGGGTTTCCCCCGCCCTGGTAGTCTTAGTAAGCCGGGAAGCTAATGACTAAGAGCACCACGATGATGAGTATCTTCATCATGACCCTGTCCTTATTTAAGGCCCCTTCCTCGGGAGGGGCTTTCCCGTTTCAGCGTCCCGCTGAAATCTTCGGCTTACCTCCTTTCGCCATGTACGTAGTCTATCGCTAACTTGCAGAGAAAATAGTTTCCTGCGTCATTACTGGATGCGCGCTCGCAAAGTGCACCACCATTCAGACTATTCGCGAAACTGTTTCATAATTCCTCCATTTTTCTCCCTTATTGGCTGGCTACACTAGTAACATTGCGCGAAACGTTTCAGGAAGAGAAACTCTTAACGATGAAAGACAGTTATAAATCCCGTTGGGTAATCGTAATCGTGGTGGTTATCGCCGCCATCGCCGCATTCTGGTTCTGGCAAGGCCGCAATGAATCCCAGAGCGCAGCCCCAGGTGCGACGAAACAAGCACAGCAGCCGCCAGCGGGTGGTCGCCGTGGTATGCGTTCCGGCCCTTTAGCACCAGTACAGGCGGCAACCGCCATTGAACAGGCCGTTCCACGTTATCTCACCGGGCTTGGCACTATTACCGCCGCTAATACTGTTACGGTGCGCAGCCGCGTGGACGGTCAACTGATGGCGTTGCATTTCCAGGAAGGCCAGCAGGTCAAAGCAGGCGATTTACTGGCAGAGATTGACCCCAGCCAGTTCAAAGTCGCATTAGCACAAGCCCAGGGGCAACTGGCAAAAGATAAAGCCACACTTGCCAACGCGCGCCGTGATTTGGCGCGTTATCAACAACTGGCAAAAACCAATCTCGTTTCCCGTCAGGAACTGGACGCCCAACAGGCGCTGGTCAGTGAAACCGAAGGCACCATTAAAGCCGATGAAGCGAGCGTCGCCAGCGCACAACTGCAACTCGACTGGAGCCGGATTACTGCGCCAGTCGATGGTCGCGTTGGCCTGAAGCAGGTTGATGTCGGTAACCAAATCTCCAGTGGTGATACCAGCGGGATTGTGGTGATCACCCAGACGCATCCTATCGATTTGCTCTTCACCCTGCCGGAAAGCGATATCACCACCGTTGTGCAGGCACAAAAAGCCGGAAAACCGCTGGTTGTTGAAGCCTGGGATCGCACCAACTCGAAGAAGTTAAGTGAAGGCACGCTGTTAAGTCTCGATAACCAAATCGATGCCACTACTGGCACCATTAAAGTGAAAGCGCGCTTCAATAATCAGGATGATGCGCTGTTTCCCAATCAGTTTGTTAACGCACGCATGTTAGTGGACACCGAACAAAACGCCGTGGTGATCCCCACCGCCGCCCTGCAAATGGGCAACGAAGGCCATTTTGTCTGGGCGCTGAATAGCGAAAACAAAGTCAGCAAACATCTGGTGACGCCGGGCATTCAGGACAGTCAGAAAGTGGTGATCCGCGCGGGTATTTCCGCAGGCGATCGCGTAGTAACAGACGGCATTGATCGCCTGACTGAAGGAGCGAAAGTGGAAGTGGTGGAAGCCCAGAGCGCCACCTCGCCGGAAGAGAAAGCCACCAGCCGTGAATACGCGAAAAAAGGAGTGCGCTCCTGATGCAGGTGTTACCTCCGAGCAGCACAGGCGGCCCGTCGCGCCTGTTTATTATGCGCCCTGTCGCCACCACGCTGCTGATGGTGGCGATCTTACTCGCCGGGATTATCGGCTATCGCGCCCTGCCCGTTTCGGCGCTGCCGGAAGTGGACTACCCGACTATTCAGGTGGTCACGCTCTACCCCGGCGCCAGCCCGGATGTCATGACCTCTGCCGTTACCGCGCCGCTCGAACGCCAGTTTGGGCAAATGTCTGGCCTGAAACAGATGTCATCGCAGAGTTCCGGCGGCGCGTCAGTTATCACCTTGCAGTTCCAGCTAACATTACCGCTGGATGTCGCCGAGCAGGAAGTGCAGGCCGCGATTAACGCCGCCACTAACCTGTTGCCGAGCGACCTGCCTAACCCGCCGGTTTACAGCAAAGTGAACCCGGCAGATCCGCCAATCATGACACTCGCTGTCACCTCAACCGCCATGCCGATGACGCAGGTGGAAGATATGGTGGAAACCCGCGTCGCGCAGAAAATCTCGCAGATTTCCGGCGTCGGGCTGGTGACGCTTTCCGGCGGTCAGCGTCCGGCTGTTCGTGTCAAACTTAACGCCCAGGCGATTGCCGCTCTTGGACTAACCAGCGAAACCGTGCGCACCGCCATTACTGGCGCTAACGTTAACTCAGCCAAAGGTAGCCTCGACGGCCCTTCCCGCGCGGTCACGCTGTCGGCGAACGACCAGATGCAATCCGCAGAAGAGTATCGCCAGCTAATCATCGCCTACCAGAACGGCGCGCCGATTCGTCTGGGCGATGTCGCAACTGTAGAGCAAGGTGCAGAAAACAGCTGGCTCGGCGCGTGGGCGAACAAAGAACAGGCCATAGTGATGAATGTTCAGCGCCAGCCCGGTGCTAACATTATCTCTACCGCCGACAGCATCCGGCAGATGCTGCCACAACTCACCGAAAGTTTGCCGAAATCGGTAAAAGTAACGGTGCTTTCCGATCGCACCACCAATATCCGCGCATCCGTCGATGATACTCAGTTTGAATTGATGATGGCTATCGCGCTGGTAGTCATGATTATCTACCTGTTTTTGCGCAACATTCCGGCGACCATCATTCCCGGCGTTGCGGTGCCGCTGTCATTAATCGGCACCTTCGCAGTCATGGTGTTTCTCGATTTTTCGATCAACAACCTGACGCTGATGGCGTTAACTATCGCCACCGGATTCGTGGTCGATGACGCCATCGTGGTGATCGAGAACATTTCGCGCTATATCGAAAAAGGCGAAAAACCGCTGGCGGCGGCGCTCAAAGGCGCAGGTGAAATCGGTTTTACCATTATCTCGCTGACCTTCTCGCTGATTGCAGTGCTGATCCCGCTACTGTTTATGGGCGATATCGTCGGGCGACTGTTCCGCGAGTTTGCCATTACCCTGGCGGTAGCAATTTTGATCTCAGCCGTGGTGTCGCTGACCCTGACGCCGATGATGTGCGCGCGGATGCTCAGCCAGGAGTCGCTGCGTAAACAAAACCGATTCTCCCGTGCCTCGGAGAAAATGTTCGACAGGATAATCGCCGCCTATGGTCGTGGACTGGCGAAAGTGCTGAATCATCCGTGGCTGACCTTAAGCGTGGCGCTCAGCACGCTGCTGCTTAGCGTACTGCTGTGGGTGTTCATTCCGAAAGGTTTCTTCCCGGTACAGGACAACGGCATTATTCAGGGCACCTTGCAGGCACCGCAATCCAGCTCCTTTGCCAATATGGCCCAGCGGCAACGCCAGGTCGCGGATGTGATTTTACAAGATCCGGCAGTGCAAAGCCTGACCTCATTTGTTGGCGTTGATGGCACTAACCCGTCGCTGAACAGTGCGCGTTTACAGATCAACCTCAAACCGTTGGATGAACGTGATGATCGGGTGCAAAAAGTCATCACCCGTCTGCAAACGGCGGTGGATAAAGTGCCGGGCGTCGATCTCTTCTTGCAACCAACGCAGGACCTGACCATCGATACTCAGGTCAGCCGCACCCAGTACCAGTTTACCTTGCAGGCCACGTCACTGGATGCGCTCAGTACCTGGGTGCCGCAGCTCATGGAAAAACTCCAGCAATTGCCACAGCTTTCTGATGTCTCCAGCGACTGGCAGGACAAAGGGCTGGTGGCGTATGTCAATGTTGATCGCGACAGCGCCAGCCGTCTGGGGATCAGCATGGCGGATGTCGATAACGCCCTGTACAACGCGTTTGGTCAGCGACTGATTTCCACTATTTATACTCAGGCTAACCAGTATCGCGTGGTGCTGGAACACAACACCGAAAATACCCCAGGCCTCGCGGCGCTGGATACCATTCGCCTGACCAGCAGCGACGGTGGCGTGGTGCCGTTAAGCTCAATTGCCAAAATTGAGCAGCGTTTTGCGCCACTTTCCATCAACCATCTGGATCAGTTCCCGGTAACGACCATCTCCTTTAACGTGCCGGATAACTATTCGCTGGGCGATGCGGTGCAGGCGATTATGGACACCGAAAAGACGCTGAATCTACCGGTGGATATCACCACGCAGTTCCAGGGCAGCACCCTCGCCTTCCAGTCGGCGCTTGGCAGCACTGTCTGGCTGATTGTCGCGGCGGTGGTGGCGATGTATATCGTGCTCGGCATTCTGTACGAGAGCTTTATTCACCCGATCACCATTCTCTCGACGCTACCCACCGCAGGGGTCGGCGCGCTGCTGGCATTAATGATTGCCGGTAGCGAACTGGATGTGATTGCGATTATCGGCATTATTTTGCTGATCGGTATCGTGAAGAAGAACGCCATCATGATGATCGACTTCGCGCTGGCTGCTGAGCGTGAGCAAGGCATGTCGCCGCGCGATGCAATCTACCAGGCTTGTCTGTTGCGTTTTCGTCCGATCCTGATGACCACTCTGGCGGCACTGCTTGGCGCGCTGCCGCTGATGTTAAGTACCGGAGTCGGCGCGGAACTGCGCCGTCCGTTAGGCATCGGCATGGTCGGTGGTCTGGTTGTCAGCCAGGTGCTGACACTGTTTACCACGCCGGTGATTTATCTGCTGTTCGACCGTCTGGCATTGTGGGCAAAAAGCCGCTTTGCCCGTCATGAAGAGGAGGCGTAAGTGAAGTTTTTTGCCCTCTTCATTTACCGCCCGGTGGCGACGATTTTACTGTCGGTTGCCATTACCCTGTGCGGCATACTGGGCTTCCGTATGCTGCCGGTCGCCCCGCTGCCGCAGGTCGATTTTCCGGTGATTATGGTCAGCGCCTCGCTGCCCGGTGCGTCGCCAGAGACAATGGCGTCTTCCGTTGCCACGCCGCTGGAACGCTCGCTTGGGCGTATTGCCGGGGTCAGTGAAATGACCTCCAGCAGTTCGCTCGGCAGCACGCGCATTATTTTGCAGTTTGATTTTGACCGGGATATCAACGGCGCGGCGCGCGATGTGCAGGCGGCGATCAACGCCGCACAAAGTTTGCTGCCCAGCGGGATGCCCAGCCGCCCGACCTATCGCAAAGCAAACCCGTCGGATGCGCCAATTATGATCCTGACGCTGACGTCCGATACTTATTCCCAGGGTGAACTGTACGATTTCGCCTCGACGCAGCTGGCTCCGACGATTGCGCAAATCGACGGCGTCGGTGATGTCGATGTCGGCGGCAGTTCGCTGCCCGCCGTGCGCGTCGGGCTGAATCCGCAGGCGCTGTTTAATCAGGGCGTATCGCTGGACGATGTGCGCACCGCCATCAGCAATGCCAACGTGCGTAAACCGCAGGGGGCGCTGGAAGATGGTACTCACCGCTGGCAGATCCAGACCAACGATGAACTGAAAACCGCCGCTGAATATCAGCCGCTGATTATTCATTACAACAACGGCGGCGTGGTTCGTCTGGGCGATGTGGCGACGGTGACCGACTCTGTACAAGATGTGCGCAACGCCGGGATGACCAACGCCAAACCGGCTATTTTGCTGATGATCCGCAAGCTGCCGGAAGCCAATATTATCCAGACGGTTGACAGCATCCGGGCAAAATTACCGGAGTTGCAGGAGACCATTCCGGCGGCGATTGATCTGCAAATTGCCCAGGATCGCTCCCCTACCATTCGCGCCTCGCTGGAAGAAGTCGAGCAAACGCTGATTATCTCGGTGGCACTGGTGATTCTGGTGGTCTTTTTGTTCCTGCGCTCAGGTCGCGCCACCATTATTCCCGCCGTTGCGGTGCCCGTTTCGCTGATTGGTACGTTTGCGGCGATGTATCTGTGCGGATTCAGTCTCAATAACCTGTCGCTGATGGCGCTCACCATCGCCACAGGCTTTGTCGTGGATGACGCCATCGTGGTGCTGGAAAACATTGCCCGTCATCTGGAAGCGGGGATGAAACCGCTACAGGCCGCGCTGCAAGGTACTCGCGAAGTCGGCTTTACGGTGCTGTCGATGAGTCTGTCACTGGTGGCGGTGTTCCTGCCGCTGCTGTTGATGGGCGGATTGCCGGGCCGACTGTTACGCGAGTTTGCCGTGACGCTTTCTGTCGCCATTGGTATTTCGTTGCTGGTTTCTCTGACATTAACGCCGATGATGTGCGGCTGGATGCTGAAAGCCAGCAAGCCGCGTGAACAAACACGGTTACGTGGTTTTGGCCGGATGCTGGTTGCCCTGCAACAAGGCTACGGTAAGTCGCTGAAATGGGTACTCAATCACACCCGTCTGGTGGGCGTGGTGCTGCTTGGCACCATTGCGCTCAATATCTGGCTGTATATCTCGATCCCGAAAACCTTCTTCCCGGAGCAGGACACCGGCGTGCTGATGGGCGGGATACAGGCGGATCAGAGCATTTCGTTTCAGGCAATGCGCGGTAAGTTGCAGGATTTCATGAAAATTATCCGTGACGATCCGGCAGTGGATAATGTCACCGGATTTACCGGCGGTTCGCGAGTGAACAGCGGGATGATGTTTATCACCCTCAAGCCACGCGCCGAACGCAGCGAAACGGCGCAGCAAATTATCGACCGTCTGCGCGTAAAACTGGCGAAAGAACCGGGGGCGAATCTGTTCCTGATGGCAGTGCAGGATATTCGCGTTGGTGGGCGTCAGTCGAACGCCAGCTACCAGTACACGTTGTTATCCGACGACCTGGCGGCGCTGCGCGAATGGGAGCCGAAAATCCGCAAAAAACTGGCAACGTTGCCGGAACTGGCGGACGTTAACTCCGACCAGCAGGATAACGGCGCGGAGATGAACCTGGTTTACGATCGCGACACGATGGCGCGGCTGGGGATCGATGTGCAGGCCGCCAACAGCCTGCTGAATAACGCCTTTGGTCAGCGGCAAATCTCGACCATTTACCAGCCAATGAACCAGTATAAAGTGGTGATGGAAGTGGATCCGCGCTATACCCAGGACATCAGCGCGCTGGAAAAAATGTTCGTCATTAATAACGAAGGCAAAGCGATCCCGTTGTCGTATTTCGCCAAATGGCAACCGGCAAACGCGCCGCTGTCGGTGAATCATCAGGGATTATCGGCGGCCTCGACCATCTCGTTCAACCTGCCGACCGGGAAATCGCTTTCGGACGCCAGTGCGGCAATCGATCGTGCGATGACGCAGCTTGGCGTGCCTTCGACGGTGCGCGGCAGTTTTGCCGGAACGGCGCAGGTGTTCCAGGAGACAATGAACTCGCAGGTGATCCTGATTATCGCGGCGATCGCCACGGTGTATATCGTGCTGGGTATCCTTTACGAGAGTTACGTACATCCGTTGACGATTCTCTCCACCCTACCCTCGGCGGGCGTTGGGGCGCTGCTGGCGCTGGAGCTGTTCAATGCCCCGTTCAGCCTAATCGCCCTGATAGGGATCATGTTATTAATCGGCATTGTGAAGAAAAACGCCATCATGATGGTCGATTTTGCGCTCGAAGCTCAAAGGAATGGAAATCTGACGCCGCAGGAAGCCATTTTCCAGGCCTGTCTGCTGCGTTTTCGTCCGATTATGATGACTACCCTGGCGGCGCTGTTTGGTGCGCTGCCGCTGGTGTTATCTGGCGGCGACGGCTCGGAACTGCGTCAACCATTAGGGATCACCATTGTCGGCGGTCTGGTAATGAGTCAGCTCCTGACGCTGTATACCACGCCGGTGGTGTATCTTTTTTTCGACCGTCTGCGGCTGCGTTTTTCGCGAAAATCTAAAGAAACGGTAACCGAGTAAATGACAGATCTTCCTGACAGCACCCGCTGGCAATTGTGGATTGTGGCTTTCGGCTTCTTTATGCAGTCGCTGGACACCACCATCGTCAACACCGCCCTTCCCTCAATGGCGCAAAGCCTGGGGGAAAGCCCGCTGCATATGCACATGGTCATTGTCTCTTATGTGCTGACCGTGGCGGTGATGCTGCCTGCCAGCGGCTGGCTGGCGGACAAAGTCGGCGTGCGCAATATTTTCTTTACCGCTATCGTGCTGTTTACCCTCGGTTCGCTGTTTTGCGCGCTTTCCGGCACCCTTAATGAACTGTTGCTGGCACGTGCGTTACAGGGCGTAGGCGGTGCGATGATGGTGCCGGTCGGCAGGCTAACGGTGATGAAAATTGTTCCGCGCGAGCAATATATGGCGGCGATGACCTTTGTCACGCTGCCCGGTCAGGTCGGCCCGCTGCTCGGTCCGGCGCTTGGCGGTCTGCTGGTGGAGTACGCGTCGTGGCACTGGATCTTTTTGATCAACATTCCGGTGGGGATTATCGGTGCGATCGCCACGCTAATGTTAATGCCAAACTACACCATGCAGACGCGGCGCTTCGATCTCTCCGGCTTTCTGTTGCTGGCGGTTGGCATGGCAGTGTTAACGCTGGCGCTGGATGGCAGTAAAGGCACAGGACTTTCGCCGCTGGCGATTGTCGGCCTGGTGGCGGTTGGCGTAGTGGCACTGGTGCTTTATCTGCTGCACGCCAGAAATAACAACCGCGCCCTTTTCAGTCTGAAACTGTTCCACACCCGCACCTTTTCGCTGGGTCTGGCGGGAAGTTTTGCCGGACGTATTGGCAGCGGTATGTTGCCCTTTATGACGCCGGTTTTCCTGCAAATCGGCCTCGGTTTTTCGCCGTTCCATGCCGGACTGATGATGATCCCCATGGTGCTCGGCAGCATGGGAATGAAACGTATTGTGGTGCAGGTGGTTAACCGCTTTGGTTATCGTCGGGTGCTGGTGGCAACCACGCTGGGTCTGTCGCTGGTCACATTGCTGTTTATGGCCACCGCGATGCTTGGCTGGTACTACGTTTTGCCATTCGTTCTGTTTTTACAAGGAATGGTCAACTCAACGCGTTTCTCCTCCATGAACACCCTGACGCTGAAAGATCTACCAGACAATCTGGCGAGCAGCGGCAACAGCCTGCTGTCGATGATTATGCAATTGTCGATGAGTATCGGTGTGACCATCGCCGGGCTGCTGCTGGGTCTTTTTGGCTCCCAACATGTCAGCGTTGACAGCGGCACCACACAAACCGTCTTTATGTACACCTGGCTTAGCATGGCGTTTCTCATCGCCCTTCCGGCGTTCATCTTTGCCAGAGTTCCGAACGATACGCATCAAAACGTGGCTATTTCGCGGAGAAAAAGGAGCGCGCAATGAAGTTCTGGCGACCCGGCATTACCGGCAAACTGTTTCTGGCGATCTTCGCCACCTGCATTGTATTATTGATAACGATGCACTGGGCGGTACGTATCAGTTTTGAGCGCGGCTTTATCGATTACATTAAGCATGGTAATGAACAGCGACTGCAAATGCTCGGAGATGCACTTGGCGAGCAATACGCCCAGCACGGTAACTGGCGCTTTCTGCGTAATAACGATCGTTTTGTATTTCAGATACTGCGCTCATTTGAACATGATAATAATGAAGACAAACCGGGTCCCGGTATGCCGCCACACGGCTGGCGTACTCAGTTCTGGGTGGTCGATCAAAACAACAAAGTGCTGGTTGGCCCACGCTCTCCCATTCCACCGGACGGTACAAGGCGCCCTATTCTGGTCAATGGTGTTGAAGTTGGCGCGGTGATCGCCTCACCCGTTGAACGGTTAACCCGCAATACCGATATCAATTTCGATAAACAACAGCGGCAAACCAGTTGGCTGATTGTCGCTTTATCTACCTTACTGGCGGCGCTGGCGACATTCCCACTGGCGCGCGGTTTGCTCGCTCCAGTGAAACGGCTGGTGGATGGCACGCACAAACTGGCGGCGGGCGATTTCACAACCCGCGTGACGCCCACCAGTGAAGATGAACTGGGCAAACTGGCACAAGACTTCAACCAGCTCGCCAGCACGCTGGAGAAAAACCAACAGATGCGCCGCGATTTTATGGCTGATATCTCTCACGAACTGCGCACGCCTTTAGCAGTACTGCGCGGAGAACTGGAAGCTATTCAGGATGGCGTGCGTAAGTTCACACCGGAGACAGTGGCTTCTTTACAGGCGGAGGTCGGTACACTGACCAAACTGGTGGATGACCTGCATCAACTGTCGATGTCAGATGAAGGTGCTCTCGCCTATCAAAAAGCGCCTGTGGATCTGATCCCGCTGCTGGAAGTGGCAGGCGGCGCTTTTCGTGAACGTTTCGCCAGCCGTGGCCTGAAGCTGCAATTTTCCCTACCGGATAGCATTACCGTATTTGGCGATCGCGACCGTTTAATGCAGTTATTCAATAACTTACTGGAAAACAGTCTACGTTACACCGACAGCGGCGGCAGCCTGCAAATCTCCGCCGAGCAGCGCGACAAAACGGTGCGCCTGACCTTTGCCGACAGTGCGCCGGGCGTCAGCGACGAACAACTGCAAAAATTGTTTGAGCGTTTTTACCGCACCGAAGGTTCCCGCAACCGTGCCAGCGGCGGTTCCGGGCTGGGACTGGCGATTTGCCTTAACATTGTTGAAGCGCACAGTGGTCGCATTGTTGCCACTCATTCGCCTTTTGGCGGGGTAAGCATTACAGTAGAGTTACCGCTGGAACGGGATTTACAGAGAGAAGTATGACCGAGTTACCAATCGACGAAAACACACCGCGTATTTTGATCGTGGAAGATGAACCGAAGCTGGGGCAGTTGCTCATTGATTATCTGCGTGCTGCGAGCTATGCGCCGACCCTTATCAGTCACGGTGATCAGGTACTGCCGTATGTGCGGCAGACCCCACCGGATCTGATCCTGTTGGATCTGATGCTACCAGGCACTGATGGTCTGACACTTTGCCGGGAAATTCGTCGTTTTTCCGATGTCCCCATCGTGATGGTTACGGCAAAAATCGAAGAAATCGACCGTTTGCTGGGGCTGGAGATTGGCGCCGATGACTACATCTGCAAACCGTACAGCCCACGGGAAGTGGTGGCGCGTGTTAAGACCATTTTGCGCCGCTGCAAACCGCAGCGCGAGTTGCAGCAACAGGATGCCGAAAGCCCGTTGATTATCGACGAAGGTCGTTTTCAGGCTTCATGGCGTGGCAAAATGCTTGATCTGACGCCTGCAGAATTTCGTCTTTTGAAAACCCTCTCCCATGAACCGGGAAAAGTATTCTCCCGCGAGCAATTACTCAATCATCTTTATGACGATTACCGCGTGGTAACCGACCGCACCATCGACAGCCACATTAAAAACCTGCGCCGTAAACTGGAGTCGCTGGACGAAGAGCAGTCATTTATCCGTGCCGTTTACGGTGTCGGTTACCGCTGGGAAGCTGACGCCTGTCGTATCGTTTAATGTATCGTTGCCCTGGCGAGGGCAAAATTTCCTGTTTATTAACCCGTCATGCCCCTCTCTGAAAGGAGAGGGATAACACCGTATCCGCATTCAGATTCCTGCATATTTATCAGTAATCTCCCCCACCCTTTAGAGGGTATTCCCCTGATTGGCAGTCAACTGAATATCACCCATACTTAAATCGTTACATACTGTTTTCGATACGCAATTTCAATCAAGGAGTCATTATGGCTGGTTGGTTTGAACTCAATAAGAGCAGTGAAAATCAGTTCCGGTTTGTGCTAAAAGCGGGCAATGGCGAGATCATTCTCACCAGCGAACTGTATACCTCAAAAGCCGCTGCGGAAAAGGGCATTGCCTCGGTGCAAAGCAACAGCCCGCAGGACGAACGCTATGAGAAAAAAACAGCGAGCAACGGCAAATTTTATTTCAATCTGAAAGCTGGCAATCATCAGATAATCGGTTCCAGCCAGATGTATGCCACCGCTCAATCACGCGAAGTCGGAATTGCTTCTGTAAAAACCAATGGCGCAAGTCAGAAGGTGAAAGACAATACTTAATAGTTAAGCCGGGCGCGGATAACGCGTCCGGCTTTATTTCTAATAAACACTTATTTATTGATGATTAAGATTAATCTGCGCCATTAAAATAGTAGGCACAGGCAAGCACTCATTCTCCTCTCTTTGTTTAACACTCCCCATCCTTATCCTCCTGAACATGTTCATATAGCAAAATATCTTCTAATACTTTTCGTGGCGCTATCCGGTTTATGACATACACTGACGTAAGATTTTTACTTACAAGAGAGCATAAACATGGCCAGAACGATGACAGTTGATCTCGGCGATGAGTTGCGTGAATTTATCGAGTCCTTAATTGAATCCGGCGACTATCGCACCCAAAGCGAAGTGATCCGTGAGTCACTGCGCTTACTTCGAGAAAAACAAGCAGAGTCTCGCCTGCAAGCGTTACGTGACATGCTTGCAGGAGGGTTGAATAGTGGTGAAGCTCAGCCGTGGGAAAAGGATGCGTTTTTACGGAAGGTGAAAGCAGGGATAAAGAAATAATGTGCGTATTATTAAGCTCATGCCAAAAGCCAACGAGGATTGAGAAGGCATCTGGTATTACAGTTATCACCATTTCGGCGAACCACAAGCCGACAAATATGTTGAACATCTTTCAGACGTTCTCCAGATTCTGAGTAACAATAATATTGGTACTCCCAGACCTGAATTAGGCGAAGGCATTTTTGTTCTTCCTTTTGAACACCACGTTATTTATTTCCTGTAATCACCAAGGGAAATTATCGTCACTCGTATCCTTAACCAAAACCAGGACGCTACCAGACATTTACACTGGAGCTAAACCCGCCGATTGCGCTACAATGCCCGCCCTTAAAGTGGGGACACTCCCCTAACCGCTTCATCAGGTGAAGCGGTTCTGACCTGTCATCAGAACGAGAGAATTATGTTTAAACCGGAACTCCTTTCCCCGGCGGGAACGCTGAAAAATATGCGTTACGCTTTCGCTTATGGCGCAGATGCTGTTTATGCGGGACAACCGCGTTATTCCCTGCGTGTGCGCAACAACGAATTCAACCACGAAAATCTTCAGCTCGGCATCAATGAAGCCCATGCGCTGGGGAAAAAGTTTTATGTCGTGGTCAACATTGCGCCGCATAACGCTAAGCTGAAAACCTTTATCCGTGACCTGAAACCGGTAGTGGAAATGGGGCCGGATGCGCTGATTATGTCCGATCCGGGGCTGATTATGCTGGTGCGTGAGCACTTCCCTGAAATGCCGATCCACCTTTCGGTGCAGGCCAACGCCGTAAACTGGGCGACGGTAAAATTCTGGCAGCAGATGGGCCTGACCCGCGTGATCCTCTCCCGTGAACTATCACTGGAAGAGATTGAAGAGATCCGCAATCAGGTGCCGGATATGGAGCTCGAAATCTTCGTTCACGGCGCACTGTGCATGGCCTACTCCGGCCGCTGCCTGCTCTCTGGCTACATCAACAAACGCGATCCGAATCAGGGCACCTGCACTAACGCCTGTCGCTGGGAGTACAACGTCCAGGAAGGCAAAGAAGATGACGTCGGCAACATCGTACACAAATACGAGCCGATTCCGGTACAAAACGTCGAACCAACGCTGGGTATCGGCGCGCCAACTGACAAAGTGTTTATGATTGAAGAAGCCCAGCGCCCGGGCGAGTATATGACCGCGTTTGAAGATGAACACGGCACTTACATCATGAACTCGAAAGATCTGCGCGCTATCGCCCACGTTGAACGTCTGACTAAAATGGGCGTGCATTCGCTGAAAATCGAAGGCCGTACCAAATCTTTCTATTATTGCGCACGCACCGCGCAGGTTTATCGTAAAGCTATCGATGACGCCGCTGCAGGAAAACCGTTCGATACCAGCCTGCTGGAAACTCTGGAAGGTCTGGCGCATCGTGGTTACACCGAAGGTTTCCTGCGTCGTCATACTCACGACGATTATCAGAACTACGAATACGGTTATTCCGTTTCTGACCGCCAGCAGTTTGTTGGGGAGTTTACCGGTGAGCGCAAAGGCGATCTCGCGGCGGTAGCGGTGAAAAATAAGTTCTCCGTTGGCGACAGCCTTGAACTGATGACGCCACAGGGCAACATCAACTTTACCCTTGAGCATATGGAAAATGCCAAAGGTGAAGCGATGCCGGTTGCACCTGGCGATGGTTATACCGTGTGGCTCCCGGTTCCGCAGGATCTTGAGCTCAATTACGCACTGCTGATGCGTAATTTCTCTGGTGAAACCACGCGTAACCCGCACGGTAAGTGATTAATTTCGATTATTTTTCCCGGATGGAAAATTCTTAGAAACCGATCACATACAGCTGCATTTATTAAGGTTATCATCCGTTTCGCTGAAAAACATAACCCATAAAATGCTAGCTGTACCAGGAACCACCTCCTTAGCCTGTGTAATCTCCCTTACACGGGCTTATTTTTTACGCGTAATACAATGAAATAAAAGGATTTATTTCTGGTCACGTCCACACATTGACCACATCGACAAAAAAGCCCCTCGACTGAGGGGCTTCCTGTTTGTAATTACATCCACATAATTTGCTGCCCTGACGGCAACGGGTGCGGTCTTACGGCGTGGACTTCTCCCGGCTTCACGATGTATCGCTGTACCGACTCATAAGTGATGAACGTGGCGCTGCAATTCACGTTCTGACACTGGTGATAACGCTCTTTTGTCGTGTCAGTGATATAGCGACTTGTACGCGCATGTGCGGCATGCTGACATAAAGGACAATGAAACATCGCGAGCACCTCTTCCGGTTTTGTTGATGATGTCATTTTAGTTAATTTATCCTTATAAAACAAACAGATAAAATAAAAACATCACTCATCATCTTCTGTTTCGTACTCCACATCAGAAAGCCTGACCTCAAGCTCTAAGGACGTCGTGAAGCCGCTATTATTCAGAAAATGTGTCACCTTAGTGATTGTCCAGTCCTGCTCGTCTATGACGCGCTTAAAGCCTGACACTTTAACCGGTGTTTCCGTGTAAATATCTGCCCGACCGGTAGCCAGGCTGATGGAGAACTCCGCTACGCCTCGTTGCAGTTTATCCCACTTCGCCTGAGCGGCGCGCATGGCCTGCGCTTTCGTGGCATATACCGTAGTCAGGGCAAAAACGTTGTCAGCTTCACCGGCCATGTATTCACCTTCGCGCGCTTCCGGTACTTTTGGCGCTTTCTTCTGCGTGACTGGTTTCGCTTTCGGGTGCTCCAGTGCGCGCAGGTGTTTTTCTTTCTTTTTGCGTTTCAGTTTTACCTTCTGCTTTTGCGGCTTCGGGTCTTTGGTGTGAAGCCACTTTGCCGTTACACCGGTGTAGGCTCCACGGTCAGCAATCGCAAAATGATGACGGTCACCGTCGCTGCGGGTGATGGTGACCTGCGGGATTTTTTTACCGCTGGCCGTCACCCCCTGCCCCGCTTTGAGAAACAGCAGTTTTCCCATTTTTACCGACACCTCACCGCCGTTGCGTTCTGCAAGACGGGTCAGGAATTTCGCATCAGACTCCTGCGACTGGTCGATGTGCGGGATTTTAATTCCGGCCAGTGACGGAGCGACACTGGCTTCCAGCTTGTTACGGGAGGCTATTGCCTCAACAATCGCACCGAGCGTGGTGTCATGCCAGGAGCCTTCACGGCGGGAATTGAGCGTCCCGCGAAAATCTGCACTCCGTGCGCGGATGGTGACCACATCCGGTGCGCCCCGGTGTTCAACCTCATCAACGGTAAATTTCCCTTTGCATACCAGGGCAAAACCTTTCCAGCCGATATACACCGTCAGGACAGCGCCACGAACCGGCAGCCCGACCTGCCCGTCGGCATCGTTCAGTTCAATATCAAGCTGGTCAGCCTCAAAGCCCCGGTTATCCGTCAGGGTCATGCTTATCAGACGGTCGCTGATATTGCCGGTAATATCCCTGCTGTCGAGCATCAGCATGTAATCCGGCGTCAGCGTACTGCCTGCATCAAATGTCAGCGCATCCAGCATTATCCCGCCCCCGTCATACCCGTGAATTTAGTCGCCATACTGCCAGCCTTACCGATGAGCGACTCCGCCTGTTTACCGATATCGCCATAAAGCGCGGCCAGTGATTCATCAACGCGGGTGAGCGACAGCGTAAAATCAATTTTCCGGGGTGTGCCGTCTGCAAAGAAAATACTCCCTGTTTCACTCACCTTGCTGATGACATACATACCGTAAATCATGCCGGTGCCATCCAGCAACGGCCACGCCCGGCCTTCCTCTGCCATCAGCCTGAGCGTGGTCATCGTCAGCTTTCCGCCGGTCAGTTCGGGATAAAGCACACCGGCAAGCGTGATGTTTTCCTCACCCACACCGAGAAACTGGTAGGCATCCCGTTTACCGATACGGGAATTTGACGGCCAGCGATAATCTGATTCACGCTGCATGGTCTGGTGTGGCAGCGTCTGGCGCATAAAAACAAACATACCTAACGCGAGCATCATTTTTCGTCACCTCCTTAACCGTCATGCATCATGCTGGCACGGGCGCGCGCACGTTTATCCCGCTCGTATTTTTCGAGCGCATCCTGTAACTGGCGGTCAAGCTGTGTCCCCGGCGCAGTACCCCCCGTCAGGCTGATGTGATATTCGTTTTTACTCTGGTCTACATAAGAGCGGCCAGCCGGTGCCGTGACCGGCTGATAAGCCTGATAACCTACATAAGAGCTGGTCGCCGGAATATAACCACCGCTGCCATACGTGGCGGCTTGAGTTCTGGCGGCGGTCTGGTCAAGTGTGTCTGACTCTTTGTTGATAACACCGAGTTTTTCCAGTACCCAGTCAATACCACTGCGCAGTTTGTTGAACGCATTAAGCGGCAGCATCAGCGCGTCAGCCAGTGCCTGCCCGAACATGACGCCCGTGTCACGGCAACGGTTCAGGGTGTCCTGGGTGGCTTTGACCGGGGCAATCAGGTTTTTAAACCACTGCCACGCGGCCTGTAACTTTTCACCCAGCCAGTCAAACAGCGGCTTAAGTGGCGTGAACAGTTCCCCCACCGGCGCAAATGCAGCTTTCAGCCCTTCAACCACACCGCCAAAGAATGCGCTGACAGGCTCCCAGTATTTACGGATAAGTAACGCCCCGGCGACAATGGCGGCCACCACAGCCACAACCGGCCAGCTAATCGCCCCGATGGCCGTCATAACAGCACTGCCAACCGTCGTGAAGATTGCCCCCATTGCGCCTGCTGCCGCGATGATGGCATTAATGCCGGTGATAACCGGCCAGGCTACAAGACCAATGGCACCGATGATGCCAGTAAGCGCCAGCGCGCCACCGACAATGAGGCCGATGGTTGACGCCAGTGATTTGTTTTTCTGGATCCAGCCGTCGAGTTTTAACACATACTTTGTGGCCGTCTGAGTGAGCTTACGCAGTGCGCCTTCCTGCTGGTCAAACAGGTCTGTCCCCACCGCCTCATAAGCGGACTGAAACTCCTTAAAGTCACCGCCGAGGTTATCCTGCATGATTTTAACCAGCTCTTCCGTTTTACCGTCCGAGGCTTTCAGCGTGGCGGTCAGCTTATCCAGTTTTCCGCTTGCTGCCGCTGCCAGTAAAACGTTCGCTGATTTCAGGGCTTCCTCACCAAAAATGGTTTTAAGGTATTCCCCCTTCTGAGACGTTCCCAGCTTGTGTTTATCAAAGCTGGCCTGAATCTCTTTCAGAATGGTGAACAACGGACGCATATTTCCCTTTTTGTCCGAGGTCTTAACGCCAAGCTCTTTGAGTGCATCCCATGCTTTTCCAGTCGGTGCCTGTAATCGGGTGACAACGGCACTGCTACCCGTCCCCGCCATTGACCCCCTGATGTTATTGTCATGCAGCACACCTGTCATGGCTGCTGCCTGCTCAAGACTTACACCTGCCGTCCTCGCAACCGGCCCGAGGTAAGTCAGTGCATCACTGAGTCCCTGAAAATCAGCCGCCGACTTATTCATCGTTGCCGACAACACGTCGCCCACATGGCTGACATCATCATTTGACAGTTGAAAGGATGCCTTAGTCCCCAGCAACAGTTGCGCGTTTTCTTCCATCGACCGCTGATTCGCCAGTGCCATATTCAGCGTGACCGGCGTTGCCGCCTGAATAGCCGCAGCATCTCCACCCGCTTTCGCAATGATAATCTGTGCACCGGCTGCATCATCTGCCGAGGCGGCGGTATTGTCGCCGAGCTGGCGCGCCTGCTTGCGGAGTGCGGTCATTTCGGCGGAGTCTTTTGCCACTCCTAGCACGGCCTGCAATTCTGAGTTTTTCTGCGCAAACTCATAACCGGGCATCAGCAGCTTAACTCCGGCCATCGTTCCCGCCGCCGCAATCCCCACACCGGCAGCGCCCACCGAGGCCATATTTCCGGCCAGTTCCTTTCCGGCCTGATAACGCTGTTTTACTGCGTTAAGTTTTGCCTGTTGCGCACTGACACGCGCCAGCGCGTCGCGCTGACGGTTAAGTTGTGCGGTGGTTTCACTGATACGGTTTTTCAGTCCCTGCTCATCATGTGCAAGATTGCGGGTATTAATTCCCACAGCGGCCAGTTCCCGCTGCTGGCGTTTAACGGAATCCGTCAGGCGGTTATATTTCGCCTGTAAGTCCTCCGCCGCACGCTTTGCGGATTCCAGCACTTTCGCCTGAGCACGGGTCGGACGTTCGGTGTTTTTAAACTGTGTGGCAAGGGCTTCGGCCTCCTGCCGTGCCTTTTCAAGTGCATGACCAGTCACGGCGAGCTGTGCGCTGGTCTTGCGAAATCCCTCAATACGGGATGCGTGACCGTTCAGCTCGCGCAGTGATTGTTGTGTTTCCCGGATATCCCCCGACAGCGACTTACTCGCTGTGCGGATGGATTTAAACGGGCGGGATGCCTGGTCAACAGCCCTGAGCAATACCTGTAATTTTACATTGTTACTCATTCGTGTTTCCGCTTCGCCGGAGCGCCTTTTCGCGCCATGTGATGAGTTCGGTCAGGCTCATGGGATACAGTTCTGATGGCGGCCAGTGAAATATCACTGCCACATCCGCCATCAGGTCATCGACCGAGAGATTTTTCGGAAACGTTACTGCACCGAGTTCGGCGACAAAAAACCGACCACCTTACCGGCCAGCGCCACAAGGTCAGGCAGCTCCAGCGCGGCGACCTCCTGCTCAGTCAGCATCGGTGCCGTCATGCGCGGCAGCACTTTAATCAGTGCATCGACTTCGGAGTTTGCGACCGCAGCCAGACTGACACCGCGCAGCGTCCCGGCATTGGGTTTCATCAGCGTGACCTGTTCGATAACCTGCTCACCACGCTTGACCGGGTTGTCCAGGGTAATCACATTTTCTTTGTTCATGGTTTTCTCACTTCTGAATCAGGGTTAACCGGTCAGCCTGGCTGACCGGATGAAAATCACAGGCCGATATTGCGGCGGTGTTGCTCCAGCCGGTCGACGCCGTTCACCTTCTCAATCATGTTGATGGTGTCGATTTCGACCAGCTCCTTACCGTCCATCGTCAGCCGGAAATAGGTGCAGACCACGGAGATTTTCGACTCGGTGTCTTCTCCCTGTTTACCCTCGCCGGTGTCGATTTCTTTCTGACGGCCACGCATGACCACTTCGACGGCCACCGTTTCACCGGTATCGTCGCGCTGGTAAGAGCCAGCAAAACGAATCGGTACGGCATCCACGCCGGTTGCGGCGTAAAGCTCCCAGATAACCGAATCAGGGAAGCCCCCGAGCGACCACTCCATTGACAGCGCATCGTCATCAAGGCCGAGGTCTACCGGTGCGCTGCCGTTCATCCCCGCACCGCGATAGTTTTCGAGCTTACGGGTCAGTTTTGGCAGCGTGACGGACTTTGCAACGCCCTGATAGCTGTAGCCGTTCAGAAAGACGTTCATTAACTTGAGTTTGCGCGGCATTGCCATCGGTCAGGCTCCTTAATTGCTGTTAACCGAGGTGACCAGACTTGCCAGGTATCTTGAAGTAATACGCTGGCGCAGGGTCAGGTTTTCGAGAGGAGGCACCGGTGTATAGTCGTAGTCGATATACAGTTTTCCGGCCTTGAGGGTTTCCGCATCGTTGGATTCTTCACTGAACCAGCATGTGCCATCCACAATATAACCGTTGTTTTTCAGTTCGCGGAATTTGGCATTGATGCCGTCAATGATGTCGCGGATCAGCGTTGCGGTGATAGGCTTATCAATAGCCCACATGTGCGCCTCAGCCATCGTGTCAGCCAGTACCTGCGCGGTGCGTGTGTAGCTTTCAAAGAGGAACAGCGGGTCATCAGAGCAGGTACGGTTACCCCAGAAACGGAAACCGTCGCGGCGAACCAGCGTTGTGACGCCTGCCTCGTTCAGCAGGTCAGCATCGGTGCCAGACTTCTGCAAATCCCAGAATACAGATGCGCTGATGCCGGTAACACCGTTTACCCCGACATTGGACAGCGTTTTATGCCAGCCCTGCTCCTGGTCGATTTTAGCACGCAGACCCAGCGCACGGGCGGTGGCATACGCGGTGGCGGTGGTACTGGTGACCGTATCCCATGCGAGGAAATCCGGCCAGATGACCATCAGCTCCCGCTGGCTGAAATTCTGGCGGTAGGCTTTCACCTCGGAAATGGTTTTACAGCCCCATGCGCTGATATACCCGAATGCATTCAGTTCCTGGCATACCGATGCCAGTGCGACGGCAACCTCTTTGGTGTCCAGCCCCGGCACACCGAGAATGCGCGGTTTAACGCCGGTAACCGATTCAGCCCCCATCAGGGCTTTCAGTCCGGTGTACTGACCATTTTCGTCGGTGGTGCCGATGATATTGGAAACGGTCTGCGCGAGTTTCGTTTCTTCGTCGTCGCCGGTTCCGTCTTCCACGCGCACGACAACAGTGACCGGTTTTGACTGGTCGGCGATAGCCTGCAACGACGCCGCCAGCGTGCCTTTTTTACCGGCCTTTGCAATTGCGCTCTGCACATTGGTAATCAGCACCGGTTTATTGAGGGGGAAGATTTCCGCATCCGCATCGCTGGCCGTGCAGACCATGCCAACAATGGCGGTGGATACGGTGGAAATGACGCGGGTGCCGTCGTTAATCTCCAGCACCTGCACGCCGTGATGATAGTCACTCATCCGTTTAACTCCGTGGTTAATGGGTGCAACTATTTTCTGTTGGGCAGTGCATGAGACGCTATTTGACCTGACTGGTCAGTGGATGAAACAACAGATAAAGAAAAGGCGGGCAATCAGCCCGCCAGTCTTGATTTGTACTCGCTCAGTTTCCAACTGACAATTTACGTAGCCAAAACGCTATCAGCTCTGACAGCCAGCTTTGAGCGAGTCGAAAAAGTTCATACCTTTCTGCTGGTGAAAGTTTAACTAACAGTTCAACCTATCAATTAATTGATGAACAGGTTGAGGCGTTTTTAATATCTCTGCGTCATCTGAGACGATTTTGCGCTACAGGATTTACGGCTTATCTGGGGGCATTCTTGAGCCCTGACTCCTCTGAAAACATAATTAGGCCATACCTGTGACCTGCTCTTCGTTGGTAAGGTTAGCGAATATTAATCTGAGTCCATTTTCCCAAACTCTGTCAGGCCGAAAACGGAGCTACCAGAAACATGAGCTTGTAAGCCCGCTTCCTGCATGTCACTCAATTCAACTTCTTGGCTATCCTCTAATCCGATAGAGAACATGGGATAGGCCCAGTTCCAATTCGGATCAGGAACCAAACTATTATTCTCTATCTTGAAAAAGCTGACCATGAGATGATGCCTTCCCTGTATCGCCTCTTCATCATTGATGTTGACCAGTACACCAAAGTGCTTGTAGCCGGCTTGTCCATTCTCGAACATTTTTATCTTGGTGCCGTTTCTGAACATCCAAAAAGAATGATTTCCAGTGGAATCAGCGACCTGCAAGTTATCTTCGTCAATTTCCCAATTAAGATATTGTTTGATATCAGACTTTGGTTTGAGTTTTTCGTCATTACTAAACCATTGTATTGCCGGAAGTGGAAGGTGAAGACCTTCCGGCTGGGGAGGCTGACCTGCAGCAATGGAATGCATGATCTCTGTCATTGATGGAAGCCCCATCAAATGCCATACATCATGGATATCCTTTTTAAGTATAAGAAGCCCTTTGGATACACCATCCGCGTAAGTTGACTTTAAGCGGACTAGTATGTCCTTGTTACCATCTTTGTCGAGGTCTTCAATGTTTACTGAAGAAGCCACAACCTCGTCGTCCCCTGCGTCTGGGATGATTGCCCAATACCCAATATCGTAGAATCCAGGTCTGCCAACCACCTTATCTATCAAACTCTGTCCAGAGGGCTCGAAGACCATCAGGAAACGGCTAAGGGCACCATTTGTGCTCACAGCTCTTCCGTAGACTACAACGGAGTTTGAGGTGCTTAGATCGAGAGACTCGCTAGCCACTGAGTCAAACGCCACTGAGTCCAAATGTGTGGCAAGCTGCTGCTGGATGCACTCCCGAGCCATTTCAACTAATTTTTCGCGAACATCAGCAGATCGTATTGGCTGTGAAGTGAAATGGAAAAGCCCTACTGTAGCCGCTATGCCTATTATTCCCGAAATAACGGTACTTAGAACCTGCTCCTTTACCACTTTCACAACTTTCATCAATAGCTTCTTCAACTTCACTTCAGGCACCTAAATACTATTAAACTTGTCATGGGAAAATCCGATTATTATTGTAGAGAACAACAAAAACTGGCCTCGATTTTAGAGTTTTTCCAGTATCTATTTTCCGACTCGTTCGGCGGTAATCCACCGTTATATTCATGAGGCCGGGGTGCACTATAATATTCAACTATATACTCTGTTTGTAGTGGCACATTAAATTTGGTGACAGATATGCATCACGTCCGCTCCTAGCACAGAGCGGACAGTCAGATTAGGTTTTACTCTGTGCCATAGATGAGTAATCTCACACCAGAGCTAATACGATTTATTGCGGCATTTCTGGCCATTCTATATCCGGAGCATTTTCCGGCTGAACGCGATTCAGTAGCACACGGTATTTTTTCCAGTGTGTCAGGCTTAACTTTTCTTCCTCGGTAGCCATATCTAAATCGACAGCATCCTGCAGCGTGGCAATAATTTCACCTGCATATGCAATCAGCTCTTTCTTCTGAGAGTCAGCCGCTCTGACAAGCGCATCACGCTCTGCATTCTCATCATTCACCCACGCATTTCCGTTCCATTTCTGATAATCCCCATCCGGGGAAATGGCTGTCACGTCTGGAGGTAATGCGCCAAGTTCAGAAATATAAATGGCTGCTCCCGTTTTCGTTTCGTAGACGGTCTTTCCGCGATGGTCTTCCATCAGTTCCCATTTCATTTCAGCTGCATTGAAAACGGCAGCAAAACCCGCCGGAATATCAGGCGGTGCAATATCTGTACTGTTTGCAGGCAGACCTGTATGCGGCGGAATATATGCGTCACTTTCACCAATAAATTCATTGGTTCCATCAAGTAAATTGAAAACGCGGATAGTTTGTGCTTCTGCACTCATTCTGAAAGCCATTATGCAAGCCTCACAATATAGTTAAATGCGATGTTTTTGACGGTGTTTTCGGTATTACCCGTAGCATTTACCGTGATGGTGTGTCCGTGCGCACCCAGGGCCACAGTGTGTGCATGGGCACCAATACCTACAGTGTGGTTATGCTGACCAATATCCACCGTATGGGCGTGCGCTCCGGCGGTGCTGGACACCTGATTGTTTCCTGAAGCCTGTACACGCTGTTTTCCACCGACAGAGTCGCCGCCATAAACACCACCGACAGTGTGCGTATGATTGCCCGTACTGTTCGTTGATTTTGTGCCGTGGTTAAATGTACTGACCGTCTTCGTGCCGTAATCAAATGAACTGGTCGTTTTCGTTCCTAAGTCCGTATTTGACGCACTGGCGCTGTGAGTATGCGATTTAATCCCGTCCTGTTCCTGTGACAATACGGCACGCCCACTGGCGGGTTTGCCCTTGATTGTCCAGCCGCGCATATCTGGAATAACACCAGAAGGATAGGCTATAGCCAGTTTCGGATATGCTGCCTTATCAAACGTCTGCCCCTGCATAATTGCATAGCCCGCAGGTGGTGTATCTGATGGCCACGGCAGCGGAACACCAGGCGGAAATGCTTCAATATTTGCCGAGCCGTCAAATTTTACGCCGTTAATTGTCCTTGCCGTTTTCAGCTTTGTTGCTGTAGCCGCATTGCCGGACAGTTCACCAGAAAGGCCTGCACTGAATGTCTGTTTTGCCTCCCATGTCTGGGCTTCGTCGATAATTGGTAGCCGACGAATATTGAAGCTACGCTCCCCAGGATTTCCATATAAGCGGACTGTAAAAAAACGATAGTTGGTTTTGTTTGAAGTGCTGCGCCATACCTGCATTGAACGGGCGACACCTCCGCCTTCACTGGGGCCAACAGTGATATTTATCAGGTTAGTATCAATGACGCCCCATTCCATCCCATCGGGAATATTGGTCATATCTGAAAGCCTGACAGTTATCATGCTGCCCGGTATAAAGTCGTAGGTCTGCCAGTCCAGACTGGATAACCTGTCGGTAACACCGCCGACACCTAATTTAGTGAGTAATGATTTTGAGTTGTATACTTCCGCCCATTCCCCCCAGTCAGTTTCACCGCTGGCGCGGGTTCGCTGAAATGTCCGGTTTTTATAGGCATCCGTTGCTGAAACAGTCGTGTATGTCTGGATATACGATTCAATATCACAACGTTTTTTCACTTCAACTATTGAGCCAACAGCAAGATCTTTAGAGTCGGTGACAGGTGCATTTGTGGCCTGTTTCGTAACGCTATAAATACCAGGCTTTAAAAGGTCATCAAGATCCCCTGAATAAGTCCATCCCGTGGACTGATACCCAACAGCAATCCAGTCCTCCCATTGTGGATTTTCTGCATCCCATGAGGCAGTCAGTCCACGAATGTACATAGTCCCACTACGGGTGGTGTAACGTTGCATCCTCCCATACAGACCGCCTTCAAAGACTTCCAGAATACCCTGCCCAAAACTCCCTTCCTCCGGGAAATGACGGTCAAATGAGGCTATTGATGTACTGCTATTGCGCCATATTCCCAGGTGTTCCGCACCACCTAAAGAATTCAGGTCAATTGGCGTGCTTAATGGGCGAGTCCCGCTTGTAATAACTCTCCATGCACTCCATACAGGACTGACAGGGTTCCATTCTGCATCAAGCATCCGAATGTAAATATTACCGGTTCGGGTGGTGTAGCGTTGTGTGCAGTGAAAGCGACCAGCATTGAATACTTCCAGAACCCCATTGCCTTTATCTTCAGGGTAACCAGACTCTGGTTTTGCAGTGGATTGTGACGGGCATGACCACGTTCCAAGATATTTTTCTTCTGGGCCATAGGAGTCAAGATTGTCAGTGGTTGGAATCATTCCATTGTGTTTCATAAACGTCAGGCTGGTAACGCCAACATTGTCCAGAAAAGCGCCCTTATCTGGAATATCACCACCGTTCTGGTCTTTCTGCAGACGTTTCTCAGCATTGTCATAGGCTGCTTTTACTGCCTTTGGCGTTGCTGCCAGCTTTTCACTGGTGCTGTTTGTTGCACTGCTTAACTGGGTAAAACCTTTTTCTGTCAGCGTGGCGTCAGGATGGCGGCGGGACTGCTCATGCTCTGCGATTTTGTCATCGACGTAATCCTGTGTCGCCATCACTGTGCTGGCATCAATACTCAGCTCAACGGACGCCACGTTACTGACAATAATGACCATGCGGCAGGTCTGCGCACGTCCGGAGCCTTCAGCCAGTTCAGGCTTATAGCTTTCTGCCATGTTAGCGACCGCAATCAGTGTTCCGACATCGTCATACAGACCAAGCTCACGCATCCAGAAACCGCCCACTTCGGGCGGTACAACCAGTTCAGCCACGATATAGTTTTTATTCTTATTATCCACGCTGACTTTATTCAGAGCGTGACGCCAGACCTCATGCACCAGCTTCGTCTGACCGGCATCCGGCACCGGCAATTTGCCATTTCCGTCACCCACGGCCATTGCAGACAGGGTTACTTTTTTCCCGCCGGGGACAGTGGCGGCAGCCAGCTTTGCGGCTCCGGCAGTAGTGATAACGGTTTTAAATTTCGTGCTCATTGTTTCTCACTTATCCGGGATAAACAGTAATAACATCACCATCACAGACCACACCGCCTGTATACAGATAGCCGGGAATGTCCTGGATAATGTTCAGACCGATAAGGTGGCGACTTGCGGGTTTGGCATCGGCAATCAGCCGTTCCATTTCCAGATACATTTCCTCTGTGATACCGCTTTCCAGTACGCCGATATCAAGCCGGAAAGTGCCGGGCGGGTCGTTTGTCTCCCACCATTCCTTTACGTTAATGAGATAGCCGAGCGGCTCCACCACGCGTCGGATTGCGCCTATAGTGCCCTTATGACAGTGAATGAAATAGGCATCGCGGATAACGGCGCGTTTTGTCGCTTCCGGCCACTTTTCATCCCACCTGTCGACCGAAAACGCCCACGCCAGCCACGGCAGCAGATTTGCCGGGCAGGTGTCCGGATTCCACAGCTCACGAATACTGACCGGCGTTTTTTCAATTTCCGCACAGGCTTTTGCGGCGGCGACCTCAAGCGGTGATGAGCCGGTCGGCAGCAGTCGCGAATCACTCATCCGAGCCTCCGGTCACGACGTTGTATTCGGTACAGAAAGACGCCTGCGTACTGTTGAGCACGATGTCGGCCAGCGGAGCAGTCAGTTCGACACGCTGCACGCCTTCCACATGCAAAGCGGCATAAATGGCAGACAGACGGATGTCACGCCCCAGCCGGTGCTGTGCCGTGATATACGCTTCCAGTTTTTTCACAGCAGCAGCGCGAATGGGTTCGCTTTCGGGACCAGGGTAAAGGTAAAGCGTGGCGTTTATCTGGTATTCAACGATGGCGGCAGACTGCACGGTCACGCGGTCGGCCACCGGCCTGACGTCCTCGCCATTAAGAGCGTTACGCACCACCGCCAGCAGGTCTTCGGATGCGACACCGTTATTTTCACGTGACAGCACAGAGATGGTGACGCAGGCCGGAGAAGGACTGGTGACAGAGATATCCGCGACACGCCCGTCGGCACTGCGACCATGATACTGATAGGCACCCACCGACCCGGCAACGCTTAAACCTTCAAACGCCTGCTGAATACGCAGACGATAATCGGTGTCAGACTCCATCACTGCCGGTGTCGGCGGGATGGTCGAATCATCTGCCGGGATGATAGTCAGGCGTGTGGTGTTGTAATTGGCACCAATCACATCAAGGTCATTACCGGCAGCACAGGCCAGCATCACCGCCCGTGCGGCCTCATTCACACGCTGACGCCAGATAAGCTCACGATAAGCATTTTCCTCCAGCAGTTTGACGAGAGGTTCGGATTCCAGCGTCAGGGTACGGGCGACCGCCTCCTGCTGGTCTTCCGGGTAAAGGGAAATTAGTGTCGCCTTGCGTTCGGCAAGAATGGTTTCAAAGTCCAGCTCCTCGACCACATCCGGTGCGGGTAGCTGGTTCAGGTCGATAATCGGCATGGTTTCAACTCACAGGGATGGTTAACGAAAGTGGCTGGCCGGTGTCGTTGTGCTGGCCGGTTAACGTGACCGTCATTCGCCCGTCAAAACCGCGCTCAGTGGTGACGGATGACAGGGTGACGCGGGGTTCCCATTTCAGCACAGCCATGTAACAGGCGACCTTAATCTGCAACTCAAGCGCCGGAGTCTGCGGCTGGTCAATCATTGACGCCAGCAACGAGCCGTAATCTCGACGCATCACCCGTGAGCCGACGGGGGTACACAGGATATCGCCGATACTCTGGCTGATATGCTCAAGGTCAGTGACAGTCAGGCCATCACTGCGATTCATTCCGAGATAACGCGCTGTCATAAAGGACTCCCGGTTGTGCCGCCGCTGTCGCCGGGGTGTTTGTGGGTATGCAGTACCTTACCGTTTGATGAGAGTTCACCGCCGGTGTGTTCAATGTTGCCGCGCATCGTCCCGCCCTTCCGTACTTCCAGCGTGCCGGTAATCAGCCTGTTGGTGCAGACCACCTCCGGCGTGTCCAGAGTGACACGGGTTGATGCTTTCACCGTGACCACCGGCACCGTGGCAGTAACAGAATCAGAAGCCGTCACGCTGGCCGTTTTAATTCCGCTTACCGTCAGTGCACTGGTTTCGGGTTCATACTCAATCACCGCCCCGTCAGGGAAACGGATATGCAGGGCATCAGCCGACGCAGACGGCGCAGGGTTATCGCCGGAATAAATCCCCGGCAGAACGAACGCCGTGTCGAGTTCACCGCCCACGGCCAGAATCAGCACCTGTTCCCCCACGGAAGGTGCCCACCATGTGCGCGAACGTCCGGCGCGATGGGTCAGCCACTGAAGCCAGTCGGTGCACATGCCGCCGGTCTGCACACGGCAGCGACCGGCTTTAAGGTTGGTTTCGACGACAAGGCCGGTACGAATCATGTTGCGCAGTGCGCGCGCGAGTTCCTGAATATTTGCGAGAGTGTTCATAACGGGAAGGATGCCGCTGGACGATACCAGCAGCAATCATGGAGGATTCTGTCAGCTGTGACACAACATAATAAATATTAGTTGTAGCACTTCTCTATAATCTTCATACACTCCTCATGAGCTAAATCATGGCTGTCAAATTCTTTATTAAAAAAGAAGAAAAACGCCTTCTTAACCTGAGGCATTTCAATAAAAATAAATTCATCAACCTTATGAAAGAAATGAAAACTCTTGTTTGATGTTTCAAAAACCATCAAAGAATTATGTTTTTTATCCTTCCATTTCGACATCAGATTGCGTCGCGATTTTCGTATAATCCTGAAGACATCCCCCGGCGTCGTATCGACATTCCCCCAAAACATTGCAACCGGGAAGTTTGCAAGGAACGGGATATAATCACCACCTTTATACCTGAGAAAGCGGTTCCGCAAATCCATTAATTGCAACTTAAAACCCATGTATTGCAACCACCATATGATGCAATCATACTCATAATCTGTTAACTCCTCTCCCCTCTTTTCCGTAAGAAATTTCTTCAGGTTATACTCAAACACTCCCAGCAAATCAGAATTGCACACTCTGCATGCTGGTACAGTGGCTTTAATGTAATGAGTTGACTGATTATTCTTTTTATTAATTAAAGATTTTTCAGCATTTGACTCAAAGGCCCACTGAGGAATAATGTGCTCACGAGTAATATCGTCAGAACTCCCGCATAACACACATATATCAGCATTATGGTCAGCAATAATACAATCCATAACTTTCTTTTGAGAGTGCTTTACTCTTTTTCTCAAAATAGAAAACTTTTCATCCATAAACACCCGTCTCATATAACATCTTTCGATAGAATCACTAATAACTCCCTTTCTATCAATTGTATAGATTCCTTGTCAAAACCAAATAACTCACGAACAGGATATTCCACCACAGCACTATTACGCCCCGGCTTATCCTTAAGCCCTAATTGATGTACTCGCGCAATTCGTTGCACTCCGCTGGCAAACTCCACCACCGCCGCACTCTCGCTACCTGTTGCTTTCATAAACCGGTTAGTGCGTAATTTCACAAACATTTCCCGCTTTATCCGGCCTTTCTTATTTCGCACTGGCTGGTTTTTTCTCGGTACATACGGCGTACCATCCGGGCCTTTTTGTAATTTAATTCGCTGCTGCTGGCGCTGGCGCAGTTTCTTCGCAATATCTACCGCCAGTCGCCGACGCCCTGACGGTGACAGCGACTCAATCAGTCCGGTCAGCCGGTCTTCAAAACGCTTAAACTCATTCATCCCACTTGCTCACCAGTTCGCCATTGATATACAGCTCCATCGGGCGGGTAACCGGCTCCGGCGGCGGAGGTTCAGGGATATTCTTCACATGCAGCGCGCCGTCCACCTCACTGACCAGCGTGCGCTCGGTCAGCATCAGGCTGATGCTTATATCAAAGCTGCTGTCATTGTTGATGTCTGCATAAAACGTGAAGCCCTTTTTCTGGCCTTCGTCGGTGGTCATGATGTCGGGCTGATTTTCCCGTAGCCACGCCAGCACCGGCACGATGAGCAGGTCAAAATCACCGGTAAAGTCGGTCACAATCACATTGAGCGTGTAACGCTTTTCGAACGACAGCGACGTCGCCAGTGTGGAGGCAATACTCCCGTTATCCACGAATATCCGCAGCATATCGGGGTTAGTTTTCAGCACCGTGACGGCATCAGTCAACGCCCTGCGCAGGCTGTCGGGTTTGAGCATCGTTTTCGTCCTGACAGTGTTTAATCATTTTTACCTGGCTGGCACAGCGTGCCAGCGCGTTCTCAAGCTGCCTGATATCAGCACTTAAATCGCCGTTCGTCTGCGGGTCACTGCCCGGCATCGGGCAAAGACTCACTTTCGGGCAGGCGTTGGCGACAATCACTGGCGTCGGTGCAGGCCGGACGCTGGTGCAACCGGCGCACAGCATCAGGCAGGTCAGCACCGTACCAGCGGCGAAAATCTTCGTTTTCATTGAGTAACCTCGTGATGGTTTTCTCGCGCTGTGCTTCACGCTTCGCGGCGTTTTCCAGTTCCTGACGCAGTGCAACCTGCGCCAGCTCGTTTTTGTCTGCCCTGGTGATGGCAACATGAAGCTGATTTTTCAGCATGGTGATGGTCGCCTGCTGCCCGCTGGCGACGTTGTTCGCCCTGTCCAGCGAGGCGCGCAGGCTGGCGTTTTCATGCTTCACCAGAAACAGCGCCGCCACCGCCAGCGATAACAACACAACCATCACAATCATCAGCTTTGACATAGTTCCCGCCCCTCAAAACGCTGACGGCAGGCCGTACGTATCAGCCGGAAGAACACCGACGCCACGAGGTAAATCAGCGCAGTAAAAATCCACCCGGCGGCAACCAGCGAGATAAACGTCGCCACCATCACCACCAGAGCCGCCGCCCGTCTGCGCCACGGCACCGGCTGCAAAAACAGCGACGTGACAATCTTCACGGCCAGCGATTCCGGCGGCAGCTCCCGTCCGTAGCGTTCCAGCACATACTCCGTGGCATACACGCCGACACCACTGGCAACCACACAGATAACCGTCGCCAGAATCGCCCAGGCAGCGACAAAATTGACGGCCACGCTCTGCGGGTAAATCAGGGACAGTGCCAGCATCAGCGCCAGTGACACGTTCAGCATCAGTGAAAGGGATAATTTCTTCATGGTGTTTACTCCGTTTAAGCCGGTACGCCGCCGGCGGTACGCCAGACGGTGACCAGTTTTTCCAGTGAATGCTCACGCTGACCGTAACCGGCACCCGGCAGGGACGCCCAGATATTGCGACAGCGTGAAATGGCGCGTTCAATGCGTCCCACCCGGATGTCATCCAGTGCACCGCGTTCGCGGATCAACTGAATGGCAAGTCTGTCCTGTGACAACGGACTGAAATCCGGCAGGGCAAGCTGTTTGCGGTAGTGTGGCCAGAACAGGTAAAGCTGCTGATAGCGACCGGAGGCCGTGGATTTTTCACCGCGACGGTTAAACACCTTCGCCGGTCGGCCATGCGCGAACGGGTGGTCACTGTAGTCGGTGAAAATTTCCGGCTTCCCGTCCAGTCCGGTGACTATCACGTCATAGCCCCGGTTTTTCGTCAGCGGATGATTCGCCGTCCCTTCGGACACGGCCAGCATGTCGAGAAAGGCGGCGATATTCTGGTGCGTGTTAATTACCGGCATTACGGTTTCCCCCTGCCCTTAAAGCGGCGCTGAATGGCAATCTCAATCACCTGATAACCGGCGATACCCAGCATGGAGCCGATGCCGCACACCGCAGGCAGTGACAGGTCAGGAAACTGCACCAGAACAACACCGGCAACCATCGAGACAAAACCACCGAGCAACATGCGCCCGATAAACAGACGCGGGGTGATGGGTTCACCACCGGCAAGCACCTTGCCGACAACAATCAGCACCCCAATCATGAAAAGCGACAGGACGCTTTTTTCTTCTGCTGTCATGCGTTACTCCCACAGATTGACAGTTTCAGCCACGGGCGCGGTCTGAACGTCGGGCAGTTCGACGGCGGTGCCGTGTGGCAGCACCGCACCCAGTTCAGACAGTCCCGGATTTGCGGCGAGCACGGTCTCAACCACGCCCTCAGTGCGCCCGTAATACCGGACACAAATGGCGTCGAGCGTGTCGCCCTGTAGCGCAAAGGTCTTCATCAGATTTGACTCACGATGCAGCGCGGCTTGTCCTGGATACGCGCCACCGCCCAGCGCATATCCCGCCACAGCTCATCAATGGTGCTGTCTATGCTGTCGGCCTTTTTGTCGCCTTTCGCACTGGCATCCACGCCGCGATAACGCTCATAAAGCGACGCGGTCGCCATCGCACACACGGCGCGCTCGTAGTAAAAAACCTTGATGCTTTCACCGTCGATGTCGTCCGCCGGGACGTCCGCCAGACGCGTAAAACCGGCGGCAATTTTCTGTTCGCGATACTCGTACAGCTCCGCATTCGTCTCCGCCATGCCTGACTTGATGGCCTCTCGCAGACGGGCGGGGGCGACGGTCTGCTCAAGGCGCATACGTTCCCGGATGCGCTTCGGGTCGATATCGGGAAAAAAGAACGTGTTTTTAATCACCGGCTCGTCGCCTGCCGGTTGCGGGATGACCACCGTACCCTCACCGGGCACGGGAGCCTCCTTTCGCGGAATAATCAGCGTCATCATGACTACCTCTGAAAAGTCGGGCGGTGGACGCCGGTGCAGTGTCAGGTGATTCACCCTCACTGACCGGCGTGCCGCCCTGGCGCGGGGCGCATTCGGTTGTTAACTGGCTTTCTTTTTCGGGCGTCCACGTTTTGCCGGTGTCGCACTCCGGGTCTTACGCGGGGCGCGGGTGACCGCTTTTGGCTCCGGCTTCGGTTTCAGCTCCCGCTCCAGTCGTTCAATCTCTTTTTTGACGCCTGCCTGACAGTCGAGCTGTGTCGCACGTTGCAGGTGTGCCAGCGCACCGGCGGCATCACCACCGTCACGCAGAAACAGACCGGTGATTTTGTGCAGCTTTGCGCGCACTTCATCAGGCATGTCAGCCGTGGCGGTCAGTTCAAGGGTGTCCGTCAGCAGGCGGGGATCCACAGACTCACCGGCAACGTGGGCGCGCATGGCCGCGAGCGCCACCTCCTCGGTGAACATGTACGGCGGGGTGCGGCGGTGTTTACCCGGCATGGTCAGACCGTACTTCAGGGCATAACGGGCAATCTCCAGCGCACCGGCAATATCGCCGGTATCCAGACGCCACAGCATGACTGTCATCAGAATGTCATCCTGTGCACCTTTGCCCTGCTCCAGTACGCCGTTCACCCACGGCAACCAGAACGGCAGCAGTTCGCGTTTTTTTGCGGCCTTCAGCTCTTTTGAATAAATCGCTTTCAGTGTGCGCTGGTCTGCGGCGAGCTTGACCAGCATCTGCTCATAGACAGTTGCATGTCGCAGCGGGGCGGCTTCCCGCTGCGCGGTCATCGCTGCCGAGACCCGCATCATGTGGCGCTGTGCGGGACTCGTCATCGGTTACGCTCCCGGCTCTGCGGTCGCCTTAGCCGGTGTGGAGAAATCACCGACCTTAATTTTTTCCACCAGACAACCGGCGGCGTAGTCTTCCACCACGTAATCAATGTTCATTGACTCGTAGTTCTCCACGCGGTCGAGTTTCGGGTTTTCCTCAATCACGCGGCGATGGCTGTCATCCATGTAGTAGATGGACAGGTTTTCCAGCTTCGTGATGAGCATCGCATCCGCCGGGAAGTACGGGACGCGTACCGCCGGCAGGTTACCGATGCGTTTCTGGCTGATGATGACGTCAGCGGCCAGCATCTCGCTGTTGTCCTGCTCCTTGTTAACGATGGGGAAATACTTGTCCGCCAGTAGCTGACGCCCCACAATCACCACAAGGTCAGGGTCTTCCTGATACCACGGTTCAATCAGGTTGTTGGTCGCATCCATCACCAGTGCATCAAGGCTGGCATAATCACCGCCCTTACCCACGCGGATGACCTCAGAGGTGGTGTGCCCTTCCTCGTCAGTGACCTTGCTCATCACGCGCGCCGGGGCTTCATTGCGGTATTTCTGCAGCCAGCCGACCGCCACATCCTGCAGCATCGGATTGCTGCTGCGGTCAGAGGTTTCGGCACGCCTCACGCCGTTAAAACCGGCCATGATTAAATCAAGGGACTGGCGTTTGATAATGGCGTTACGGACACGGAGCTGGAAATCCTGATAACGCGCCCACAGGTCCAGCGTTTTGTAGCGGATATAAAAATCGAAGTTAATCTGGTCGCATTCGTACTTGTTTGACGCCAGCTTCGAGAAGTCCTTCGGCTGACGCTCGGTGCCACCGGCGGTGTCGGTGGTGCTGGCGATGGAGCCGGTGACACCAATACCAATTTTTTCCCCTTTCATTTCGCTGACCGGCACAATGTTGATGCGGGTCAGGAAATCAGAGGACTCCTGCATGGTGTTCATCAGGGTCTGGGTGACCGACGGTTCAACGGTGAATTTTTTCGACACATCACCGGCGTCGATGCCGTTCAGTTCGGCAACACGGGACAGGTAAGCATTAAATTTAAAGCGGGTTTCCTGGCGCATAGTTTTTCCTGAAATTAAGGGTTAATCGTGAAGGTTTTCCCGGACTGACTGACGCCGGTCAGCAGTTCGTCATCAGGGCGTCACCGCCACCACCGGTGGCCTTGCTGCGGCGCTGCTGGGTCAGACTTTCGGTGTGGTCGAGACTGTTTTTCAGGCGGGTGAATGCCTGGCTGGTTTCATCCGCCCTGTCAGTCACCTCCTGCTTAAGTGCGGAAAAGGCGGTTTCCATCTCAGAGAGGCGCTGCTCAGTGGCGCTCAGTTTTTCCTGCACATGTTCAGCAACAGCGGTCACCGCTTCATGCACGTCATTCAGACGGGCGTCATCGCTGGCCTGTTTGCGGCCAAAAATGGATTTCACCTTTTCGGTCAGGGCGGTGAACACGGTTTCAGGCAGGTCTTCAAATTCCAGCTCAACAGGCGTTGCCACTGAAATCAGGTTTTCAGGGCTTAATTTGAAGCGGTTCAGGGGGTTGTGTTTTGCCGTGCGGCAGAATTCCAGGTATTCCGTGCCGAGGCTTGCCGGGTCATCGGTGACGGCCAGACCCACCAGATAACATTTGCCGGTGTTGGCAAAGTTCGGCTGAATTTCCATTGAGGTGTAGACCTTCTGCGCGGCCTTGTTCATCGCGATAAGGTCATCGGTCGGGGTGATTTTCGCAAACAGCGCCCATTTGCCTTTCAGCGCCGAATCATCGTCAATCTTTTCGGCCTTCAGTTCGGCCACATCGCCATAACGCTTAAAAATACCGTCAGGCAGGATGCCGCGCAGATGTTCCAGGTTAATGCGGCAACCATAGACTCGCGGGTCAAAGGTTTCGGCCATTTCCTGAATATCCTGCGCACTGATGACACGCCCGTCACAGGTGTCACCCTCAACGCCGATACGAAAGAATTTTGAGACTTTTTTTGCCATTGTCAGGAGTCCTGAATAGTGATTAGAGGAGTCACATGTCGGCATCAGTTTCCCGACGATGCGCATCCTCCGCCATCAGTCCCGGATGGCTTATCACTGACACAACAGCACCTTAGCGAATCGCGGGGCGCGACTCAGTAGCCTTGCCGTGTATTCATCACGGCGAGGTATTCATGACCATCACCACAGACACCACTCTTTTACACGACCCGCGTCGTCAGGCGGCGCTGCTGTACTGGCAGGGATTTTCCGTGCCGCAGATTGCCGCCATGTTGCAGATGAAACGCCCGACGGTGCAGAGCTGGAAACAGCGCGACGGCTGGGACAGCGTTGCCCCCATCAGCCGTGTCGAAATGAGTCTGGAAGCGCGGCTGACCCAGCTCATCATCAAACCGCAGAAAACCGGCGGTGATTTCAAGGAAATTGACCTGCTGGGACGCCAGATTGAACGACTGGCACGGGTAAACCGCTACAGCCAGACCGGCAACGAGGCAGACCTTAATCCGAACGTCGCTAACCGCAACAAAGGCGGGCGGCGCAAACCGAAAAAGAATTTTTTCAGTGACGAGGCCATCGAAAAGCTGGAGCAGATTTTCTTTGAGCAGTCTTTCGATTATCAGTTGCACTGGTATCGCGCCGGGCTTGAGCACCGCATCCGCGATATCCTGAAATCCCGCCAGATTGGCGCGACGTTTTATTTTTCCCGCGAGGCGCTGCTGCGCGCCCTGAAAACCGGTCATAACCAGATTTTTCTGTCGGCCAGTAAAACGCAGGCGTATGTGTTCCGTGAATACATCATCGCCTTTGCCCGTCTGGTTGACGTTGACCTGACCGGTGACCCGATTGTCCTGGGCAATAACGGCGCAAAACTGATTTTTCTCGGCACCAACTCCAACACCGCGCAGAGCCATAACGGCGACCTGTACGTCGACGAGATTTTCTGGATCCCGAATTTTCAGGTACTGCGTAAGGTGGCATCAGGTATGGCCTCACAGAGTCACCTGCGCTCGACCTATTTCTCCACCCCGTCCACGCTGGCGCACGACGCCTACCCGTTCTGGTCGGGTGAACTGTTTAACCGGGGACGCGCCAGCGCCGCCGAACGCGTGGAAATCGACGTCAGTCATAACGCCCTTGCCGGTGGGCTTCTCTGTGCGGACGGCCAGTGGCGGCAGATTGTCACCATTGAGGACGCCCTGAAAGGTGGCTGCACGCTGTTCGACATTGAGCAGCTTAAACGCGAAAACAGCGCCGACGATTTTAAAAACCTGTTCATGTGTGAATTTGTTGACGACAAGGCGTCGGTGTTCCCGTTCGAGGAGCTGCAACGCTGCATGGTCGACACGCTGGAAGAATGGGAAGACTATGCGCCGTTTGCCGCCAATCCGTTCGGCTCCCGCCCGGTATGGATTGGTTACGACCCGTCACACCGTGGCGACAGCGCCGGATGCGTGGTACTGGCACCGCCGGTGGTGGCCGGTGGCAAATTCAGAATACTTGAGCGTCACCAGTGGAAAGGCATGGACTTTGCCACCCAGGCGGAATCCATCCGCAAACTCACCGAAAAATACAACGTCGAATACATCGGTATTGATGCCACCGGCCTCGGTGTCGGCGTGTTCCAGCTTGTGCGCTCGTTCTATCCCGCCGCGCGCGATATCCGCTACACGCCGGAAATGAAAACCGCAATGGTGCTCAAGGCAAAAGACGTTATCCGCCGTGGCTGTCTGGAATATGACGTCAGCGCCACCGACATCACCAGCTCGTTTATGGCTATCCGCAAGACCATGACCAGCAGCGGACGCAGCGCCACCTATGAGGCCAGCCGCAGCGAGGAAGCCAGCCACGCCGACCTCGCCTGGGCGACCATGCACGCCCTGTTAAATGAGCCTCTCACCGCCGGTATCAGCACCCCGCTGACATCCACCATTCTGGAGTTTTACTGATGAGCAAGAAAAAAGGGAAAACACCGCAACCTGCGGCAAAAACAATCACCGCCAGCGCCCCGAAAATGGAGGCATTCACCTTTGGTGAGCCGGTGCCGGTACTCGACCGCCGTGACATTCTGGATTACGTCGAGTGCATCAGTAACGGCAGATGGTATGAGCCGCCGGTCAGCTTTACCGGTCTGGCAAAAAGCCTGCGTGCTGCCGTGCATCACAGCTCCCCGATTTACGTCAAACGTAATATTCTGGCCTCGACATTTATCCCGCATCCGTGGCTGTCCCAGCAGGATTTCAGCCGCTTTGTGCTGGATTTTCTGGTGTTCGGTAATGCGTTTCTGGAAAAGCGTTACAGCACCACCGGTAAGGTCATCAGACTGGAAACCTCACCGGCAAAATATACCCGCCGTGGCGTGGAAGAGGATGTTTACTGGTGGGTGCCTTCCTTCAACGAGCCGACACCTTTCACGCCCGGCTCCGTGTTTCACCTGCTGGAGCCGGATATTAATCAGGAGCTGTACGGCCTGCCGGAATACCTCAGCGCCCTTAACTCTGCCTGGCTGAATGAGTCGGCCACGCTGTTCCGCCGAAAGTATTACGAAAACGGCGCACATGCCGGATACATCATGTACGTCACCGATGCCGTGCAGGATCGCAACGATATCGAAATGCTCCGCGAAAACATGGTTAAATCGAAAGGCCGCAACAACTTTAAAAATCTGTTTCTCTATGCCCCACAGGGGAAAGCTGACGGCATTAAAATTATCCCGCTCAGTGAAGTGGCAACGAAGGACGATTTTTTTAATATCAAAAAAGCCAGTGCCGCAGACCTGCTGGACGCGCACCGCATCCCCTTTCAGTTGATGGGCGGCAAGCCGGAGAACGTCGGGTCGCTGGGTGATATTGAGAAAGTGGCAAAGGTCTTTGTCCGCAATGAGCTTATCCCGCTACAGGACAGGATTCGGGAAATAAACGGCTGGCTCGGCCAGGAGGTCATCCGCTTTAAAAACTACTCACTGGACACTGACAACGGCTGAACATCGCCGCCTGCGGGCGGCTTTTTTACCCCCCGTCATCACGCCCTCACACGCTCACCACCGCACAAAACATCCCGCAGACACACCAACACCCCGGCGCACAATCTAAACGCCATCACGACGCGCTCAGACGCTGAAAAAATAAAATCAGCACCACCGCCAGCGCGCAGTGCTTTCCCCGCCTCGCCCGCCCGCTTCATGGGGCGGTTTTAATGCAGGTGCATCATCCCCCCGGCAAGCGCCTGTTCTGGTGCTCGCTGTCAAAAGATATATTTGAAAATGAATGCAAATTTATGCACCTAATGCAGGCGAGGCTAAAAAGAACATCTTTAGTTTGTTTTTTTAACTCCACTGTATTCCGCTATCATCCTCTCAACCGCTGGAAGCAACTCAGCAGGAACGCAAATAGACCTATCTGCCTTTCCAACATCTTTTGGCGTTTTGTAAGTACCATTATAATTAAGGACGCATTCTTTAAGAATTTCAAAAAGAGAAACAATAGGGTCCACGCCATAGCTATCAATAAACTTTCGATAGCTATCATTATCAGATAACGATGAAATATCTCCATGAACAAACTTACACCTAAGCTCATAGATTATTCCTATTTTTGAATCAATATCAATAATTTTCGCCGCATCTCTGCAAACACCGCCAATAATTGAATTTTTATTACCATTATTGGTTCCATACATAGCATCCAATGCTATAAATTGATTCAAAAACCTTTCACGTTTGTCATCCCTCCACCCGTGCGCTATAAAGGAAAGAGCAGACAACATCCTTTTATCAGGTGATGAAAGTATTTTTGTAAGTATCGCCAAGGCTGAATCCGTTATATTTAAATTATATACAGACGGAATATTCACCCGAAACTCACTTTCATGATATTTCCCGACACCAAAAGACTCAACTAGATTATTAACAGCAACTCGATTAATCGCAAAAGGATTATCAACCGCAAGACATAAAGCTCCAAACAAACTATCAAACATTTTCACCGCTTTATCCTCTGATGAAGCATATGCCACCACCAAGCAGGATTTTGACTGTCGAAAATATTTCCCAATTGGTTTATGCCGCATATATTCATCATCATAAAAATCAACAGGAACCTTGATGTCAGTTTTGTCTTTAATATCAGAAAGTAATTCCACCCCTAGCCCCGGGCCATATAAAAATAAATTTTCTCTAAGCTCAAGCTTCCCATCAAAGCCAGCACACCCAAGATTATAAATATACGGACAGGATTTTATTCGTGAAAGCATATAATACTTAAACATCTCACTAAGATTTTTTCTATGAACTTGCGTTATAATATCATCAACACAAATCTTATCAGGATTAAGCGACAGAAAATCAGCATCAATGCGATTGAAGGCTTCAGAACAAAAACCTAACAATAATCTTTTCGCATTGTGAAGGTCACTTATACCTAATTGGGGGCCATATGCTTTTAATAACCTACTAGCACATTTTGCAATCTCCTTATCATCATATGCAAGCCCAAAAACAAAATCTTCTAATGCTTTACCGACTTGGATACAAGGCTGCTCCTTACCATGACTATAAAAAAAACTTTTGCATAATTTGTTTATCATGCCATTAGAGAACGCAACCTTCATAGATACTTCATCCCTTAACGCACTCATCGATAATAATTCCTTATAAGTTATTAATGCACGACTACTAAAGCATTGCTTCAGATTTGTTAATGTATCATGATGCCATCAGTTTAAGAAAACATCACCCAATCGTCTTTTACAGCATAACTAAACCGCTCACCGTCATAAATTACTGTTGCCCCGCGCGCCAACGCCTCAAGCTCCCATCGCTGCGGCCTGATACCGTTCTGAGCAAGGTCAACGCGGATACGGGTAATTTGCATTCTTTCCGACCGGGTCAGTCTGGCCGATGGTGCAATTTCATGTGGTTTTAACGGGCTTCCGTTTCTTTGCTGACGATTTGGCGTTCTCAGACCGTGTTTTAATGCGCCCCTGAGCGCCCTCACAACCTCCGGGTCATTCCATTCGATAACACCGTCATCAACCAGATTAAGCACTGCTGCGGCGTGCTCAGAAGGTGTGGGAGCCGGTAACGAAGTATCACAACCGGTGACCTTTCCACAGTTATTGACAGGACTCCGAGGCGCGGCGATGCCGCTTTTTAAAGTCAAAGGCTCAACGACCGGAACTTTCGGCACAATGCGCCAGTCCGTCGTTCTGGTGATATGAATATGACGCGCGCCGAGATGCGGCGCGTAAATGCCGACCACTCTCTCGACTTCTTCCTCGTACTCGTTAACTTCATCCGACGGACTACGGGCGACCCTGACAGTCTGACAATCGCGCGGGACATTTGCCCCACCCTGCGCGCTGATATACAACGCAAAATCACCACTGTCTGCGGCGGCGCGTGCAGCCTCGACGCGCTCGTCAAACTCATCAGCAATGCTGACGCCGCGAGGCAATTTGCGTAGTTCACGGTAAGCCCCCATTGTCGGCAGACCAACCGTTTTAAATTGTGGGATGCGCCACGTTGACGCCCATGCGGTAACAGCCGCAGCAGTGTCTTTCAGCGGTCTGCCGGTATCGTTATCGAGCTGACCATCCAGTGCATAGCCATCGATGTTTTTTGAGATGTATTTCGCGATATACCCCGCAGCACCGCCCTGGTTAAGGTGTTTTGCCTGAAAACGGTTTCGCGCGGCTCCTCTTTCGTCGCCATCCTCTTTGAGCGCATAGCGACGCATGATTTCGATAATCTGGTTACGCTGGCGTGGATTACAAAAAAGCATCATATGCCAGTGCGGCGTTCCGTCGTGGTGTGGCTCGACGACACGCAAACCGTAGACCTGTAAATCATTATCCTTGAATGCCGTGCGCATCAGGCTCCAGATATGGCAGAGATAACGCTGCGCATCCTTTGGATTAAATGCCTCATCGTTCCAGCCGTGATTTAGCTGGACGGTTTTACTTTCGCCTTTTCCGACCTGACGTGTCGGGTGATACTTTGACGGCGCGGTAAGCGTGATAAACATCCCCACATCACCCTCTGCGGCGGCGTAACGCTCAATACCGGCAATGGTGTTCATCAGCTCCATCCGGCGAATTTCAGGATTAGAAATACTGCCCATCACCTTACTGATAAGGTCGATGCGCTCGCCGGTTTCCCTGTTTTCAAGGTCACACGATTTAAGAAATTCCAGATTTGCCTGGCGGCGTGCACGCACATCACGAATGGCATGTTTACTGGCATAAGGAGAACGGTCTTTATTCACCTCCCCGACAGCAATCAGTAACGCCTCATGCCAGCGCATACGCTGGCCTTTGAGCTGATGAGTCCACCACTCATCGTTAAACAGACGGGCAATGGCAGAATATGCCTGCCTCGTGGTCATCTGTCCTTTACGGTATTTTTTCCAGTAAAGCGGGGAAATATTGAAAGCACGTGCAGCGCCAGCAACATGACCATAGAGGTGAGCCTGCGCCTCATCCGTAAACAGCGATTCTTTTTCGCCATGTGCATCCACCCAGGCATCGCTGAGTTCCTCATACATCATGAAAAGCTGCGATGAGATACGGGCGGCAAACTTTTTCAGCTCCTTGTCATTCATTCCCGGCAGGCGCGCATAGTGGTCACGCTCTGCCAGAAACAGCAACGACGCGTCGGTGTTCATTTCATGGCGCTGATTCACGCGCTCAATGCGCGGCCATAAACGACGCTGAAAAGTGGATGTGAGGAAATAAAACCCGTGCACCGGGCTTTTATTGCGCCGGATGTAGTCATAGCGTGAAGTAAACAGCGAGCGCAAAAAGTAAGGCAGGCGGTTAATCGTGGATAAAACACCTTGCACCTGACGCATCTCGTCACGTGTAAGGGGTCTTTCGCGCCCGACAGCCTCGCGTGGCGCGTTCCATGCATAAGCACCGGTAAACGCCTTACCGGTGCCTGCGGCAAATGCTGACGGAGGGACAAAACGCCCGGAGGCTTTAACGGCCATATGAGCCAAAAGCCTCTGAACAACGCTTGCTGAGTTGCTCAACCTGCGCGTTTAAATCAGCAAAAGACTTTGCGCTTCCGGTCAGAATATCGTGATGCATCAGGCCGGAAACGAGCTGGCTTAATTTCGGGTAATAACCAACCACCGCCAGCCATTCCTGACCGGCGTTTTTACCGCTTTCCGCTCTCTTTTTCTCGTGGAGAATAAACTGAAAGCTGTCACTGGTAACGACATAACGTTCGCCAATTTCGATACGAATACTCATGCCATTCTCCGGTAATGTTTGTTTTTTGCTTCAAAGACTGACTGACAGGAAACACAACGCGTGGCTGACGGATAAGCCGCACGACGGGCAGCAGGTATTGGCGCGTCACACTCTTCGCAAACCAGCGCAGAAGCACCGCAATGTTTTACCCTTGCCGCGTTAATCTGACGCTCCAGTAATTCAGCCTGTTGTTCCTGAATAAAATCTACGTTGTCCGGCATTACCAGCTCCTTTTGTCGTTAAGTTTTTTAAATTCATCAGCGCAATAGCTGGCAATTTCTGTCGTTAATTTCGTCAGTTCATCCACGGAGGAGATTTGCTTGTGAAATACAGCGCGTTTAACAAGTAAATTGACCACATCAGACAGGAGATTTAATTCGTTCTGATAAATCGCGATAACAGACTCAGTTATTTCGCGTTTTTCTTTATCAAGACCAAGTTGAATAAGAGATAAATCGCCATTTTTCATAACAGCGATTTTTAAGGCGTTATTCAGTAATACAACTGAATGAGAACAGGACATCAAAGCACCTCCCCGCGAGATAATCCGATATTGTGAAATTTTTCCGACTCCTGACTGAGCAGCTCGACTATCTCCACGCGGGATAACTCCGCCTTTGTGATGTGGCGAATCATGGCGTCAAGATGAGAAGAAAAGCGCGTCGCTGCGTCGGCCTGTGCTTCGGTTCTGGCCTGTTGCAGCAGTAATGCGTATTTACCGCACTGATTTTCAGAAACTGTATGCATGACTTTCTCCAGGCAAAAAGAAGCCCCGCACGATTAAGTGCGTTAAAAACTCTGGTTAATTATTTAATGCAGATATTGCTCTGGTTTTACCGACGTCAGAATTGTCGGTGCATACTCAAACAGGCTGAATAATTCACGTAATGCACGGAATAAAGCATCACGCCAGTAACATGATTCTTCATTAATTCGCCAGTATGGCTGGTTGAATTCTTTTTCAGTCAATCCGGCATGCATAAATAAAGTACGACGCTGACTGACTGTTAAAAAACTAATATATGCATACTCACTTGCGCCAACCTGACGGCGTTTTGAGAATGCCCCACGCAATTCATCAATTGCACAAACCAGCCGTTCACGTTCGACGTCGTTCATTTCTTCAAAACGCATCGTTGCGTGACGCTGTTTTAACTGCGCATGGAAGCAAACCGTTAACCGTTCGCGCTCCATCATCTGATTATAATAATCACATGTATCCTGCCAGCGAGGAACGGCAAGATGCTTACCAATTATCCGGCGCATAGCTGCTGGTTGTTTTTCAACGAGATTGAGCGTCATCACTGTCATTTCCAGACCCTCCGGCTTTTCAGAAAGGTCAGAGCCTTTTTTAACGGACTCTGTTTTTTGGTGCGGATAATGATTCCCTTACGCCCCTTACCGTGGGTGATGGTGAAGTCAATCGCCCTGGGGCTTTCGTTACGCAATAACTGAGCAATACAACGAGGCTCATTCATACGGTTCTCCTTAACGTGGTTCACCGAGACCTAACCACATCAACCAGCCGTCACGAATCTCTTTAGGACGGCTTTCATAAGCCAGTTTTAGTCCGTTATTCCATGCCGGAAGGTATACCCAATATTCACCAGCACGCCCCCGATACTGACTGAGGGTCAGTAATCTCAATAACTGGTAATTTCCCTTTCTCAATCATGCCCCTTACAGCTCTTGGAGTTTTACCAATGAGTTTTGCAAACTCCTGATAAGGCACAGCATCAGTCACGCTTACAAGCTGTCTATTCATCTGCTACGATTCTCCCTTAGTGCTTCTAATGGCTCCTAATGGCTAATTATTGCCTAAAAGGATAACTCCAGAAGCACAACATTTCATACTATCAGCAAGAAATTACGCAATCGGAGTAATTATGTCAATAGACGTTTCGGAGAAGTTGAAGCTAATCCGTGAATCTGAAAGGTTAAACCGTAAAGAATTCAGTGAATTAACTGGTGTAGCCTACAGCTCACTTTCGAGCTATGAGAGCCGGTCAAAAAACGCTGGAGTTGAAGCCATAATGAAGGTCTTACAACATCCCAGATTTACTAAATATACTTTGTGGTTCATGACTGATCAGGTAGCTCCAGAAGCCGGGCAAATTGCGCCCGCTCTCGCACACTTTGGGCAAAACGAAACAACGTCGCCCCACTCCGGTCAAAAGACTGGTTAACAATTTATCGTGAATATATTCATCACAAGTGCCTACTATTGGTGGCTAAATTTCAGCCACCACGAAAAAAGCGATTAGTAGTAGCAAAAAAAAGTACCACTCGGAGGGTTTTCTGATGGCAATCAAAAAACTCGATGATGGTCGATATGAAGTGGACATCCGCCCTACTGGACGTAACGGAAAACGCATCCGTAGGAAGTTTGATAAGAAAAGCGAAGCTGTCGCTTTCGAAAAATACACGTTGTACAACCACCACAATAAAGAATGGCTATCAAAACCAACAGACAAACGACGTCTGTCGGAACTGACACAGATCTGGTGGGATTTAAAGGGTAAACACGAAGAGCATGGGAAATCTAATCTTGGAAAAATTGAAATCTTCACAAAAATAACGAATGACCCATGCGCATTTCAAATCACGAAATCCCTTATCAGCCAGTACTGCGCCACCCGAAGAAGTCAGGGTATTAAACCTTCGAGTATCAATCGTGATTTAACATGTATTAGCGGCATGTTTACAGCCCTGATTGAAGCGGAGTTATTCTTTGGTGAGCACCCTATCAGAGGGACAAAGAGGCTTAAGGAGGAAAAACCAGAAACAGGCTATCTCACACAGGAAGAAATTGCCTTACTGCTTGCAGCACTTGACGGCGACAACAAAAAGATTGCGATTCTTTGCCTGAGTACAGGAGCACGTTGGGGAGAAGCAGCTCGTTTGAAAGCAGAAAATATCATCCATAACCGCGTCACGTTTGTTAAAACGAAAACAAACAAACCACGCACCGTCCCGATCTCAGAGGCTGTTGCCAAAATGATCGCGGATAACAAACGAGGTTTTTTATTCCCTGATGCTGATTACCCTCGCTTCAGACGAACAATGAAAGCAATAAAACCGGATTTGCCAACGGGGCAAGCCACACATGCACTAAGGCACAGCTTTGCCACTCATTTCATGATTAATGGAGGAAGTATTATCACGCTACAACGGATACTAGGTCACACGCGGATTGAGCAAACTATGGTTTACGCTCATTTTGCGCCAGAGTACCTTCAGGACGCCATTTCTCTTAATCCGCTAAGAGGTGGTACTGAGGTTGAGAGTGTCCACACAGTGTCCACAGTAGAGTAACGTTTAAGGGCTTTCAGTGGTAATTTATGCCGCTCAAACCCGCATTGTACCGTTGAAAGCCCCTACTGGTGACACCCTAAATCTCCCTTACACGGGCTTATTTTTTTTGTACCACGACTTTCATCCTGTTCTGACACCGCCTTTTCTTTTCTGCTCTACACTATCTACAGACCAATCATAAAGGCATACGACCATGGCAGATTTTCCCGCCAGCTTACTGATTCTTAACGGTAAAAGTGCTGACAATGAAACATTACGCGAAGCAATTATGCTGCTGCGTGAGGAAGGAATGACTATCCATGTGCGGGTTACCTGGGAGAAAGGTGATGCTGCGCGTTTTGTTGAGGAAGCCCGCCAGCTTGGCGTTGCAACGGTGATTGCCGGCGGTGGCGATGGCACTACTAATGAAGTCTCCACGGCGTTGATTCAGTGTGAGGGCAATGAAATTCCTGCGTTGGGGATATTGCCGCTAGGTACAGCGAACGATTTTGCCACCAGTGTGGGTATTCCTGAGGCGCTGGATAAGGCACTTAAACTGGCAATTGCTGGTAACGCTATTGCGATTGATATGGCACAGGTCAACAAACAAACCTGTTTTATCAACATGGCGACGGGCGGATTTGGTACGCGCATCACCACGGAAACACCCGAGAAATTAAAAGCCGCGCTAGGTGGCGTCTCTTACATCATTCACGGCTTAATGCGCATGGATACGCTGCAACCGGATCGCTGTGAAATCCGTGGTGAAAATTTTCACTGGCAAGGCGATGCGCTGGTTATTGGTATTGGCAACGGGCGTCAAGCCGGTGGCGGTCAACAACTGTGCCCAAATGCGCTGATCAATGATGGTTTGTTACAACTGCGTATTTTCACCGGCGATGAAATTCTTCCAGCTCTCTTCTCAACCTTAAAACCTGACGAAGAAAACCCGAATATTATTGATGGCGCTTCGGCATGGTTCGATATACAAGCGCCGCATGAAATCACCTTTAATCTTGATGGCGAACCGTTAAGCGGACAACGTTTTCATATCGAAATACTTCCGGCAGCATTGCGTTGCCGGCTACCACCAGATTGCCCGTTATTGCGTTAATCAAATTATTCTCTCTGCATTAAGGAGAATCAGTTATGCCGGATGCGGTGTAAACACCTTATCCGGCCTACAAACTGAAAAGATGAATACTACACCGTAATTAATTTCACCCGTGTATTCTGCAATGCCAGTTTATCCACCTCTGACACGGCATCATCAGTAATAATAATGTCAATTTTTTCGATTGGCAGTACCTGATTAAATCCACGGCGGTTGAATTTCGTTGAGTCCAGTACCGCAACCACTTTATTTGCTGCGGTGACCATAGCACCGCTAATCGAATAACCTTCATTAAAGGTGGTAATGCCATTTACCGCATCGATACCGTCAGCGCCGACAAACATTAAATCGGCATTGATATCCTGCAATGAACGCTCGGCAATAGAACCATGCATCGAGCGCGTTTTATGGCGTACCGTGCCACCACAAACCACCAGCGTAATATCTTTATTTTCAGAAAGGGCAAATGCCGCCGGGAGACTGTTGGTAATCACCGTAATATTTTTTGCGGTCATTAATCCTTCGGCGATAAGCATTGTCGTACTTCCGCTGTCGAGAATAACGGTCATCCCTTCGTGGATCATTTTTACTGCTGCCTGTGCAATTCTGTTTTTTGGCGCACTGGCGAGCTGAAAGCGATCTTTAAATCCTACTTCCTGTGTCTCGGTTTCGCTATTGCCGGACATTATTTTCGCCGCACCACCATGAAAGCGCGTGACCACGCCTTTTTGTTCGAGAAAGCGCAAATCGGCACGGATTGTCGCTTCCGAGGCAGCAAATATTCCCGCCAGATCCTGAACAAGCACGGTCCCCTGTTCATTCACTAATTGGATGATCTTATTCCTTCGCTCGAATGAATTCATCGTCATTTACCCATATTCAATTGCGCATAGTGTAAACGAAGGGGGGGCATTGGTGAATGATCTGTTTTTCACAACGGTGAGCCAGCATCACGCTGGCCCACGGTTTCAGGGAATGAGTAACACCTTACCCGGCATGGTATTGCGAGCGATGTCACGCACCGCCTGAGCGAAGCTTTCAAAACCGCCACGGTGAGCGATTAATGGCTCCAGGCTTAACTTACGCTCTGCCAGCAACCGGCTCGCCGTTTCCCACTCCTGCCCAGGCCACGGGCTGGAGTAGTTCATCCAACTGCCGATAACCGTCAGCTCTTTACGCAATATTTTGCCAAACGTCGCCGACGTTAAATGCAGATCCTGATGCAACGTGCCCACCAGCGCCAGTTGTGCATGAGGCCCGGCAATCTCTACCGCCAGTTCGACAGTTTGCGGTACGCCAGCCGTCTCAAGGATAAGCTGATTAAAACGCAGTTCGCGTAAAACAGCCTGCATTTGTGGCGCACTCATTTCACTGCTGTTAAATGTTTGCGTGGCACCAAAGGATTTTGCCAGTGCCAGTTTTTCTGGGCTAATGTCGATAGCCGTCACACTCTTCGCCCCCAGCGCACTGGCGCACTGGATCGCCAGCAGGCCGATAGTTCCGGCACCAATAATAATGACGTTTTTATTTTCACAGCCTTGCGCCAAATGGAAAGCGTGCAGGCCGACGGTAATTGGTTCAATAAAAGCGCCATCCTGAATCGGCATTTCCTCCGGTAGTGCGAAGACATTTTTTCGATTCACCACAATATATTCTGCCAATCCCCCGTTGCGCCGTGATCCAATAAAATCATATTTCGCACACTGGGAATAAAAGCCTTTCAGACATTCCGGACATTGAAAACAGGGTAATAACGGCACACAGGCGACCGCATCGCCAGGTTGTAAATCATTTACCCCACTCCCCACAGCATCAACAAAACCACTAAATTCATGCCCTAATGTTATGGGGTAATAATGTGCACCATTTTTAAATATCCGGGGCAAATCGGAACCACATAATCCCGAACTGGCAATTTTAATTCGCACATCATCCTGATGATGAATTTCGGGTAACTCGTGCTCTTCCACGCGCACGATACCATCAGTATCATTCACCACTGATTTCATAAAAACTCCTGATTGTTAAGGGGGATAACCTCCCCCTCAGGTAAAAATTATTCTGCGAGAACGGCTTTCTCTTGTTTAATAAAACCACGCGCTCTACGCCAGGTCATAAAAATACCGGTGAGATAAATAGCGCCGATAATAATGAAACCGGGGATATTCTGCGGGGAGAAAACCTGAATCAGTAACCAGGTAATCGGTGAGCCGCCCTGATCCATCGAAGCCACCATGCCTCCGGCTTTTAACGCGCCCGCATTGGCAGCCAGTTGGGTATGCAGGCCAATAGTTTGCGTCGCAATCCACAGGGTGATGCTCATAATGATGATGCCAGAGATCAGGGTGCGGAACAGGTTTCCACGATGCACCGCGACCGCCATCGCTACAAAGAAGCCGATGGTGGCAAGGTCGCCAAACGGCAGCACCTGATTACCCGGCACACAAACGGCAATCAATATAGTGAGCGGGATAAAAATCAGGCTTGCCGACACCACAGCCGTATGCCCCAGCAACAACGCCGGATCAAGTCCAATCAAAAATTCCTGACCGCCGAACTTCGCCTGTAAACGGCTACGCGCCTGCTTCGCGATGGGTGTTAAACCATCCATGATGGGCTTGATCACCCGTGGCATCAGCAGCATCACCGCTGCCGTTTTTACTGCCAGTTGCAATACACCTTTGACATCGTAACCGGCAAGAATGCCGATAATCAGTCCCATCACAAAACCCACGGTGACCGGTTCGCCAAAAGGGCCAAATTTGCGCTGAATATCGTCGGCGCTAAATTTAATCCGGTTAATACCAGGGATTTTTTCGATAATGGCATCGACCAGCACCGCAATCGGCCCCATATACGCCGATGTGCCGTGCGGAATGGCAATGCCTTCCAGCTCAAAGAAATCACGGGTATCGCGTGCAAACCAGTCGCCCAGCTTATAAACAAACGCTGCGTGAATCACCACACCCGCGATGCCAATCATCCATGAACCCGTCGCCAGATGCAGCAACGCGCCGGTGAAGGTCATATGCCAGATATTCCAGATATCGACATTCACTACCCGCGTCATACGCGTGAGCAGCATTGCCACGTTAACCAGAATCGCAATCGGAATAGCCACCAGCGCAATTTGCGACGCCCAGGTCATTGGAGATGATCCCGGCCAGCCGACATCGACCACATGCAGATTTAAGTCGAAATTTTCCGCCATCGCTTTCGCCGCCGGGCCAATGGAATCCAGCATTAAGCCAATCACCAGACCGATGCCAACAAAGCCAATCCCGATATGCAGACCCGCTTTAAAGCAATCGCCTGCTTTCATGCCTAATATTTTTGAAAAAATAATAATGACAATCGGCAACATGACCGTAGGGCCAAGGTCGAGAATATAACGCATGACTTCTGAAAACATAGGTCACCCCTGTAAGATAGTCAGAATTTTATTTTGTAATGCTTCGATCCCTACACCAGAAACAAAAGGCATACCGTGAACTAACGGAATATCACCAAAACTGCGGTCAACTTTGGCTGTCGTACAAATAAGATGGACACCATCCATATAAGTTTCTATTTCATTAACCCGACACTGGATTAATTCAACAGGGATATTATGGCTCTGACATAACTCTTTAATCTCTTCCGCCGCCATCGTAGAAGTCGCAACCGCGCCTCCGCAAGCGACAATAATCTTGCGTTTCATAAATAGTCCTTTTTATTAGTACAGAGGGATTTTATTCATTTGAATCTAAAACAGATGTTTTGAAATATTCCATTAATTGCACTTCAGGAATGCTGATAAGCGTTTCGACCACATCGGGTTGTTGCAGCTTGCCAAATAAACGGCGTAAAAGTTTCAGTTGCTGCTGTGGATTTTCTACAATCAGGGCGATGATTAATGAAACCGCCACTTCATTATCATCATCTGCTTGCTGAAAATTGATTTTATCCGCGAGTCTTAACAGATAAATGGCTGACGTTTTTGCATGAATCGCCTCGCAGTGCGGTATTGCAATGGCGTGCTGTTCCAGCATGATCCCGGTGGGGAACTCCGCTTCTCTGCCAATTAATGCCTGCGGCCAGGAGTCATGAACAACGCCTTGTGCGACCATTTCGTTGCCAATATGGGTTAGTGCTTCGCGGCGATTGGCAAAAGAAATTCCGCTACGAACAAATAACTTTGTCATATTACATCCTTATTATTTTGCACAACCGTAACGATAGGCGCGCAGAACATCAAAAATTTTATCCATAATAAGCTGATGTGGTATCGCCTTGAGTTCCTCACTCTGGATGCGTTCAAATTGCTTTGGTAAATACTGACTAATTATACCCAGTGGAATTTCGACACCGTCAAGGTTAGCTATCATCATCTCGACGCTATTTTTAATTCGGCTATGCGGCCAGTAATAACGGATACGATCAGAAAGGCTATAACGAATATCCAGTAAAGAATCGTTAAATCCAGTACGGTAATATTTTTTCCAGTATTGCGGTTCGTCGAGCATGACTTCTTCAATCACGTCAAGACAACTGCTGCGATTTTCCGGCGCGATAAGTTCCCGCTCAATTTGCGCCAGAGCAAATATCGCCTCGCGTAAAGCAAAGGTTAATGCTGGCCCTACTTTCAAAATGGCAAAGTGATCGCGTACTAATTCCCGATACGCCGTCCGGGTCTGGTAATCGGTGGAATGTGCTTCATAAACCATTCTGGTGTTTTCTATCCATTGCGCCAGCGCCTGCGCTTCTTGCGGCTGATAATGGATAATATTGCTGTGATCAAATTCCACGCCAGGCTGTACCACTATCGCAATCACGCGCGTTAACGCCTCTGTCAGGCCACGGGCAATAAACGCTTTTTGATGTGTGCGTAAAGTATTGGCGGCATCTTCTACCCTTGTGATGTGCACCGACTGAATGGCGCTGGCCTCGCCGCCCGGAACCGGAACTTCGGTGCCAATCACATAAGTCAGTTGTTCACGCTGGCAATCTGTCGCCACGCTTTCCGCAGCAAAGCAAAGTACAGCGGCACGTTCAGCAACCGTTTCTGGCACTAACGGTACAGGATCACCCGCACAGGACATTGACGCATCAAGATGAATTTTACTGAAACCGGCACGAACATATGCCTTTACCAGCTCGACGGATTTTTCCATCGCCGCATCCGCATTTTCTTGCTGCCAGCAGTTTGGCCCCAGATGATCACCGCCGAGAATAATGCGCTCGCGCGCAAACCCAACTCTATCGGCAATCGCAAAAACAAATTCGCGAAAATCTGCCGGTGTCATTCCGGTATAACCGCCAAATTGATTGACCTGGTTTGACGTTGCTTCAATCAGCACTTTGCGTGTGCTGTTGAGATCGAAAGCCAGCGCCGCTTCAATAACCAACGGATGCGCCGAACAGACTGAACAAATTCCGATATGTTCACCGGCTTTATGCCGGGCAATTAACGTTTTCATGGTTTTTCCTTGTTAAATGGCAGATGCGTTATGCCCTGCCTTCGCAGCCGCAATCGGCAATCACTTTGCGCACCACATCGCGCATTGCGAATTTTGCCGACTGTAAATAATCCCGGGGATCGGTCGCTTCGGGGTGCTCGGTCAGATAACGTTTTAACGCCTGCGAGAAGGCATTTTTCAGCTCCGTCGCGACATTGATTTTGCAAATTCCCAGGTTAATGCTTTGACGAATATCCGCAGAAGACAGTCCCGACGCACCATGCAGTACCAGCGGTAGCGCAACCTGCTGACGAATGGCCTCAAGGCGGGAGAAATCCAGCGCCGGAGCACTGGCATACATACCGTGAGCGGTGCCGATGGCGACCGCCAGGGAATCAATCCCGGTTGCCTCGGCATATTCACGCGCCTGTGCGGGGTTGGTGTACAACGCATCGGCTTCATTGACTTGCACATCATCTTCCTGGCCGCCAAGTTGCCCCAGCTCCGCTTCGACGCTGACATCAAAGCGATGGCAAAAATCCACCACCTCTTTGACCCGTGAAATATTTTGCGCATAAGGCAAATGCGAGGCGTCAATCATTACTGAGCGCACGCCGGAGCGCACTTTCTGAGCGATATCTTCAAACTTTGTGTGATGGTCAAGGTGAATCGCCAGCGGATGGTGATACTGCTTCGCCATCGCGCTAACCAGCGCCAGTAAGTTTTCTGTTCCGGCATGGTTAAATGTACCTGGCGTTCCGGCGATGATGACCGGCGCATTCAGGCTGGCTGCGCTTTCCACCACCACCTGCATCGTTTCGAGATTGTGAATATTGAATGCCGGAACCGCGTAGCCGCCGCGCTGCGCGTTGTTCAGCATCTGCTTTGTCGATACCACGTACATTTTCACATCCTGTCGTTTTCTTTCGATTTCAAAATATAATGAAATTATTTGTTTTTAAATGTCGAGATAACGATCACAAAAATGACAAAATGAAAATTAATCCAGCAATAACAGACAAAAAAAAGGCCTCCCGTGGGGAAGCCGTAACAAAGTGCGAGTGGTTTTATGCCAGATGCGGCGTGAACGCCTTATCCGACCTACGGGGCAGTGCTGTTCGTTTAAAACGTATCAGGCGATAGTAATTTTGCTATCAAGATAAACGTCCTGCACGGCGTTAATCAGTTTCACGCCGTCGGCCATCGATTTCTTGAACGCTTTACGTCCGAGGATCAGCCCCATTCCGCCTGCGCGTTTGTTGATAACCGCAGTACGCACCGCATCGCTAAGGTCAGTTTCACCGCCCGCAGCACCACCGGAGTTAATCAACCCTGCGCGCCCCATATAGCAGTTAGCTAACTGATAACGCACCAGATCAATCGGGTTTTCGCTGGTCAGCTTGCTGTACACGCGATCGTCGGTGTAGCCGTAATTAATCGCTTTATAGCCACCGTTATTTTCCGCCATTTTCTGTTTGACGATGTCCGCGCCAATGGTCGCCGCCAGATGGTTCGCCTGACCGGTCAGGTCGGCGGAAACGTGGTAATCAACGCCCTCTTTCTTAAAGGCGGAATTACGCAAATAGGCCCACAGCACTGTCACCATGCCCAGTTCATGCGCACGTTCAAAGGCCGCAGAAATTTCTTCAATCTGGCGACGTGACTCTTCTGAGCCAAAATAAATGGTCGCACCAACCGCCACCGCTCCCATGTTGAACGCCTGCTCTACGCTGGCATACAGCGTTTGATCATAGGTATTCGGATAACTTAGCGTCTCGTTATGGTTGAGTTTGACAAGGAACGGAATGCGGTGCGCGTAACGCCGCGATACCGATGCCAGCACGCCGTAAGTTGACGCTACACAGTTGCAGCCCGCTTCAATCGCCAGTTCAACAATATTTTTCGGGTCAAAGTAGAGCGGGTTAGCGGCAAATGAAGCTCCGGCAGAGTGCTCGACGCCCTGATCAACCGGCAAAATGGAAAGGTATCCCGTTCCCGCCAGACGCCCGGTGTTGTACAGCGTCTGCATATTACGTAACACCGCTGGCGGGCGATTATTGTCAATCATCACGCGATCTACGTAGTCATGTCCGGGGAGATAAAGCTGGTCAGAAGGAATAGTCATACAACGATGCTGTAAAAGGTTGTCGGCATCTTTGCCAAGCAACTGCGCAATATCTGTCATTACTATGCTCCCGTAAATTCCGATTGGATATCGGCTATGGATTGTCCTGGCCCGCCTTTGCGGGCAATCATAATCCTGGTCGTTACGGGCTATTTTTTCCATTCTCAGGATGTTTTTTCAGCGTTTTCTGTTGGCTCGATTCATCAAAAAAAGTGTTACAGCGGTCAAGTTTTCATCGCAAAGGTATTTAAAAGGTATTGTTAGGTGGTATTGTCAGCGCGTACCTTACATTACCTGTCATGAAGGAATTAAAAGATGAAAACAACAGCAAAGCTGTCGTTCATGATGTTTGTTGAATGGTTTATCTGGGGCGCGTGGTTTGTGCCATTGTGGTTGTGGTTAAGTAAAAGTGGTTTTAGTGCCGGAGAGATTGGCTGGTCGTATGCCTGTACTGCCATTGCGGCTATCCTGTCGCCGATTCTGGTTGGCTCCATCACTGACCGCTTTTTCTCGGCGCAGAAAGTGCTGGCGGTATTGATGTTCGCTGGTGCGGTGCTGATGTATTTCGCCGCGCAACAGACCACTTTTGCCGGGTTCTTCCCGTTACTGCTGGCCTACTCGCTAACCTATATGCCGACCATTGCGCTGACTAACAGTATCGCTTTTGCCAACGTGCCGGATGTGGAGCGTGATTTCCCGCGCATTCGTGTGATGGGCACTATCGGCTGGATTGCCTCTGGTCTGGCATGTGGATTCTTGCCGCAAATGCTGGGGTATGCCGATATCTCACCGACTAACATCCCGCTGCTGATTACCGCCGGAAGTTCTGCTCTGCTCGGTGTGTTTGCGTTTTTCCTGCCCGACACGCCGCCAAAAAGCACCGGCAAAATGGACATTAAAGTCATGCTCGGCCTGGATGCGCTGATCCTGCTGCGCGATAAAAACTTCCTCGTCTTTTTCTTCTGTTCATTCCTGTTTGCGATGCCACTGGCGTTCTATTACATCTTTGCCAACGGTTATCTGACCGAAGTCGGCATGAAAAACGCCACCGGCTGGATGACGCTCGGCCAGTTCTCTGAAATCTTCTTTATGCTGGCATTGCCGTTTTTCACTAAACGCTTTGGTATCAAAAAGGTATTATTGCTTGGTCTGGTCACTGCCGCAATTCGCTATGGCTTCTTTATTTACGGCAGTGCGGATGAATATTTCACCTACGCGCTATTGTTCCTCGGCATTTTGCTGCACGGCGTAAGTTACGATTTTTACTACGTTACCGCCTACATCTATGTCGATAAAAAAGCCCCCGAGCATATGCGTACCGCTGCGCAGGGGCTGATCACGCTCTGCTGCCAGGGCTTCGGCAGTTTGCTCGGCTATCGTCTTGGCGGTGTGATGATGGAAAAGATGTTCGCTTATCCGGAACCGGTAAACGGACTGACTTTCAACTGGGCCGGGATGTGGACTTTTGGCGCGGTGATGATTGCCATTATCGCCGTGCTGTTCATGATTTTTTTCCGCGAATCAGACAACGAAATTACGGCTATCAAGGTCGATGATCGCGATATTGCGTTGACACAAGAGGAAGCAAAATGAAAACAGAACGTATTCTCGGTGCTCTTTACGGGCAGGCGTTAGGGGATGCGATGGGGATGCCCTCCGAGCTTTGGCCTCGTTCCCGCGTCAAAGCACACTTTGGCTGGATTGACCGATTTCTGCCTGGACCAAAGGAGAATAACGCGGCCTGTTATTTTAACCGCGCCGAATTCACCGATGATACCTCGATGGCGCTGTGTCTGGCGGATGCGCTGCTGGAACGTGAAGGCGAGATAGACCCGGATCTGATTGGGCGTAATATTCTCGACTGGGCGCTGCGTTTCGACGCTTTCAACAAAAACGTGCTTGGCCCGACCTCAAAAATTGCGCTTAACGCCATTCGCGACGGAAAGCCCGTTGCTGAACTGGAAAACAATGGCGTGACCAACGGTGCCGCGATGCGCGTCTCCCCATTGGGTTGTTTACTTCCGGCGCGCAATGTTGATTCCTTTATTGATGATGTGGCGCTGGCATCCAGCCCGACCCACAAATCCGATCTGGCGGTTGCAGGCGCGGTAGTCATCGCATGGGCGATTTCTCGTGCCATTGACGGAGAAAGCTGGTCAGCGATTGTTGATTCACTGCCTTCGATTGCGCGACATGCTCAACAAAAACGCATTACCACGTTCAGCGCCTCACTGGCGGCGCGTCTGGAGATTGCGCTGAAGATTGTTCGTCACGCCGACGGCACCGAATCCGCCAGCGAACAGCTTTACCAGGTGATTGGCGCGGGCACCAGCACTATCGAGTCCGTTCCATGCGCCATTGCGCTGGTTGAACTGGCACAAACCGATCCTAACCGCTGCGCCGTCCTGTGCGCCAATCTTGGCGGCGACACAGACACCATCGGTGCTATGGCGACGGCAATTTGCGGCGCGTTGCATGGTGTAAATGCTATCGATCCTGCGTTAAAGGCGGAACTGGATGCGGTAAATCAGCTTGATTTCAACCGCTATGCCACGGCGCTGGAGAAATATCGCCAACAACGGGAGGCGGTATGAGCGGTGCTCGATTACACACGCAGCTGCCTGAATTAACCACGCGTCAGCCGGTTATGGTGATTGGCGCGGCGGTCATTGATGTGATCGCCGACGCTTACACCCTGCCCTGGCGCGGGTGCGATATCGAACTGAAACAGCAGAGCGTAAATGTTGGCGGCTGTGCGTTGAACATTGCCGTAGCGTTAAAGCGCCTCGGTATCGAAGCGGGTAACGCCCTGCCGCTCGGTCAGGGGGTGTGGGCGGAGATTATTCGCAACCGGATGGCAAAAGAGGGATTAATCAGCCTGATCGATAACGCCGAAGGTGATAACGGCTGGTGTCTGGCGCTGGTTGAGCCGGATGGCGAACGCACTTTTATGTCGTTCAGCGGTGTGGAAAATCAGTGGAATCACCAGTGGCTGGCGCGACTAACCGTTGCACCTGGTAGCCTGCTCTATTTTTCTGGTTATCAACTGGCCTCGCCCTGCGGCGAATTGTTAGTGGATTGGCTGGAGGGACTGCAAGACGTGACGCCGTTTATTGATTTTGGCCCTCGTATTGGCGATATCCCGGATGCATTACTTGTGCGCATCATGGCTTGTCGACCGCTGGTGTCGCTTAATCGCCAGGAGGCTGAAATTGCTGCCGAACGTTTTCGTTTATCCACAGATATAACAACACTTGGCAAGCAGTGGCAGGAGAAATTTGCCGCGCCATTGATCGTTCGCCTGGATAAAGAAGGTGCCTGGTATTTCAGCAACGGCGCTTCTGGCTGCGTTCCGGCATTTCCCACGCAAGTCGTTGATACGATTGGTGCAGGCGACAGTCATGCAGGTGGCGTACTGGCGGGACTGGCCTCCGGTTTACCGCTGGCAGACGCGGTGCTGCTGGGTAATGCGGTGGCATCGTGGGTTGTCGGGCATCGCGGCGGTGATTGCGCGCCAACGCGCGAGGAACTACTCCTCGCAAACAAAAACGTATAGATCGCTGCGACAGTGACTGATGCTGTACTCAATAGGCCGTTGCTGTTGGTCAAGCGCCACTTGCTTGATCACCAGCACCGGTATTTTGCTATCTAACTGAATATGTGACTGAAACTCGGCATCCGGCATCCGGGCACTAACGCGGGAACGGGTACGCTTTGGAAAAATATGCTGACTGCGAAAGTAGTCATAAAGAGAAATTCCGATGGCATCAACATCATGAATTAAATGCGCAGGAACCCACGACTCCTCAATCGATACCGCTTCTTCATCCACGTAGCGAATGCGCTTAAGCAAGAAGACATCACTTCCTGCTTCAACCGCCAGCTGCTGCGCGACTTCTTCAGGGCACTCTACCACTCGCTTGTTAACCCACAGCGTGTCGGGCTTTTTACCGCGCAACACCACCTGCTGCGAAAAGCCTCGCGCTTCTTTTAACGAGTATTCGAAGATGTTGTTGATCTGCGTGCCGTAACCACGCGAACGCGTCACCACGCCCTCTTCTTCCAGCGCCTGCATCGCCTTGCGCACCGTAATGCGCGAAACGCCGGTTAACTGACTTAAATCGCGTTCGCCGGGCAAAATATTGCCATGCTCCAGCACCCCGCTACGCACGGCATTTTTTACCGTTTCGGCAAACTTAATATAAAGCGGCGTGTTGTCCGCCGCTAAAATACGTTCATTCAGTTGGGCAATAAGCTGGGTATGCGCTTGTTCCATTTGTCTTTTTCCTGCCGGGGAGTCTGGTGGGAGTATATCACTGCTTCTTATTTAAGGCGTTTCTTTAATCCCATGAACGAATGCCTGGAACTCCTCCGCCGTGCCATTAAACACATTAAAATCCACCGGCCCATTAATGCCGTCTACCTGTCCACGGTCGGAATGCTGCCAGAAACGCCATGCCATTCCGTCATTGTCCGGACGACGTTGATAATAGTGAGCCACCCACCACGGATATTCATTGAAATGGCCCGCCAGATTCGTGTGATAAAACGTCGCGCCAGCATAAATAATCGGTTTTTTTCCCGTGCTTTTTTCGACCATTTTTAGCCACTGACTGACCCGTTTGCGTAATTCTTTTGCCGATAATTTTCCTCGCTCTTCTACGTCCAGCACAGCAGGGAAATCGCCGTGGGCAAAATCCACCGTTTGTAGAAATAATCTGGCCTGAACTGAAGCGGATACCGACGGAGAAAAATAGTGATACGCCCCACGCAGCAGGCCATTTTCGCGGCTTCTTTGCCAGTTGCGCGAAAAATACGGGTCAACCAGCTTTTCGCCTTCCGTAGCCTTAATAAAAGCAAACTGTAAGCGGATACCGTTGTCGCGCATTTTTGCAACACGCTGCCAGTCGATCCGCTCCTGCCAGCGTGAAACATCAATACCATGAATGGTGTAACTGGCAGGTATGCGAATAGCGAAAGATTTAACCGGGCGATAACCGTAGAAGTGGATGTAGTCTTTGATCTGAATTGCTGTCGAATAGAAAAAATTCACCGTCTGGCGGGGATAAATCGCCACGATGGAAATTAGCCCCAAAGCGCATAACAAGGCGGTGAATTTTTTGCGACTGACGATTTTTAGCTGCATTGGTTTCATCCCTGAATTTCAGCACAAAAAAAGCTGACAATAACCAAAGCAGCTATAGTACGGCGCTTACCACCAGGCGTGGAAGTGGTGAACCGGACCAATCCCGTGACCAACTTCCAGCGTGTCTGCCTGGGCTAACGCTGCCGACAGCCAGCTTTTTGCCTCCTGTACGGTGTCAGCCCAGTTTGTATGGCGCGGGCGTAGTGCAGCCAACGCCGCAGAGAGCGTACAACCAGTGCCGTGGGTGTTTTTGGTCATAATGCGCGGTGCGGTAAACCGTTGTTCACCCTCGCGGGTAAACAGCCAGTCCGGGCTTTGCTCATCATCCAGATGACCACCTTTCATTAGCACTGCGCCACAGCCCATCGCCAACAGCGATCGCCCTTGTTCCAGCATTTCCTGTTCGGTGCGCGCGTGTGGCGCGTCGAGCAAGGCGGCAGCTTCGGGCAAGTTTGGCGTTATTAATGAAACCTGTGGCAATAATCGACTGCGCAGCGTAGCAACCGCCGAAGGTGAAAGCAGCGGGTCGCCGCTTTTTGCCAGCATAACGGTGTCGAGTACCACGTTTTGGATCTGATAACGTTGCAACCGTTCTGCCACCGCTTCAACGATATCGGTTTCTGCCAACATGCCGATTTTGGTGGTGTCGATTCGCACATCGCTGAACACCGAATCGAGCTGGGCGGCGACAAAATCAGGATCAATGCGATACACCGACTGTACGCCACGGGTATTTTGCGCCACCAGTGCAGTAATAACTGAGCAACCATAAGCGCCAAGTGCCGAGAAGGTTTTAAGATCGGCCTGAATCCCCGCACCACCGCTCGGATCAGTACCAGCAATGGTCAGAGCGTTAATCCGTTTCATGCCTGCACCTCCTGCGTCAGCTGCCAGAGCGCATCAAGGAAATGTGGAACAAAACTGCCCGGCCCTTCGCTTCTGACGACTGCGCGTTCTCCGGCTTGTTTCATCCAGTGACAGGCAGATGCAACATTTTCCAGCGTATCGCCCGGTAATGCACAGCTCGCAGCGACAACTGCCGATAATGCGCAGCCAGTTCCCACCACTTTGGTCATTAACGGGTCACCGCCGTGAATACCAACGGTGCGACGACCATTAGTAACATAATCCACCTCGCCAGTGACCACGACGATTGCGCCGGTTTCCCGTGCCAGAGTTTGTGCGGCGGGCAACGCATTGGCTGCTGCGTCAGTGGTATCCACACCACGACCACCATTAGCGATGCCTGCTAATGCCATGATTTCCGAAGCATTACCGCGTATGGCGCTTGGTTTAAGAGACAGGAGTTTCAGACAAAAACGGCGGCGATAATCGAGTGCACCAACCGCGACCGGGTCAAGTGTCCAGGGTGTTTGGGAGCGTGTTGCCTGTTCTACGGCGGCACGCATCGCCTGTGCGCGTGGCTGCGTCAGTGTACCAACGTTAATCAGTAAAGCACTGGCAATTGCCGCAAACTGACTGGCCTCTTCGGTTTCGATAACCATCGCTGGCGATGCGCCGAGCGCCAGTAAAGTATTGGCAGTAAAGGTTTGCACCACATCATTAGTCATGCAATGCACAAGGGGGGAATATTGGTGAAAAAGGTGTAACACGGGCGCTGATTGCGCCGGACTCAGCAGGTCGACTTGCATAATTTGCTCCTGCCATAACGTGAAGAAGCAATGACCTGATGGTCTGTGACTTCCCTACGCTGGCATTATCCAGATCAGGTGATACGGGTATTTCTCAGCCTTCACGCAGAAGGGCACCCCGAGTCGTTTGGTTGCGATAATAAATCGCAGAGGAGGATGGTAATGTCCGGCGCGCGCGTTGTAAACGAGGAAAAACGGCAGTATTACAATAACGTCACGAAACTATTTTATATACGAATCCAGCACCTTAAGGACAACATCCAGGTCTTCTTCACGCTTTAGTTCATCGCCCTGGTGAACAATGTGTTCCGTCAGATGACCTTTAATCACTTCCCGCATCAGGCCGTTTACCGCGCCACGAATGGCGGCAATCTGTTGTAGAACGGCAGCACATTCATGCGGTTCGTCGAGCATTTTCTTAAGCGCGACGACCTGTCCCTGAATCTTACTGGCGCGCGCTTTCAGTTTCTGTTTGTCGCGGATGGTATGAGACATAACAACACCTGGTTAACAAGATAATGAAAAATCATAGCACTATTAATCTACTGGGGGGTAGTATCATGTACTGGGGGGGAGTAGAATCTCTGCATCCATTTAATACTAAGAATTATTATCATGACTGAATTTACCACTCTTCTTCAGCAAGGAAACGCCTGGTTCTTCATCCCCAGCGCCATCTTACTCGGTGCACTTCATGGTCTGGAGCCTGGGCACTCAAAAACGATGATGGCGGCGTTTATCATCGCCATTAAAGGTACGATTAAACAGGCGGTGATGCTTGGACTGGCAGCAACCATTTCGCATACTGCGGTAGTCTGGTTGATTGCCTTTGGCGGGATGGTGATCAGCAAACGCTTTACTGCGCAGTCGGCGGAACCGTGGCTACAGTTAATTTCTGCGGTCATCATTCTCGGCACCGCATTATGGATGTTCTGGCGCACATGGCGCGGTGAACGAAACTGGCTTGAGAATATGCACGGGCATGATCACGAGCACCACCATCATGACCATGATCACGAACATCATCACCATCACGGACATGGCGAGAATGTCGAATATCAGGACGCCCATGAGCTGGCTCACGCAAATGACATTAAACGACGCTTTGATGGCAGGGATGTCACGAACTGGCAGATTTTACTGTTTGGCTTGACTGGCGGACTGATCCCCTGCCCTGCAGCGATAACTGTGCTGCTGATTTGTATTCAACTGAAAGCCCTCACTCTGGGAGCAACTCTGGTCGTTAGTTTCAGTATTGGCCTTGCGTTAACGCTGGTCACCGTGGGCGTTGGCGCGGCAATCAGTGTCCAGCAAGTGGCAAAACGCTGGAGCGGATTTAACACACTAGCCCAAAAAGCCCCCTATTTTTCCAGCTTGTTAATTGGCTTAGTCGGAGTGTATATGGGCGTGCATGGCTTTATGGGCATAATGCGATAACTCAATCCTTTGGGCTTGCATGTTATCTTCAGCCCAGGATGATTCTTAAATCAGCTATTTCCGCTGACTCTTCGCCCGATGAGGATGCTTTTACAGCATCCTTTCATTTACACTTTTTACGAAATCATGGGATCACTAACAAAATATCGCTTGTCGGTTATATTGTATGACAGGAAAGATATGCGACTGATTTTGCTGATCCCCAACGTGGAGAGTATATGACCATAAGAAATAAGTTATTGTTGGGTGCGCTGTTGCTGGCAACCAGCGTAGCGTGGGCCGCACCGGTCACTGCGGGTTCGACCAATGCCTCTGGAATTTCAAAGTATGAGTTGAGCAGTTTCATCGCTGACTTTAAGCATTTCAAACCAGGCGATACCGTTCCAGAGATGTACCGCACCGATGAGTACAATATTAAGCAGTGGCAGTTACGTAACCTGCCTGCCCCTGACGCCGGAACCCACTGGACCTATATGGGTGGCGCATATGTGTTGATCAACGACACTGACGGTAAAATCATTAAAGCCTACGACGGCGAAATATTCTACCATCGCTAAAAAAAGCCCCCTCATCATGAGGGGGAAATGCAGACACCTTGTTATTTTTTATTATTAGCCACTTGCTCGTCTTACTTGTTATTAGTCGTATTTCACGTTGATCAAGGCAGTAGCCTCCAGTGCGCCAGATTTAACTTTATTTTTATCATATACATAGTAACTGGCTGTTACCGGAATTAAGACTGTTGTATCTGTAATTTTTGACTTCGCCGCAATTTCCTTTAAATTTGTGTATCCTTTACTGCTGTCAGTGATATTTAAAAGTGTGACTGGTGAACCATTACTTTCAAGAATAAATCCTACGCCATTATCTTCCGCACCTTTCAGTATCGTGTTACTGCTGGTTAACAAATCAGAACTTGATAAATACACCTGCATTTTCCGTGATGTTTGATTTTGTTGACCTAATAAATTTTTACAACGCAGAATAATATCCCCTTTCTTGCTATTTATTGTTGTTTTGTTACCTGTGACTGGTAATTGTGAAACGGGAATACTCTCTAAAGTAATTAATAAATCATCAGGTTTGCAGGTCGTTGTTATCGGGTTGTATGACAATGCCAGATTAAAGGAATAGACACCTGCATTTTGTGCCAATGCATTTCTGTAGCTATTCACACATGCATCCCACGACTTTCCTCCTAGCAAACACAGTAAAAATTGCACTGCAGCACTTCCACGCGTTGTTGATGAAGCACTGGATAATGTCGCGACACCATTAATCATCACTGCTCCGCCGCCCCCTGCAGAAACATTCACTTTCGCGTTACTGGCTGCCGATGTCACCGTTACTGAATAACCACTGGTGAAACTGGTCTGGTTATTTGATAATGTGATGCTGTTTTTGTTAGTCCATTCAAAATGTAAATTTAATTTAATGGTATCGTTATAAAGTCCAACAACAATATCCGACGGACTCATGGGGTTGATGGTATTCGTACTCACGCATGACGAGTCATTAAAATTATGCTCATATGTCGCCGTTTGTGTTTGAGTTAGCGCAAAATCTCCCTGAACAACCAAATTATGCTGCGCTGACAACTCTCCATAACATGCCGCATAGCTCACAGGAATAGCCATCATCATTAATATAAATAACATTATGCGATTTTTCATAGAACCACCTGACTATTACTGGCAAATATAATTTTTACTTTCATCAATCTCTTTACCGAAGGTGATTATGCATGAAAGTCCTTGTCGTTTATCAATTGCTACATTAACCGATGGCGGTACGTCATTGGTGCGAATAAATAACTGGCTTCCCTGACCGACAACACCAATATTATGACCATGGATATCATTAACTTCATAACCAAACGTTAATGGTTGCCCATCCACTCTTAACGCTTTTATAAACCAGGGTTTGCGCTGATCGGTATCAAAATTAATCAGCACGACCGCGCCGCGATAAGGGGCGGAAATTTTCCGGTTACCGCGCAATTCGGTTTCGCTATCACTTTGCGACACATCCAGCATCAGGTGATTTTCCCGATAAGACGTCATTCCGTCGTATACCACCACCCCATTACGATTTGTAGTGCGATATTTTTGTCCATTAACATAAGCATCTTTAATTCCTGGTGCATACATCACAGCAAACGTTTCAGAAAGACGATTCGCCAGATTCACACCACCAGACCAGGCGACAATGCCCCCTGAAACACTGGCTCCAGCCTGTCGATAAATACTCGACTGACTATAACTGCCATTCACTGTCACCATCGGCGCGTTCCAGGTTAAATTCGCCCCAGCTGTCGTTTCGTTCCCCTGATGCTGATGACTCAAGTTGGCACCATAGTTAAACTGATCGCGGCTCCCAACCGTTCCCGATATTCCTGTATTGTTTGAGGCAAAACCCTGATCGTCAAAGGTCGTTGAGTTAGACATATATATTTGCCGCCGTGGTGTCGTGACATCATCACCCCAATCAAAGGGAATCGATATAAAAATATTAAAGCGTTTTTCTTCATGATGATTCTCGTCATAAGCCTGACTTGCTGCGAGGGTATAGCTTATCCGTTGCAAGTTATTGGAGTAACTCAACTGATAATCTTTACTGCTGCCGCTACGCCCCCAGTAATCTCGCCATAATGTACTTAATGACACAGAACCCCAGCCTTCTGGCAATGACTGACTCATATTGGCGGAAAAGCTATTTTTGCGCCCAAAATCATTCTGGTAATAATCTGCAATGTCATAGGCATCATTTTTATCGCGACGATAATTATCTTTATTATTTGCCCAGACATAATCATTAAACGTCCGGTAATCGCGCGAAGAATAACGCCAGGCTGCCAGGCCAAAACGCGTCGATGTTTGAGTCACAAATTTGTTGTAGGCTATCTGATAACTTTGTCCGTCAAAAATATCGCCATTATCTTGCTTACTATGAGATTTTGTTGCATCGACAGAAATCGCGCCAATGCGTGTATTCCAGCCAGTCCCAAGAGTAAATGCGTAGTAATTATTGGCAATCATCGTGCCGCCATACAGCGTTAATAAATTATTAAAGCCATACTGGTAACCGACCTGAACAAAATCGCTTTGCTTATTTGCTCCTTCAATATGGCTACGACCCGCCGCAAAATCATATTTCGACACGCCCGGTTGCAACATATTTGGCACCGCCGAATAAGGCACCAGGTACGTGGTAACCGAACCGTCAGCCTCTTTCACGCTAACATCAAGATCCGCTCCACCACCGGCCAATTGCAAATCAGTAATCGAAAATGGGCCAGGTGGAACCTCCTTCTGATAAACAATAAAACCGTTTTGTTCAATGGTTACCAGCGCGTTACTCTGCGCAATCCCCTGCACTCGTGGGGTAAAATTTTGCTTCGAGTCAGGCAACATCTGCATATCACGAAAAAGTCGCACGCCACTGAAGCGAACAGAGTCAAAAATATCGCTTGAGGTGTACATATCACCGACACGCAGCGTGCCGAGAATTTGTGCAAACCCGCGTTCCAGATATAAGATATTGCTTTTCCACTCCCCAGGATTGTTATCCGTTTTGCTGAAACTGGCATCAGAATGCAGTTGCCACCCCAGCAGATTTAATCCACTGTTAAAACGAACATAACTACTCTTGTTATTACCCGACGCTTTATAGTCGCTGTAATACTGGCTCATATAATAAGAGGTATAAAAAGCATTAATACCCCGTTCCCAGTTTTCCGGCGGGACATAACCACTTTCCAGTTCATCAACCCAGGCTTGCGGAACGCTGAAATCTAAACGAAAAACACCGATATTCCAGGAATAACTCCCACCCTGAACAAGTTGCTCTAATGTTAAACATTGCTTACTACTGGCGAAGTTATCGGTATTAATACCTAACCGCTTGATAATTTCTCTCGCCAGGCATGTTTCTTCGGGGTTATCTTTAACGATAATCTCATATTTCCCACGCCATTGTTTATTGACATAAATATCGATGTCATATTGGCCCGGTAAAGGTTGATTATCATCAAGGCGAATATGAGCAACCTGTTGGTCTTTCATTCCCCCCATCATAAAATGGGTGTCAAAGGTTTCTTCCGCTGCATACGCTTCAATGCCGAGCAATAACGCTACGATTGCTAATGCGAGTGGGGTTATTCTCAACACGGGCAGCTCCTGCAATTAAATTTTGTCGCTAATATAGTTGCCATCATCATCAATAATGGTCAAATACCAGCTATTCGCATTATTAGTTTTGACGTTTACACTCTGGCTTTCTAATGGCGCAATCATGATGGTTTCATAATTGACTTTGACATTATTCGCTTTTACATCGGAAATCGTCACCCAGTTCGGCGAATCATTTTTTATCACCAGCCCATTGCCGCTACGATTTACCAGCAATTTCTTAAACGTTGCTTTATTAACCGGAGCAATACCCGCCGGTCGGTAAAACAATTTGATTCTGTTTTGCATCGCAAACTTCAGTGCATTCTTGCCTTCTTGTTCTGGACTATTAGGTGGAATATCCAGAACGTTCAGATAAAAAATGCTCTCTTTATTACTGGGCAACTTATTCGGCATGATTTTAATTTTTACTTGCTGTCCGGAGTTAGCCCCTATTTTTGCCACTGGTGGCGTTAGCATGAAAGGAACCTGAATCTTTTCCGGCGGCAGTGATGTGTCGCCATCATCAATCCACGCCTGAAGTAATGAAGATCGGTTTCCCTGATTCATCAACTGCACCATCACTTCTTTATTTTCAGCCGGGTAAATAATTCGCGTCCCGTAGATGACAATTCCGGCATGTGCAGGAAGAACCATAGAAGAAATGAGTAAAGCTAATAACCCTTTCATCTTAATGCCTCTTAAAATTAAAAGGCCGCCATGGAGATAGCGGCCATGTTTATTTCCTGGAGAAACTTGCGAAATTATTTAATTATTAATCCTGCGCCACACGCATAACTAAAGAAGAGACCACATCACCTGATTGCACTGAGTCTTCTGTCAGTTTCAGGTATTTTGCTTTAAACGGAATCGCATACTGACCATCCGCTGTTTTATAACTCTCAATATTAAAAGGCGCTGAAACATCCAGGACATCGCTGTTATCGCCTAAATAGAGATAATAACCCACGGTATCGTTACTACTGGCTATCGCTTTATCGTTGCCGGTTATTTTATCATTGGTGATCAACGAGAGTTTTACACCAGCAACTTCTTTCGGGCAGCTAATTTTTAACATGCTGCTGGTGACACCGACTGCATCATCATAGGTAGAATATTTCGCTTTACCTTCAAAGACAGTGGTCGGAACAGTTGGCATATTAATACTTACTGAATCACCACCCGCTTCAAATTTACACGGAGACTCTGCAATATTCCCTTTAATAGTTAATGTTCCGGTATCAACGTCTGCAGCAAATACGCCAGCACTCATAAAAAAAGAAGAAAAGACAGCGGTAGCAATAATTGAATGTTTCATAATAGGTTCCTTAATATAGTTTATTTTGATTGTTAAGACTCTGTATCTCGTGGAAACAAATTTCTCACATCAAAAAAGTTACCGCAATGTAAACGTATTGTTTTATTGATTTAAAACAAGTTAACCATTGCAATATAATTACAACAAATACTTAAGGGAATTAAATATTTACCACATCTATTAATTGACATAATTTACTGTTAACCACATTCTTAAAATAAATAAAAAAGCCTAAATTATTCACGGGAATGATTTAGGCTTTCCAAATATTATTAAAAGAGTGTTGCCTGATTAATCGTAGCGATTTAATACGATTCGACGTTTGCTATCGTTGCCCGCTGTAACCAGCTCTGTAGTGACGCCTTTTACCGGCGAAGAAATCCGATGACGGGTATCAACGCTTTGCGATACCTGACCGCAATGCTGTTGGGGCTGGCTATTAACAATATCCATACTGCATGTTGGGGGGCTGATCCTGCCATTAATCGTTAATGCGGCAGTCTCTGAAGAGAACGCGGGAGAAGCCAATCCATAGGCAAGAAAAATGATTCCTGACAGCCAATACTTATTCATTGAACGTTATCCCTGTAGTAAAGGTTATGCCTGGATAGATTGAGTGCATAACAAACTATAGCTGTACATCCGCTACACAGCCACGAAGGATGATAAAGAGGCTTTACCTGTACGATCAATCTACTTTGTACAGTTTAGGACTAAGATCCACTGAATATTCACAGCATTAAAAAAGTGTTCATTTAAAGCCACAAAATAAATACACCGCATCAATGTATCATTTCTGCGGTGTATGACGAACAACCAGAAAGGCTAATGCACGTTAGACCGCGCGGAAGGAGATCTCACCTGGAATAACTTCACCTTGCCAGTAGAGCTGAGCAGCAACCCGGTCAGCCAGTTGGCGGTAGATAGTAGTAAATTCGCTCTCCGGACGGCTGATAACGGTAGGTGTTCCTTTGTCGAGATCTTCACGCAGGCTAATGTGTAACGGCATTTGCCCCAACAACTGCGTATGGTATTTCTCGGCCAGTTTCTCTGCCCCACCAGTGCCGAAAATCGGCTCATGATGACCACAGTTACTGCAAATATGGACGCTCATGTTCTCGACAATACCCAGTACCGGAACTTCGACTTTCTCGAACATCACGATACCTTTTTTCGCATCAATCAGCGCGATGTCCTGTGGCGTGGTGACCACTACTGCACCGGTTACAGGAATGTTTTGCGCCAGTGTCAATTGAATGTCACCGGTGCCTGGCGGCATGTCGAGCACCAGATAATCCAGATCCGGCCATAAGGTTTCTTGCAACATTTGCATCAACGCCTTGCTCGCCATCGGGCCACGCCACACCATCGCGTTGTCGTCAGTGACCAGATAACCAATTGAATTGGTTGCCAGGCCATGAGACATAATCGGTGCCATATGAGTCCCGTCCGGCGAGGTCGGACGCTGATTTTCTGCCCCCAGCATGGTTGGGATAGACGGACCATAAATGTCGGCATCCAGAATGCCGACTTTCGCTCCTTCCGCCGCCAGCGCCAGCGCCAGGTTTACCGCCGTGGAGGATTTACCCACGCCACCTTTGCCGGAACTGACCGCGATAATGTTCTTCACGCCGTTAATTCCCGGCTGATTCTTCACGCGTTTCAGCGTGGCAATGTTATGCGACAGTTTCCAGTCGATAGCTTTTGCCCCGGTGATACGCAGCAATTCGGCGCTACATTGCTCTTTTAACTCTTCGAACGCGCTATGCCAGACGAACGGCATAACCAGCTCCACATGCAGCGTGTCGTCCATCCAGGCGACATGATGCAACGCTTTCAGCGTGGTAAGGTTATGCTTCAGGGTTGGGTGCTGAAAATTAGCCAGTGTCCCGGCGACCATTGCGCGCAAGGCTTCTGGTGATTTGGCCTGGGATTGTTCGTTCATCCCGACTCCTTATTTATATAGATAAACCATCAGCTAAATAGTTTACCTGAAGAAAATAGATAAGTACTTACTTAACATTTTCCCATTTGGTACTATCTAACCCCTTTTCACTACTAAGAAGTAATGCCTACTATGACTCAAGTCGCGAAGAAAATTCTGGTGACGTGCGCACTGCCGTACGCTAACGGCTCTATCCACCTCGGCCATATGCTGGAGCACATCCAGGCTGATGTCTGGGTCCGTTACCAGCGAATGCGCGGCCACGAGGTCAACTTCATCTGCGCCGACGATGCCCACGGTACGCCGATCATGCTGAAAGCCCAGCAGCTTGGTATTACCCCGGAGCAGATGATTGGCGAAATGAGTCAGGAGCATCAGACTGATTTCGCAGGCTTTAATATCAGCTACGACAACTATCACTCGACGCACAGCGAAGAGAACCGTCAGTTGTCTGAGCTTATCTATACTCGCCTGAAAGAGAACGGTTTTATTAAAAACCGCACCATCTCTCAGTTGTACGACCCGGAAAAAGGTATGTTCCTGCCGGATCGTTTTGTGAAAGGCACCTGCCCGAAATGTAAAGCGCCAGATCAATACGGCGATAACTGTGAAGTCTGCGGCGCGACCTACAGCCCGACTGAACTGATCGAGCCGAAATCTGTGGTTTCTGGTGCTACGCCGGTGATGCGTGATTCCGAACACTTCTTCTTTGATCTGCCCTCTTTCAGCGAAATGTTGCAGGCATGGACCCGCAGCGGCGCGTTGCAGGAGCAGGTGGCAAACAAAATGCAGGAGTGGTTTGAATCCGGCCTGCAACAGTGGGATATCTCCCGCGATGCGCCTTACTTCGGTTTTGAAATTCCGAACGCACCAGGCAAATACTTCTACGTCTGGCTGGACGCGCCGATTGGTTACATGGGTTCCTTCAAGAATCTGTGCGACAAGCGCGGCGATACCGTAAGCTTCGATGAATACTGGAAGAAAGACTCCACCGCCGAACTGTACCACTTCATCGGTAAAGATATCGTTTACTTCCACAGCCTGTTCTGGCCTGCCATGCTGGAAGGCAGCAACTTCCGCAAGCCGACCAACCTGTTTGTTCACGGCTATGTGACGGTGAACGGCGCGAAGATGTCCAAGTCTCGTGGCACGTTCATTAAAGCCAGCACCTGGCTGAATCATTTTGACGCTGACAGCCTGCGCTACTACTACACTGCGAAACTCTCTTCGCGCATTGATGATATCGATCTCAACCTGGAAGATTTCGTTCAGCGCGTAAATGCCGATATCGTCAATAAAGTGGTTAACCTGGCCTCCCGTAACGCTGGCTTTATCAACAAGCGTTTTGACGGCGTGTTGGCAAGCGAACTGGCTGACCCTGAACTGTACAAAACCTTTACCGATGCCGCTGAAGTTATTGGCGAAGCGTGGGAAAGCCGCGAATTTGGTAAAGCTGTGCGCGAAATCATGGCGCTGGCTGACCTGGCTAACCGCTATGTTGACGAGCAGGCTCCGTGGGTGGTGGCGAAACAGGAAGGCCGCGATGCCGATCTGCAAGCGATTTGCTCAATGGGCATAAACCTGTTCCGCGTGCTGATGACTTACCTGAAGCCGGTACTGCCGAAACTGACTGAACGTGCGGAAGCATTCCTCAATACGGAACTGACCTGGGATGGTATTCAGCAACCGCTGCTGGGCCATAAAGTGAATCCGTTCAAGGCACTGTATAACCGTATCGATATGAAACAGGTGGAAGCACTGGTGGAAGCATCCAAAGAAGAAGTGAAAGCAACTGCCGCGCCAGTTACTGGCCCGCTGGCTGATGATCCGATTCAGGAAACCATCACCTTTGACGACTTCGCCAAAGTTGACCTGCGCGTGGCGCTGATTGAAAACGCAGAGTTTGTTGAGGGTTCTGACAAGCTGCTGCGCCTGACGCTGGATCTGGGTGGCGAAAAACGCAATGTCTTCTCCGGCATTCGTTCTGCTTACCCAGACCCACAGGCGCTGATTGGTCGTCACACCATTATGGTGGCTAACCTGGCTCCGCGTAAAATGCGCTTCGGTATCTCCGAAGGCATGGTGATGGCTGCCGGTCCTGGCGGGAAAGATATCTTCCTGTTAAGCCCGGATGCCGGTGCTAAACCTGGTCATCAAGTGAAATAACTCCCTTCAAGGCGCTGCATCAACAGCGCCTTTTCTTTATAAATTCCTAAAGTTGTTTTCTCGCCTTTTTGTCGCTCTGTAACCTGCGCAAATGCTGTTAGCATCTGTATTAAACTGGATAAAATTACAGGGATGCAGAATGAGACACTTTATCTATCAGGACGAGAAATCACATAATTATTCAGCTACTCCATAACGGCTGGCGCTATCAGGAACAGAGCGCCATTAGTCAGGCTGATTTGCTGGCGAACGAACTCACCGTAATCGGTTTTTATCGGCTGGCGCATGTGTTGAAGCAATTACGCAATTCGGAAAGCGAGACACTGGCAGAAGTATTGAATAATTGTGTTTTACTCTGCGAACAGTTGTTACTGATGCTTGAGCAACAAGGAGGAAAAAATGCTTTTTATTAAGAGATCTACTCCATTTCCGGACTGCTCAAGACGAGGTATAAAGAATATTCTATAGCGCCCTGGTGAGAGTCACCAGTTTTCTGATCTTGATAAAATGGAGTTTTACATGAAGGCTTTCAACAAGCTGTTTTCCCTCGTTGTTGCATCTGTTCTGGTTTTCTCTCTCGCTGGCTGTGGTGACAAAGAAGAATCAAAGAAATTTAGTGCCAATCTGAACGGTACTGAAATTGCCATTACCTATGTCTACAAAGGCGACAAGGTGCTTAAGCAATCTTCAGAAACCAAAATTCAGTTTGCAACCATCGGTGCAGCTAACAAAGAAGAGGCGGCTAAAAAGCTTGAGCCGTTAAGTGCAAAATATAAAAACATTGCTGGCGTTGAAGAAAAATTAACCTTTACTGATACTTACGCGCAGGAAAACGTGACTATCGATATGGAAAAAGTTGATTTTAAAGCCCTGCAGGGTATTTCCGGCATTAACATTTCTGCTGACGATGCCAAAAAAGGTATCACTATGGCGCAAATGGAACTGGTGATGAAAGCCGCTGGCTTTAAAGAAGTGAAATAATCTGCCGGAGGCCATGCTCTCTGCATGGCCTCCAGACCTGTCTTAGTTTTTCTTCACATGCTGGCGCGCAGCCAGTCCACGCAGAAAATAACGCAAGAATTGATCGCCGCATTCGCGGAAGTTTTTATGATCCGGTGCGCGCATCATCGCAGTAATTTCCGGCATAGAAACGCGGAACTGCTGTTCGGTGAGGATCGCCAGGATATCATCGGTTTTCAGTGAAAACGCGATGCGCAATTTTTTCAGCACAATATTGTTATTAATACGACGTTCCGGCTCCAGTGCCGGTGCAGACTCATCCCTGCCGCGTTTTTCGTAAATCAGACCATTCAGGAATGAGGACAAAATAATGTCCGGACAACGTTGAAAACCTTCTTCATCTTCTTTACGCAACCAGATGGCAATCTGTTCGGCAGTGGTTTCGACATTGCCCAGCGCCAGAATGCGCACCAGGTCGTTATTATTGGCTTTTAAAATGTAGCGCACGCTGCGCAGAATATCATTACTTAGCATGAGGCCTTCAGGTGTTGATGAGGCAAAAAGCCATTTTAGCAGTCTTTTACAGGCCAATCGCCTCTTTTAAGCTTTTCAGATAACGGCGGCTGACCGGCACGGTTAAGCCATTACGCAAAATCAACTCGGCCTGGCCATTATCTTCCAGGCGAATCTCCTGCAAATGCGCGAGGTTAACCAGATACTGACGATGGCAGCGTAGTAGTGGTGTACGACTCTCCAGGGTGCGTAATGTCAGTTCAGTAAAGCCCTCTTTCCCTTCGTGACTGGTGACGTAAACACCGCTCATCCGACTGCTGACAAACGCTACATCTTTCATTTGCAGTAAATAAATCCGACTATGCCCCGTACAAGGAATAAATTTCAGCGCCTGCTGATTTTCCGGTAACAGCGAAACATCCTGCTTGCTCCGCTCCTGACGCAAACGCGCCAGCGTTTTCTCCAGTCGTGCTTCATCAATTGGCTTCAGCAGATAGTCAAAGGCATGTTCTTCAAAGGCTTTAATAGCGTATTCGTCAAACGCGGTGAGAAAAACAATATACGGACGATGTTCCGGGTCGAGCATCCCCACCATTTCCAGACCACTGATGCGCGGCATCTGGATATCGAGAAACAGCACATCCGGGCGCAGTTTATGCACCGCGCCGATCCCTTCCACGGCGTTTGAACACTCACCAACGATTTCAATATCGCTCTGCTCCTGCAAAAATACGCGCAGGTTTTCCCGTGCTAACGGTTCATCATCGACAATTAAGACTTTAATCATGCCTCGTCCCTCCATGGCAGTCGTAACGTTATTCGGGTGTAACTATCAGGCTCACAGGCGACGCTTATCCCATAGTCATCGCCAAACCGCTCACGTAAACGCTTATCCACCAGATTCATCCCCAGCCCACTGGCATTGGTTGCCGGTTGATACAAACCGGCATTGTCTTCGATCTCCAGCATCAAATGTTGCCCTTCACGCCTTGCGCTAATTGCCACTCGCCCTGTATCCAGCAGTTGTGAGGTTCCATGTTTAATAGCGTTTTCCACTATTGGTTGCAGGGTAAACGCGGGCAACTGCTGCCGGGATAATTCCTCCGGAATAGCAATGTTGACCTGCAACCGTGACTGGAAGCGCGCCTTTTCAATTTGCAGATAAGCATTCACGTGTTCAATTTCGTCGGCGAGAGTAACAAACTCCGAAGGCCGCTTTAAGTTTTTGCGGAAAAAAGTGGAAAGATACTGCACCAGTTGGCTGGCCTGTTCGCTGTCGCGGCGGATAACGGCTTTAATGGTGTTAAGCGCATTGAACAGGAAATGGGGATTCACCTGGGCGTGAAGCAGTTTAATTTCTGACTGCGTGAGCATCGCTTTTTGCCGCTCATATTGCCCGGCGAGGATCTGCGCCGAAAGCAATTGCGCAATCCCTTCCCCCAGCGTGCGGTTGATTGAGCTGAACAAACGGTTTTTCGCTTCATACAATTTGATGGTGCCCATCACCCGCTGATTCTCACCACGCAACGGAATCACCAGCGTCGAACCCAGTTTGCATTGCGGATGCAAAGAGCAACGGTAAGGCACTTCGTTGCCATCGGCGTAGACCACTTCGCCAGTTTCAATCGCTTTTAAGGTGTAGGTTGAGGAAATCGGTTTGCCTGGCAAATGATGGTCGTCACCAATTCCGGTAAAGGCCAGCAATTTCTCGCGATCGGTAATGGCTACTGCGCCAATATCCAGTTCCTGATACAGCACCTGTGCCACTTTCATGCTGTTCACTTCGTTAAAACCCTGGCGCAAAATGCCTTCCGTCGAGGCCGCGACTTTCAGCGCGGTGGCAGAAAAAGCCGAAGTGTATTTTTCAAACATCGCGCGTTTATCCAGCAATATACGCATAAACAGCGCCGCGCCGACGGTATTGGTGACCATCATTGGCGCAGCAATATTACTCACCAGACGCACCGCATCTTCATAAGGTCGGGCGATTGCCAGGATGATCAGCATTTGCACCATTTCAGCGACGAACGTGACGGCACCGGCGGTAATGGGGTTAAAGACTTTATCAGTGCGCCCGCGACGGATCAGGATGCTGTGTACCAGGCCGCCGAGCAATCCTTCAACGATGGTCGAGATCATGCAACTTAGCGCGGTCATGCCCCCCATCGAATATCGATGTAACCCGCCGGTCAGACCAACCAGCCCACCGACGACCGGACCGCCGAGTAAGCCGCCCATCACCGCACCAATCGCCCGCGTATTAGCAATCGAATCGTCGATGTGCAACCCGAACCAGGTGCCCATAATGCAGAAAATGGAAAAGACGATGTAGCAGAGAAATTTATGCGGCAGACGAACCGTGACCTGCATTAATGGTATGAATAATGGCGTTTTACTCATTAACCACGCAATGACTAAAAAAACGCACATCTGCTGAAGCAGCAGCAACACCAGATTAAAATCGTACATACCCGCAAACCACACTTCCCTTTAAAACGCGTAACATACATTGCCTGCGTTTAACTTTCTTTGAACTCTTGCAGAAAAATGAGAATTCGTGAGTACGATCACTCAAAATCACCTGGCAAAAATAAAATCACCCTAACGATGAACTAAAAACGGACAAAACTACCTGGTTCGCAAATCTGCGTCTAAAGTTAAACCGGGACCTCGCGAGCAAGGGTGAGAGGATGGCGCTTTACACAATTGGTGAAGTGGCGTTGCTTTGTGATATCAATCCTGTCACGTTACGCGCGTGGCAGAGGCGTTACGGATTGTTGAAACCGCAGCGCACAGACGGCGGTCATCGCCTGTTCAACGATGCCGATATCGACCGGATCCGCGAGATCAAACGCTGGATCGATAACGGTGTGCAGGTCAGCAAAGTTAAAATGCTACTCAGTAATGAGAATGTTGATGTGCAAAACGGCTGGCGCGATCAGCAAGAAACTCTGCTTAATTACCTGCAAAGTGGCAATCTACAAAGTCTGCGAATGTGGATCAAAGAACGTGGTCAGGATTACCCCGCCCAGACGCTCACCACACATCTGTTCATTCCTCTGCGCCGACGTCTTCAGTGTCAGCAACCAACTCTCCAGGCGTTACTGGCGATCCTCGACGGTGTACTGATCAACTACATCGCCATTTGTCTGGCTTCGGCACGTAAAAAACAGGGTAAAGATGCGCTGGTGGTTGGCTGGAATATTCAGGATACCACGCGGCTGTGGCTGGAGGGTTGGATTGCCAGCCAGCAAGGATGGCGCATTGATGTCCTCGCCCATTCCCTCAACCAGCTCCGCCCGGAACTGTTTGAAGGCCGCACGCTATTGGTGTGGTGCGGTGAAAACCAGTCTCCCGCCCAGCAGCAGCAGCTCACCAACTGGCAGGAACAAGGCCATGATATTTTCCCACTCGGCATTTAATGATTCGTTAACAAATGCGCTTTACTGTACAATCCTTTCGTTAACATAAGGAGTGCATTATGCGCATAGCGAAAATTGGGGTTATCACCCTGTTCCTGTTGATGGCGTTAGGCGGTATCGGTGGCGTCATGCTCGCAGGTTATACCTTTATTTTGCGTGCTGGCTGAGTAGCTGCACCAACCGTTCAAACAGGCGGTCTACGATGATCGCCGCCAGTGCCACCAGCAACGCCCCCTGAATCACATAAGCAGTGTTAAATCCGCTAAGTCCGATGATGATGGGCGTACCCAGCGTGCTGGCTCCTACCGTTGAGGCAATGGTCGCCGTACCAATATTGATAATCACTGAAGTCCGCACGCCAGCCAGAATCACTGGCGCTGCCAGCGGTAACTCCACTTTACGCAATCGCTGACCCCGGCTCATTCCCATCCCTTTGGCAACGTCTGTCACGCTGGCATCAATCGATCCCAGTCCGGCAAGTGTCGCCTGTAAGATCGGTAGCACGCCGTAAAGGATCAAAGCAATAATCGCCGGTTGCTGACCAAACCCCATCACCGGAACAGCAATCGCCAGCACAGCTACGGGCGGAAAAGTCTGCCCAACGGCGGCAATGGTTTCGACCATCGGGCGAAACTCCGCGCCCCACGGGCGAGTGACAGCAATTCCGGCACCGGTACCAATGATCACGGCAAACAAACTTGAGATCCCCACTAGCCAGAAATGAGCCAGCGCCAGGGCAGCAAAACTTTCCTGCTGATAAACAGGCCGAGGTAATTGTGGAAATAAAGCACCAAACAACGGCTGGCTATAGGGTAGCCAGAAAATCAGCCCCACAAACAGAGCAATAAGCCAGAACAGCGGATCGCGCATTATTTTCATACGATTACGCCTCCACCAGCAGATCCTGAAAATGTAATGTGCCGCAAGGTTTACCTTGAGCGTCAACCACCGGCAACACTTCACAACCACGAGCGACAAACAATGAGAGCGCATCACGTAGCGTCATCTCTTCTGCCAGCGCCTCACCTTCAGCGCGTTCGTTGCGGCGCACATAATCAGTCACACTACGTAACGAAAGCAGGCGCACACCCAGTTCACTATGCCCAAAAAACTGGCGGACAAAATCATTCTCTGGACGAGTAAGCATCGTCAGCGGATTGCCCTGCTGCACCACTTCACCATGATCCATCAACACCAGATGTTCTGCCAGCCGTAGCGCCTCATCAATATCATGAGTGACCAGCACAATGGTGCGCCCCAGCAAACGGTGAATGCGCGTCATCTCTTGTTGCAACGCGCCGCGCGTCACCGGATCCAGCGCGCCAAACGGTTCATCCATCAGCAAAACTTGCGGATCGGCAGCCAGCGCACGAGCAACGCCGACTCGCTGCTGCTGACCACCAGAAAGTTGATGTGGATAACGCTCGCGTAAATTCGCCTCCAGCCCCAACAGCGCCATTAATTCGTCGATACGATCGTCAATCCGCGCCCGCGACCATTTTTGTAATTGCGGCACGGTGGCGATGTTTTGCGCCACGCTCCAGTGGGGAAATAAACCTATCGACTGGATGGCGTATCCCATCCGGCGGCGCAACTCCAGCACTGGCAGCGAGCGAATTTCTTCTCCGGCAAAGCGGATCACTCCGCTGTCATGCTCCACCAGGCGATTAATCATTTTCAGGGTGGTGGATTTGCCGGAGCCAGATGTGCCAATCAGCACCGAAAAACTCCCTTCCTGAAAATTGAGATTGAGATCGTTAACGGCTTTTTGTGCGCCGAACAGTTTGCTGACATGGCTAAATTCAATCATTACGTTTCACCTTCAGCAGTGCGATAAGCAAATCGAACAGCGCGTCGGTAAGCACCGCCAGTACAATCACCGGGATCACCCCCAGCAATACTAAATCAATGGCACTGCTTAACAGCCCCTGGAAAACCAGCGCACCAAAACCGCCTGCGCCGATTAACGCCGCAATCACCGCCATGCCGACGGTTTGCACCATCACCACCCGCAGGCTGCGCAGAAATACCGGTAACGCCAGTGGTAACTGAACATGCAGGAAACGCTGCGCCCCGCTCATGCCCATCGCTCTGGCGCTCTCCAACACATCGCGCGGGATCTGGTTCAAGCCGACTACCACGCCGCGCACCAGCGGCAGCAAGGCATAGAGCACCAGCGCAATCAGTGCGGGTGTCATTCCGGTTCCTGCTATGCCGATCGTCCCCAGCCACGGAAAGGCAGTCACCAGTCCGGCAAGCGGAGCAATCAGCAAACCAAAGAGCGCCACCGAAGGCACGGTCTGAATGACATTGAGCAGAGAAAAAATCGCCCCCTGCCGCGCGGTGGAAAAGTAGCACCAGACGCCCAGCGGCACGCCAATCACCAGCGCCGGCAGTACCGAGCCAAACAGCAACGTCAGATGTTGCGCCAGCGCGTCGTCAAACACATCCTGACGGTTGACGTATTCTTTCATTAGCGAGAGATCGTTAAGCGCGCCGGAGTACAGCAACCACAGCGGAATGATGGCAATCTGCATATGCAACAACCAGCGCCACAGCGGATGCGTGGAGATTCGGCGGATGGCATCACTACAGGCCAGCAATGCCAGCGCCACAGCCAACCAGAAACCACTGCCGAGGCTGGTACGCGCCAGCACACTGCCATTTTGCGCCAGTTGTGTCGCTGCCTTTCCCGCGCCCCACACCAGCAATACGAAGACGAATTGCGCAAGAATGAGTGCAAAAATGCTGCCTTTTCTACCGGGAATAAAACAGGCAGTCAGCCAGGCGCAACCAACGCCTACCAGCATCCAGATCGTTTGCGGCCACAGTTGCCAGAGATGACGCCCCTCACCAGAGACCAGCCGGTTAGGCGCGTAACTGATAAACGGCAGTGCCGCTGCGATTGCCGTCAGCAACAGCAGCAGCGCCAGAACAGGATTAATACGTAGATAAGTCACGAGAAATTACTTCGTCCACCCTTTTTGTTTCAGGTAGTCGGCAGCCACTTTTTTGGCATCCAGTCCTTCAACGGCAATGCTGGCATTCAGTTGCTGCAATGTTTTTTCATCGAGGCTGGCGAAAACAGGCTGTAACCACTGTGCCATTTGTGGATATTCCTTCAACACCGATTCACGCACCACTGGTGCAGGCGCGTAGATAGGTTGCACGCCTTGCGGATCGCTTAAGGTTTGCAGTCCCAGCGCCGCTACCGGGCCGTCAGTGCCGTAAGCCATCGCCGCATTAACGCCGGATGTTTGTTGGGCAGCGGCTTTAATGGTCACCGCCGTGTCGCCGCCTGCAAGTGACAGTAACTGATCCTGATCGAGTTTAAAGTCGTAAGCTTTTTCAAAAGCGGGTAAGGCATCGGCGCGTTCGATAAACTCTGCCGAGGCTGCCAGTTTGAAGGTGCCGCCCTCTTTCAGATAACGACTCAGGTCGGCAAGCGAAGTGAGTTTGTTTTTCTCTGCCACATCCTGACGCACGGCGATGGTCCAGGTGTTATTCGCAGGTGCGGGCGTCAGCCAGATTAACTTGTTTTGCTCTGCATCGAGCTTTTTGACTTTCTCGTAGCCTTGCCCGGCATTTTTCCACGCCGCATCGTTTTCATCTTTAAAGAAGAAAGCGCCATTGCCGGTGTATTCCGGGTAGATATCCAGCTCGCCAGAAGTAATCGCCCCACGCACCACAGGAGTCGTTCCGAGTTGCACTTTATTGACCGTCGGTACGCCGTGGCTTTCGAGTACCTGCAAGATGATGTTGCCGAGTAGCGCGCCTTCGGTATCGATTTTTGAACCGACTTTAACGGGGGAAGCCGCGTGCAGCGGCAGGCTCACGGCTGCCAACATAACCAGTGAACCTGCCCAGACCTTTGAGAGTGGCATGATGCTTTCCTCATTCTTTTACTGTTGTTTTCAGCGAATTAAGAGAAAAGCATAGTTGATAATGGCGGGGTTAGCCTGACTGGGCGGATTCAGTTGCAGAATCAGATAAATACTTAAGAGGCATATTCGGTTCGGCGTTTCCTGCCGGATGCGGCGCGAGCGCCTTATCCGGCCTACAAAGGGCGAAAATTCAGCAAGTTAAGATATGAACATCAGGCAAAGGGCGCAAACGTCGCGCCCTTACTAAAGCATTACAGCAACTCAAACTCGCCTTTCTTAACGCGTGCGGAATCAGTGCCGATAAAGACGTTGAACTTGCCTGGCTCGGCGTCATATTTCATCTGTTGATTCCAGAACTTCAGCGCCTCGATATCGATCGGGAAGCTGACGGTCTGAGTTTCGCCCGGCTTCAGGGTGATTTTCTCAAAGCCTTTTAGCTGTTTCACCGGGCGACTCATGGAAGCCGTCACATCCTGCAAGTACATCTGCACTACCGTCGCCCCTTCGCGTTTGCCGGTATTCGTCACCTGCACACTGGCCGTCACTTTGCCGTCACGCTTCATGGTCGGCGCAGAAAGTTTCACATCAGAGACGGTGAACGTGGTATAGCTCAGACCATAGCCGAACGGATAAAGTGCCCCGTTAGCTTCATCAAAATAACGCGAAGTGTATTTGTTCGGCTTGTCGGCATTATACGGACGCCCGGTATTCAGATGGCTGTAGTACACAGGGATCTGCCCGACAGAACGCGGGAAGGACATCGGCAGCTTGCCGGACGGGTTGTAATCGCCAAACAATACATCGGCAATCGCATTCCCCCCTTCCGTACCCGCAAACCAGGTTTCCAGAATCGCGTCGGCCTGCTGATCTTCTTTCACCAGCGCCAGCGGACGACCGTTCATCAGCACCAGCACCAGCGGTTTACCGGTGGCTTTCAGCGCCGCAATCAAATCACGTTGGCTTTGAGGAATAGTGATATCGGTACGGCTGGAGGCCTCGTGCGCCATCCCCTGTGCTTCACCGACCACAGCCACCACCACATCAGATTGTTTCGCGGTTTGCACCGCTTCATCAATCATCTCTTGCGGCGAGCGCGAATCGACTTTGACCGCTTCTTCATACTGATTCAGGAAATCGATAATGCCTTTGTCACTGGTAACGTTCGCCCCTTTGGCATACAGCACTTTACCGTTTTCACCGACGGCATTTTTAATCCCGGTCAGTACGGTCACGGATTGATCGGCAACACCGGCTGCGGACCAGCTGCCCATCACGTCACGTTTACTGTCCGCCAGTGGCCCAACCACCGCAATGGTGGCCGATTTTTTCAGCGGTAACGTTTCGAGACGGTTTTTCAGCAACACCAGGCTTTCACGCGCCACTTCACGCGCTTCTTTACGGTGCAGGCGGCTTTCAGCATTGGTATCCACCGGGTCAGACTCTTTCGGCCCAAGGTGGCTGTACGGATCGTTAAACAGTCCCATGTCATATTTGACGTTCAGTACGTGACGCGCGGCATCGTCCAGCTCTGCCATCGTCACTTTGCCGGATTTGATCAAACCAGGCAGATACTTCGAGTAATACTCGTCGCTCATGCTCATGTTGATCCCGGATTTCAGCGCCACGCGCACCGCATCTTCCGGATCTGCCGCCGTACCGTGTTTAATCAGTTCTTTGATTGCGCCATGATCGGAAACGGTGATGCCTTTAAAGCCCCACTGATCGCGCAGCACATCTTTCAGCAGCCAGGAATCGGAGGTGGCTGGCGTGCCGTTCAGCGAGTTCAACGCCACCATCACCGCGCCGCTGCCTGCATCCAGCCCCGCTTTATACGGCGGCATATAGTCATTAAACAGGCGCTGCGGGCTCATATCGACGGTGTTGTACTCTTTACCACCTTCTACCGCGCCGTATGCAGCAAAGTGTTTGACGCTGGTCATCACCGAGTAGCGATCTGCCGGGCTTTTACCCTGCATCGCTTCCACCATGGTTTTACCCATGATTGAGGTCAGATACGTATCTTCGCCAAAACCTTCGGAAGCACGTCCCCAGCGCGGATCGCGCGAGACATCGACCATTGGCGCCCAGGTCATATTCAGGCCATCATCTGCCGCTTCATAAGCAGAGACGCGCCCTACTGTTTTCACCGCATCGAGGTTAAAAGAAGAGGCCAGGCCGAGGCTAATCGGGAAGACAGTGCGCTGACCGTGCAGCACATCATAGGCAAAGAAGAGAGGAATTTTCAGGCGGCTTAATTCCATCACCTGATCCTGCATGGCGCGGATATCCTGACGGGTTACGGTGTTGAAAATCGCCCCAACCTGCCCGTCTTTGATCATCTCGCGGATCGCCTCTTTCGGGTTATCCGGGCCGACGCTGATTAAGCGCAGTTGACCAATCTTCTCATCAACCGTCATTTTTTTGAGCAGTTCGGTGACGAACGCATCACGCGCTTCGGGCGTTAATGGATGGTTACCGAACAAATCATCCGCCAGTGCTGGCTGTAAGGCCAGACTTACCGCGATACCTACTGAACATAGCCATTTCATGTGGATTTTTCTTCCTTTGTTGCCCGACGTGGCAGCGAAAATGGTGCAAAAACCGTAGTTTGCCATAAGCATGATGGAGAGAGAAAAAGAATGCTCAGTTTATTGTCTGAATTTTCAAAATATTCACTCGCTGAATTGTCATACAAGGCGCTATTCTAGTTTGTGATATTTTTTCGCCACCACAAGGAGTGGAAAATGTCTTCCATGACAACAACTGATAATAAAGCCTTTTTGAATGAACTTGCCCGTCTGGTCGGTCATTCACACCTGCTCACCGATCCCGCAAAAACGGCCCGCTATCGCAAGGGCTTCCGTTCTGGTCAGGGCGACGCGCTGGCTGTCGTTTTCCCTGGCTCACTACTGGAATTGTGGCGGGTGCTGAAAGCCTGCGTTACCGCCGACAAAATTATTCTGATGCAGGCCGCCAATACCGGTCTGACCGAAGGCTCGACGCCAAACGGTAACGACTATGATCGCGATATCGTGATCATCAGCACCCTGCGTCTCGACAAACTGCACGTTCTCGGCAAGGGCGAACAAGTGCTGGCATATCCTGGCACCACGCTCTATTCGCTGGAAAAAGCTCTCAAACCGCTGGGTCGCGAACCGCACTCGGTGATTGGTTCGTCGTGCATAGGTGCATCGGTCATCGGCGGTATCTGTAATAATTCCGGCGGCTCGCTGGTGCAGCGTGGCCCGGCATATACCGAAATGTCGTTATTCGCGCGCATAAATGAAGACGGCAAACTGACGCTGGTGAACCATCTGGGGATTGATCTGGGCGAAACACCAGAGCAGATCCTCAGCAAGCTGGATGACGATCGTATCAAAGAAGATGATGTTCGCCACGATGGTCGTCACGCCCACGATTATGATTATGTTCACCGCGTTAGGGATATTGAAGCCGACACACCCGCACGTTATAACGCCGACCCGGATCGCCTGTTTGAATCCTCCGGTTGCGCCGGAAAACTGGCAGTATTCGCGGTACGTCTTGATACCTTCGAAGCAGAAAAAAATCAGCAGGTGTTTTATATAGGCACCAATCAGCCGGAAGTGCTGACTGAAATCCGCCGCCATATTCTGGCTAATTTCGAAAATCTGCCGGTTGCAGGGGAATATATGCATCGGGATATCTACGATATCGCGGAAAAATATGGCAAAGACACCTTCCTGATGATCGATAAACTTGGCACCGACAAGATGCCTCTCTTCTTTAACATCAAAGGGCGTACCGATGCGATGCTGGAGAAAGTGAAATTCTTCCGTCCGCATTTTACCGACCGTGCGATGCAAAAATTCGGTCATCTGTTCCCCAGCCATTTACCCCCGCGCATGAACAGCTGGCGCGATAAATATGAACATCATCTGCTGTTAAAAATGGCGGGCGATGGCATTGGCGAAGCGAAATCGTGGCTGGTGGATTATTTCAAACAGGCTGAAGGTGATTTCTTTGTCTGTACGCCGGAGGAAGGCAGCAAAGCATTTTTACACCGTTTCGCCGCTGCGGGGGCGGCAATTCGTTATCAGGCCGTGCATTCCGATGAAGTCGAAGACATTCTGGCTCTGGATATTGCTCTGCGGCGTAACGATACCGAGTGGTATGAGCATTTGCCACCGGAGATCGACAGCCAGTTGGTACACAAGCTCTATTACGGCCATTTTATGTGCTATGTCTTCCACCAGGATTACATCGTCAAAAAAGGTGTGGATGTACATGCGTTGAAGGAACAAATGCTGGAGCTGTTACGCCAGCGCGGCGCGCAATATCCTGCCGAGCATAACGTCGGTCATTTGTATAAAGCACCGGAGACGTTGCAGAAGTTTTATCGCGAGAACGATCCAACCAACAGTATGAACCCTGGGATCGGTAAAACCAGCAAGCGGAAAAACTGGCAGGAAGCAGAGTAAATATAGCCGGATGCCTGATGCAGATGTAGGCCTGATAAGATGCGCCAGCATCGCATCAGGCATCGTGCCCGAATGCCGGATGCGGCGTAAACGCCTGATCCGGCCTACAGGCAAGCAAACTTAATCGTTCTGTGCCGTCTGCCCCGCCGCCGCCATCTGAGCGGCTTTTTGTTTTTTATAGCTCAACGCCGCAGCCGGAACAGGCATCACTTTACCGGTCTCAATCCAGGTACGCAGGCGGCTGGCATCGGCAAAATGGGTATATTTGCCAAATGCATCCATCACCACCAGCGCCACCGGTTTATTATTGATAACCGTGCGCATCACCAGGCAATGCCCTGCGGCATTGGTAAAACCGGTTTTGGTTAACTGAATATTCCAGTTATCGCGATAAACCAGATGGTTAGTATTGCGGAACGGCAGGGTGTACGTCGGATTAGAGAAGGTCGCCATATCTTCACGGGTGGTACTCAACTGACCGATCAACGGATATTGTTTGCTGGCAATCAGCAATTTGGTCAGGTCACGGGCCGTCGAAACGTTATGCACCGACAACCCGGTCGGTTCAACAAAGCGCGTGTTGTTCATTCCGAGCGACTTCGCTTTCGCATTCATCGCTTTAATAAAAGCGTTATAACCACCAGGATAATGGTGCGCCAGGCTTGCCGCCGCGCGGTTTTCCGAAGACATCAGCGCCAACAACAGCATATCTTTACGGCTGATTTCGCTGTTCAGTCGCACGCGCGAATAGACCCCTTTCATCTCTGGCGTCTGGCTGATATCCACTTTCAGTTTTTCATCCAGCGGCAGTCGTGCGTCAAGCACCACCATTGCGGTCATTAATTTGGTGATTGACGCAATCGGACGCACCAGATCCGGGTGGTTCGAATAGATCACTTTGTTGGTATTCAGATCAACAATCATCGCACTACCGGAAGCGATTTCCGGCTGCGAAGCTGTGGTAGCGGCGGTCGTTTTCGCAACGGCCTGCGGTGCAAAAGGCACAGCCAGCATTAGAGCCAGGCTAAATAAAGAAACTCGAAATTTCGGCATGATGAGCATTCAGATAGTGGTTCACGCGCACGGGTTGCGCACCGCCGGAGTAAGGATTTACTGAGGCTAGCGACGCCATCATAACGAGCAAAAAGTGCGATCGTCAAAGGAGAATCGTGAGGAAATGCTGCATTGCTGACATTTACGTCAGCAATGCAACGCAAAAGAACTTTCTAGAACAGCCGATAACCGTACCCCCACAGAATAACGGTAATAGCGAGCAGCACTTCCAGCACCAGTACGCCAATCGCCAGCGTCGAACTGGAGAAACTAAGACCTTCCTCTTTGTTGATATTCAGGAAGCTCGGAATACCGAGATAAAGCAGATAGCCGGTGTAAAACAGCGCCACCGTGCCGACCAGCGCGCACAGCCAAACCAGCGGATAAAGCGCCACCAGGCCGCTTAAAAACAGCGGCGTTGCGACATATCCGGCAAAGACCATACAGTGCGCAAGCGATGGACGTTGCGGATATTTGCGCGCCATCCACCAGATGACTCGCCCCATCACCGCGACCCCTGCCAGCATAACGCCATAAAACAGGACAGCCAGCGCCAGTCCGGTAAACCAGGATAACTTCAGGATAGTGCCATCGCCAAAATTCCAGCCAATTTGCGTGGTGCCAATGAAGGCACAGATCACCGGAATCGCCGCCATCAGCAAAACGTGGTGGGTGTAGTGATGAGAAATCGTTTCGTTTTCACGATTAATCACCTGCATTTCACGATCGGGATGGGAAAACAGTCCCCAGACATGGCTCATACCGCCCCCTTTTTGTGAGTTGCTGAACCTGACAGTTCAAGTATAAGTCAGCTTGTGGTTATTTTTTGCCCTGTTGTGAAATTTGCGTCGCGTGATGAAACGCCTTTTTCTGCGCAAACAATTCACAGGGTGTATGCTTACAGGCAACCAAAGGGAGACAGACTGGCCTATGGATCTCAATACACTCATCTCACAATATGGTTATGCCGCGCTGGTGCTCGGCAGTCTGGCAGAGGGTGAAACCGTGACTTTGCTGGGAGGCGTTGCGGCACATCAGGGATTATTAAAATTCCCGCTGGTGGTTCTTTCTGTGGCGCTTGGCGGCATGATTGGCGACCAGGTGCTTTATCTGTGCGGACGGCGGTTTGGCGGCAAGCTGTTGCGTCGTATCTCAAAGCATCAGGATAAAATTGAGCGGGCGCAGAAACTGATCCAGCGCCATCCGTATCTGTTTGTTATTGGCACGCGTTTTATGTATGGCTTTCGGGTCATTGGCCCGACGCTGATTGGTGCCAGCCAGTTGCCGCCGAAAATCTTTCTGCCGCTGAATATTCTCGGCGCATTTGCCTGGGCGTTGATTTTTACCACTATCGGTTACGCCGGTGGTCAGGTGATTGCGCCGTGGTTGCACAGTCTTGATCAGCATCTGAAACACTGGGTCTGGTTGATTCTGGCCGTGGTTCTGGTGGTTGGCGTGCGCTGGTGGCTGAAACGGCGCGGGAAGAAAAAGCCGAATAATCAGGCATAAAGCAGTTGCCCCAGATAAGTCGTTCGCGCCGCATCCGACATCAGGTGCACCATGCCTGATGCGACGCTGGCGCGTCTTATCATGCCTACAACATACCCATTGAAATATCCACATATCCCATTGCGCTACTCCGGTTTAAACTGCGGATTCGCCAGCATAAAACCACCATCGACAATCAACGACTGCCCGGTGGTGTAATTTGCGCCTTCGGAACATAGCCAGGCCACCAGACTGGCAATCTCATGCGTTGCGCCGAAACGCCGCAGGGGAATTGATGGCTCGGCATCGGGCTTCACGTCGCCGTCATCCATGCCGTTCATCGGCGTGGCGATGGCACCTGGCGCGACCGCATTCACCAGAATCTTATGCCTGACCAGTTCGAGCGCCATCGATTTGGTTAACCCGCCGAGTGCATGTTTAGCGGCGGTGTAGGCGCTGGCATCCGGCAGCGGCGTATGTTCATGTACCGATGTAATGTTGATGATGCGACCACCTTGCCCCTGTTTCACCATCTGGCGGGCGGCAATTTGCGAGCATAAAAAAGCACCATCGACATCAACGGTAAAAATCTTGCGCCACTCATCAAAAGCCATATCAAGAAACGGCGCTTTGGTCATCGCTCCCGCGTTATTCACCAGCACATCAATACGCCCCAGTCGTTGAATGAGTTTCTCCAGCGCCTGCGCACCTTCTGGTAGATTGCCGAGATCCAGTTGCACCATCTCCGCACGGACGCCGTAGCTAACCACTTCACGCGCGGTTTCTTTTGCCCCTTCTTCATCTGAGTGCCAGGTAACGCCTATATCAAAACCCTGTTGCGCCAGTAATAACGCGCACTCTTTACCGATCCCCGAATCGGAGGCGGTAATTATCGCGACCTGTGCCATCGAGTTCTCCACTTAACGCTGAATAAACGTTAAGTATAGAAGGCGCATATCATCAGCGTTTGTAGCCCCCACCCAGCGCGCCGGTGAGTTGAACGGAGGCATCCAGCCACTGCCCCTGCAAGAGCAGACCGTTCGCCCGTTCACGCAGCGCCGGGATTCTGGCTTCGCTGACGCGGGAACCAGCAATGATGCCCGCGTTAAAGCGTGCCTGCGCAAGACCTACCACACGCAGGGCATCGCGCTCAATTTGCGCCTGATGCTGGTTTTTCTCCACCAACGTCTGAACCTGACTGGCTGCCCGCGCCACGTCATTTACCGCTTCAACCACCGCTTTGTTGTAGCTGGCGATAGACAAGTTGCTTTCGGCTTTCGCGATATCGAGGTTGGCGTTAAGACGGCCGCTATCGAAAATGGGTAGCGTCAGGCCTGCCGTAACGCCCATTTGCTGCGCGGAATGGCGGAACAGATCGCTTAAGTGCAATGCATCTTGTTGCAGGAAGGCCATCAGGTTTATGTCGGGGTAAAAGGCCGCTTTTGCCGCGTCGATGCTGCTTAAGGATGATTCAACGTACCAGTGCGCCGCCTGCAAATCGGCACGGCGTGCCAGCAAGGAATAACCCAGTTCATCAGGAAGCTGGCTTGCCACTTCAGGCAGCACGACCGGATGCAGCTTTAAGGCGCTCGCCTGGCTGTTAGTCAGCGCACTTAACCGCGCCTCAATAATTTTCATTTTTCCCGCCGCATCGTTGCGCTGCTGCCGGGTTTTACTGGCATTAATATCGGTTTCCACACCTTCAACCGAAGAGGTAATTCCGTTTTTATACAACTGGCGATCGGTCGCGATAATGGTGTTCTGCTCTTTTTCGATTTGCTGCAAGACAGTATTTAACGCCGCCTGGGTTTGCCACTCCCAGTACAGACGTGCCACGCTGCCAGCCAGCAATTGGCGAGTTTGCTCGCGTTCCGCCACCCGTGCTTTAACCGTACCCAGGCGAGCAGTAACCTCCGCCCGATTCTTTCCCCAGATATCAAGATGCCAGCCCGCCGTTAAGCCAAAAGTACCGTTGGTGTACCACGGACCGGTCGTACCTGCCGCAGGATCGTTCAGAGCAAACGGCCCCATTAACCCTTCTGCCGACATTTTTTGCCGCTCCATATCCGCAGAAAAGTCGATCTGCGGACCATCCTGAGTGGCTACAGCTTTCGCCTGGGCTTCAGCCAGTTGAATGCGCTGTTCAGCCACCTGCATATCCGGTGCGTTCTGTAGTGCATTGTTAATTAATGAAGTGAGTTGATTATCGTGATATTCCAGCCACCACTGACTGTCTGGCCAACCATTCTTCAGCGCCATGGGTAATGCGGCGTCAACTTGTGCAGCGGGCGTTTGCTGGCTTAACGCCTGGCGGGTTTCGTGCACAGGCGCACATCCGGCCAGCATAAGCAACAGCGGAAAACAGGCGATGGCTGGATAAAAGGGATCACGATTCATGGGGAATAATCAGGTAAGAAATGGTGCGCGGAGATTACCGTGTGTTGCGATATATTTTTTAGTTTCGCGTGGCAATACATCACTGGCAATAAAACGACATATCCAGAAAAACATACAGTAAGTAAATGATATTCTCCGATTTATCTTAATCGGTTATGAATAACGGCAAAGGGTTTTATTTTTTCCTATACTTACTCAGCACTCACAAATAAAGGAACGCCAATGAAAATTATACTCTGGGCTGTATTGATTATTTTCCTGATTGGGCTACTGGTGGTGACTGGCGTATTTAAGATGATATTTTAAAATTAATTAATGTCATCAGATCCGAAAATAACAAGAATATTTCAGTCTCTCATCCTGTTGCGCTCCTGTCATGTGCATTGCTTCATATAATCACTGGCGCAAGGAGCGCGCAGGGGGCGGCCAATCGCCGCCGCCCCCTGCACCCCCGGGCTCTGGCGAACAAAATCGCCGCTGCGCGGTGCCCTCGGCTTATCCCTTGCGGCTACCGGGTCGGGCGCGAGGTAACATCCCTGTAAAACGCGCCCTCAGCCCACATCCATGTGGGCTGCCCCGGCCTCCAGGGAACGCCTCGGCGATTTTGGCGCCACCAAACAACCGTGCGGCCTATTGATAAAGAGCTAACACATTGTCAAAAAACATCACTATGGTTTTTAGAGTTTCTCGATATCAATTGCCTGAATAGCCCTTGCAATATCAGGGGAATTATTCAACACCCGAACATGCTGAAATAATTCCGTTGCTTCATCGTATTCTTTACGCAAATAACTCAACCACTGTTTAATTCGCGCGACGTGATATAGCCCAGTATCGCCCTGCTTTTCCAGACGGGTATATTTTTGCAGCAAAGCAACCACCTCCGGCCACGGCATTCGCGGTTCGTTATATTTTACCACCCGGCTCAGGTTGGGAATATTCAGCGCCCCGCGACCAATCATTACCGCGTCGCAGCCGCTCATCGCCATACATTGTTGCGCACTCTGCCAGTCCCAGATTTCACCGTTGGCAATCACCGGAATATTCAGCCGCTGGCGAATTTCACCAATCGCCTGCCAGTCAATATGCTCCGCACGGTAGCCCTGCTCTTTTGTCCGCCCATGCACCACCAGTTCCGTGGCGCCAGCCTGTTGAACAGCATCGGCAATTTCAAACTTCTTATCGCCGCTGTCCCAGCCAAGCCGCACTTTCACGCTGACGGGCAAATGCGCCGGTACAGCTTCGCGCATCGCTTTTGCCCCCTGGTAGATGAGCTCGGGATCTTTGAGTAACGTCGCCCCGCCGCCGCTACCGTTAACCGTTTTCGATGGGCAACCGCAATTGAGATCCACGCCCCAGGAGCCTAACTCCACCGCACGAGCGGCATTTTCCGCCAGCCATTGCGGGAACTGCCCCAGCAGTTGTACGCGCACCAGCGTACCGGATGGCGTTCGACTGGCATTTTGTAGTTCAGGGCAAATGCGATGAAAGACTTTTACCGGCAGCAGTTGATCGACCACGCGGACAAATTCGGTGATGCACAGATCGTAGTCGTTAACTTCGGTCAGCAATTCACGCACCAGAGAGTCAAGCACACCCTCCATCGGCGCCAGTAGTACACGCATATCATCACCCGCAAAAAAATGAGGCGCTATGGTAGCGCCTCCGGTCAGCGGATTAAAGTGCTCAACGTGGTTGCAGACAGTTATCTTCTTTCCAGCCGTACAGCCACTCCATACCACGATAAAACTCTGCCTGCGATTTCCCTTTCCACAGCAGGTTACGTACCTGGCGTTCTACCCCCGCAGCGTGGTATACCCGCCCCATTTCACGGGTTGACCAGACGATGCGCGCGGTGCGTGGAATACGTACCGACTCATACAGCGCAAAGGCTTGTGCCGCATCGCCGTCACATTCTGCCAGCGCCTTACCGAGCGTCACCGCGTCTTCCAGTGCCATACAGGCACCCTGCGCCATATATTGCGCCACCGGATGCGCCGCATCGCCCACCAGCGTTATGCGCTTCGTTCCCCACTTCGCCACCGGTTCGCGGTCGGCAGTTGACCAGCGTCGCCATGAGGTCGGTTTATCCAGCATCTGGCGCGGGCGTGGATGAATGCCTTCAAAATAGGAGAGCACTTCCTCTTTGCTGCCATCCTTCACGCCCCACTCTTCCTGCTGGCGACTGTGGAATGTCACCACCAGGTTATACTGCTTGCCGCCGCGCAAAGGGTAATGCACCAGGTGACAGTGCGGCCCCGCCCACAGTACCGGCGCGTTAATACGCAAATCTTCCGGCATATCGGCACAATCGATAACCGCACGGTAGACCACATGCCCGGTAACGCGCGGCACATCGCCTAATAAGCTCTGACGCACCACTGACTTCACGCCATCACAGCCAATCAGAATATCGCCGCTCCAGCTATTGCCGCGATCGTCAAAAACGGTGACATCGTCTTCCGTCTCACGAATATCCACCACCTGTGTGGAGGTGTGATATTCGACGTCCGGATGCGTCAGTACCGCTTCCCACACCGAGGCATGGATATCAACCCGATGGATCACCGCGTAAGGGCCGCCAAAATGGTCACGAAAGGCCTGCCCGGTTTCAATGCGCACCACCTCTTCGGCGTTTACTGCGTCCATCATGGTGATGTGATCGGTAAACACCGCGCGCTGACGGGCAATTTCCCCGACGCCAAGACTGTCAAGCGCCGAAAACGCGTTTGGCCCCAACTGGATGCCTGCGCCAATCTCACCGATTTCATGTGCCTTTTCCAGCAGCACGACTTTGATCCCCAGGCGGGCCAGTGACAGCGCAGTTGCCGCACCGCCGATCCCGCCTCCCACAATTACTGCGCGTGTCACTTTCGTCATTATGCTTCTCCTGGTCAGGCTGAAATTTTATCTTGTTGATTTTCTGGCGCGGCAGCTATAAATGCTGGCAGCTGCGTGCAGGCGTCGTACACCACTTTACAGCGCGGATATGCACTCAGGTCGCAGTTCATGCGTAACGCATTTGCCCACTGTGGGACAAGGCAGCAGTCTGCCAGCGTCGGCGTCTCGCCCACACAAAATTGCCCCGACTGGCTCTGGCGCAGCAGTTGTTCCACCGCGCTTAACCCTTGCTGGATCCAGTGCGCATACCAGCGTTTTTTCTCTTCTTCACTGACGTTCAGTTCTTCGGTCAGGTAGCGCAGCACACGCAAATTATTCAGAGGATGAATGTCGCAAGCGATGGCATAAACAATTTCCAGGACTTTATTGCGAGCCGGTTCTTCCTGCGGCAACAGCGGAACTTGTGGATAATGACGATCCAGCCAGTCAATTATCGCCAGCGATTGACCGAGTGACTCGCCATCATCGGTCAGCAGCGTCGGCACCAGCCCGACCGGATTCATCCGCCGGTAGGCCAGTTCGTTTTGCTGACCAATGCGGATATTCACCCCTTCGGTCTGGTAATCGATACCCTTTAGCGCCAGCGCGATACGCACCCGGTACGACGCTGAACTATTAAAAAAACTGTACAGCTTCATCTTGCACCTCAGACAATCTTCACCGCGATAGGGGTTAAACCCTCGACGTTGCCCGTGATCACATCGCCTTTCACCACCGGGCCAACACCTTCCGGCGTGCCGGTGAAGATCAGATCGCCCGGTTGCAGTTCAAAGAAGCCGGACAGGTAGCTGATGGTTTCATTCACTGACCAGATGAGATGACGAATATCGCTGCGCTGATGATCTTCGCCGTTAACCTGTAACCAGATTGGCGCGTTCTCAATACCGCCGGTTTCGCTGGCTTTGTGCAGCGGCGCGATCGGCGCAGAGAGATCAAACGCTTTGCCGATTTCCCACGGGCGTCCCATCTGGCGCATTTCCATTTGACGATCGCGACGGGTCATATCAAGCCCCGTGGCATAACCCCAGACATATTCATGGGCGTTTTCCAGCGGGATATCGCTGCCCTTTTTACCAATTGCCACTACCAGCTCAATTTCATAATGGTAGTTATCGGTCTGCGCCGGATATGGCAGCGCCAGCGTTTCGCCAGCGGCAACCGGAACAACGGCATCCGCTGGTTTGCAGAAGAAGAATGGCGGTTCACGATCCGGATCGAAGCCCATTTCGCGGGCGTGGGCAGCATAGTTACGTCCGACACAGTAAACGCGACGCACGGGGAATTGTTCATCACTGCCAACAACCGGTACGGTAACGGGCGCTTGCGGTTCGAATACATATTGAGTCATTTTTTCTCTCCCAAATTAATAACGCGCTTCGCGGAACAGCCCCAGGGCTTCTTGTACCGGTCTGTCCGAAAAACTAAATAAAACGGTATCTTGCGTGGTCTGGAATGACACGCCGTGCCAGGTCGGCACCACGAAGATATCTTTTGCACTAAAGGTGAAGGTTTCATTGCCGATAGTGACCAGCCCGCCGCCTTCCACCACGTGGTAGATGGTGCTGTCAGTTGTGCGCGCCACGCGGGAGGCGAACCCTTTCGGCAACAGTTGCAGGAAAGCGCCCATCGACGGCATCGGATACCCGCCAGTGACCGGGTTGACGTAGCGCATTTTGTAGCCATCCCACTCATCGGCATCGCCCAGCCGGGTTAAATCGTGCAGCACTTCGCGGCTGCGGTCATAACGGTAGTTAAAGATCGGCGAGGAGTTCCCCGTCTGATGGCGCAGCGGCAACATATTGGCGGCATAACGCGGCAGATAATCCCCCTCTTTGCGCGTTACCGGTTGTTGCTCTTCCGGATAATCTTCGGCAAAACCGCAGCCCAGAGTGTTCACTAATGGCAGATCCAGTCCATCCAGCCAGATAACCGGTTCGTCGCCAGGATTACCGTGATCGTGCCAGCGCCACTGCGGGGTCAGGATAAAATCGCCCTCATTCATTGGCGTGCGTTCGCCATCAACGGCGGTAAATGCGCCTTTACCTTCAACAATAAAACGCAGCGCCGACTGGTTATGACGATGGCTTGGTGCCACTTCGCCTGGCATGATCAGTTGCAAACCGGCATACAAGGTGGCGGTAATAGAGGACTGACCGCGCAGCGCCGGGTTTTCCAGCACCAGTACGCGACGCACCGCCTCTTTCGCGCCAATCAGGCTGCCACTTTCCAGCAACAACGGGCGGATCTCCTGATAATTCCAGTACGCTGGCGCGCAATTAGCGTTGGGCGTTTTCGGCACCAGATGGTGCAACGACTCCCACAGCGGGGTCAGGTTTTGCCCGGAAATGTGCTGATAAAATTGCTCGCGGCTATTTTGATTGTTATCAGTCATTGAGATGCTCCTTATTCGTTCACAACGCCTGCGCGAGGCAGTGAGTCAGGGACAGAGGTCGACTGGCGAACGACGGTAATCAGCAGCGTTAACATCACCGCACTGATCGCCGCAGGCACAGCGATAATGAAAAACAGAGTGTCGAAAGAGAAATTCATCGCCATCATCACGCCGCCAGAAAGCGAACCGACAATCGCGCCGCAGCGACCGACGGCGTTTGACCAGCTCACGCCCGTGGCGCGACTTTGTGTCGGGTAGAGCGTGGCGGTCAGCGCGTTCAGCCCCACTTGCGATCCGCTGATACCAATGCCAGTGCCAAAGACAGCCAGTGCCATCAGCCATAATCCGTCCTGACTTAAGCCAATCATCACGATGCATACAACGCCTATGGCATAGCTCAGCGCCAACACGCGGAAAGGATTGAATTTATCCATCAGTACGCCCAGCGCCAGCGCGCCCAACGTGCCGCCAATCTGGAATGCGGCGGTGACCCAGGACGCATGTTGCAGGTCGATACCACGATGGTTAAGCAACGTCGGCATCCAGCTTGAGAGCAGGTAAATGATCAGCAGGCTCATGAAGAAAACGACCCACAGCATCAACGTGATGGTTAACTGACGCCCGGCAAACAACTGGCGAATGCTGCCTTTGGCAATAGCGGCTGGTTCATTGAGATAAAAGTGGGTATCGACATAACGCTCGCGAGTCATGGCACTCACGGTTTTTGCAATTACCGCCTGCGGTAACTGGCGACGCACCTGCCAGCGTGGCGATTCCGGCAAAACCACCACCAGCGCGACAAATAAAATCAGCGGTAATACGCCTCCCAGCACCAGAATGCCGTGCCAGCCAATCACCGGCACCAGTTGCGCGCTGACAATCCCGCCAAAGGCTGACCCCAGCGTGAAACCGCAAAACATCAGCGTTACCAGCGCGCCTCGACGACGAGCTGGCAGATATTCCGACGTCATGGTGATGGTATTCGGCATTGCGCCGCCAAGACCTAACCCAGTGAGAAAGCGCAGGATTACCAGTGTTTGCAGATCTGGTGAAAAAGCAGAGGCAAGACTTAACGCACCAAATAAAAAGACGCACAACTCAATGACCCGTTTACGACCAAAGCGATCGGACAACGGGCCGCAAAGCAGCGCGCCTGCGGTTAATCCCAACAGACCCGCGCCAAACAGCGGCGCGAGATCGCCTGCGGAGAGTTGCCAGTGAGTACGAATATCGGGAGCGATAAAGCCGATAGCCGCCGTGTCAAAACCATCGAGCATTACCACCAGAAAACAGCAGATGATAACGCGCCACTGCATCTTGCCGACCGGAGCGGCATCGATCAGTGCTTGTAAATCACGTCGTTGAGTCATAGTGAATGCCTCAGTGCAGGTAAGGTAGATGTTTCTATTGTTTTGTATATGTTGCGATATTGTGATTAAAGAGATGAAATGTACAATGGCATTTTCGGCAGAGAGATAACCTGGAGGTTATGGCAAATGGCAAACTGGGCGCAGAAATTAAAACTTCATCACCTGCAAATGCTGGTGGCGCTGGGCGAACAGGGTAATCTGACCCATGTGGCGCGGATGATGAATATCACTCAGCCTGCGCTGTCGAAATGGCTGTCACAACTCGAAGATGAGATCGGCCTCACACTCTTTGAGCGGCACAGCAAAGGGCTACGTCCGACCGAAGGTGGCAAATTGTTATTGCAACATGCCCAACGATTAATCAATGACATGGAGCGATCGCAACATGAACTGGCGCGCTTTAAACAAGGCGGGCTGGTCGGCAGTCTGAAAATAGGTTGTTCTCCTGTCGCCACTGACTGCGTATCCCAGGCAATTTTGCATTTGCTAAAAGAGATGCCGACGCTGCACCTGAATATCGAAGAGAAGGTGATGACGCCATTACTGCAAGACCTGCTGGCAGGTTCTGTGGATGTAGTGGTTGGTCGTATTGGTGGTCGTGCACTGCAACTGCCGCTAAATTATCAGGTGCTCTACACCGAGCCAGTGTGCTTTGTCGCTCGCCCAAACCATCCACTGGCGAAATATGCCGCTCTTGGCTGGGATGATCTGGCTAACTGGCGCTGGATAGTCTGGCCAACCGGGACACCTATTCGTCTCAGTATTGATAATGCGCTGGTAGAACATGGCGTGATGCTGCCAGAAAACACCATTGAATCGGCGTCAATGAACGTCAGCACCAATCTGCTCCAAAGCAGCGACATGATTTCTATACTCTCTTTACGTCTGGCGCAACGCTATGCCAGTCAGGGGCAACTGGTGATCCTGAACCTGCCGAAGATAGAACAGAAAGGCAGCGTCGGCGTGTTCTGGCGTAATAACGAAACGCCCTCCCGTGCGCTAAGTCGGTTCCTGCACTTTTTGAACCAGAATTAGACCACTGAATTGGGCGCTTGCCCGATATTCGTCTCCTGTAATTCAACTATGCTCAGATTTCATGATGTGATCGGTAGCACGTTTTACAGATTAATTGTATGATGAATCCATCTCATCTGGGGTGTTGATCATGAGTAAGACACTGAACATTATCTGGCAATATTTACGCGCTTTTGTCCTGATTTATGCCTGCCTGTATGCAGGTATTTTCATTGCTTCCCTGCTACCGGTAACCATTCCGGGCAGCATCATCGGGATGCTGATCCTGTTTGTCCTGCTGGCCTTGCAAATTCTTCCGGCGAAGTGGGTCAATCCGGGGTGCTACGTACTGATTCGCTATATGGCGCTATTGTTTGTGCCGATTGGCGTAGGCGTCATGCAATATTTTGATTTGCTGCGCGCACAGTTTGGCCCGGTAGTGGTTTCCTGTGCCATTAGTACGCTGGTGGTTTTTCTGGTGGTGAGCTGGAGTTCGCACCTGGTACACGGTGAACGTAAAGTCATAGGTCAGAAAGGATCAGAGAAATGATGGCGAATATCTGGTGGTCATTACCGCTGACATTGATTGTCTTTTTTGCCGCCCGCAAACTGGCAGCGCGGTATAAATTTCCATTGCTCAATCCGTTGCTGGTGGCAATGGTGGTGATCATTCCTTTTTTAATGCTGACCGGCATCTCTTACGACAACTATTTTAAAGGTAGTGAGGTTTTAAACGATCTGCTGCAACCGGCGGTGGTGGCGCTGGCCTATCCTTTATATGAACAGCTGCATCAGATCCGCGCGCGCTGGAAATCGATCATCACCATTTGTTTTATCGGTAGCGTGGTCGCGATGGTGACAGGGACTTCCGTGGCATTGTTGATGGGTGCTTCACCAGAAATCGCCGCGTCAATCTTGCCGAAGTCGGTGACTACGCCAATTGCGATGGCGGTTGGCGGCAGTATTGGCGGTATCCCTGCAATTAGCGCAGTTTGCGTCATTTTCGTCGGTATTCTGGGCGCGGTGTTTGGTCATACGTTGCTTAATGCGATGCGTATTCGCACCAAAGCGGCGCGCGGTCTGGCGATGGGAACGGCCTCTCACGCCCTCGGTACGGCGCGCTGTGCCGAGCTGGATTATCAGGAAGGCGCATTTAGTTCGCTGGCACTGGTGCTGTGCGGGATTATTACCTCGCTGATCGCACCGTTCCTTTTCCCGATTATTCTGGCTGTAATGGGCTAAAATTTTGCGATGCGTCGCGCATTTTTGATGTAAGTTTCACGCGTTGCATAATTAATGAGATTCAGATCACATATAAAGGCATAACGGGTTCGTAAACTGTTATCCCATTACATGATTATGAGGCAACGCCATGCATCCACGTTTTCAAACTGCTTTTGCCCAACTTGCGGATAACTTGCAATCTGCACTGGAACCCATTCTGGCAGACAAGTATTTTCCTGCGTTGTTGACCAAAGAGCAGGTCTCTTCGCTGAAGAGCGCAACGGGGCTGGACGAAGACGCGCTGGCTTTCGCACTGCTGCCGCTGGCGGCGGCCTGTGCCCGCACGCCATTGTCGAATTTTAATGTTGGCGCTATTGCGCGCGGCGTGAGTGGAACCTGGTATTTTGGTGCCAATATGGAATTTATTGGCGCGACAATGCAGCAAACCGTTCATGCCGAACAAAGTGCTATCAGCCACGCCTGGTTGAGCGGTGAGAAAGCACTCGCCGCTATCACCGTTAACTACACGCCTTGCGGTCACTGCCGTCAGTTTATGAATGAACTGAATAGCGGTCTGGATCTGCGTATTCATCTACCGGGTCGCGAAGCGCACGCGCTGCGTGACTATCTGCCGGATGCTTTTGGGCCGAAAGATCTGGAGATTAAAACGCTGCTGATGGACGAGCAGGATCACGGCTTTGCACTGACCGGCGATGCGCTTTCTCAGGCGGCGATCGCAGCGGCAAACCGTTCACACATGCCTTACAGCAACTCCCCAAGCGGCGTGGCGCTGGAATGTAAAGACGGTCGTATTTTCAGCGGTAGCTACGCTGAAAACGCGGCATTCAACCCGACTCTGCCGCCATTACAAGGAGCGTTAATTCTGTTGAATCTCAAGGGGTATGATTACCCGGATATTCAGCGCGCGATTCTGGCAGAAAAAGCCGATGCGCCGTTGATTCAGTGGGATGCAACCTCCGCAACGCTGAAAGCTCTCGGCTGCAACAATATCGACCGCGTTCTTCTCGCTTAAGCCTGGTGCCGGATGCGGCGTGAACGCCTTGTCCGGCCTACAGCCCTGGCACACTGATAAGCGTCGCATCAGGCTTGCCAACTTATCCTGGTGTCGAAAATCCCGGCAAACAGTTTGCCGTTTCTTGCGCAAAGCCCGCAGGTAAAGTAGCCTGATTGAAATTCCCCAAGATCGAGTTTTCTGCATGTTAAAGCGCGTGTTTTACAGCCTGTTAGTCCTGATCGGCTTGCTGCTGTTGACTGTGCTCGGCCTCGATCGCTGGATGAGCTGGAAAACTGCGCCTTATATCTACGACGAGTTACAGGATCTCCCCTACCGCCAGGTCGGCGTGGTACTTGGCACCGCGAAGTATTATCGCACCGGGGTGATTAATCAGTATTACCGCTACCGTATTCAGGGGGCAATAAATGCCTATAACAGCGGTAAGGTGAATTATCTATTACTTAGCGGCGATAACGCGTTGCAGAGTTATAACGAACCGATGACCATGCGCAAAGATTTAATTGCCGCTGGTGTCGATCCAGCTGATATTGTTCTCGACTACGCAGGTTTTCGAACTCTCGACTCTATCGTACGCACGCGCAAAGTCTTCGATACTAACGACTTCATTATTATCACTCAGCGTTTCCACTGTGAACGGGCATTATTTATCGCTCTGCACATGGGTATTCAGGCGCAGTGTTATGCCGTACCATCACCCAAAGATATGTGGTCGGTACGTATTCGTGAATTTGCCGCTCGTTTCGGCGCTCTGGCTGATCTTTATATCTTTAAACGTGAGCCACGCTTTTTAGGTCCTCTGGTTCCTATTCCGGCAATGCACCAGGTGCCGGAAGATGCGCAGGGGTATCCGGCCGTTACCCCCGAACAATTACTTGAATTAGAAAAGAAACAAGGAAAGTAGTTATGGATGTTCAGCAGTTTTTTGTCATTGCCGTTTTTTTCCTGATCCCTGTATTTTGTTTTCGCGAAGCCTGGAAAGGCTGGCGTGCTGGCGCAATTGATAAACGGGTTAAAAATTCCCTGGAACCAGTGTATGTCTGGCGTGACAAAAATCCCGGACTCTTCTTCGCTTATATAGTTGCATATAGCGGCTTCGGACTTTTATCCATCGGCATGATTATTTATCTTATTTTTTACCGATAATATTATTTCTTCCTCTTGCTAATTATTGAGAATAATTATTAGTTCACCCACCAGGCTGCGGATATAACATTCTGAACCGCAGCTATTTGTGAATCTTTTCACAGTTTAAATTCCCCCGCACGCTTAGCCTTAATATTAGTACGTTATATTTACCCAAAATAATTTGAGTTGCAGAAAGGCGCAACATCGCAGCACATGTAACTTGAAGTATTGCGGGTAAAACAGGCGTTCGCCTTAATTACCCATAGCATTAAGGAAGATCACATGCCGCAACAAAATTATCTGGATGAACTCACTCCGGCTTTTACGCCTTTACTGACGATTAAAGAAGCCTCCCGCTGTTTATTATGTCACGACGCGCCCTGCAGCCAGGCTTGCCCGGCGCAAACCGATCCGGGGAAATTTATTCGCTCAATCTATTTTCGTAATTTTAAAGGCGCTGCCGAGACAATTCGCGAAAATAATGCCCTCGGTGCCGTTTGCGCCAGAGTGTGCCCTACGGAAAAATTATGCCAGAGCGGTTGTACCCGTGCGGGTGTCGATGACCCCATTGATATTGGTCGCTTACAACGTTTTGTTACTGATTTTGAACAACAAACCGGAATGGAGATTTATCAACCGGGCAGCAAGACGCGCGGTAAAGTCGCGATTATTGGTGCAGGCCCAGCCGGATTACAAGCCAGCGTGACGCTGACCAATCTGGGTTACGACGTCACAATTTATGAAAAAGGAGCGCAACCCGGTGGCTGGTTGTGTAACGGTATTCCGCAATTTCGTTTGCCGCAGTCGGTGCTGGATGCGGAAATCGCTCGCATCGAAAAAATGGGGGTGACCATTAAGTGCAACTGTGAAATTGGCAAAACGCTTTCGCTGGAACAACTGAAAGCAGAAAACCGCGCAGTGCTGGTCACCGTGGGGTTATCGAGCGGTTCTCGGCTGCCGCTGTTTGAGCATAGCGACGTTGAGATCGCCGTCGATTTCCTGCAACGCGCGCGTCAGGCACAAGGCGATATCCGCATCCCGCAAAGCGCATTAATTATTGGCGGCGGCGATGTCGCGATGGACGTTGCCAGCACGCTGAAAGTTCTCGGCTGCCAGGCGGTGACCTGTGTGGCGCGCGAAGAGTTAGATGAATTTCCGGCAAGCAAGAAAGAGTTCACCAGCACCCAGAAATTGGGGGTATCGATTATTGATGGCTTTACGCCAGTGGCGGTAGAGGGCAATAAAGTTACCTTTAAACATGTTCGTTTGCCGGGCGAACTGACAATGGCAGCGGACAAAATTATTCTCGCCGTCGGTCAACATGCCGAACTTACCGCTTTTGCGGCGCTGGAGCCGAAGCGCAACATCATCGAAACGAAAAATTACCAGACTCGCGACCCACAACTGTTTGCCGCTGGCGATATTGTTGAGGGCGACAAAACCGTGGTTTATGCCGTGAAGACCGGGAAAGAAGCCGCCGAGGCGATTCATCACTATTTAGAGGGAGCTTGCTCATGTTAACGAAAGATCTTTCGATTACCTTTTGCGGCGTGAAGTTTCCCAACCCGTTCTGCCTTTCTTCTTCGCCGGTAGGCAACTGCTATGAGATGTGCGCCAAAGCCTACGACACAGGCTGGGGCGGCGTGGTGTTTAAAACGATCGGTTTTTTTATCGCCAACGAAGTTTCGCCACGTTTTGATCATCTGGTGAAAGAAGATACCGGTTTTATTGGCTTCAAAAATATGGAGCAGATTGCCGAACATCCCCTGGAGGAGAATCTGGCCGCTTTGCGTCGGTTGAAAGAAGATTACCCTGACAAGGTGCTGATCGCCTCGATCATGGGGGAAAATGAGCAACAATGGGAGGATCTGGCGCGTCTGGTGCAAAAAGCAGGCGCCGATATGATCGAATGTAATTTCTCCTGCCCGCAGATGACCTCTCATGCGATGGGGAGCGATGTCGGGCAAAGTCCGGAACTGGTAGAAAAATATTGTCGTGCGGTGAAACGCGGTTCCACTTTGCCGATGCTGGCGAAGATGACGCCGAATATCGGTGATATGTGCGAAGTGGCGCTGGCGGCGAAGCGTGGTGGCGCAGATGGCATTGCGGCGATTAACACCGTCAAATCCATCACCAATATCGATCTTAATCAGAAAATTGGTATGCCGATCGTTAACGGTAAATCGAGTATTTCAGGTTATTCCGGTAAAGCGGTGAAACCGATCGCCCTGCGCTTTATTCAGCAAATGCGCACCCATCCGGAACTGCGTGATTTCCCGATTAGCGGTATCGGTGGTATTGAGACCTGGGAAGATGCAGCGGAATTTTTATTACTCGGTGCGGCAACGTTACAGGTGACCACTGGCATCATGCAGTACGGTTATCGCATTGTGGAAGATATGGCGAGCGGGTTGTCACATTATCTTGCCGATCAGGGATTTGATTCGTTGCAGGAGATGGTTGGCCTGGCGAATCATAATATTGTCCCGGCGGAAGATTTAGACCGCAGTTATATCGTCTATCCCCATATTAATCTTGATAAATGTGTCGGCTGTGGGCGCTGTTATATTTCCTGCTACGACGGTGGGCATCAGGCGATGGAATGGGATGAGAAATCGCGCACGCCGCACTGCAATACCGAAAAATGCGTCGGTTGTTTGCTTTGCGGTCATGTCTGTCCGGTGGGGTGTATTGATCTCGGGGAAGTGAAGTTTAAAAAAGGAGAGAAAGAACATCCGGTAACGTTGTAGAACCAGCATCGCATCCGGCATTTGGCTCCTGTCGCCGGATGCGGCGTAAACGCCTTATCCGGCCTACAAAAACCATACAAATCAGTATATTGAGCCCATTGTAGGCCGGATAAAACGCGCCAACGTCTTATCCGGCAATCCCTACATTCATATCACTTCTTACGCGCGTATTTCAGTGAATCCAGCGCCACGGCGAAGATAATAATCGCCCCTTTGATGATGTACTGCCAGTACGGATTTACGCCGATGTACGTCAGGCCATAGTTGATGACCGTAAAGATAATTACCCCGGTCACCACGCCAATGACCGTCCCCACACCGCCGCTGAACGATACGCCGCCCACCACGCACGCCGCGATGGCGTCCAGCTCATACATAAAGCCAAGGTTGTTAGTCGCAGAGCCGATACGTCCGGCTTCTAACATCCCGCCGAAGGCATAGAACACGCCAGACAGCGCATAAATCATCAGCAGGTTCAGGCCGACGTTGACACCAGATACTTTTGCCGCTTCCGGGTTACCGCCAATGGCAAAAATGTTCTTACCGAAGCGGGTTTTGTTCCACAACACCCAGACGAACGCCACCGCAATCAACGCGTAGAAGGTGATGTAAGAGAGACGGAAACTCCCCAGCGCGACAAAGCCCTGAGCAAAGGTAGAGAAGCCACTGTCAAAACCAGAAATTGGCGACGCACCCACAAAGTCATAATAGAGCGAGTTGATGCCGTAGACGATAATCATCGTGCCGAGCGTGGTAATGAACGGCGTTACGTTGAGATAAGCGATAATCAGGCCGTTGATTAAACCGATAACTGCGCCAATGGCACAGACAATCAGAATAACCAGTGCAATCGGCATCGTCGCCATTTCCGGGAACACTTTGTTGGCGTTTTCCATCGACTGCAATAACGTCGCGGCTACCACCGCTGCCAGCCCTACCTGGCGCCCGGCAGAAAGATCAGTCCCCTGAGTGACAATTAACCCTGCCACGCCGAGCGCGATAATAATACGTACCGATGACTGGGTGAGAATATTACTTAAGTTCAACAGACTTAAAAAAGTAGGATCCTGGAAAATTATAATCGCCAGCAAAACTAAAAGAACGACGTAAATACCGCCCTCTTTCAGGTAAGTAAGAAAACTTTTCTTATTTAACGCACTCATAGGAAGCCCCTAATCTTAAAGGTGCAAAGACGCAAGACGCAGAATTTCGTTTTGCGTTGTTGTTTTTGTATCGACAATTCCAGAAACGAGACCATTGCTCATCACCAGAATACGGTCTGTTATCCCTAACAACTCTGGCATTTCGGAGGAGATAATAATAATCCCCTTGCCTTTCTTCGCCAGTTCGGCAATTAACTGATAAATTTCAAACTTCGCCCCAACATCAATACCGCGCGTCGGTTCATCGAGCATTAATATTTCTGGTTGCGTTAGCAGCCAGCGACCAATGATCACCTTTTGCTGATTACCGCCGGAAAGTGAACCAATTTGCGTCCGATGCCCCGGTGTTTTTACCCGCATCGAATCAATCACCCACTGGGTATCGCTTTTCATCCGCGAGTTATCCAGTAAACCAACTTTATTTTTGTAGTTGCGAATATTGGAAATTAACGAGTTAAAACCGATATCCAGATAGGCATAAATTCCCGTTGAGCGGCGCTCTTCAGTGACCAGTGCAAATCCGTGGTTAATAGCTTCGTTGGCGTTATGGTTATTGATCTTTTTGCCATGCAGCGTAATGGTGCCAGCCGACTTCTCGCGAATACCAAATAACGTCTCAACGATATCAGTACGTTTCGCCCCCACCAGACCGGCAATACCGAGGATCTCCCCTTTGTGCAGATCAAATGAGACATCGCGGATGGAAGGCTGGCGCAGCGACGTCAGGTTACGCACTTCCAGAATCACTTCGCCTGGCGTGTTTTGTTTGTCCGGGAAACGCTGGTTAAGAGAACGCCCAACCATCATGGCGATGATCTTGTCCATCGTCAGCCCTGCCAGCGGTTCGGTGGCGATCCACTGACCGTCACGCAATACGGTGACTTCATCACATAACTGGAAAATTTCTTCCATTTTATGCGAGATATAAACAATACCGCAGCCGCGCTCTTTTAATTTACGAATAATAGTGAACAGATGATTGACCTCTTTTTCGGTTAACGAAGAAGTCGGTTCATCCATAATCACAATTTTTGCGTTATAGGAAAACGCTTTGGCGATTTCGATCATTTGCATTTGCGAAACAGATAATGTCCCGACCCGCGCACGCGGATCGATATCAATATCCAGTTCATCAAAAATCGCTTTGGTTTCACGGTACATTTTGTCCTGATCGACAAACATGCCTTTGGTGGGATATCGCCCCAGCCACATGTTGTCCATCACCGAACGTTGTAATACCAGGTTTAACTCCTGGTGTACCATCGAAATCCCATTTTCCAGTGCTTCTTTGGCAGAATGAAAATCGATCTCTTTACCCTGGAATAAAATGGTGCCGGAGTCTTTTTGATAAATACCAAACAGGCATTTTAATAATGTTGATTTTCCTGCGCCATTTTCTCCCATTAATGCATGGATAGAATGTGGCCGGACTTTTAAATTAACGTTATCAAGTGCCTTAACACCGGGAAAAGACTTGTTGATACCGCTCATTTCCAGCAAGTATTCCCCGGAAGACGGAGTCGTTGAGCTGACCATATAATTTTACCTTGTTGGCCATACAATAAGGGCGCAGTAAACGACTGCGCCCAATCAGTCTTATTTCTTGCTGAATTCAGCCAGGTTGTCTTTATCTACGCCGACATAAGGAACGCGGACAACTTTATTGTCGATTTTCCAGTTGGTGCCATCAGCCGCACCTTTGCCATCGGCCAGGTTTTTCGCCAGATCAAAGGTCGCTTTCGCCTGGTTGTTAGCATCGTTCAGCACCGTGCCCGCCAGTGCACCGGATTTCACCAGTGCCAGAGCTTCTGGCAGCGCATCGACGCCAAACACCGGAATGCTGGACTTGTTGTGCGCTTTCAGTGCTTCTACCGCGCCCATTGCCATCGCATCGTTGTTGGCAATAACCACTTCGATTTTGTTGGCGTTCGGGCCAGACAGCCACGCATCCATCTTATCTTTCGCCTGAGCGGTGTCCCACATAGCGGTATCTAATTGTAACTGCTCGGTTTTGATACCTTTATCGTTCAGTTCTTTTATCACGTAGGTAGTACGCGCTTCTGCATCCGGATGGCCCGGTTCACCTTTCAGCAGTACGAACTGAATCTGACCGTCTTTGTTAAGATCCCAACCCTGATTCGCCGCCCAGTGTTTAGCAATCAAATCGCCCTGAATAATGCCGGACTCTTTCGAGTCAGTGCCTACGTAGTAGGCTTTGTCATAGCTATCCAGCGCCTTACGGGAAGGTTCTTTGTTAAAGAAAACCACCGGCACGTTTTGCCCACGCGCTTTCTCAATCACCGTACCCGCAGCAGCTGGGTCAACCAGGTTGATTGCCAGCGCCTTCACCCCTTTCGCCAACAGCACGTCAATCTGATCGTTCTGCTTGGACTGGTCATTCTGTGAATCATTCATCAGCAGCTGGACGTCTGGCGCGGCTTTCGCATCTTGTTCGATAGCCTTACGCACCACGGACATAAAGTTATCGTCGTATTTATAAATCGTCACACCAATACGGGTATCTGCAGCGTGTGCAGCGGCACCGAATAACATGCTGGCCATCACAGCAGACAGGGTTAACACCTTCTTATTCATGGTATCTCCGGTTTTTCTTATGCAGGGTAGTGCTTGAGATAAATGCTCGGCGGGGCAGTATAGTTAATGAAGTGTTACTGAACGCCGAAGCTCACGTTTTAAAATTCGTTCTTCCATGCCCGGTAACGCTCCAGAAAACGGCTTTAATTGTTGTTATGACGCTATAACCTCGATAAAAGTGATTATTCACTGTTACATATAGGTTACAACGTTAAAACGGTGCAATCATAGCTATCGCATTGTTAATATACTGTGAAATCACTCACAGATTGAAAGCGGTTACATCGCCTGATTTGTTGAGTTAGTGATCGCCGCCGCATTCTGGCGTGTTGCGACAGAATGCCGACGCACTAACGTCGGCATAAAACAGTGGCTGGCTCGCGGATCAATGTTGCCTGCTGCGCCCTGCAAGGCCAGTTCAGTAGCTAATTTTGCCATCGAAGCAATGGGATAACGCACGGTCGTTAATTGCGGGTCGGTGTAACGGGCGATGGGGATATCATCGAAACCGATGATGGAGAGATGTAACGGAATCGCAATGCCATTATCTTTTAATGCCGTCAGTGCGCCAGCGGCCATATTGTCGTTATAAGCAAACACAGCAGTAAGTTGCAGATTGCGTCCCAGCAGCTCGACCATTGCCGTCTCACCGCCGGGCATGTCCGGCGTGCCGGTGCCAATCCAGCTTTCCGGCGGAACAATATCCTGCTCTTTCAGCGCACTCATCCAGCCGGCTTTGCGCATTGCATCATCTTCAATGCCGTGGCTGGAAGAAAGATAACCGATGCGTTGATGACCGTTATTCAGCAACATACGCGTCGCCATTCGGGCACCGCTGAGATTATCCAGGCAAACGCAACGATGGGCGTAACCCGGTACAACGCGATTGATCAGCACCATACCGGGAATGTTGTCCATAAACTGCGCCAGTTCGTCGTCGCTTAACGCTTTCGAATGAACAATCAACGCATTACAACGCTGGCGAATTAACACCTCGATGGCGTGACGCTCTTTTTCCGCTTCATGATAGCTGTTGCCAATCAACACATATTTCTGATGCTGTTGGGCGACGAGATCGACGGCTTTCACCAGTGCGCCAAAAAACGCATCAGAAACGTCCATCACCACCACGCCAACGGTATCACTCACCTGAGTTGCCAGCGCCTGGGCATTGGCGTTTGGTCGGTAATCCAGTTCGCTTACGGCTTTCATTACCGCTTCACGCGTTTCTGCACTTACCAGCGTGCTGTTATTGAGCACTCGGGAAACCGTTGCCACAGAGACGCCAGCCTGACGCGCTACATCACGAATGGTGATCATATTCACTACCTGTTGTGAGATTGCAGTAGGTTACTGCTTGCTGGCGGCTATTTTGTCAGCACTGAATACAGGACTTCGTGAATCGAGTCACAGCAATGGAAACGGTTACAACCATTTTGTTAATGAATGTGATCAAGATCGTTATCTTGATGTTTTGGACAATGCAGGTCCCGCAGCACGGAGGGTGAGCTGACGCCAGAGCCATTCTATCGGCCCCTGACGGAAGTAACGTAGCCAGATAACAGAGAAAAGGATATTCGCCAGCCATACCGGAATAACAAACGCCAGCAATTCCAGACGGTCAAACTGCATAAACAAACCGAAGTGGTAAAATAGTGTGGTACAAATCAGCGTTTGTAACAGGTAGTTGGTCAGCGCCATCCGTCCGACGCAGGCGATCGCCAGCACCAGCTTAAAACGGCTTAATTGCGGCCAGTAGCCGAACAGCAACGACGCATAACCCATCGCCTGAAATGGCGCACTCAGTTCACGCGGCATCTGAAGTAAGAAGGCGCACCAGCGATACGCCCAGTCCAGCCGCCATTGTAGTGCGATAGCAGGAAGGTTAATCATCAGCCCAATCGCCACCAGCACAAAACCGGTTCGGCGATAGTGGCGCAAGCTGTACTGCCCTTTCAGCCAACCGCTACGCATCAATGCCGCGCCAATTAACATCATCCCCGCCAGTTGCCAGCCATACTGCGCACCCAGTGCCAGTAAACTGTTCCCTACGCCATCGGCACGGTTACTGATGGCTTCCACGCCGCCGTGAAGTTTCCAGTATTTTTCATACAAAATGGCGGACGCATCCGGCGTCCAGGCGCGACTGGTCTGGCTGTCGGAAATCAACCCCAGCAGCAGCAAAACGCCAAGCCCTACCAGATATAGCATGACGCCGGTATTAAACAGGCTTTTTACCGATGGCGCATCGCGCACCAGCCGCCAGCTGATTAAGCCCACCAGCCCGTAAGCCAGCAGAATATCGCCGTCCCAGAATAACAAGCCGTGAATAAAGCCCAACAAGACTAACAGGGTGAGCCGTGACTGGATCCAGCGTCTGCCACGCGGCAGCAGCATTTGCAGCCCCGCACCAAACAGCAACGCAAAAAGCGTGAGGAATTTCACCTGCCCGATGAGATCGAGAAATGCCCATGTCCAGGCGTCAGACGGTGTAATAGCACCGTACCAGGCGGGGTTGAGATAAGCCGCCTTTGGAAGTCCAAAGGCGCTGATGTTAAGAAGCAGGATCCCCAGAATGGCGACGCCGCGAACAAAATCGAGCGTGACGTTGCGCTCCATGGTTCCTGCCTTTTAATCAGTTGTGATGACGCACGGCGCGCAGAAACTCGTGGCGTGTATTCTGACTGGATTTGAACAAACCACCGAGGGAGGTCGTTGTCGTGGCGCTGGTCGCATCGCGGATACCACGCGCTTTCACGCAGTAATGCACCGCATCGATAGAGACCGCCACGTTATTGGTGCCCAGCAGCGTTTGTAGCGCAATGAGAATTTGCTGGGTCAGACGTTCCTGCACCTGCGGACGCTGGGCAAAGAACTGCACAATACGGTTAATTTTTGACAGACCGATCACCGAATCCTTCGGGATGTAGGCCACCGTCGCTTTGCCATCAATAGTGACAAAATGGTGTTCACAGGTGCTGGTCAGAGTGATATCGCGCACGGTGACCATTTCATCGACCTTCATTTTATTTTCAATGAGGGTGATTTTCGGGAAGTTGGCGTAATCCAGACCGGAGAAAATTTCATCGACATACATTTTGGCGATGCGATGCGGCGTTTCCATCAAACTGTCATCAGCCAGGTCGAGATTCAGTAGCTGCATGATTTCGGTCATATGGCCGGCAATAAGGCTTTTGCGCGTTTCGTTATCCATTTCATGCACGGGCGGGCGTAGCGGTGTTTCCAGTCCTCGCGCAACCAACGCTTCATGAACCAGGGCCGCTTCTTTACTGAGTGATGGCATTTATATTTTCTCCTGCAGGTGTGACGCCTCCGCCCTGCGTGGGGGCAAAGTTATTAAGCTGATTAGCAGCCTGATTATTGTGCGTGAGGTGACGCACATAATCCAGTATTCACAGCGATAATTATTGTAATTGCCGCTGCCTTTCAGCCGTAGATGTTAAAACATCGTTATGCATATGCGGAAGTGAAAGTTACTCACAACACACTGAATAAACGGTATGATGAAAAAATTGCAAACAACATAACAAGGAGCCACGCATGGAAATGCTCGAAGAGCACCGCTGTTTTGAAGGCTGGCAACAACGCTGGCGGCACGACTCCAGTACCTTAAACTGTCCGATGACGTTCAGCATCTTTCTCCCGCCTCCCCGCGATAACGCCCCGCCGCCGGTGCTGTACTGGCTTTCGGGATTAACCTGTAATGACGAAAATTTCACCACTAAAGCGGGTGCCCAGCGCGTAGCGGCGGAACTGGGGATTGTACTGGTAATGCCAGACACCAGCCCGCGCGGCGAACAGGTTGCCAATGATGACGGCTACGATTTAGGCCAGGGCGCAGGGTTTTATCTTAACGCTACGCAACCGCCGTGGTCGGCGCATTATCGGATGTATGATTATCTGCGTGATGAATTACCTGCGCTGATTCAGTCGCAATTTAACGTCAGCGATCGCTGCGCCATTAGCGGTCATTCAATGGGCGGTCACGGTGCGCTGATTATGGCGCTGAAAAACCCAGGTAAATACACCAGCGTTTCTGCCTTTGCGCCGATTGTGAATCCGTGCAGCGTCCCGTGGGGAATCAAAGCGTTTAGCGCCTATCTGGGCGAGGATAAAAATGACTGGGAGGAATGGGACAGTTGCGCGCTGATGTACGCCAGTAATGCGCAGGATGCGATCCCGACGCTTATTGATCAGGGTGATAGCGATCAGTTTCTTGCCGACCAACTCCAGCCTGCGGTGCTGGCAGAGGCCGCACGCCAGAAAGCGTGGCCAATGACGTTACGTATTCAGCCGGGTTATGACCACAGTTACTACTTCATTGCCTCTTTTATAGAGGATCATCTGCGCTTCCATGCGCAGCATTTACTGAAGTAAAACTTAGCCCGGTTCGCCGGGCATCTTCTCATCAGAAGCGATAATCCACCGCCATAAAGTAACGACGACCGTCTTCGTTATAGCTGTAGTCATCACGGCTGAGATCTTTATCAGTCAGGTTCAGCACGCCCGCACGCAGTTTGACGTCTTTGGTCAACTGCCAGGCTGCGCCGGTATTCCAGATCGTATAGCCGCCCGGCGTTTTGGCCGTCGCGCTGTCGGCTCGTTTCTGCCCGGTATAGTGGCCAGAAACATAGAATGACCAGTCTTCGAGCGCCAGCGGTTTCCAGTCCAGCGTACCGTTAGCGGTATGGAACGGCAGGTCGGAAAGTGGTTTGTTTTCGCCATTGCTGACATCACGACCATCGTTATAGGTGTAGTTGAGTGACAGTTTCCATTCGTCATTGAAAGGAATTTTCAACTCCGTTTCCACGCCCTGAATCCGCGCTTTATTAACGTTGTAGTAGCTGAATACCGGTATGCGTCGCCCGTTCGCTCCCGTTTCAAAACCGACAAAGTTCTGGTAACCCGGTGCAGCGTTAACGTCAGACGTGCGGCTGATGCTAATACGATCTTTCACATCGTTGCGGAAAACGGTAACGCTGGATTCAACCCCTTCCAGCCAACCATCTTCGCCCATATAGTAAAGCCCCAGCTCCCAACTTTCGCTGGTTTCTGGTTTCAGATCCGGGCTACCCACAATCTTACATGCGCCACGGCAGGAATTGCTCGTCCAGTCAGGGCTAAGTTGCAGCAGAGAAGGCGCTTTAAAAGCTGTCGCCCAGCCACCTTTCACGGTAACGGTGTCGGTAGCGTTATAGACCAGATAGGCACGCGGGCTCCAGTGATCGCCGTAAGTTTCGTGATCGTCCATACGCACGCCGGTCGTCAGCGCCAGCGGCTCGAAGATCCGCCATTCATCTTCCACAAACAGCGCGTACTGGCTGGCAGACGTTTTGGAACTGGTGCCACCGGTCAGGTTTACTGCATCACTAAGTTTGTCGTGACGCCATTCACCGCCAACCGTGACAAACTGATTAATCGCCGTCAGCGGCAGCGTGTATTTGCCATCAACGGTATTGCTTTCAGAGGTAATTGGGCTGCTGTTGCCAGGGTTTTTGTTTTCGACTTTCTCGCCGTAGTATTTCAGTTCGCTGGTGCCGTAATCCCAGCGACCATTATGGCTGACAGAGTAGTTCTGGCGTTCCAGGCGGTTTTTGTCCAGCGAGTCGGAATCACGATCCTGACGGTCGAAACCGTAACCGGCGGTAAAATCGTGATTTTGATTCGGCGTCCAGGCAAATTCGACATTACCGTCGCGGCTGGAGAATCCTTCAATACGCGGAGTCTCTCCGGTATCGGTGGTGGTTGAGTTTTGCGGGTCATCCTTTTCACGTTTAGCCAGGCTGCCGTAGGCTTTCATTCCCAGCACACCATCAATTAATGGCCCACTGGTGAAGAACTGACCATTGTATGTGTCACCACGATCGCGATGTTCCTGAATGGTGGTATCGACCGTAACAGTGCCCGACCATTTCTGACCGATTTTTTTAGTGATGATATTGACCACGCCGCCGAGCGCATCAGAACCGTACAACGAGGACATCGGGCCACGTACCACTTCAATACGTTCGATGGAATCAACCGGGATCCAGTTCAGATCGAAGTCATTGTGACGAAAGACAGCATTGCGGGAGTTAACGCGTTTACCATCGACGAGAATCAGCGTGTAGCTGCTGTCCAGGCCACGAATACTGACGCCCTTGCGGTTATCCCCTTCGTTAGTCAGTTGTACGCCCGGCACTTCTTTGAGGACATCCTTCAGATTCTGTACTGGTTTACGCTGCAGGTCTTCCTGGGTAATGACGCTGATACTTGCAGGTGCATCTTTAAGGTTTTGTTCAACAGAAGATGCTGTGACAACCATCGTCTCGCCATCATCATCAACCGCCAACACAGGCCATGCACAAGAAATTGCGGACAAACACAGCCCGACCCGTACGAAAGGGTTCAACCTAAACATTCCATATCTCCATGAGGTAACTACGAAAATAAAATGGGTTATCGCTCACATCTTCTTCACGTCCCCTTGCGTACGGCAGCATCGCGGTGGACTTTTTTGTATGCAGGTGATCATCCCAGAAAGCTTGAACAGTCTCTGATTTGTCAGCCTTTTTTGATTTCGGCGTAACGATAATGCAAACGATAACAATTATCAATCCAAATGTTAAATTTTATATCCTCGTGTTTTATCAGGGAAATAGAATTGAAAAAGCCCTCTCGGTTGAGAGGGCTTAACAAGGAAGGGTGGAAACTTATTTCTTATCGTTCTGCGGGAACTTCATTTCGCTGTAACGCACGAAGTGGGTTCCTTTAATCAACTTGTAACCAAACCAGATGGCCAGGAACAGCGGGATACCAATATACGTTGCCGCTACGCCGCCCCAGTCGATGGTATCTTTCAGGAACGCCTCGTAGTTCTGGCCCAGGGTAATAATCAGACACAGAATGAAAGCGAAGATCGGTCCCAACGGGAAAAAGCCCGAACGGTACGGCAGGTCGTTAATGTCGTGTCCCTGCAATACATAGCCGCGACGGAAACGATAGTGGCTGATAGCAATCCCCAGCCAGGCGATAAAGCCTGTCATCCCGGAGGTGTTCAGCAGCCACAAATACACCGTCTGGTTACCAAACATGGAGGTCAGGAAACACAGACCGGCAATCACCGTCGTGGCATACAGCGCGTTACGCGGTACACCGCCACGTGACAGTTTGGCGAAAATACGCGGCGCTTTTCCGTCACACGCCAGGGTGTACAGCATACGGGTAGACGCGTACATACCGGAGTTACCCGCCGACAGTACTGCTGTCAGAATGACCGCGTTCATCACCGCCGCCGCAGAAAGCAGCCCCGCGTGCTGGAACACCAGCGTGAACGGGCTGACGCTGATGTCTTTCACATCGTTACGCAGCAGGCTTGGATCGGTGTACGGAATGATCAGGCTGATGATCAGAATCGCAAACACATAGAACAGCAGGATTCGCCAGAATACCTGACGCACCGCACGCGGAATATTTTTCCCAGGATCTTCAGATTCGCCCGCTGCAATACCAATCAGTTCGGTTCCCTGGAAGGAGAAGCCAACAATCATTGCCACGCCGATCATCGCCGCAAAACCACCGGCAAACGGTGCTTCACCTATCGTCCAGTTGCTCCAGCCCACAGGCTGCGCACCTTTGAAGATACCGATAATCATCATCACGCCGACGACGATAAAGATAATCACTGTCGTGACTTTGATCAGTGAGAACCAGTACTCCGCTTCACCAAAGCCTCTGACCGAAATGTAGTTCAGCAGGAAAATGACGCCAAGGAACAGCGCACTCCAGATCCAACCGGGAACATCCGGGAACCACCAGCTCATGACCAGCTGCGCAGCCACCAGGTCAACGGCGATAGTCACCGCCCAGTTGTACCAGTAGTTCCAGCCCAGCGCGAAGCCAAAGCCCTCTTCCACATAGTTCTGACCGTAAGTCGCAAACGAACCAGAAACCGGCATATACGCCGCCAGTTCGCCAAGACTGGTCATCAGGAAGTAGACCATCAGGCCAATCAAAATATACGAGAGCAGCGCCCCGCCCGGACCTGCCTGAGAAATCGTTGCGCCAGAGGCAACAAAAAGCCCCGTACCGATGGAGCCGCCAATGGCAATCATCGTCAGGTGACGCGCCTTTAATTCACGGCGTAAGCCCGGCGCTTCTGTTGTTTTAGTTTCGGAAACCATACAAAAATGCTATCCATCTTAAAAATGAGGCGCGATTGTAGCAGACGATTTGCAATCCTTCCGGTAGAAATGCGCTTTTATAAGAGACCTTCATGATCGCCCAGGAATTATAAGTAAAGCAGTCTATCTCTTTTCTGGCGAATGCATGACGCTGGCGCTGCGTCACGAAATTGACACAGCACCAGCATGTTCCTGTACCGCAATTTAACGCGGCACATTAGCGGGATCGCAATAGTCCAGAAAGCGCCGTAGCGCGTTGGAAAGGTGTTTTTGCCGATGATGGATACGCCACAACGTACGCATCAGGCGCGGTAGAGGGACAGCAACTTCACTTAATGAGCCAGCCTGTAATTGATCTTCAATTACCCGTCGCGACAGGCAACTAATTCCCAACCCATGACGCACCGCATGTTTGATAGCCTCGGAGTTACCTAATTCCATCGCCATCTCAAATTTCGGTAAATGTGACAGCAACAGATAATCGACAATTTCCCGCGTGCCGGAACCGCGTTCGCGCAGGATCCACGGCGCAGCGGCCAGTTGTTCTAAGGTGACCGGACCACGAGCCAACGGCGAAGTCGGCGCGGCGAAAACCACCAGCTCGTCTTCCAGCCACGGCTCAGAAATGATTTCAGTGCTATGGCATGGCCCTTCAATAAAGCCAATATCAACGCGGAAATCCAGCACTGCCTGCATCACGTCCTGGCTGTTACCAACGCTAAGTTCAATCGGCAACTGCGGGTAATCATGGCGATAACGGGCGATAACAGCGGGCAGTATGTAATTACCAATGGTGCTACTGGCATAGACACGAATCGCGCCGTTGTCTTCGCGAAACAGTTGTTCGATTTCGACGGCCTGTTCCAGCAACGCCAGCGCACGCGGATAGAGCAGCCGCCCGTGTTCATTAACAACCAGTCTTTTCCCCACGCGATCAAACAGTTGCACGCCTAGCTGCCCTTCCAGATCGGTCAACGCCGCGCTCACTGCTGATTGCGACAACGCCAGCATCACCGACGCCTGGGTGGTTGATCCACTTTTCAATACTTCTGCAAAAACTTCCAACTGCCGGAGGGTGATGTGCATAGTCGCTTACCACTTATAAAGATTAATTATAAATATATAATCAATTTTATTTTTAAACCAGTTAGTCGTAACCTTATGCCCGGATAAAGGAGAGGGTTATGACGAATATCACCTTACAGAAACAACATCGTACACTGTGGCATTTCATTCCGGGGTTAGCCCTGAGTGCAGTTATCACCGGGGTCGCCCTGTGGGGTGGTTCCATTCCCGCTGTTGCGGGTGCCGGGTTTAGTGCCCTCACTCTCGCAATCTTGTTGGGGATGGTTTTAGGCAACACAGTATATCCGCATATCTGGAAAAGCTGTGACGGCGGTGTGCTGTTTGCCAAGCAACATTTACTACGTCTGGGTATTATTCTTTACGGTTTCCGTTTGACGTTTTCACAAATTGCCGATGTCGGTATTAGTGGGATCATCATTGACGTGTTGACACTGTCCAGCACCTTCCTGCTGGCCTGCTTCCTGGGGCAGAAAGTGTTTGGCCTGGATAAGCACACCAGCTGGTTGATCGGTGCCGGTAGCAGTATTTGTGGTGCTGCGGCGGTACTGGCGACTGAGCCGGTAGTGAAAGCAGAAGCCAGTAAAGTGACTGTGGCTGTCGCAACCGTGGTTATCTTCGGAACCATCGCGATTTTCCTCTACCCGGCAATGTATCCGCTGATGACCCAATGGTTTAGCCCGGAAACGTTCGGTATCTACATTGGTTCTACCATGCACGAAGTGGCGCAGGTAGTGGCAGCTGGTCATGCCATCAGCCCGGAAGCTGAGAACGCAGCAGTTATCTCCAAAATGCTGCGCGTGATGATGCTGGCTCCGTTCCTCATCCTGCTGGCGGCACGTGTTAAACAGCTGTCTCCTGCGAATGGCGGCGAGAAAAGCAAAATCACCATTCCGTGGTTTGCCATCCTGTTCATCGTGGTTGCCATCTTTAACTCGTTCCACCTGTTACCGCAGAGCGTGGTGGATATGCTGGTAACGCTGGATACCTTCCTGCTGGCAATGGCGATGGCGGCGCTGGGTCTGACCACTCACGTCAGCGCGCTGAAAAAAGCCGGGGCGAAACCTCTGCTGATGGCACTGGTACTGTTTGCCTGGCTGATTGTTGGTGGTGCTGCGATTAACTATGTAATTCAAAGCGTCATCGCATAAACCACTACATCTTGCTCCTGTTAACCCGCTATCATTACCGTTTTCCTCCAGCGGGTTTAACAGGAGTCCACATATGAAATACATTGGAGCGCACGTTAGTGCTGCTGGCGGTCTGGCAAATGCCGCAATTCGCGCCGCCGAAATCGACGCTACCGCGTTTGCCTTGTTCACCAAAAATCAACGTCAGTGGCGTGCCGCACCGCTCACGACGCAAACCATCGATGAATTCAAAGCCGCCTGTGAAAAATATCACTACACGTCGGCGCAAATTCTTCCCCACGACAGTTATCTGATTAACCTCGGACATCCGGTCACTGAAGCTCTGGAAAAATCGCGCGATGCGTTTATAGATGAAATGCAGCGTTGCGAACAACTGGGACTTTCTTTGCTCAACTTCCACCCAGGCAGCCATCTGATGCAGATTTCAGAAGAGGATTGTCTGGCGCGCATTGCCGAATCCATCAATATTGCGCTGGATAAAACACAAGGCGTGACAGCGGTGATTGAAAACACCGCCGGTCAGGGCAGCAACTTAGGGTTTAAATTCGAACATCTCGCGGCGATTATCGATGGCGTGGAAGATAAATCCCGCGTCGGCGTCTGCATTGATACCTGCCATGCTTTCGCTGCAGGGTATGATTTGCGTACTCCAGCCGAATGCGAGAAAACGTTCGCAGATTTTGCCCGTATTGTCGGCTTTAAATATCTGCGCGGGATGCACCTTAACGATGCGAAAAGCACCTTTGGCAGCCGCGTTGACCGCCATCATAGCCTCGGTGAAGGCAATATCGGTCATGATGCGTTCCGCTGGATCATGCAGGACGACCGTTTCGACGGCATTCCGCTGATCCTTGAAACCATCAACCCGGATATCTGGGCAGAAGAGATCGCCTGGCTAAAAGCGCAACAAACTGAAAAAGCGGTAGCCTGAAGATGAATAACCGGGAAAAGGAGATCCTTGCAATTTTACGGCGTAACCCGCTGATTCAGCAGAACGAAATTGCGGATATGCTGCAAATCAGTCGTTCGCGCGTTGCGGCGCATATTATGGATTTAATGCGCAAAGGGCGGATTAAAGGCAAAGGTTACATTCTCACCGAGCAGGAATACTGCGTCGTGGTGGGGACAATCAATATGGATATTCGCGGGATGGCGGATATCCGTTACCCACAAGCGGCTTCTCATCCCGGTACGATTCATTGTTCGGCAGGCGGCGTTGGGCGCAATATCGCCCACAATCTGGCGCTGTTAGGCCGCGATGTCCATTTACTCTCTGTGATTGGCAATGATTTTTATGGCGAGATGCTCTTAGAAGAGACGCGCCGTGCTGGAGTGAATGTCTCTGGCTGCGTTCGTTTACATGGTCAAAGCACATCAACGTATCTGGCAATTGCCAATCAAGACGAACAAACCGTATTGGCGATTAATGATACCCATCTGCTGGAACAGTTAACGCCGCAATTATTGAACGGGTCACGTGATTTACTTCGTCATGCGGGCGTAGTACTGGCAGATTGCAACCTGACTGCCGAGGCGCTGGAGTGGGTCTTTACCCTCGCCGATGAAATTCCGGTATTTGTCGATACCGTTTCAGAATTCAAAGCGGGCAAAATCAAACACTGGCTGGCGCATATTCACACCCTGAAACCCACTTTACCGGAGCTGGAAATTTTGTGGGAAAAGGCGATCACCAGCGATGCTGACCGTCATGCCGCAGTGAATGCGTTGCATCAGCAAGGTGTTCAGCAACTGTTTGTTTATTTGCCCGATGAATCCGTTTATTGCAGCGAAAAGGATGGCGAACAATTTTTGCTGACCGCGCCAGCGCATACGACAGTCGATAGTTTTGGTGCTGACGATGGTTTTATGGCGGGCCTGGTATATAGCTTTCTTGAAGGATACAGTTTCCGCGACAGCGCCCGTTTTGCGATGGCCTGCGCGGCAATTTCACGCGCCAGCGGCAGCATAAATAACCCTACCCTGTCTGCTGATAACGCGCTTTCATTAGTGCCGATGGTGTAACAATGTTGCCGGATGCGACGCTTGACGCGTCTTATCCGGTCTTATTATCAACACTTAGTGGGTTTTGATGTAGCCGCGAACGCACTCTTCGACTAATCCCCAGAACCAGTCGGTATCAATAGTGATGCCGACTTTGGTATTGGCGGGCTTGCCAAGAACGCCCAGCTCGTCGCAGACGGTACGCCCGTAGCAAGGGCCGCTATTAACGTCCACTTCGACATACATTTCCTGGGTTTTAATGCCATCAGAGTTGATCAGATAACCTATGCAGGTGGCGTCATGCACCGGGCCGCCAGCCAGGCCGTAGTTTTCGAACTGGGTTTTGAGGGTGAAATTCATGATGTCGCGGAACAGTTCGCCGGCAGGGCCACCGGCCCTTTCCATCCGCGCAATCACATCCGGGGTACACACGGTCTGGTTAGTGAGATCCAGGCCCATCATCACCAACGGAACGCCGGAGGTGAATACCACGCGTGCCGCTTCTGGATCAGCAAAAATGTTGAACTCGGCAGACGGCGTGAAGTTACCTGTACCATAAGCGCCGCCCATCAGCACAATTTCACGGATTTTTGGCAGGATTGCGGGCTGCATACGCATCGCCACCGCGATGTTTGACAGCGGCCCCACCGGCACCAGAGTGATATCGCCTTCGCTTGCCATCAGGGTATCAATGATGTATTTCACCGCATGGGTGCTTTCAGCCTGGCGGGTCAGCGGTTCGAACACCGGGCCATCCAGACCGGTTTCGCCATGAATATTATCGGCAACGATTTGTTTGCGCATAATTGGCTGCGGCATCCCCGCATAAACCGGAACATTAATCTCCAGTTTCTGACAAACATTCAGACCATTAATTAATGTTTTATCAAGCGTCTGATTACCCGCCACAATGGTGATACCTAATAAATCAATCGCCGGATGTTTCGCGGCCATCATTATGGCAATAGCATCATCATGACCCGGATCACAATCCAGAATAATTTTCCTCTTTTCCATTGTTTATTTCCTCTGTTTCAGTTGCGTTATTTTTTGCTACAACAAAGAAATTTCCACCGGCCGATGATTGAATCTTAACAACAGCGTACGTATGCTAAATATGAGAAATCTCATAGCGGATAAACATCGTGAAAGAAATCCACAATAATGAACTTAAGCAGCAACTGATTAGTGAGTCCGCATTTAATGAGTGCTTTTTAACGGATGTTTCAGCCGATACGCGGCTGTTTCATTTTTTAGCGCGTGACTACATTGTGCAGGAAGGGCAACAGCCGTCCTGGCTATTTTACCTGACGCGAGGCCGCGCCAGGCTTTACGCCACGCTTGCCAATGGGCGCGTGTCGCTGATTGATTTCTTTGCCGCGCCCTGTTTTATTGGCGAGATTGAGTTAATCGATAAAGACCATGAACCACGTGCGGTGCAGGCTATTGAAGAGTGTTGGTGTATTGCACTCCCCATGAAACATTACCGTCCGCTGTTATTAAACGACACGCTATTTTTACGAAAACTCTGCGTCACCTTAAGTCATAAAAATTATCGCAATATTGTTTCTTTAACTCAGAATCAATCATTTCCATTAGTGAATCGCCTGGCAGCATTTATATTACTCTCGCAGGAAGGTGATCTTTATCACGAAAAGCATACGCAAGCGGCAGAGTATTTAGGCGTTTCTTATCGACATCTTTTATATGTTCTCGCACAATTCATTCACGACGGTTTATTAATTAAAAATAAGAAAGGATATCTCATTAAAAATAGAAAGAAGTTGTTGGGACTGGCGCTGGAGATGGACCCGGAGAATAAACTCTCCGGGATGATGCAGTAAAAATGATTTGCAATAGCGCGATTACCGGATGCGACGATTGATGCGTCTTATCCGGCCTACAAATCGAGCATTACGCCAGCCCAATAAAGAACCCGGCAATGGTCGCACTCATCAGGTTGGAAAGCGTCGCAGCTGCCAGCGCCCGTAAACCAAGCTGGGCGATTTCCGGCGCACGTTTTGGCGAAATAGCCGAAAACGCCCCAACGACAACACCGATAGAACCAAAGTTAGCAAAACCACAAAGCGCAAAGGAGATAATCGCCACGGTTTTCACTTCCAGCGTGCCACCCGTTTGCAGGTATGGCGAGAAACTCAGGTAAGCGACGAATTCGTTAATCGCCAGTTTCTGCCCAATCAGGCTACCCGCAAGGTTGGCATCACTCCAGTCCACGCCCATAATCCACGCCAGCGGTGCCAGCACATAGCCAAAAATACTTTCCAGAGAAGCATTGGCAAAACCAAACCAGCCGCCAATTCCGCCGATAATGCCATTGATCAGCGCAATAATTGCGACAAACGCCATTACCACCGTCGCCACACCGGCCGCGATTTTCAACCCGGTCATCGCACCGCTCGCCGCCGCTTCGATAAAGCTTTTTGGCGGCGTTTCGCTGAACGACAGATTTTCAAATGTGACCTGCGAAGGCTCGGTTGCCGGGCTAAGAATACGTGCAAACAAAATACCGCCAGGGATCGCCATCAGCGATGCCGCTAACAGATAGTCAATTGGCACGCCCATTCCGGCGTAACCAATCATCATCGAACCGGCAATAGACGCCATGCCGCTACAAATTGCGGTAAACAACTCGTTGCGATTCATACGATCAATAAACGGTTTTACGATCGCCGGGATCTCGTTTTGCCCAAGGAAAATGGTGGTGACCGCGACAAAAGATTCTATTTTGCTGATGTTGAGGGCTTTCTGGAAAATACTGCCAAGAATGCGAATCAGGAGTCCCATCACGCCAATGTAGTACAGCAGGCTGATGAGCGCAGTAACGAAAATAATCGCCGGAAGTACGCGAAAGGCGAAGATAAAGCCCGCGCCGTCAAACAAGACATCCATTTTCGGCCCCACAAGAGAGCCAAAAATAAAGGCGCTACCCGCATCGCTGTAGGACATCACTTTATGGACGCCCAATGCTGCCTGTTCTACCGCCCATTTTCCCGGTGGGAAGTAGAGCATAATGCCGCCAATGGCGATTTGCAGCAGCAGCGCGGCTCCAACCGTGCGCAAACTGATGCTCTTTTTATTCACTGACAACACAAACGCTATTGCCAGTAACACCACCATCCCCACAACACTTCTCATTATATCCATAATGATTTTCCCTTCATGCCCGTAAACCCGGCGCCAGCGCCAGGTTTCGGTTTGTATGATGAGTACGGGCGACGGCTTTCTGCCCGTCAGAAATTAACCCGCGAGACGCTGGTATTCTTTGGCAATTTCGCTCGCCAGAATGGCGTTGTTAAACACCAACTGGATGTTGGATTTCAGGCTGTCGCCACCGGTCAGTTCTGCAACGCGTGCCAGCAGGAACGGCGTGCTTTCTTTACCGATTACACCTTGCTCTTCAGCTTCGGCAACTGCCTGATCAATTGCAGCGTTAATACTTTCTTCCGGCATCGCAAACTGTTCCGGAATTGGGTTTGCCACCACCAGGCCACCGTTCAGACCGCTTTGCCATTTCACCGCCATCGCACGGGCAATTTCGCTGGCGCTGTCGAGACGGATGCTGACTTCAAACGGGCTGGTGCGGCAGAAAAACGCTGGTAATGCTTTGGTCTGATAGCCAATTAACGGCACACCAAAAGTTTCTAAATATTCGGTGGTTAAGCCTAAATCGAGAATAGATTTTGCTCCGGCACAAACTACGGTGACATTAGTGTGCGCCAGTTCCTGTAAATCGGCGGAAATATCGAAGGTATTTTCCGCCCCGCGATGAACACCGCCAATACCGCCAGTGGCAAATACTTTAATTCCGGCAAGCGCCGCAATAATCATGGTGGAAGCCACGGTGGTTGCGCCATTTTTTCCGGCGGCAACAACAAAAGGTAAATCGCGACGGCTAACTTTCGTTACGTTATGTCCTTCACGACCCAGCAATTCAATTTCTTCTTTGCTTAAGCCCACTTTCATCACACCGCCAATAATAGCGATAGTGGCTGGTACAGCGCCCTGCTTACGAATTGTTTCTTCAACTTCAATTGCGGTCTGGGCATTTTGCGGGAACGGCATCCCGTGAGAAATAATGGTCGATTCCAGCGCCACAACCGGTTTTTTGTTTTTTAAAGCGTCCTGTACTTCCGGGGAAATTTGTAATAATTCAGGGGAAATTTTTAATTCAGACATTCTGCGTTCTCCACTAACGATATAACGTTGGCAATCGATAAATCAGGGTTATTGGTGTATTCACAGGAGAGCGCCATTGACGAACATCCCTGTGCAAAACGAACAGATTCGGCAAACGGCATCCCGTCTACCCAACACGAAGCAAGTCCCGCCATCATGGCATCGCCCGCTCCGGTAACATTAATGACATTGGTTTTAATCGGTGCAGACCAGCCGCTTTCGCCGCTGATATCACTATAATAAACACCATCACCACCCATGCTCAGAACCAGTCGGTTCAGGCCATGTTGATGGAACCAGGCGGCAACCTTTGCTACATCTTCACGCCCGGAAAGCGCAATCCCGCTCAGGGTTTCCGCTTCAAGACGGTTTGGCTTCAGGGTATGAATTTGACTTAATCGCTCGCGTACTTTGACGCATTTCCAGGCCGAAACCGGATCGACAAATACCGGTACGCCAGCGGCATTATCCAGAATCCAGACCAATGTCTCTTCACTGATATTACAGTCTGCGACAATGACCTTTGCCCCCTGAATAAATTCACGGTGCTGTGCGAGATATTCCGCTGAAATACAGTTACTAATATTCATGTCATTTATAGCAACCAGCATTTCACCGGTATTATCGAGTAATGATAAATAGCTCGATGTATTTTCCCCAGGCACAATAAGGCATTTATCGACATAAACACCGGAGTGATTGGTTTGTGTCAGGAGCGATTGACCATAAAAATCACTGCCTACGGCGCTCAGTAGCCAGGCTTTGTTTCCCAGCAACGCCAGATTTTGTGCGATATTGCGCCCTACTCCACCGGGAGTAAATTTTATTTTCCCTGGATTGGAATCCGCATAATTTAATGATTCATGTGAATATCCGGCGACATCAATATTCGCCGAACCTATAATTACGACATAATCCTTTTCGCGCATAGCACGTCCTCTGGTAAAAAATTACCAACCCTTTCAATCCACAAGAATAGAGATAACTGCAAAGACGGTTTAAACATGTGTTCATATTTAAACATGTGCTCATAGTATGCATGTTTTACTTAAAGTAAATTACCGCCAGAGGGGCAAAATGAGCAGATTTGAACAGGCTCACAAAACGCTATTATTGGCGGTTTTAGAAAAAGCGAAGAAATTGTGAAGTGATGCACAGAATGGAAACAATAAAAAAGGGCAGAAATTAATCTGCCCTTGAGGAAATGACGTTACTGTTTGATGAGAGTGTCAGCTTTCTATTGGAAAATAAAACCATTCAAAATCATAGAATTGCCGTCAACAATTTATCACTCACCTTGCACTCATCAAATGATACAGGGCAGAAAATTTCTGCCCTGTGGTTCACGTTTTATTATGCTGCTTTCGCCACAACGTCCGCTTCCGGACGTTTCAGGAAGGCATAGGCCAGACCCGCCACCAGCGTACCAGCGATAATTGCCACCAGGTAACCCAGTACCGGCGTAATGGCGCCAGGGATCAGCAGAACAAACAGACCACCGTGCGGTGCCATCAGTTTCGCACCAATCGCCATTGAGATTGCGCCAGTCAGCGCCCCACCAACGATACAGCACGGCAGCACTCGCATCGGATCACGGGCAGCAAACGGAATTGCACCTTCTGAAATAAAGCACAGACCAAGAACCAGAGCTGCTTTGCCGCCTTCTTGCTGCGCTTTGTCGAATTTGCGACGCGCCACCATTGTTGCCAGCCCCATTGCCAGCGGAGGCACCATACCTGCCGCCATAATCGCCGCCATCGGGCCATAGGTTTGAGTACTCAGCAGACCCACACCGAATGCATACGCTGCTTTGTTTACCGGACCGCCCATGTCAGTACACATCATGCCACCGAGGATCGCGCCCAGCAGAACCGCATTCGCAGTACCCATGGTTTGCAGCCAGTGAGTCAGGCTTTCGAGGATGCCAGCAACCGGTTTACCGATCAGGTAGATCATCGCCAGACCGACCACCAGACTGGAAATCAGCGGAATGATCAGAATCGGTTTCAGCGCCTCCATACTCTGTGGCAGTTTCAGTTGCGTACTGATTAACTTCGCGATGTAACCCGCCAGGAAGCCCGCAATGATCCCGCCAATGAAGCCAGAACCTGTGCTGACCGCCAGCATACCGCCAATCAGACCCGGCGTGAGACCCGGACGATCGGCAATGGAGAAGGCAATGTAACCCGCCAGTACCGGCACCATCAGCGCAAAGGCTGAACCACCGCCAATCTGCATCAGCGCCGCCGCCAGCGTCCCCTGCTCTTTAAACGCTTCGATACCAAAAGCAAAGGAAAGCGCGATACACAGACCACCCGCAACCACCATTGGCAGCATGTAGGAAACGCCCGTCAGCAGGTGACGATACGCGCCTGCACTCTCTTTCTTACCTTCAGTGGTCGCCGTTTGAGCTTTACCCGCCGGTTCGTAAGGCGTCGCTTCAGCAACCGCTTTATCCAGCTCCTGAGCCGTTTTCTTCAGCGCCAGACCGGTAGAGGTGCGATACATTGGTTTACCGGCAAACTTCGCCAGATCCACTTCGATATCTGCTGCCACAATCACCAGATCCGCTGCTGCCACTTCTTCAGGCGTGATCGCGTTACCCGCACCAACGGAGCCACGGGTTTCAACTTTCACCCACCAGCCACGTTTTTTCGCTTCGGTTTCAATGGCTTCAGCCGCCATAAAGGTGTGCGCTACGCCAGTTGGGCAAGCTGTCACCGCAACCACGCGTTTCGGGCCACTGGCGACAACCGGTGCTGTCGCAGCGACCGGCGCAGTGTAAGGCTTCGCATGGCCTTTGGCTTCACTCAGGAATAGCTCAGGATGCGCGACTGCGCGGGAAATATCGCCCAGCCAGACATTTTTACCGTTCAGCGCGCTGTCGTGCGGGATGGAATCACCCAGAACAATCGCCATTTCAGCGTCGTTCGGATTGTCGATGATTTCCAGTTTTGCTTTTCGCGCCGCCGCGCCCAGCAGGGTCTTCGCCATATAGGCGCGTGCCTGACCGAGATTAGCGTCAATAATCAGCAGCGTTTTCATTATGCCTCTCCTGCTGTCAGTTAAAAGGTTGTAAGTCGACGCGCGCCATCATTGCGGCCAACTGCGGACGATCGGTAATACCCACATTGCTTTGACTGACCGCCAGGGCTGCAACAGCCGTTGCCAGACGCAGTGTGTGTTCACTGGATTCACGCATCAGCAAGCCATAAATGAGGCCGCCAACCATGGAATCCCCTGCGCCAACAGTGCTTACGACATCGACTGACGGTGGTTTGGCGATCCATTCGCCGGAGGCATTAACCCAAAGCGCGCCTTCGGCACCCAGTGAAATGACGACATGCGCGATACCTTGTTCACGTAGCGCATGTGCAGCTTCAATGACATCTTTCATTTCAGGCAGTTTACGGCCTGCCCAGATTTCCAGCTCGCGACGGTTAGGTTTCACCAGCCACGGTGCCGCTTTCAAACCTGCCACTAATGCTTCGCGGCTACTATCAAAGATAATGCAAGGACACTGACTACGCAGGCGAGTCATCCAGTCGGTGAATGCTTCCGGGCTGACGCCTGACGGTAAACTGCCGCTGACACAGACCATATCGAACTGACCGAGCCAGCTCAGAGAATCAGTCACAAAGCGTTCCCAGTCTGCTGGAGTGACTTCAAAACCCGAGAAATTGAGGTCAGTAACTTCGCCGTCTTTTTCCGTCAACTTAACGTTAATGCGGGTACGCCCCTGTACAACCTGGAAACGGTTGGCAATGCCCAGCTCGCTGAACAGTTGCTGAAATCCGTCCTGATTGTCTTTACCCAGAAAGCCGCCAACGGTGACATCAATACCCAGATCTTTCAGAACTTTGGCAACGTTGATACCTTTACCCGCCGCATGAAGACCGGTGGTTTTCACCAGGTTCACTTCGCCGCGTTCAATTTCCGGGCAGAAACCAACAAGGTCATACGCCGGATTGAGGGTGATCGTAGCAACACGTCTGCTCATTACGCGCCCTCCCCAAGACCTGCGGCGATGGCGTCGCCAATTGCCTTCAGTGCCTGTTCAGCATCCGCCCCCTGGGCGGTAAAGCGCAGGCGATGACCTTTCTTAACGCCAAGTGCCACAACTTTCATCAGACTACGTCCGTTTGCCGGTTTGCCGGTGCCATCAAGGTTTGTCACGGTAATATCACTGTTAAATTGTTTAATGGTATTGACCAGCATGGTGCCTGGACGAGCATGCAGGCCGTGTTCGTTGCGCACCACAAACTCCGCGCTTAACACGTCGTCAGTCGGCGCATCATCGCTGGTCAGCAGTGCCAGCAATGTTGCCGCATCCGCTTTCAGCAAACGGTCAGCTTTATTGTCGAGTAACAGATCGGCGAGACGCTTAAGAACCGCGACGGGCTGATCGTCATTCATTGCCACACTCACCAGCATGGCTGCCGTTTCGCCGTCCACATCAAAAGCATTTGCCGCGCGGCTTACCGCAATCGCGCTACGCAGGTTGCCTTCGGCGCTATCGCTCAGCCAGATGCCCTGTCCGAGATTCAGAGGTTGTTCATTGATGGCTTTAGTGACGAAGGTGGCGTCAACGGCACCCGCTTCTTTCAGACGTGCAGCGTTCAGCGCCTGCAGAGTCAGCAGATCGCTGGCGACAATATCCAGCGTCAGCATTTCGTTATCGAGTTTCAGCTGCTCACTCTGCTTTTCGCCCATCAGCAATGCGCGAAGTTCTTCTGCAGTCGTTGCTGACTTCAGTTGTTCAGCAACGGAATCATCGCTTAGCACGTGGGTCAGCTGGCGCAGCAGGCCCAGGTGTTCGTCCGAGCTGGCGGCAATACCGATCGCCACGTATGCCACCTGACCGTCACTCCAGGTGACGCCTTCCGGGAACTGAAACACCTGAACGCCGGTTTTCAGCACCTGATCGCGGGTGTCGGTGGTGCCGTGGGGAATGGCAATACCATTGCCGAGGAACGTTGAGGTTTGCTGCTCGCGCGCCAGCATGCCATTGACGTAGCCTTCAGCTACATTACCGGCCTGCACCAGCGCCGCAGCGACCTGGCGAATCGCCTCTTCTTTGTCTCCGGCCTTTTCGCCCGGATGGATGTCCTGTACGGATAACTGGAACATAGTTCTCCTCTCTTGCTGAATTGAAACGATTCAGCTTCTATGAGAAAAAAAGCGCCAACCTGGCTTACGGTTAAAGACAAGATCGCGCTGAAACGTTTCAATAAAGCATAATACTTCTGTTTCAGCACGCAAGGGAAGCTGTAAACTTATGACCAAAATTTTGATGCGCTGCACAATTTTTTGTCATTTTTCCTAATTGCTGACGGGAAAACTCGTTGCCAGCAATTTCATTTCAGCAGCGTCAGCAGACAATCAACAAGAGTGAAATGGCATTTTGATTATTCGTGGCGAGTTTGATTTCACTGACTGTTTATTTTCTGACAAGCAGCGTAAACTCCGCGTCTCCATCTTTCAGTGATCGACCAGCATGCATAACTCCCCCGCAGTCTCCAGCGCGAAATCGTTTGACCTGACATCGACGGCGTTTTTAATCGTTGCCTTTCTCACCGGTATTGCGGGCGCTCTGCAAACCCCGACGCTCAGTATATTCCTTACCGATGAAGTGCACGCCCGTCCGGCGATGGTGGGATTCTTCTTTACCGGCAGTGCTGTCATCGGGATTCTGGTGAGTCAGTTTCTCGCCGGACGCTCTGATAAGCGTGGCGATCGTAAATCACTGATTGTCTTTTGCTGCCTGTTAGGCGTGCTGGCCTGCATCCTTTTTGCCTGGAACCGCAACTACTTTGTTTTGCTGTTCGTTGGTGTCTTTCTTAGTAGCTTTGGCTCTACCGCCAACCCGCAAATGTTTGCTCTCGCCCGTGAGCACGCTGACAAAACCGGGCGTGAAGCGGTGATGTTCAGCTCTTTTTTACGCGCTCAGGTTTCGTTGGCATGGGTCATTGGTCCGCCGCTGGCTTATGCCCTGGCGATGGGGTTCAGCTTTACGGTGATGTATCTCAGCGCAGCAGTGGCGTTTATTGTCTGCGGCCTGATGGTGTGGCTATTTTTACCGTCGATGCAAAAAGAGGTTCCGCTGGCGACCGGCACGGTTGAAGCGCCGCGCCGTAATCGTCGCGATACGCTACTGCTGTTTGTCATTTGTACGTTGATGTGGGGGTCAAATAGCCTGTACATCATCAACATGCCACTGTTTATTATCAACGAATTGCATCTTCCCGAGAAACTGGCGGGCGTGATGATGGGAACCGCCGCAGGCCTGGAAATCCCGACCATGTTGATCGCGGGTTATTTTGCCAAACGTCTGGGTAAGCGTTTCTTAATGCGCGTTGCCGCCGTGGGTGGCGTCTGTTTTTACGCAGGTATGCTGATGGCGCATTCACCTGTCATTCTGTTGGGCTTGCAGCTGCTGAATGCTATTTTTATTGGCATTCTGGGTGGCATCGGGATGCTCTATTTTCAGGATCTGATGCCCGGTCAGGCGGGTTCAGCAACCACGCTCTATACCAATACCTCGCGTGTGGGCTGGATCATCGCGGGGTCAGTGGCGGGCATAGTCGCCGAAATCTGGAATTATCACGCCGTGTTCTGGTTTGCGATGGTGATGATTATCGCCACTCTGTTCTGCTTACTGCGGATTAAAGATGTTTAAGGCGCGGTCAGTATTTCCAGATCGATAAGCCAGGTCATCGCCTGCTGACGCGTGTTACCGCACATTTCAGCACTGGCTTGTAAACCTGCGCAAACTTTCGGACGTAGCGGCGATGTAAAAATTTTACAACGTTGCTGTTCATCAAGCTGAATGCAGGGCGTATTGGCGGGCTTGCCATCTGGCATACCAGGTATAGGGCTGGAAATTGAAGGGGCAGTGCAACACGCCCCGCAACCCGGACGGCATTCCATACGTTGTTCTCTTAAGGTTAACCACCGGATTGATGAGCGCGCACAGTACCACCTTTTTTGCACCAGCAAAAGTGCGAATACCACTTGCCTGAAAGGCTCGTCGCGAGTAGTTTGACGCGATATTTTTGACATTTTCGATAACAGGAATTTTTCGATGCCAAGAGCGAACGAAATTAAAAAAGGTATGGTACTGAATTACAACGGCAAATTGCTGCTGGTTAAGGATATTGATATTCAGTCTCCCACCGCCCGTGGTGCCGCTACGCTGTACAAAATGCGTTTTTCTGATGTCCGTACCGGGCTGAAAGTGGAAGAACGCTTCAAAGGCGATGATATCGTTGACACCGTAACGCTGACCCGTCGTTACGTTGACTTCTCCTACGTCGATGGCAACGAATATGTCTTTATGGATAAAGAAGACTATACCCCGTATACCTTCACTAAAGATCAGATCGAAGAAGAGCTGCTGTTTATGCCGGAAGGCGGTATGCCGGATATGCAGGTTCTGACCTGGGACGGTCAACTTCTGGCGCTTGAACTGCCGCAAACCGTTGATCTGGAAATTGTTGAAACCGCACCGGGCATCAAAGGCGCGTCTGCCAGCGCCCGTAACAAACCGGCGACATTGAGCACCGGTCTGGTCATTCAAGTACCAGAATACTTAAGCCCAGGCGAAAAAATTCGTATCCATATCGAAGAACGCCGCTATATGGGTCGTGCTGACTGACTTCAGCCAGATATCAGAAAAGGGATGGCTCAGACTGTCCCTTTTTTAATTTATTATACCAATCTTCTATTTTGCGCTTCCTGAACATCGTTCTCCCGCAATATTCACCACTAAATTGATCGCCCTCACACTTCATCGCATTAACAATCCAGACCAATTTCAATTGCTGTCATATAACTTTACACTGTCGTTGTTAATTAATCGTTACTAAGACGTGACTCCTATGAATACAATCGCCTCCGTTACGCTCCCGCAGCATGTACACTCGCCCCGCTACGATCGGCAACAATTGAAATCTCGTATCGTTCATTTTGGATTTGGAGCCTTCCACCGTGCGCATCAGGCGCTATTAACCGACCGTGTGCTGAATGCCCAGGGCGGCGACTGGGGGATCTGTGAAATCAGCCTGTTCAGTGGCGATCAGTTGATGAGCCAGCTTCGCGCGCAGGATCATTTATACACCGTGTTAGAGAAAGGCGCAGACGGCAACCAGGCTATTATTATTGGAGCCGTTCGCGAGTGCCTGAATGCAAAACTGGATTCCTTAGCGGCGATTATTGAGAAGTTTTGCGAGCCGCAGGTGGCGATTGTTTCCCTGACGATTACCGAAAAAGGCTATTGCATCGACCCGGCTACCGGCACACTCGACATCAGCAATCCACGTATCGTTCACGATCTACAAAGTCCCGAAGATCCTCACTCCGCGCCAGGCATTCTCGTCGAAGCACTAAAGCGCCGCCGTGAGCGCGGCCTTGCCCCGTTTACCGTGCTCTCCTGCGACAACATTCCCGATAATGGCCATGTGGTGAAAAACGCGGTGCTGGGGATGGCGGAAAAACGTTCGCCAGAACTTGCGGAATGGATAAAAGATCACGTCAGCTTTCCGGGAACCATGGTAGACCGCATTGTCCCGGCAGCAACAGACGAATCACTGGCGGAAATTAGCCAGCATCTGGGCGTGAATGATCCCTGTGCGATTAGCTGCGAGCCGTTTATCCAATGGGTGGTGGAAGATAACTTCCTCGCGGGGCGCCCTGCCTGGGAAGTCGCTGGCGTGCAGATGGTCAATGATGTTCTGCCGTGGGAGGAGATGAAACTGCGTATGCTTAATGGTAGTCACTCTTTTCTCGCTTATCTGGGTTATCTCGCAGGATTCGCCCATATCAGTGATTGTATGCAGGATCGCGCATTTCTCCATGCCGCCAGAACATTAATGCTGGATGAGCAAGCGCCGACGCTGCGGATCAAAGATGTCGATTTAACACAATATGCGGATAAGTTAATTGCACGTTTTGCTAACCCGGCGCTGAAACATAAGACCTGGCAAATCGCGATGGATGGCAGCCAGAAATTACCGCAGCGTATGCTGGCAGGCATTCGCATACATCAGGCGCGCGGAACGAACTGGTCATTGTTGGCATTAGGCGTTGCTGGCTGGATGCGCTATGTGAGCGGTGTTGATGATGCCGGAAATGCTATTGATGTTCGCGATCCGCTTAGCGATAAAATTCGCGACCTGGTCGCGGGCAGCAGCAATGAACAACGCGTAACCGCCCTGCTTTCCCTGCGTGAAGTTTTCGGTGATGACCTGCCAAATAACCCGCATTTTGTGCAGGCTATCGAACAAGCCTGGCAACAAATCGCGCAGTTTGGGGCGCATCAGGCGCTATTAAACACTCTCAAAATTTAACGATTTCTGCGGTTAAAGCGGATGAAGCCCGTCTTCGTCCGCTCTCCCCTTCTCTTTTCTGCCTTTTTTAGCCAGGATTAACGCACAGTTAACTTATCAGAGTATTGCGGAGCCGCTGTGACCAGGACCAACCTCATCACCGGTTTTCTCGGCAGCGGGAAAACCACGTCGATTCTTCATCTATTAGCCCATAAAGATCCCAACGAAAAATGGGCGGTGCTGGTTAATGAATTTGGAGAAGTCGGAATTGATGGCGCTTTGCTCGCCGATAGCGGCGCATTGCTGAAAGAGATCCCCGGCGGCTGCATGTGCTGCGTTAATGGTTTACCCATGCAGGTAGGTCTGAATACCTTACTGCGTCAGGGAAAACCAGACCGCTTGTTGATAGAGCCAACCGGGCTGGGCCATCCGAAACAGATCCTCGATCTGTTAACCGCACCAGTTTATGAACCGTGGATCGACTTGCGCGCCACGTTGTGTATTCTCGATCCACGCCTGCTGTTGGATGAAAAAAGTGTCAATAATGAAAACTTCCGTGACCAGTTGGCTGCCGCAGACATCATTGTCGCCAATAAATCCGACCGCGCGACGCCCGAAAGCGAGCAAGCGTTGCAACGCTGGTGGCAACAAAATGGTGGCGATCGGCAATTAATTCACAGCGAACATGGGCAAATTGAAGGTCATCTTCTGGATTTACCCCGTCGCAATTTAACTGAGTTGCCTGCCAGCGCCGCCCATTCACATCAGCATGGCGTGAAAAAAGGGTTAGCGGCGTTAAGCCTGCCAGAACATCAACGCTGGCGTCGCAGTCTGAACAGCGGACAAGGACATCAGGCCTGTGGCTGGATATTCGACGCTGATACGGTGTTCGACACCATCGGCATTCTGGAATGGGCACGACTTGCACCAGTAGAGCGAGTGAAAGGCGTTATGCGCATTCCGGAAGGCCTTGTGCGAATCAACCGTCAGGGCGATGACCTGCACATTGAAACGCAAAACGTTGCACCACCGGATAGCCGTATTGAGCTGATTTCCAGTAGCGAAACTGACTGGAACGCCTTACAAAGCGCGCTGTTGAAGCTTCGTTTAGCGACCACCGCGTAAGGTTGCCTGCGTTTTTCAGTAAGATAATTAGAGAAAATATGATTAAAAATTTGCCGCAAATAGTGTTGTTGAACATTGTCGGCCTCGTGCTGTTTCTTTCCTGGTACATACCCGTTAATCATGGATTCTGGTTATCGATTGATACGAATATTTTTTATTTCTTTAATCAGAAACTGGTCGAAAGTAAGGCCTTTTTGTGGCTGGTTGCATTGACCAACAATCGCGCTTTCGACGGTTGTTCACTGCTGACGATGGGAATGTTGATGCTGAGTTTCTGGCTGAAAGAAAATGCCCCTGGCAGACGACGTATCGTAATTATTGGTCTGGTCATGCTGTTAACCGCAGTGGTATTAAACCAGCTGGGTCAGGCATTAATTCCGGTAAAACGGGCCAGCCCGACATTAACCTTTACAGATATTAACCGCGTCAGCGAACTGCTACCTGTACCCACGAAAGATGCATCACGAGATAGCTTTCCCGGCGATCACGGCATGATGTTACTTATTTTTTCCGCCTTTATGTGGCGCTATTTCGGAAAAGTCGCAGGTCTTATCGGCATTATTATTTTTGTGGTTTTTGCATTTCCCAGAGTAATGATTGGCGCGCACTGGTTTACCGATATCATTGTCGGCTCCATGACCGTGATATTGATCGGTTTACCCTGGGTGCTGTTGACGCCATTAAGTGATCGATTAATCACCTTTTTTGACAAATCACTACCGGGAAAAAGCAAACATTTCCAAAACAAATAACTCACAGTAATTAACATCATCAGGTTTATTTTTATAGTAAGGATAATCCTGATGATGCGCACGATTGCTTTCATTCATCGAATACAATGCTCATTCTTTAAGCAAATGAATAGGTTGCATGTTTTTCGCACAATCGTTCTTTAATTGACCAATCCCACTTATTAACTTTCTGTATCACTTTTTCTTATAAAAAATCATGTAAAACCGCTCGCCAAGACCGCGCCAATCGGGTAATCTCGGACTCGTTTTGCCTCGGCGTTAAATTATCCTCACAGCATATAATTTTGTGCGTTAGTCCACAGATTTGGCCTTAAGGAATTGTTTCAACATGCCCAGGTAATTAGTCTCGTGTCGCTTGGCATTTTTTATAACGATATTTATCGTTAAGGACTTCAAGGGAAAACAAACAACATGGTCAAATCTCAACCGATTTTGAGATATATCTTGCGCGGCATTCCCGCGATTGCAGTAGCGGTTCTGCTTTCTGCATGTAGTGCAAACAACACCGCAAAGAATATGCATCCTGAGACACGTGCAGTGGGTAGTGAAACATCATCACTGCAAGCTTCTCAGGATGAATTTGAAAACCTGGTTCGTAATGTCGACGTGAAATCGCGAATTATGGATCAGTATGCTGACTGGAAAGGCGTTCGTTATCGTCTGGGCGGCAGCACCAAAAAAGGTATCGATTGTTCTGGTTTCGTACAACGTACATTCCGTGAACAATTTGGCTTAGAGCTTCCGCGTTCAACGTATGAACAGCAGGAAATGGGGAAATCAGTTTCCCGTAGTAATTTGCGTACAGGCGACTTAGTCCTGTTCCGCGCGGGTTCAACCGGACGCCATGTCGGTATTTATATCGGTAATAATCAGTTTGTTCACGCATCCACCAGCAGTGGTGTAATTATTTCCAGCATGAATGAGCCGTACTGGAAGAAGCGTTACAACGAAGCACGTCGGGTTCTCAGCCGTAGCTAATAAATCGTTTGGATGCAATCCCTTGGCTATCCTGACGAGTTAACGAAAAGCACTGCTTAGGCAGTGCTTTTTGGTTTTTCTCATCCGAGAAAATGATGTTTCCACATCTTGAACCAGGCTATAGTCCCGTCATTCTTTCCTTTTAGTGTTGTCGTATTTTCAGGATATTATCGGAACCATGTTCATACGAGCTCCCTCTTCTGGACGTAAGATCCTGCTCACCTGCATTATTGCGGGCGTGATGATTGCGATACTGGTCAGCTGCCTTCAGTTTTTAGTGGCCTGGCATAAACACGAAGTCAAATACGACACCTTGATTAGCGACGTACAAAAATATCTCAATACCTATTTTGCCGACCTGAAATCCACCACTGACAGGCTCCAGCCGCTTACCTTAGATACCTGCCAGCAAGCTAACCCGGAGCTGACTGCACGCGCAGCATTTAGCATGAACGTGCGAACGTTTGTGCTGGTAAAGGATAAAAAGAGCTTCTGTTCTTCTGCAACTGGTGAGATGGACATCCCACTCAGTGAACTGATTCCGGCACTAAACATCGGCAAAGATATTGATATGGCAATATTGCCAGGCACACCGATGGTGCCCAATAAACCAACGATCGTCATCTGGTATCGTAACCCTTTATTAAAAAATAGCGGCGTTTTTGCAGCATTGAATCTGAACCTGACGCCGTATATTTTCTATAGCTATCACCAGCAAGATTTCAACGGTATCGCGCTCATTATTGGTGATACTGCGCTATCGACTTTTACGTCGCATTTGATGAACGTCCGTGAGTTAACCGGCACGCCGGTACGTGAAACCAAAATTGCAGGCCTTCCGCTGACCGTTCGGCTTTATGCTGATGACTGGACATGGAACGATGTGTGGTACGCGTTTCTACTGGGTGGTATGAGTGGAACTGTCGTTGGCCTGCTCTGCTATTACCTGATGAGCGTGCGTATGCGCCCAGGCAGAGAAATTATGATGGCCATCAAACGTGAGCAATTTTACGTGGTGTATCAACCGGTGGTTGATACGCAAACACTGCGGGTAACTGGCCTGGAAGTACTGCTACGCTGGCGTCACCCGGTAGTGGGTGAAATTCCCCCGGACGCCTTCATTCACTATGCCGAATCGCAAAAGATGATTGTACCTCTCACCCAGCATCTGTTTGAGCTGATTGCTCGTGATGCCGCAGAATTAGAAAACATACTGCCGGTGGGCGTGAAATTTGGCATTAACATCGCGCCGGATCATCTGCACAGCGAGAGCTTTAAAGCAGATATCCAAAAACTGCTCACTTCCCTGCCCGCACACCATTTCCAGATTGTGCTGGAAATTACCGAGCGCGATATGCTGAAAGAGCAAGAAGCCACGCAACTCTTCGCCTGGCTGCATTCAGTCGGCGTAGAAATTGCTATTGATGACTTCGGCACCGGGCACAGCGCGCTTATTTATCTGGAACGTTTCACGCTCGATTACCTGAAAATTGACCGTGGCTTTATCAACGCCATAGGTACGGAAACGGTCACCTCACCCGTACTTGACGCGGTGCTGACGCTGGCGAAACGTCTCAATATGCTGACAGTTGCTGAAGGGGTCGAAACACCGGAACAGGCGCGCTGGCTGCGCGAACGTGGCGTTAATTTCCTGCAAGGTTACTGGATTAGTCGCCCCCTGCCGCTGGATGATTTTATCCGCTGGCTGGAGAAACCTCATACGCCACAGTGGTAAGGTGTGCGTGCGTCCCTTATTATTCATAGTGAAAGTATGCCGGATTGCGGCTAATGATGAGTAAAAGGAAATCCGTTGCAGATGATTGTGCGCATACTGCTGCTGTTTATCGCTCTGTTCACCTTTGGTGCGCAGGCGCAGGCTATCAAGGAAAGCTATGCCTTTGCAGTGCTGGGAGAACCCCGGTACGCGTTTAATTTCAACCATTTTGATTATGTGAACCCCGCCGTGCCAAAAGGTGGGCAGATAACGTTGTCAGCCCTCGGCACCTTCGATAATTTCAACCGTTATGCATTGCGCGGCAACCCCGGCGCACGCACCGAGCAGTTGTACGACACGCTATTTACCACCTCCGATGACGAGCCAGGCAGTTATTACCCGCTGATTGCCGAAAGCGCGCGCTATGCTGACGATTATTCCTGGGTGGAAGTCGCCATTAATCCACGCGCCCGTTTTCATGACGGTTCGCCTATTACTGCCCGCGATGTTGAATTCACTTTTCAAAAATTTATGACCGAAGGCGTGCCGCAATTTCGTCTGGTTTATAAAGGCACTACCGTTAAAGCCATTGCGCCGTTAACCGTGCGCATTGAATTAGCCAAACCAGGTAAAGAAGATATGCTGAGTCTGTTTTCGCTGCCGGTGTTTCCAGAAAAGTACTGGAAAGATCACAAACTTAGCGACCCGCTCGCCACGCCTCCGCTTGCCAGTGGTCCGTACCGAATTACGTCCTGGAAAATGGGGCAGAATATTGTCTATTCCCGCGTGAAAGATTACTGGGCGGCAAACTTACCGGTAAACCGTGGGCGCTGGAATTTCGACACCATTCGCTACGATTATTACCTCGACGATAATGTCGCTTTTGAAGCATTTAAAGCCGGTGCTTTTGATTTGCGTATGGAAAACGACGCCAAAAACTGGGCCACGCGCTATACCGGTAAAAATTTCGACAAAAAATACATTATCAAAGACGAACAAAAGAACGAGTCGGCACAGGATACGCGCTGGCTGGCGTTTAACATTCAGCGTCCGGTATTCAGCGATCGCCGGGTCCGGGAAGCGATCACTCTCGCCTTTGACTTTGAATGGATGAACAAGGCGTTGTTTTACAATGCCTGGAGTCGCACGAACAGTTATTTTCAGAATACCGAATACGCGGCCAGAAATTACCCGGACGCAGCTGAACTGGTGCTTCTGGCGCCGATGAAAAAAGAGTTACCACCAGAAGTCTTCACGCAAATCTACCAGCCGCCGGTATCCAAAGGCGATGGCTACGATCGTGACAACCTGTTAAAAGCCGACAAACTTCTCAACGAAGCGGGCTGGGTGCTGAAGGGGCAGCAACGCGTAAATGCCACAACGGGTCAACCGCTCAGCTTTGAGTTATTGCTGCCTTCAAGCAGCAATAGTCAGTGGGTATTGCCGTTCCAGCACAGCCTGCAACGGCTGGGTATCAGTATGGACATTCGCAAGGTGGATAACTCGCAAATTACCAACCGAATGCGCAGTCGCGACTATGACATGATGCCGCGCGTGTGGCGAGCAATGCCGTGGCCCAGTTCCGATTTACAGATTTCCTGGTCATCGGAATATATCAACTCCACTTATAATGCACCCGGCGTGCAAAGTCCGGTTATCGACTCGCTGATCAACCAGATTATTGCCGCGCAGGGAAATAAAGAAAAATTGCTGCCGTTAGGGCGCGCACTGGATCGCGTATTAACGTGGAATTATTACATGCTGCCAATGTGGTACATGGCGGAAGACCGTCTCGCCTGGTGGGATAAATTCTCCCAACCCGCTGTGCGCCCTATTTACAGCCTCGGTATCGATACCTGGTGGTATGACGTCAATAAAGCGGCCAAACTGCCGTCAGCCAGACAACAGGGAGAGTAGATGGGCGCTTATCTGATTCGCCGTCTGTTGCTGGTGATCCCAACGTTATGGGCGATTATCACCATCAACTTTTTCATCGTGCAAATTGCGCCTGGCGGTCCGGTCGACCAGGCCATCGCCGCCATTGAGTTTGGTAATGCCGGAGTATTACCCGGCGCAGGCGGTGAAGGTGTTCGTGCCAGCCATGCGCAAACGGGCGTCGGCAATATCAGCGACAGTAATTACCGTGGCGGACGCGGATTAGATCCAGAAGTGATCGCCGAGATCACTCATCGCTACGGTTTCGATAAGCCGATCCACGAACGTTACTTCAAAATGCTCTGGGACTACATCCGCTTTGATTTTGGCGACAGCTTGTTTCGCAGCGCCTCGGTGCTGACGCTGATTAAAGACAGTCTGCCGGTTTCCATCACCCTCGGATTATGGAGCACGCTGATTATCTATCTGGTGTCGATTCCGTTAGGCATTCGCAAAGCTGTTTATAATGGAAGCCGCTTTGACGTCTGGAGTAGCGCATTTATCATTATCGGCTACGCCATTCCGGCCTTTTTGTTTGCCATCCTGCTGATTGTCTTCTTCGCAGGCGGCAGCTATTTCGACCTGTTCCCTCTACGCGGCCTGGTTTCCGCTAACTTTGATTCGCTGCCGTGGTATCAGAAAATCACTGATTATCTGTGGCATATCACGTTACCCGTGCTGGCGACAGTGATTGGCGGCTTTGCGGCGCTGACCATGCTGACCAAAAACTCATTCCTTGATGAAGTGCGCAAGCAATACGTGGTGACCGCCCGTGCGAAAGGGGTAAGTGAAAAAAATATTCTCTGGAAACATGTGTTCCGCAACGCCATGCTGCTGGTGATTGCCGGTTTTCCGGCGACGTTTATCAGCATGTTTTTTACCGGCTCGCTGCTGATTGAGGTGATGTTTTCACTCAATGGTCTTGGCTTACTGGGCTACGAAGCGACCGTCTCGCGCGATTATCCTGTAATGTTTGGCACCTTGTATATTTTCACCCTGATTGGCCTGCTGCTGAATATCGTCAGTGATATCAGCTATACGCTGGTCGATCCGCGTATTGATTTTGAGGGACGTTAATGTCGCGACTCAGCCCCGTCAATCAGGCCCGTTGGGCGCGTTTTCGCCATAACCGTCGCGGCTACTGGTCGTTATGGATTTTCCTCGTCTTGTTTGGTTTGAGTTTGTGTTCTGAACTTATCGCCAACGATAAACCGTTGCTGGTGCGTTATGACGGCAGCTGGTATTTCCCGTTGCTGAAAAACTACAGCGAAAGCGATTTTGGCGGTCTGCTGGCAAGCCAGGCAGATTATCAGGATCCGTGGCTGAAACAACGGCTGGAAAATAACGGCTGGGTACTGTGGGCACCGATTCGCTTTGGTGCTACCAGTATCAACTTTGCTACCGATAAGCCCTTCCCTTCTCCCCCCTCCCGGCAAAACTGGCTGGGAACAGATGCCAACGGCGGCGATGTGCTGGCACGTATTCTCTATGGCACGCGGATCTCGGTTCTGTTTGGCATGATGCTGACTCTCTGTTCCAGCGTGATGGGCGTGCTGGCGGGGGCGCTACAAGGCTATTACGGCGGTAAAGTCGATCTTTGGGGACAACGCTTTATTGAAGTATGGTCGGGAATGCCGACGCTGTTTTTGATCATTTTACTTTCCAGCGTCGTACAGCCTAACTTCTGGTGGCTGTTGGCAATTACCGTCTTGTTTGGCTGGATGAGTCTGGTCGGTGTGGTGCGGGCGGAGTTTTTACGTACCCGTAATTTCGACTACATCCGCGCGGCGCAGGCGCTTGGCGTCAGCGATCGCAGTATCATTCTGCGTCATATGTTGCCAAATGCCATGGTCGCTACCCTCACCTTTTTACCGTTTATTTTATGCAGTTCAATAACTACCCTGACCTCACTCGATTTCCTCGGCTTCGGTCTGCCGCTCGGTTCACCGTCACTCGGCGAACTGCTGTTACAAGGGAAAAATAACCTTCAGGCCCCGTGGCTTGGGATCACCGCCTTCTTGTCGGTGGCGATATTGTTGTCTTTGCTGATTTTTATTGGTGAAGCCGTCCGCGATGCATTTGCTCCTAATAAGGCGGTGTAGTATGACGCAAACTCTGTTAGCGATTGAAAACTTGTCGGTGGGTTTTCGCCATCAGCAAACTGTCCGTACCGTAGTGAATGATGTTTCACTACAGATTGAGGCTGGCGAAACGCTGGCGCTGGTGGGCGAGTCAGGTTCTGGCAAGAGCGTTACTGCGCTGTCGATTTTACGTCTGCTCCCTTCCCCGCCGGTAGAATATCTTGCTGGAGATATTCGTTTTCATGGCGAATCGCTACTTCATGCCAGCGAGCAAACGTTGCGCGGCGTACGCGGTAATAAGGTAGCCATGATCTTCCAGGAGCCAATGGTGTCGTTAAATCCATTGCATACTCTGGAAAAACAGCTTTATGAAGTGCTTTCACTCCATCGCGGGATGCGACGAGAAGCGGCACGTGGCGAGATATTAAATTGCCTTGATCGCGTCGGTATCCGTCAGGCAGCAAAACGACTGGCAGATTACCCTCATCAGCTCTCAGGCGGCGAACGCCAGCGGGTGATGATTGCAATGGCGCTATTAACGCGCCCGGAATTATTAATTGCCGATGAACCGACCACCGCGCTGGACGTCTCTGTCCAGGCGCAGATTTTACAGCTGTTGCGCGAACTGCAAGGCGAGCTGAATATGGGTATGCTGTTTATTACTCATAACCTCAGCATTGTCAGAAAACTGGCCCACCGCGTGGCGGTAATGCAAAACGGTCGCTGTGTCGAGCAAAATAACGCCGCTACGCTATTTGCCTCACCCACACATCCTTACACAAAAAAGCTACTCAACAGTGAACCGTCAGGCGACCCGGTGCCATTGCCAGAACCTGCCTCAACGTTGCTAGATGTTGAACAGCTTCAGGTTGCCTTCCCCATTCGTAAAGGGATCTTGAAGCGCATTGTGGATCATAATGTGGTGGTGAAAAACATCAGTTTTACGCTACGGGCGGGTGAAACACTGGGTTTAGTAGGCGAGTCAGGTTCCGGGAAAAGCACGACGGGACTGGCGCTGCTGAGACTGATTAACTCTCAGGGCAGCATTATCTTTGACGGTCAGCCACTGCAAAATTTAAATCGCCGCCAGCTGTTACCTATTCGTCATCGCATTCAGGTGGTATTTCAGGATCCAAACTCCTCGCTCAACCCACGACTCAACGTATTGCAGATAATTGAGGAAGGGTTGCGGGTTCACCAGCCGACGCTTTCTGCCGCACAACGCGAAGAACAAGTGAAAGCCGTGATGCATGAAGTGGGGTTAGATCCTGAAACACGCCACCGCTATCCGGCAGAGTTTTCCGGGGGGCAACGACAACGCATAGCGATTGCCAGAGCGTTGATTCTTAAGCCTTCACTGATCATTCTTGATGAGCCAACATCGTCGCTCGACAAAACGGTACAGGCGCAAATATTGACGCTATTGAAATCATTGCAACAAAAGCATCAACTGGCCTATTTGTTTATCAGCCACGATTTACACGTTGTCCGCGCGCTATGTCATCAGGTTATCGTACTGCGACAGGGGGAAGTGGTGGAACAAGGACCGTGCGCGCGCGTATTTGCCGCACCACAGCAGGAGTATACGCGTCAGCTACTGGCGTTAAGCTGACGCTTAAAAAGGATTGTAATTTGAGAAGGGCTCGGCAATTGCCACACCAAAATTTTTCAATCGGCATGTCGCCGCAAACTCATCATGGCGATTTACAAACAGGCACGGCTCACCTTCACACTCCAGTACCGAGCATGGAACTTCAATGTCGCTTAACGCCTGGCTTAGTTTGTACATCACCGACCATGCATTATCACCATCCGGGCTAAGCAATTTAAGCGCCACCAGGCTGTTGTCACCGCACGGTCCATTTTGCGGAATCGGTTCAACCTTCGAACCTGCGAAACCAGCAGACCAGCGATAGTTCTGCGGCAGTCGATGGACGATTGAGAGTTGTAATGAAGTCACTTATTTTCCCCGGAAGCACATTTACTTCACAATTTGTTTACATCAATTTTAACACATCAACAACAACCCGTCTTTAAACAGATCGTAAAGATTGATGCCTCGCCTGCGTGGCCTCTATGGCTCTGATTTAAATAATATCTGCGGGCGTGGTCACGTTTGCGGGGCTATATGTACCCGTTTCTGCGATCTAACTCAACCTTTTTAACTACAATGATGTGACTTTTTACACAAATTGATTTTACATAAAATAAACAAATGACGGGAGGCTGATAGATTTGCGGTTGATATGCATCAACAAAGGAAGCCTTTTAGCTTCCCCGTTGTGCAATAGATCACCGTTTTTTCGGCCGACTGGCGTACAGACAGAAGAGAATGGAGCAGGTCGCACAGAACGCAATCGACCAGATCATCGGCCATGCGGAGTTAAAGGTCGCAAGGGAGAGCAATGCACCGACAATGGCGCCAATACCAAAGCGGAAGGTTCCTGCCAGCGATGATGCCGTTCCCGCCATATGGGGAAACTCATCCAGAATGACCGCCATCGCATTGGATGACACCATCGACACGCAGCCCACAAACGCCGCCACACCAACCACCAGCGACCAGAACCCCAACCCCAGCAGCGCACTGATGACCATCCACGCTGCCATAATAAATTGAATCCACAGCCCCGACCGGAACATATTCAGCGCGCCAATGCGGCGAACAAAGCGACTGTTAAAGATGGTCATCACGAACAAGAAAACAATATTCAGCGCAAAGTAATAACCAAAGTTTTCCGGCGCGACGTGGTTAATTTCAATGTAGACAAACGGTCCGGCGCTTAAGAATGAGAACATCCCGGCAAAGCTGAAACCGCTGGCCAGCATATAACTCAGGACGCGCTTATGGCGGAACAGTGCGGCAAAGTTGCCAATGGTGGTACGGATGTGAAACGGCTGACGACGCTCCGGCGGTAACGTTTCTTTGATCAGGAAGAAGATCATCGCCGAAGCCAGAATCGCCGCCACGGCGAGGATCCAGAAAATGTAATGCCAGCTCAGCCACACCAGCACCCAGCCGCCAACAATCGGCGCCATCAGAGGCGCGATGGTCGTTACCAGCATGACAAACGACATCATCCGCGAGAACTCTTCTTTCGGGTAGATGTCGCGCATCAGGGCGTTGATGACCACGCTGGCCGCCGCCGCTGCCAGCCCGTGAAAGAAACGCATCACAATCAGCTGATCGATAGTTTGCGCCAGTGCACACGCCACCGCCGCCGCAGCAAATACCAGCGTACCGCCAAGAACCACCGGCTTACGCCCGAAGCTATCTGCCATCGGCCCGTAGATTAACTGCCCCAACGCAAAACCCAGAATATAGGTACTCAGGGTCATCTGCGTACTGCCCGCTGGCACACCAAACTGCGCAGAAATCACTGGCAGCGCGGGCAGATACATATCAATCGACAGCGGCATCAACATGGCCAGCAGGCCAAGGATAAAAACAATAGCAAACGACGAATGCTGTCGGGTGGTCACAACGGGCTCCTGAAAGTTATTAAAGTGTTAGACGACGCTGGCAACTTCTTCTTCAGTTAATGGACGATATTCACCGGGTGCTAAATCAGCATCCAGCGTAATGCCGCCAATACGTTCACGATGCAGCTCAACCACGTGGTTACCCACGGCGGCGAACATGCGTTTCACCTGATGATAACGCCCTTCGCTGATGGTCAGACGTACCTGCGTCGGCGTAATCACTTCCAGCACAGCAGGCTTAGTGAGATCTTTTTCGTTATGTAACTGCACGCCTTTAGCAAACTGCTCTGCCGTATCGGCTGCCACCGGGGACTCCAGCGTCACCAGGTAGGTTTTCTCGCAATGATGACGTGGAGAAGTAATGCGGTGCGACCACTGACCATCGTCAGTCATCAGCACCAGGCCGGTAGTGTCGATATCCAGCCGCCCTGCTGCGTGTAGTTTCCACGCCACAGGTTCATCCAGAAAATAGAGCACCGTTGGGTGATCCGGATCGTCAGTAGAACAAACATAGCCCTGAGGCTTATTGAGCATGAAGTAACGTGGTCCGTGTTGCTGTGCCAGCGGGTTTCCATCGTAAGCCACACTGTGTTCAGGGAGCAGTTTAAACGCTGCATTGCGGACGATTTCGCCATCGACGGTGACACGAGTGGCACGGATTTCACGCCCGGCAATAGCACGGCTAACGCCGAGTTGCTGTGCGATAAATTTATCAAGTCGCATGTGTGTGATTTTGCCTGTAAAAAACGGAGGTCGGGTAATGACCCGAAAATCTGAACTGTTGTTCGCCCAGTATAGCGGTCTAATAACTTCCCTCAAGAGAAAAAGATCCGTGGCATACTATTAGCAGAATAATCTACCTACGCGAGACCATGATTTTTACACTCCGTCCATATCAGCAAGAAGCCGTGGATGCCACGCTCAACCATTTTCGTCGTCATAAAACTCCTGCCGTTATCGTGCTGCCTACTGGTGCAGGTAAAAGCCTGGTGATAGCGGAACTGGCACGGCTGGCGCGTGGTCGCGTGCTGGTGCTGGCGCACGTCAAAGAGCTGGTGGCGCAAAACCATGCAAAATATCAGGCTCTGGGGCTGGAAGCCGATATTTTTGCCGCCGGGCTGAAGCGTAAAGAGAGCCACGGTAAAGTGGTGTTTGGCAGCGTGCAGTCGGTCGCACGCAATCTCGATGCCTTTCAGGGTGAATTTTCGCTGTTGATTGTCGATGAATGCCACCGCATTGGCGACGATGAAGAGAGCCAGTATCAGCAAATCCTTACTCACCTGACAAAAGTGAATCCCCACTTACGCCTGTTGGGGCTGACCGCCACGCCTTTTCGGCTGGGCAAAGGCTGGATCTACCAGTTCCATTATCACGGCATGGTACGTGGCGACGAGAAAGCCCTTTTCCGTGACTGCATTTATGAGCTGCCGCTGCGTTATATGATTAAACACGGCTATCTGACGCCACCAGAACGGCTTGATATGCCGGTAGTGCAATACGATTTCAGCCGCTTGCAGGCACAGAGTAATGGGCTGTTCAGCGAAGCCGATCTCAACCGCGAGCTGAAAAAACAACAACGTATTACGCCGCACATCATCAGCCAGATTATGGAGTTCGCCGCAACGCGCAAAGGGGTGATGATTTTCGCCGCGACGGTTGAACACGCAAAAGAGATTGTGGGATTGCTGCCCGCCGAAGATGCAGCACTCATTACCGGTGACACACCCGGCGCTGAACGTGATGTATTAATTGAAGATTTTAAAGCCCAGCGTTTTCGCTATCTGGTCAACGTTGCGGTACTGACCACCGGATTTGACGCCCCGCACGTCGATCTTATCGCCATCCTGCGCCCTACTGAATCAGTGAGTCTTTACCAACAAATTGTCGGACGCGGTCTGCGTCTGGCGCCCGGCAAGACTGATTGCTTAATTCTTGATTATGCGGGTAATCCTCACGATCTCTACGCGCCAGAAGTTGGCACCCCAAAAGGCAAAAGTGACAACGTTCCGGTACAGGTTTTCTGCCCTGCCTGCGGTTTTGCCAACACCTTCTGGGGCAAAACGACCGCCGACGGTACATTGATTGAACACTTTGGTCGTCGCTGTCAGGGGTGGTTTGAAGATGACGACGGTCATCGCGAACAGTGTGACTTCCGTTTCCGTTTTAAAAATTGCCCACAATGTAACGCGGAAAACGATATTGCCGCCCGACGCTGCCGCGAATGTGACACGGTACTGGTTGATCCAGACGACATGTTAAAAGCGGCGCTACGACTCAAAGACGCGCTGGTATTACGCTGTAGCGGCATGTCTTTGCAGCATGGTCACGACGAGAAAGGCGAATGGCTGAAAATCACCTATTACGATGAAGACGGCGCGGATGTGAGTGAGCGTTTCCGTCTACAAACGCCCGCCCAGCGTACCGCCTTCGAACAACTTTTTATCCGCCCGCATACGCGCACACCGGGCATCCCTCTGCGCTGGATCACCGCTGCCGATATCCTCGCCCAGCAAGCGTTACTGCGCCATCCGGATTTTGTTGTTGCCCGCATGAAAGGTCAGTACTGGCAAGTGCGTGAAAAAGTGTTCGATTACGAAGGTCGTTTTCGTCGGGCGCATGAATTACGCGGTTAATGGTAGTTTTGATTGATGTATAAGGCGATTGAGTATAGAATCTCGCCCGCTTTTGCATACGCAAAGCAGATCACTTACCTGTTGCTGGGTCGCCTGTAGCAGGATTAATTTAAGAGAGAAAGAAATGTTTACTATTAACGCAGAAGTACGTAAAGAGCAGGGTAAGGGTGCGAGCCGCCGCCTGCGTGCCGCTAACAAGTTCCCGGCAATCATCTACGGTGGCAAAGAAGCGCCGCTGGCTATCGAGCTGGATCACGACAAAGTCATGAACATGCAAGTTAAAGCTGAATTCTACAGCGAAGTTCTGACCATCGTTGTTGACGGTAAAGAAATCAAAGTTAAAGCTCAGGATGTACAGCGTCACCCGTACAAACCGAAGCTGCAGCACATCGACTTCGTTCGCGCTTAATTGCTGAATAAGTTGTAAAAAACCCCGCTCCGGCGGGGTTTTTTGTATCCGCAGATTATGCCTGATGCGACGCAGTGCGTCTTATCAGGCATACAGGTATTACCGTTATTTGCAGGCCAGAGAAGGCGTCACGCCGCATCTGGCATTCATAACACAAAACCGATTAATTGCCGCCGGACGTCCGGCGCTGCAATTGATCGCGCAGGTTCGGCGGCGTGCCTTTAATGGTCAGGGTATCGGTCGCCGGGTCCCAGAAAATCCGTTCGCCTAACAGCATTGCATCAAAGTTGATGGTTAAGCCACCACCACTACCGGCAAACTTAGTCAACTGACGCAGCGTGCTACGATCTGCCGGGAAGCTCTCTTCCAGTTCATAGCCTTTTTCAGCCGCAAATTCCGTGAAGCTCACTTCGCTGACGCCCGCCAGTTCTTTCGACAGCGACTCCAGCTCGATCTCTTCGCCCGCCTGCAATTGCTCATTACAGTAGCTATAAACCTGCTGGCGAACGTTCTGCCGTTCTGCTTTATCCAGTTGCGCTTCGGCGGTAAAGTCATCGACCGCCTGTAACAGTCCACGGTTTTGCGCTTTCGCATTCAATCCTTCGCTGGCACCGAGGAAGTCCATAAAGAAATCAGCCACTTTGCGCCCTACTCGCCCTTTCAGGAAAGTGAGATAACGGGTCGATTCTGGATTGGTTTCCCACTCGGTCAAATCGATACGCGCAACGATATCAGCATGATTAATATCGAGATAATGGGTTGGGTTGATGTCGAGGTTTTCGTTAACGCGCATACTGCTTAAATTGTTCAGTACGCAAATCAGCAAATACTCAACCGCCAGATAGCGATAGTGACAAAACAGCACGAAGCCGCCGTCAGCAAAAGGATATTTCGCCAGTTCGTCACGCAGGCGACCAGTTGCTGCCCGACTAAATGCCAGAAAGTCTTCTTCGCCCTGACGCTGTAAGCGCAGCGTCTGCGCCAGTTCACTCTCCTCGCTAAACAAACCGTAGGCTTTATTCTTGGCGCTATAGACACGATGCAGCTCCGCCACCATCTCAACGACGGTTTCCGTCGGTTCCAGCAATGAATCGCGCAGCACCAGCTCAAGGTTCTGCTCATCACGCTTGATAAGCTGGTGCAGAGCAATCTGGTTGATATCCAGACTCATGATAAACTCTCCTTTTAGACCGGGCGGTATTCAACCACCGCTGGTTAAGCGACGCAATAAAAGATGGCGGTCATTTTACAGAAGGTGGCGTAACGCGAATGATTTAAAGTATAAAAAAGCAGAAAAAAAACCGTTGCTACGGTAATATGTTGCCCTTTCATCAACTAACTGATTTCGATTTATGCCACAAATTTCCCGCTACAGTGATGAACAGGTTGAACAATTGCTCGCAGAGCTGCTCAACGTACTGGAAAAACATAAGGCTCCGACCGACCTTTCCCTGATGGTGTTAGGCAATATGGTCACCAACCTTATCAACACCAGCATTGCCCCGGCTCAGCGCCAGGCGATTGCCAACTCTTTTGCCCGCGCCTTACAGTCCTCTATCAACGAAGACAAAGCGCACTAAGGGAAACAGATAACAGGTTATGGTAACTCATCGTCAGCGCTACCGTGAAAAAGTCTCCCAGATGGTCAGTTGGGGGCACTGGTTTGCACTGTTCAATATTCTGCTTTCGCTCGTCATTGGCAGCCGTTACCTGTTTATCGCCGACTGGCCGACAACGCTTGCGGGTCGTATTTATTCCTACGTAAGCATTATCGGTCATTTCAGCTTTCTGGTGTTCGCCACCTATTTGCTGATCCTCTTCCCGCTGACCTTTATTGTCGGCTCCCAGAGGCTGATGAGGTTTTTGTCCGTCATTCTGGCAACAGCGGGAATGACGCTATTACTGATCGATAGCGAAGTCTTTACCCGTTTCCATCTCCATCTTAATCCCATCGTCTGGCAGTTGGTTATCAACCCGGACGAAAATGAGATGGCGCGCGACTGGCAGCTGATGTTCATCAGTGTGCCGGTAATATTATTGCTTGAACTGGTATTTGCGACGTGGAGCTGGCAAAAGCTGCGCAGCCTGACACGTCGTCGGCGCTTCGCCCGTCCGCTGGCCGCATTCTTATTCATCGCCTTTATTGCCTCGCATGTGGTTTATATTTGGGCCGATGCTAACTTCTATCGCCCGATCACCATGCAGCGCGCCAACCTGCCGCTTTCGTACCCGATGACGGCGCGACGTTTTCTTGAGAAGCATGGCTTGCTTGATGCACAAGAGTATCAACGCCGTCTTATTGAGCAAGGCAATCCAGATGCTGTTTCCGTACAGTATCCGTTAAGCGAACTGCGCTACCGCGATATGGGCACCGGGCAAAACGTCTTGCTGATTACTGTCGATGGACTGAACTACTCACGCTTTGAGAAGCAGATGCCTGCGCTGGCAGGCTTTGCGGAACAAAATATTTCGTTCACGCGCCATATGAGTTCCGGCAACACGACCGACAACGGCATCTTTGGCCTGTTCTATGGCATATCGCCAAGTTATATGGACGGCATTCTGTCGACCCGTACACCTGCGGCATTAATTACCGCGCTTAACCAGCAAGGATATCAACTGGGGTTATTCTCATCCGATGGCTTTACCAGCCCGTTGTATCGTCAGGCATTGTTGTCAGACTTCTCAATGCCGAGCGTTCGCACGCAATCCGATGAGCAGACTGCTACACAGTGGATCAACTGGCTGAGCCGCTACGCGCAAGAAGATAATCGCTGGTTCTCATGGGTATCTTTCAATGGCACCAACATTGACGACAGCAACCAGCAAGCATTTGCACGGAAATATAGCCGCGCGGCAGGTAATGTCGATGACCAGATTAACCGCGTTCTTGATGCGCTGAAAGCGTCCGGCAAGCTGGACAATACGGTGGTGATTATTACTGCCGGTCGGGGCATTCCGCTGGTCGAAGAGGAAGAAACCTTTGACTGGTCCCACGGTCATCTTCAGGTGCCGTTAGTGATTCACTGGCCAGGCACACCGGCACAGCGAATTAATACCCTGACCGACCATACCGATCTGATGACCACGCTGATGCAACGTCTGCTACACGTCAGCACACCAGCGAGCGAATATTCGCAAGGTCAGGATTTGTTCAACCCTGAGCGCCGTCATTACTGGGTGACTGCGGCGAATAACGATACGCTGGCAATTACCACCCCGAAAATGACGCTGGTACTGAACAATAACGGTAAATACCGCACTTACAACTTACGTGGCGAAAGAGTGAAAGACGAAAAACCACAGTTAAGTTTGTTATTGCAAGTGCTGACAGACGAGAAGCGTTTCATCGCTAACTGATTAATTATAAATCAGTTAGCAAAATATCTTACTTGCAATCGGTGTGGAAAACGGTAGTATAAGCAGCCACGAGTCGGCACGTAGCGCAGCCTGGTAGCGCACCGTCATGGGGTGTCGGGGGTCGGAGGTTCAAATCCTCTCGTGCCGACCAAAAATCCCAAGAAAACCAACCTTTACGGTTGGTTTTTTTATATCCACAGCATTGTCTTGCTACCCTCACTTGCAGTTTTACTACATGCCCATACATAAAATGGGGTAACATTCACGCGCCTGGTAGCGTTACCAACGCTACGCTCAAACATAATGATTCTAATAAAACCTCAGGAGACTACTATGCCTGAAGCAACGCCTTTTCAGGTGATGATTGTGGATGATCATCCACTTATGCGACGCGGTGTTCGTCAGTTACTGGAGCTTGATCCTGGTTTTGAAGTGGTCGCCGAAGCAGGCGACGGCGCTAGTGCTATCGATCTGGCTAATCGACTGGATATCGACGTTATCTTGCTGGATCTCAATATGAAAGGTATGAGTGGCCTGGATACCCTCAATGCCTTGCGCAGGGATGGCGTTACCGCGCAAATTATTATCCTGACCGTATCAGATGCCTCCAGCGATGTCTTTGCACTGATAGACGCAGGCGCAGACGGCTATCTGCTAAAAGACAGCGACCCGGAAGTATTGCTGGAAGCAATTCGCGCCGGAGCAAAAGGCAGCAAAGTCTTTAGCGAACGCGTCAATCAGTACTTGCGCGAACGTGAAATGTTCGGTGCGGAAGAAGATCCCTTCAGCGTGCTGACGGAACGTGAGCTGGATGTTCTGCACGAGCTGGCGCAAGGGCTGTCGAATAAGCAAATTGCCTCGGTGTTGAATATTTCTGAGCAGACGGTAAAAGTGCACATTCGCAATCTGCTGCGTAAACTCAATGTCCGCTCACGCGTGGCGGCCACCATTCTGTTCCTGCAACAACGCGGGACACAATAAAAAATAGCCCGATGGATTTATCATCGGGCTGAGATTGATGACAAACGCAAAACTGCCTGATGCGCTATGCTTATCAGGCCTACTCAGATCGAGCAATGTATTGAATTTGCACGATTTTGTAGGCCGAATAAGGCGATCACGCCGCATCCGGCATAAACATAGCGCACGTTGTCATCCGCCTGGCTCCAATGGCGTCACCATCGGGCTTCTTCTTACTTACTCTCCTGCGGCGACAAATGCTGCATCGCCTGCGCGATACTGCGCTCAATCACCGCACGGCGAGTATCGTTGGCAGGCAAGAGTTTCAACATCATCTCCCACGCGGCAACGGCTTCGCCAAATCGCTGCTGCTCAAAGGCGTTAAACGCATACATGCTCAGCACGCGAATATTGCTGTGGTCACTTCTCACCAGTTGACGCAACAACTCGCCGCCCAGGCGGTTATCGTTGGGGTCAGAAGAACGCGTTAATGCCTCCGCGTAACCTAGCGCAGCATCACTGTTTTTCGGATCGAGGCGATACGCAGTGGCATATGCATCGGTCGCGATACTGGCGTTACCCAGCGCCATGCCAACGCGGCCCAACATAATCCAGCCTTCTATATCTCCCGGATTTTTTTGCAGTTGAGTACGCATCCCCAGCGCAAGACGTGACATCTCTTCTTCGTTGAGCGGATCGGCTTTCGGATCGAGCGCCCTGTCCAGCAACGCCGGAGCCTGTGCCGTGGCCTGCTGCCAAACTTTTACCTGCTGATAATTGCCAGTCTGGTAGTAGCTGACGCCTGCCACAATTAACGCCACCACAATACCCGGCAGATAAACAACATATCCGGCACGCTTACCTTCCGGCACGCTTTGTTCAGGAAACTCCTCCTGCGCCACATGCACCCGACGCCGCGAGCGGGAGTAAATCACCCAGCCGCCGATACCAATAGCGACAACTGGCAGCACCCACAGCAGCACGGTCAGCGGTGTTAATGGCGGATCGTAAGTGACGAAGTTGCCGTAACGCGCCACCATATAATCAACAATCTCTTTCTTGCTTTTACCTTCCTGCATCAGTTCATACACTTTCTGGCGCAGGTCAGTGGCAATCATCGAGTTGGAATCGGCAATACTGTTGTTCTGGCATTTCGGGCAGCGCAGTTCTTCCGTGAGCTGGCGGAACTGCTGTTCCTGTGCTTCATCTTTAAACTGCAACACGTCGATGGTCGCCAGCGCCGAGCCGGAGATCATCAGCATCAGCACGCCCAATAAAAACCTCATTGTGCGGCCTCCTTACTGTATTTCTCCCACAGCGGCTTGATCTCTTCTTCCCAGACGCGAGGATTGAGATCGCCCGCATGGCGATAGCGAATGATGCCGTTGCCATCGATGAGAAACGTTTCTGGCGCGCCATACACGCCAAGATCCAACCCTAACATGCCGTCGCCATCAAACAGGCTTAGCGCGTAAGGATTGCCCAGTTCTTTCAGCCAGCTAATTGCTTTCTGCCTGTCGTCTTTATAGTTCATACCCACCACGCGGATGCCCTGCGCAGAAAGCTGATTCAGATATTGATGTTCCGCACGGCAGGTCGGACACCAGGTCGCCCAGACGTTAAGCAGCACCGGTTTACCCTGAGTCAGCACGTCCGCCTGATAAAACTGACCGGGATTATCCAGTGATTCGAGGCGAAACGTCGGCACTGGCTTGCCAATGAGCGCCGATTCCAGATTGGTCGGATCATCCCCTTCGGCATTACGCGCCAGCTGCCACAGCAATGCTGCGGCAATCGCCAGGAAGATAATCAAAGGAATTAACAATACTTTGCGCTTCATACAGCCTCCGGCGCAGTTTTTTGCGGGTTCACGCGCTTGCGATAGCGAGGATCAAACAGGCACAGCAGCCCGCCCAACGCCATCATCAGCCCGCCCGCCCAGATCCAGCGAACAAACGGTTTGTAGTAAAGACGAACTGCCCACGCGCCGTTTTCCAGCTCTTCACCGAGCGCGGCGTACAGGTCACGCGTGATGCCGCCGTCAATCGCCGCTTCGGTCATCATCGACCCGGCAGTGTTGTAATAACGTTTTTCTGCATACAGCACTGTTTCCGGCTTGCCATCTCGCGTTACGCCGATAGTCGCCACACCGCCACGCCAGTTCGGGCCAGTCACCTCTTTGACATCACGGAAGGTGAAGCGATATTCATGAATATCGACGCTATCGCCGGACTTCATGCGCACATCACGCTCAACGCTATAGTTCTGACTAAAAGCAATGCCAACAATTGTCACTGCCAGCCCCAGGTGAGCCGCCACCATCCCCCAATAACTGAAGGTGGTTTTCGTGCCGCGTGAAATACGCAGCGCAGCTTCCGCAATTGCCAGCACCGCAATCCAGCAGGCCATTGCCAGGCCAAGCACCGTCATCGCCACAACTTTGCTTTCGAACAGCCACGGCAACAGCAGAGACAGCACCAGCGTTGAGATGAAGGCGATAATCAACAAATTGCGGATTTTACGCGGGCGATCGCGTCCCCAGCGCACCAGAGGGCCGACGCCAAGCAACAGCGCAAACGGCACCATTAGCCAGGTAAACATGGTGTTGAAGAACGGTTCGCCAATCGAAATACTGCCCAGCCCCAGTTGTTTATGCACCAGCGGCAGCAGCGTCCCCAGCAACACCACCAGCATCGCGGCGACCAGCAAAACGTTGTTCGCTAACAGCAGAGATTCCCGCGACCACAGCGCATTGTTTACGCGTGAGCGAACTTTGTGTCCACGCGCGGCAAACAGCAGCAGCGAACCGCCAATCACCAGTACCATAAAGGCGAGGATAAACATACCGCGCGCCGGATCAGACGCAAACGCGTGTACCGATACCAGCACGCCGGAACGCACGAGGAAAGTCCCCAGCAGACACAGCGAGAAGGCACTGATTGCCAACAGTAATGTCCACGCTTTGAAGCTGGCGCGTTGTTCAGTGACCGCCAGTGAGTGCATCAGCGCAGTCCCCACCAGCCACGGCATAAACGAGGCGTTTTCTACCGGATCCCAGAACCACCAGCCGCCCCAGCCGAGTTCGTAATAGGCCCATGCGGAACCAAGCACAATGCCGAGCGTCAGGAAGATCCACGCCGCCAGCGTCCACGGACGGGTAAAACGTGCGTAAGTGCTGTCCAGACGCCCACTCAACAAAGAAGCGATGGCAAAAGCAAACGCCACCGAGAAACCGACGTAGCCCATATAGAGCAGAGGCGGATGGAAGATCAGCCCCGGATCCTGCAACAGTGGGTTAAGATCGCGCCCTTCAATCGGGAAGTTCGGCAGCGTGCGGGAGAACGGGTTTGAGGTAAAGAGAATGAACAGCAAAAATCCGACGCTAACCATCCCCATTATCGCCAGTACGCGAGCAACAATATCCAGCGGAATACGCTGGCTAAAAATCGCTACCGCAAACGTCCAGCCGCTCATCAGCAACACCCACAGCAGCAGTGAACCTTCATGCGCGCCCCAGGTCGCCGCCACGCGATACCATACCGGAAGCTGGGTATTCGAGTTGCTGGCAACATAGGTGACGGTAAAGTCGTTGACCACGAAAGCATTGACCAGCACCAGAAATGCGCCAGCCACAGTCATGAACAGTAGCCAGGCAAACAAGCGGGAAGACGCCATCATGCGCGCATCTCCGCGCGCCACGCCCCATAACGGATACACGGACAGCAGCAGCGCAATTCCTAGCGCCAGGCACAGCAGCCCGTTACCAATTTCTGGCATCATGATGCTGGATCCTTATAAACACTCGCCGGGCGACGGTGATTCGCTTCCATCGCTTTTTCGACTTCTGGCGGCGTATAGTTTTCATCGTGTTTCGCCAGCACTTCTTTCGCGAGGATATGATTGCCTTTTTCCAGTTCGCCCTGCACCACAACGCCCTGCCCTTCACGGAACAGATCCGGCAAAATGCCTTCATAAGAGACATCCACTGAGCCTTCAGCGTCGTAAATGGTGAACGTTACTTTCAGCGAATTGGGATCGCGCTGCACGCTCCCCGGCATCACCATTCCGCCGACGCGCAGGCGCTGCCCGACTTCCGGCATCTGTTGGGTTTCACGTTTGCCGTAGAGAATCTCCCCCGGCGTATAAAAAAGATCGATATTCGAGCGCAGCGCATATAGCACCAGGCCAATCGTCAGCGCCAGCCCCGCCAGCACGGCACAGGCAATCCACAAGCGGTTTTTACGGCGAATATTCATGCAGCCTCCTGCTGTTGCGCAGCACGTAAACGCGCCTCACGCGCCCGCTGTTGCGCCACGCCACGCAGAATTGCGCGATGCTGCATCACCGAGTGCACGACCAAAACCACCAGCGGAATAACGGTCATCACCACCGCCAGCCAGACATAAAAGGCGTAACCGCCCATTGCGAAAAATTCATTCCAGGAAGCAAATGCAGGGGTCATTTACGGCCTCTTTTCAGTATCAGTTCACTCACCCACGGACGGCGTTTTTCCATCAGCAAAATCAAATTACGCATCCGCATCAGCGTCAGCGTGGCAGACAGCAGCAGGAAGCCGAAAATCGACCAGCGCAGCGGCGAACGCATCGCCGGATCGATACTTTGCTGCATTCGCGTTGATCCCTGATGCAGGGTGTTCCACCACTCCACGGAGTAATGAATAATCGGCAGATTCACCACGCCAATCAGCACCAGGATACCTGCCGCACGGCCCGCCAGACGGCGGTCGTCGAAGGCGTGCCACAGGGCAATCACACCCACATACAAAAACAGCAGCACCAGTTCAGAAGTCAGGCGTGCGTCCCATACCCACCAGGTGCCCCACATCGGTTTTCCCCACGCAGAACCGGTGACCAGGGCAATAAAGGTAAACACGGCACCAATGGGCGCCATCGCCGCCACCGCCAGGTTGGCCATTTTCATCTGCCAGACCAGGCCGATAAACGCGGCCACCGCCATTGAGGCATAAATCCCCATTGACCAGATCGCCGCAGGCACATGCAAGTAGATAATGCGGTAGCTATTTCCCTGTTGATAATCAGCGGGGGCAAAGCCGAATCCCCAGATCCAGCCGACGGTAAGCACAACCACACTGGCGATTGCCAGCCACGGTATAAACCAGCCACAGATTTGGTACAGCCGTGGTGGGATCGCCAGTTGATGCAGTGTTTTCCACATAGTTTCGATACCAGACTTGAACAAAAATCAGTAATCCAGCGTTATTGAATGCTGATTCTTAACGCTGCCGCCGTCGCAAAAGGACTTAATGTCGCGGTGCCTGCCAGCAACGCGCCTAAAATTGCCAGATACCCGTCAACGGGCAAATGCATCGAAGCCGCGTCCATCGCGGCGGTGGCAAAGATGAGTAATGGGATAGTCAGCGGTAACACCAGAATGCTCAATAGCACGCCGCCGCGCTTAAGCCCCACCGTCAGCGCCACGCCCGGTGCGCCGAGAAAGCCAAGCGTTGGGGTTCCCAGCAGCAGCGTCAGCGCCATCACTTGCCAGCCATAAACGTCCATTCCCAGTAGCAATGCCACCAGAGGCGAGAGGATGAGTAACGGCAGACCGGTTACCATCCAGTGCGCCATCACCTTCGCCAGCACAACGGCAGGCAAGGGTAACGGCAACAACATCAATTGTTCAAGACTGCCGTCCTGCAAATCGTCACGGAACAGTCGCTCCAGCGCCAGCAAGGATGAAAGCAGCGCAGCAACCCAGATAATGCCCGGTGCAATACGCGCCAGCAGTTGCGGCTCCGGACCGATACTGAGCGGAAAAAGGGTAATTACAATCAGGAAGAACCACAGCGGGTTGGCGATTTCGGCGCTATGGCGAAACGCTACGCGCAGCTCAAGACGGAAAATGCGCCAGAACATCATGCGGCCCTCGTTTGCGTCAGTGAAATGCGGCGAATTTTACTTTCAGCAACGTTGAGCGGCTGGTGGGTAGTCAGAATCACAATCCCCCCCTGCTCCGTATGCTGCGCCATACGCTGGGTCAGACGATCGACGCCGTTAACGTCAATCGCGGTAAAAGGCTCGTCGAGGATCCATAACGTGGCACGGGTCAACCACAGACGCGCTAAAGCGACGCGGCGTTGTTGCCCGGCAGAAAGTTGATTTACCGGAATATCTTCGAATCCGGCAAGCCCGGCCTGTGCCAGAGCTTCCAGACATTGTGCGGTATCGCCATCGCGATGATAAAAGTGCAGATTTTCTAACGCCGTCAGCCGGGTTTTGATCCCCGGCTGATGGCCTATCCATAACAGGTTTTGATGGTAGCTGTCGCGTACCTGATGCAAGGGCTGCCCTTGCCAGAGAACGTCACCCGCATCAGGGCGAGACAATCCCGTCAGCAAACGGAGAAGTGTTGTCTTCCCCGCGCCGTTGCTGCCGGTGATTTGTACCCACTCTCCTGCGTTCAGCGTAAATGACAAACCACTAAATAAGGTTCGTTCATCCCGCTCGCAAAGTAATTCTCTGGCTTCAAGCATACCCAAGCAATAACCCTGTTAAAAACCTGTCTCGACTTCGCGCATATCGGGCAGCTTGTGCGCTATCCCTTTATGGCAATCAATACAGGTTTGCCCATCTTTCACCGCCTGGTCGTGCATCTTAGCGGCAACAGATTTCTGGGCGGTTGTATCCATATACTCGAAGTTGTGACAGTTACGGCACTCCTGCGAGTTATTGTCCTTCATGCGCCGCCACTCATTCTGTGCCATCGTCAGGCGATGAGCTTCAAATTTCTGCGGCGTGTCAATAACGCCAAAAATTTTACCATACAGCTCTTTACTTGCTTTGAGCTTGCGTATCATCTTCGGCACAAACTCGTGCGGAACGTGACAATCCGGGCAGGTCGCACGCACGCCGCTACGGTTGTTGTAGTGCACGGAATCCATGTATTCCTGATACACCGTGTTACGCATTTCGTGGCAGCTAATGCAGAACTCTTCGGTGTTGGCTTTTTCCATACCGGTGTTAAAGCCGCCCCAGAAGACGATGCCGCCGACAAAACCGATCAACAGCAGCGTCCCCAGCGCCAGACGGCTGGGGGTACGCCACCATTTCCACAGGCGCTTAATCAGACCAGGCTTACGGTCAGAATTTCCCATAATAACCTCTTATTTCCCGTAACCTTTTGATGGGGTAAAGGTATTCCCCACGATTGGCGCGGTATCGGCCTGCGGTACGTGACATTGCAGACAGAAATAACGACGCGGAGCCACTTCCGCGCCCACTTTGCCGTCGCTGTCCATAAAGTGAGTAGGACTGATACGCGGCGCGCCAGTGGTGCGATAGCTTTCGACACCGTGGCATTGTAAGCAGCGGTTGGTATTGGTCGTTACCTGATAACCTTCAACGCTATGCGGGATCATTGGCGGCTGATTCACATAGTTCAGCGGCATTCGTTCCTGCTCTTTTGGCATCCGAATGGCCCCTTCCTGCGTCCCGGATACTTCCGGCGACTGGCTAAAATCGACGCCATTAGCCGCCCAAACCGCGCCGCTTACCACCAGGGCCAGCATCGCCGTCCATTGACACAGCGCCTTCTTCAGGTCATGGCTTTTCATGATTTCGCTCCCGAACTCCATCGTGTAGTTATTGTAAATACATCCTCAGAACAGACATCCACGCAGCGACCGCACGTCATGCAATCGCGGCTGGTGACCTGCACCGGGCTTTGTTCATCCAGCACCGGGGCACGTAGCACATGCGGTTCCGGGCAAACATGAAAACAATCCATACAACGGTTACATTTCTGCCGATCGCTGGCCGCAACGGTAATCACACCTTTGCTACCCAGCACGCCATACAGCGCGCCGACCGGGCAAATGTGACCGCACCAGCCGTGTTCAACGACCAGTAGATCAAATAAAAACAGCGCGAGAATAAGCAGCGCGCCGCTACCGAAGCCCATTACCAGGCTACGCCCCATCAGGGAAACGGGGTTGATCCATTCCCAGATGAGCGTGCCAGTTAAGGCCGAACCCACCAGAATGACCACCAACAGCACGTAGCGAATGTGGCGCGGGATCGTCGCAGACTGATTAAGGTCAAAACGCCGGCGCAACCAGTTCGCTAAGTCGGTAATCGGGTTCAGCGGGCAGACCCAACTGCAAAATAATCGCTTTCCTGCCAGGGCGTAGAGCACGGTGATAATTACCGCACCGGTCAACGCCACCGTGGCAGGCAGATGACCGCTGGCAAGACTTTGCAGCGTCATCAGCGGATCGGTCAGCGGAACGGTGTCGAATAACAGGCTACTGCTGTAGTTGCCGTGCAAAATCCACACACCAAACCACGGGCCGCTCAAAAACATCCCCAGCACGAAGAACTGACAAAGGCGACGCAATACCAGCCAACGGTGACTGCGCCACCAGCCTTTTTTCTCCAGCGCCTCGCGCCCGGCGTCACGTTTACGATTTGCCATTGTTCCCCTCCAGCCAGCCGAAGCGGTAATGGTGACCTAACTCCCCTTTCGCCAGTGACAGCGGTAACACCTTGATTGCCGGTTGTTCCAGCACGCACACTTTTTCGCACTTACCGCAGCCGGTACAGGCGTCGCTGTGAACCGTCGGCAGAAAGCGGGCGTGCTTACCGGTACGCGTGTTGCGCTCCAGCTCCAGGGTGATTGCCTCATCAATTTTCGGGCATTCGCGATAACAAACATCGCAGCGCAGCCCCTGAAAGTTGAGGCAGTTCTCCTGATCCACCAACACCGCCAGCCCCATTCGCGCGTCGTCGATCGATTCGATCTCACGATCCAGCGCACCGCTAGGGCACACTTTGGCGCACGGAATGTCCTCACACATTTCGCAAGGAATATCCCGTGCGACAAAATATGGCGTGCCCGCCGACAGGCCAGAGGCCAGCGTCGCCAGTTTTAAGGTGTCGTAAGGGCAAGCCTGAACACACTGACCGCAACGCACACAGGCACTGGCAAAGGCGTTCTCGTTTATGGCTCCGGGCGGGCGCAACCGCACGCCAGATGCACGTGCGGTTTGCTGTTGTAACCCCAGCGCCACACCCACGGCAGCCAGCCCGCCTGCTGTGCGAACAACATCGCGCAGAAAGCGGCGGCGACCATTTTGAGGTTTCGCTGACCGGGACATAATGGCTTACACCTTCTCCAGTTTGACCGCGCACTTCTTGAAGTCCGTCTCTTTCGAGAGCGGATCGGTCGCATCCAGCGTCAGTTTGTTAACCAGCTGTGCGGCGTCGAAGAACGGCATGTACACCAGGCCCTGCGGCGGACGGTTACGACCGCGCGTTTCAACAATCGAGATCACTTCGCCACGGCGAGAAACCACTTTCACTTTGTCGCCACGGCGCAGATCGCGCGCTTTCGCATCCAACGGGTGAATAAACAGGACCGCTTCCGGGAAGGCACGGTGCAGTTCTGGTACACGGCGAGTCATACTGCCGGTGTGCCAGTGCTCCAGGACGCGTCCGGTAGAGAGCCACAGATCGTACTCTTCATCCGGTGCTTCCGCCGCCGGTTCGAACGGCAGTGCGAAGATCACCGCTTTGCCATCCGGTTTACCGTAGAACTTATAGCCTTCGCCCGCTTTCACGTACGGGTCGTTACCTTCGCTGTAACGCCACTGCGTTTCTTTACCGTTCACCACCGGCCAGCGCAGACCGCGCGCTTTGTGGTAGTCATCGAACGGTGCCAGATCGTGACCGTGACCGCGACCAAACCATGCGTACTCTTCGAACAGCCCTTTTTGCAGATAGAAGCCCAGCTCGCGGGATTCATCGTTCAGCTGATCTTCCGCCAGTTCGGATACCGGGAATTTGCTCACTTCGGGGGTGGCATACAGAACTTCGTACAGCGTTTTGCCACGCAGTTCCGGTTTCTTCGCCAGCAGCTCTTCCGGCCATACTTCTTCTGTTTTGAAGCGGCGGGAGAACTGGACTAACTGCCAGAGATCCGATTTCGCTTCGCCCGGTGCCTGTACCTGCTGACGCCAGAACTGAGTACGGCGTTCGGCATTACCGTAAGCGCCCTCTTTCTCTACCCACATTGCGGTCGGCAGGATCAAGTCGGCGGCCAGCGCACTGACTGTCGGATACGGATCGGAGACGATGATGAAGTTGCGCGGATCGCGCCAGCCCGGCATACGCTCTTCATTAATGTTCGGCCCGGCCTGCATGTTGTTGGTACACATGGTCCAGTAAACATTCAGCTTGCCGTCTTTCAGCGCACGGTCTTGTGCCACCGCGTGCAGACCGATTTTCGCCGGAATGGTGCCGCTCGGGATATTCCACTTCTTCTCGCAGATATCACGGTGTTTCTCGTTAGTCACCACCATGTCCGCAGGCAGACGGTGAGCAAAGGTGCCCACTTCACGCGCAGTACCGCACGCGGAAGGCTGCCCGGTCAGGGAGAACGGACCGCAACCCGGCTGGGAAATTTTTCCGGTCAGCAGGTGCAGGTTGTAGACCAGGTTGTTGGCCCACACGCCACGAGTATGCTGGTTGAAGCCCATCGTCCAGTAGGAGATGACTTTCTTGTTCGGATCGGCATACAGCTGCGCCAGTTGTTCTAACTGGTCTTTCGGCACGCCGGTCATTTCGGCAGTTTTTTCCAGCGTATACTCGGCAACGAAGGCTTTGTAATCTTCAAAGCTCATTGGTTCGGAGGCGTCAGAACCTGGATTCTTCGCTGCTTTTTCCAGCGGATGGGTCGGACGTAAACCGTAGCCGATGTCCGTCGCCCCTTTACGCAGATTAACGTGTTTGCTGAAGAAGTCCTGATTTATCGCATTGTTTTGAATGATATAGTTGGCGATGTAGTTCAGGATCACCAGGTCAGACTGTGGCGTAAAGATGATGCCGTTATCCGCCAGCTCGAAGCTACGATGCTGGTAGGTAGAAAGCACCGCCACGGTGACGTTCTGGTTAGAGAGACGACGGTTGGTGATGCGCGACCAGAGGATCGGGTGCATCTCCGCCATGTTCGCGCCCCACAGCACAAACGCGTCAGCCTGTTCGATGTCGTCATAGCAGCCCATCGGCTCATCCATACCAAAGGTACGCATAAAGCCAACCACCGCCGACGCCATACAGTGACGCGCGTTCGGGTCGATGTTGTTCGAACGGAAGCCCGCTTTGAACAACTTGGACGCGGCATAACCTTCCCAGATAGTCCACTGACCAGAACCGAACATACCGATCGATTCCGGCCCTTTTTCTTTCAGGGCGGTTTTGAATTTCTCTTCCATCACATCGAAAGCCTGATCCCAGGTGATTGGGGTAAATTCGCCTTCTTTGTCATATTTACCGTTTTTCATACGCAGCAGCGGCTGCGTCAAACGGTCTTTACCGTACATGATTTTGGGCAGGAAATAGCCCTTAATGCAGTTCAGGCCACGGTTAACCGGTGCGTCCGGGTCGCCCTGACAGGCCACCACACGCCCCTGCTGCGTTCCGACCAGAACGCCGCAACCAGTACCGCAGAAACGGCACGGCGCTTTATCCCATTTAATGGCTTCCTGCTGACCAACAACGGCGCGGGCAACGCCCGGCACGCTGAGACCGGCAGCCGCCGCAGCGGCCGCAACGGCGTTAGCTTTCATAAAGCTACGACGACTGAGTTTCATGGTGTTTCCTCACCTTGCTCTTCCTGCTGGTGATAAACCAGCGACACCGCCAGCACGCCCTCTACGTTGCGTACTGACTCAATGGTTTGGATCAGCGTTTCGCTGTCTTCTGCTTCCACCACCACAATCAACTGACCGCTCGGCGCGTCGCTGACAGCAACTTCACAGCCGGTAAAGGCGTTCAGTTGGGTGCTGATGTCTGAAATTCGTTCGCTTTTGGCCTGCACGACCAGGCTGCAAACTTGCCAGTTAGTGTGCATGGAGATACTCCGCAGTTATGGCTGATACCGGACAGCTGGCTGCACATGCTCCACATCCGTTGCAAAGTTGGCTATTAAGTTGCGGCTGGTAGATCCCGGAGAGCGTCGGGCGAAAGATAATTGCCATTGGCTCGCAGCTATCCTGACAGCGGCGGCATTCAACTGACTGATACGCCAGGCACGCGTCCCCAATGGTGAACTGCAAATCCCAGGCCCTGGTGTGGCGCGGAGAAAATAGCGATTCGGGGCAAGCCTGCGCGCAGGCGTAACAGAAGCTGCACTCGTTATTTTTGAAATTAACGCTCGGATAGCCACCCGCGCCGCGTTGCAGAATGTTGTTTTCACAAGCATTAATACAGGCGTCGCAGCGGGTGCAATAGGTCAGAAAATGAGATTCATCACCGGACCAGGGCGGACGGATACCGTTACTGGCTTTGCGCCAGCGACCAGTGAGTATGCCCCGACGGGATGCATCAATCTTCACATTGACCTTCCATCATTAACGCGCTCTGAAAACTGAGAGCGACCAAATAAACCGCATAATTAATAAGCCATTTTTATAGCCGCTAAGATATTAAAGGATGTGTCAAAGATGCATACCCCGATCGGGGTAAAACCTGTAGCAGGATCAAAAGAGTGGTGGGAAGAGTGGCAAAAACGGGCTTTTGCTCACATTTCAAATGGTTATAAACATATTTATATAGCGATTAATTCACCAGAAATATTTCTCCAGGCTTCACCATTCATCAGAATTTAACACTAAAAGGGCAGGTAAAATTGTCTGAATATTCTTTAGGTTATTCATAAAGCAAATTAATAAATCTGATGAATATGTTAACCTTCAGCGACATCATCGGTGAAAACCTATAAATGAAGAAGGAAAGCAAAAATGAAGACCATTCTACCTGCAGTATTGTTTGCCGCTTTCGCTACCACCTCCGCCTGGGCGGCAGAGAGTGTCCAGCCACTGGAGAAAGTAGCGCCTTATCCACAAGCTGAAAAAGGCATGAAGCGTCAGGTGATTCAGTTAACTCCGCAAGAAGATGAATCTACCCTGAAAGTAGAACTGTTAATCGGTCAGACGCTGGAAGTCGATTGCAATTTGCATCGTCTCGGCGGGAAGCTGGAAAGCAAAACGCTGGAAGGCTGGGGCTATGATTATTATGTCTTTGATAAAGTAAGCTCCCCGGTTTCGACGATGATGGCCTGCCCGGATGGCAAGAAAGAGAAGAAATTTGTCACCGCGTATCTGGGCGATGCTGGAATGCTGCGTTACAACAGTAAGCTGCCGATCGTGGTGTATACGCCAGACAATGTGGATGTGAAGTACCGGGTCTGGAAGGCGGAAGAGAAAATTGACAACGCGGTAGTTCGCTAAACTGCTGTGAGGTGCGGCACCCCGTAGGCCGAATAAGACGGTTACGCCACATCCGGCATACCATGCCGGATGTGGCACATCATTACAACGCAATATCCGCCACTTCTTTTTGAACGGGTTGCGGTTTCAACTGCGGTTTCGGCGTACTGTCTGCCGCCTGCGGCTTATCGTATTTCAGCCCCAGCACTTCGCTGGTGTACTGCAACTCGCGTTCTGTTGCCGCCACATCGCCGTTCAGCTTACGGCCATAAGACGGAACGATCGCTTTCAACGTGGCCTGCCATCGCGGACTGGAAACACGATCACCAAATACTTTTTCCAGCAGATTCAACATAATCGGCGCGGCGGTTGACGCCCCCGGCGATGCCCCCAGCAGCGCGGCAATGGTTCCTTGCTGGTCGCTGACCACTTCTGTACCCAGACGCAGCACGCCGCCTTTCTCGGCATCGCGTTTGATAATCTGCACACGCTGTCCTGCTTGCCACAAACGCCAGTCCTCTTTTTTCGCCTGCGGATAGTACTCTTTCAACGCTTCAAAACGATCCTCTTCACTCAACATCACCTGACTTACCAGATATTTCACCAGATCGAAATTATCCAGCCCGACGTGCATCATCGGCATCACGTTAGAGGTGGTGGTGGAACCCATCAGATCCCACAGTGAACCGTTTTTGAGGAATTTGGTTGAGAAGGTGGCAAATGGCCCAAACAGCACTACACGTTTACCGTCCAGCACACGGGTATCGATATGCGGAACCGACATCGGTGGTGCGCCAACGGAGGCTTTCCCATAGACCTTCGCCAGATGGTGATTAACCACGTCCGGGTTTTCCGAAACAAGGAACTGCCCACCAACCGGGAAACCAGCGTAGTCTTTCGCTTCCGGAATACCCGATTCCTGTAACAGCTTCAGCGCCGCACCGCCCGCGCCGATAAAGACAAATTTCGCGCGGATGTTCTGTGCTGTGCCGTTTTTCAGATCGGCAACGGTGACGGTCCAGGTGTTATCGTCATTACGTTTGAGAGCGCGGACTTCACTGCTGAGTTGCAGCGAGAAGTTAGATTTCTTTTGCAAGGAAGCAATTAACTGACGAGTGATCTCACCGTAGTTCACATCAGTGCCGATTTCTGTGCGTGTAGCCGCCACTTTCTGCTGCGGATCGCGCCCTTCCATCACTAACGGAGCCCACTCTTTGATTTGCGCGTGATCTTCAGAGTAACGCATACCGCGAAACAGCGAACTTTGTTGCAATGCCGCATAGCGGGCACGCAGGAAATTGACGTTATCTTCGCCCCAGACAAAGCTCATGTGCGGAACGGTATTGATAAATGAACGCGGAGTACGCAGCACGCCGCGCTCGACCTGGTGCGCCCAGAACTGGCGGGAAATCTGAAATGCTTCGTTAATGGCGACTGCTTTTTCAATACTGATGCTGCCATCGGCGTTTTGCGGGGTGTAGTTCAGTTCCATCAGTGCAGAATGCCCGGTTCCGGCGTTGTTCCAGCCGTTCGAACTCTCCTGCGCGACACCCTCCAGGCGCTCTACCATGGTCATCGACCACTCTGGCTCCAGCTCGCGTAAATAAGTCCCCAATGTGGCGCTCATAATGCCGCCGCCAATCAACAGTACATCAGTTTCCTGCTCCTCGGACGCTTTCGCTTTTGCCGCCATCGAAACGGCATTAAGCCCCACGGCCATCGAGAAGAGCATGGCAGTCACTTTTTTCATCTTGTTAATGCCTTACTTTTAGTCGCTTTATTGCAGGTGAGATTTGCGCGGCATCAACGGTAACACTTAAGTAACAACATTTAAATAATGTTTATAAATTATATTCTAATTTTAGAAACATTATAATTTCGTTGATTAATTATAGGGTTATTAGAAATGAAGGGATTTTTAGAATATTGACCTGGCGGCAGCGAGCCGCCAGGTCAGCGTCAAAATATTATGCCGTCCGGGCAACAGCATCACGCGAAGCAGCATCGCGCTCTTCGCCCGTCAGTTCGCTAAGTTGCCCGTTGCGCATCTCCAGCAGGCGGTCGGCGTGGATAAAGTAATGGTCATCATGGCTGATGGCGAAAATAGTTTTTCCCATCTCCTGCATCAGCGGTAGCAGCACCTGATAAAACTCACGGCGGAAGTGTGGGTCTTGATCCGCCGCCCATTCATCCAGCAGGATAATATCGCGTTCTTCTGCCAACGCCAGCAACAGCGCCACGCGTTTTTTCTGCCCTTTTGATAACTTCAGGTTAACAATACGCCCGTTACTTAACTCCAGCTTATGAGCCATTTTCAACTGCGCCAGCCACTTCTCAACCAGTTGCGGATTAGCAGGTTTACCCTCCGGCCCCAGCAGTTGATCAAACAGCCAGACATCGGTAAACACGGCCGAAAACAGTTTGCGATAATCTTCCGGTTTTTCGCCGCTGATGGGTTTACCATCCAGCAAAATTTCACCGCTTTGCGGCTGATACAACCCCGTCAGCAACATCGCCAGCGTCGATTTTCCGCTACCGTTGCCACCAATCAGAAACAACAGTTCGCCACGTTTAATGGTGAGGTTGAGTGGGCCAACGGAAAACGCGTTGTCCTGATAACTAAACGTCACGTTACGTAGCTCCAGCGTTTGCCAGTCAGGAAACGCCTGCGGGCGTGGAAACTCCGCTTTGAAAGGCGCGAGCGCGAATTTGTTCAGCTTGTTAAACGCCACCTGAGCCGTCAGCAGCGTCGGTAATGCGCCAACCGCAGAAAGCAGCGGCGTGCGCAGGAATAACAGCGTCAGCGAATAGGTCGCGGCAACGTTGGTATCAGCCCAACCGAGACTGTTCGCCATCCAGAACACCAGGCCGATAGCACCCAGCATCATGATGTTTGACCAGTTCACAGCACTAAGATGGAAGGTGTCTGCGCGAATAATATGATGGCGATACTCTTGCGCATCAGGAATGTAGAGGTTGTTAAACACATACTCGGCGCGTTCACGGTTCAGAGTCAGCTCTTTGCGCCCTTCGAGTACGGTTTGAAAATCCGTGTACAGCTTGTCTTCGGTTTCACGCAGGGTCGCCATATGTTTGTACACCCGCGCCACCAGCACAAAACCGCCCCAAATGGTGACTGCCATCCAGATAGCCGTTACCAGCAACATTTTACCCGACAGCATCCACAAATACGCCGCGGAACCGATAGTGAGGATGATCCCCTGCACCAGTTCCGGCAGACGCACAAAAGCAATGGTGATATTGCGCACATCGCTGGTTAACCCCGCCAACAACGAGGCGCTACCGAGTTGTTCAATGCGCTCGACGTGAGTATCGAGAATCCGCTTGATAAATTCACTACGCAGTCGGTAAACGAAGTGATGCCCCAAAGTGGTGAGCGCCAGTTGCGATCCGAGAGTGACGGCCATCAACAGCAGCAATAACCCCAGAAACTCCGGCAACACCAGCAGACTGGTATCCGCCGTTTCGATAAGGCGCTGATTGATAAAAGCAATTAAGCCAATGCCTAATGCCGCACTGGCGAGGCTTAGCGCCATCACACTGATAAATGGCCAGCGATACTGCCGCCAGACAAGTACAAGAAGTTCCATGCAGAAAACCCGGACAATGAATTACAGCCCGCAGTTTAAACATCTCCGCGCTCACAGCAATAATAATTCTTATTTTTATTCTTTTTTACCTGCCTGACGGAATGTCAGATTGTAGCGGCAGTCGGCGGTGAGTGGATGAAAGCCCGCTTTGAGTGGTTGAATGCCGTGATAAAACAGCCGCGATTCACCGCCCCAAACCACCACGTCGCCATGCTCCAGCAACAGTCGTTTTAACGGATCATTACGTTTGAGGCCACCAAATTGAAAAATCGCGGGTAAGCCCAGAGAAACAGAAACAATCGGTGCGCGCAGATCCGGTTCGTCTTTATCCTGATGTAACGACAGTTTCGCGCCAGGGGCATAGCGGTTGATAAGACAAGCATCTGGCTGGAAATCTGGATAGCCCGCCGCCGTAGCCGCACGTTGACATAAATTATGAAAACTCTGCGGCATGGCGGGCCACGGTTTATTTGTTTGCGGATCAATGGGCGAATAGAGATAACCCTGCCGATTGGTGGTCCAGCCCAGACGCCCGCAGTTGGTCATCGCCACCGACATGGTATATCCGCCGGGTGTGACCATCTGGCGAAACGGTGACTGGCGGGCGACATTGCTGATTCCCTGCATCAGTTGCTCCGCAGTATTAAAGGCAAAACGGCGCAGGATCACCGCGCCAGGTGCCAGGGGTTCTTGCCACGGTTCAGCGTCAGCAAACAGATCCAACATTATTTTTCCTCGTTTTCAGCTTCACGGCGTAGCAACTGTGCTTTACGCGAAACACCCCAGCGGTAACCGGAAAGTGTGCCATCACCACGTACCACCCGATGACAAGGTATAACGATCGCTAACTTATTGGCGGCGCAGGCACTTGCCACGGCACGTACCGCTTTCGGTTTGCCGATGGTGTTTGCCAGTTGCTGATAACTCACAGTTTCACCGCAAGGAATGGTACGCAGCGCCTGCCAGACTTGCTGTTGAAAAGCGGTGCCGCGAATATCCAGCGGCAACGTCAGCGGCGTATCGCGCTGATTGAGGCTGGCGATCACTTCGCGTAGGCGTTGCTGAAACGTCGGGTCAGCGGGTGCGTTGTCGGCAGCGGGAAACATCTGCCGCAGTTCACTGATTAATGTCGCGTCATCATCACCCAGTAATATCGCGCAAATCCCCCGCTCGCTTTCTGCCACCAGGCAACGACCCAGCTTACAATCAGCCAGCGCATAACGCACAGCCAGGCTTTCGCCACCGTGACGAAACTGTTTAGCCGTCATGCCCAGCGTTTCATCGGCTTTACGGTAGTAACTGCTGCCGTCGGGGAATCCGGCATTGAGAATCGCCTGAGTCACGCTTTCCCCTTTTGCCAGAGATTCCCGTAAACGACGAGCGCGCCAGGCCTGTTGCCAGGCTTTAGGCGTCATTCCGGTCGTCGCTTTAAACAATCGATGCAAATGGAACGGACTCATCGCCACCTGGTCGGCTAAGGCTTCCAGCGTTACAGGCGTTTCCTGTTCCAGCAGTCGGCAGGCGTGGGTAATTTTATCAAGGCGATGTTGCTGGGGATTGGCTTTGTCTGGCTGACAACGTTTGCAGGGGCGAAAGCCAGCGGCAAGCGCCTCGCTGGCATCCGTATAGAAAGAAACGTTTTCCCGCAAGGCATGTCTGGCGCGGCAAGACGGACGGCAAAAGATGCCCGTGGTGCGCACGGCGAAGACAAATTCGCCGTCGGCGTTCGGGTCGCGGGCTAAGACAGATTGCCAGCGTTGATCATCAGTTAAGCGTGTGGCGTTTTTCATCATCAGCTCCCTGGTTAAGGATAGCCTTTAGTCTGCCCGGTCACCATCGCGCAAAAACCAACAATCTTGCGCTTTAATTTTTTTCGCTAATAAGGAAGCTTTTAAACTGCGGCGACATCCAGGTTTTAAAGCTATCGCCCTCTTTGGTGATCATATAGACCGCCAGCCCTTCCCGACGAACGACTTCTTTGGCTTTCTCCGGCCCGAGCACCATCAAACCTGTATCCCAGGCGTCGGCTTCCAGCGCCGTCGGGGCAATCACGGTCACGGAGACCAGATTGTGCTCAATGGGACGCCCGGTTTGCGGATCGATAACATGGGAAAGGCGTTTGCCGTCCAGTTCGTAATAGTTGCGATAGCTGCCGGAGGTGCTAATCCCGTGACCGTTGATATCCACCACGGCCTGAACCGCGTTCTCTTTATCGGTCGGTTTTTGGATCGCCACCCGCCACGGCTGCCCTTCGCCGTTCATGCCACGGCTGTTCAGCGCGCCCCCCACCGACACCAGATAGCGGGAAATACCTTCCTGCTCCATTAAGCGTGCCAGATGATCTGCCGCATAACCTTCGCCGACGGTGGAGAGATCGACATATAAATCCGGCAGATCTTTTTGCAGATATTGCTGATGCGACTGATTAATGACCGTCAGGTGCTGCAAACCTGTTTTGGCTTTCATCGCGTCGATCTGTTCCTGGTTCGGGATTTGTACTGGCTGTTGTTCCGGGCCAAAGCCCCACAGATTCACCAGCGGCCCGACAGTAATATCCATCGCGCCATCGGTTTTGGCGCCAATGCGCAGCGAGGTGGTGATGATATCGGCCATCGCTTCACTTACCGGCCACGGTGACAAACTTTTCGAATCGTTAAAGCGCATCAGCGCGGAGTCTTTTTTATAGGTCGAAAGCAGCTGATCGTCGGCGTTCAGCTGGGTCTGAATCTTCTCTTTAAGTTCAGCACTGCGTTTGGCGTCAATGCCAGGGATGCTGGCACGCCAGAAGGTTCCCATCGTTTTGCCTTCAAGAACGGTAACTTCAGTAGCGTGGGGTTTGGCGGGTTGTGTTTTTTGATCGCAACCAACAAAGAAGAGCGCGGCAGCCAGCAATGCCACGCGGGTAAAGCTTATTTCCATACGTGATTATCCTCATGCGAACGGTCGCAAGAGTACACCAAAAAACTGCGTTTGTACGCTGAAAACAATGAAAAAAGGGCCCGCAGGCCCTTTGTTCGATATAAATCGAGATTAGAACTGGTAAACCAGACCCAGAGCTACGATGTCATCAGTGTTGATGCCAGCAGCGCGGGTGAACTGGTTGTCGTCCAGCAGGTTGATTTTGTAGTCAACGTAGGTGGACATGTTTTTGTTGAAGTAGTAGGTAGCACCAACATCAACATATTTCAGGATATCTTCGTCGTCGTAGTTACGACCAGCAACGACACCCAGGTTTTTACCTTTAGACTGCAGGTATGCTACAGACGGACGCAGACCGAAGTCGAACTGGTACTGAGCAACAGCTTCGAAGTTCTGTGCTTTGTTCGCCCAACCCAGGGAACCTACGCGAGTTGCGTTGTAGGTCTGGGTGTACTGAGCAGCCAGGTAGATGTTGTTAGCGTCGTATTTCAGACCACCGGTGTAGGTTTCAGCACGGTCGCCGTTACCGATGTAAGCAGCGGTGTTCTGAGCATCAGTACGTTTGGAGCTGGAAACTGCAGCACCGATACCGAAGCCTTCGTAATCATAAGTGATAGAACCGCCAACGCCGTCGCCGTTCTGACGCAGAGCACCACGACCGTTGTTGGTCATGCCTTCGCCGCTTACGCTGCCGTTTTTACCCTGGTACTGAACAGCAAAGTTCAGACCGTCAACCAGACCGAAGAAGTCGGTGTTACGGTAGGTCGCGAAGCCGTTACCACGCTGCTGCATGAAGTTGTCAGAACCGTAAGTGTCGCCACCGAATTCTGGCAGAACGTCGGTCCAGGAAGTTACATCGTAAACAACGCCGTAGTTACGACCGTAGTCGAAAGAACCAACGTCCTGGAATTTCAGACCAGCGAATGCCACACGGGTCCAGGAGTTTTCTTTGTTGTCTTCAGAGGTATTGCCCTGGATCTGATATTCCCACTGGCCGTAACCGGTCAGCTGGTCAGTAACCTGAGTTTCGCCTTTGAAACCAAGACGTACATAGGTCTGGTCGCCGTCTTCTGACTTGTTGTCAGAGAAATAGTGCAGGCCGTCTACTTTACCGTACAGATCTAATTTGTTGCCGTCTTTGTTGTAAACTTCAGCAGCGTTTGCTGCGCCTGCTACCAGCAGAGCTGGGACCAGGAGGGACAGTACTTTAACTTTCATGTTATTAACCCTCTGTTATATGCCTTTATTTGCTTTTTTATGCCACTGCATACTGATTAACCCTCATTAATCAGTCGGCAAGTCCATTCTCCCCAAAAATGCAGAATAATCCAACACGAATATGATACTAAAACTTTTAAGATGTTTCATTTGTCGCTATAGATGTTTCAAAATGTAAATATGATGGAACTTTTTAAGATTCTTGATGATTGGCGAAATAAGCACCTAACATCAAGCAATAATAATTCAAGGTTAAAATCAATAACTTATTCTTAAGTACTTGATAGCACTGAATGCCAAAACAAAATCTTCACTCGCAACTAAAATATGTCTCGCTATCATCATTAACTTTATTTATTACCGTCATTCATTTCTGAATGTCTGTTTACCCCTATTTCAACCGGATGCCTCGCATCCGGTTTTTTTTTACCCTTCTTTACACAACTTTTATTTTTTTGTACTACCGCTGGAAAATTATAACGCCTGTTAATAATTCACAAAAAATTAACAAGATATAATTCCCGCCATCTTTTCTTTATCCGTAATTAATTTCGCTCTTCTTTTTTGCAGATTATTTGTACAGCAGAATGCGGTGTGTACATCTATTTCTCATCTGGCAGAACGAGACATATCGTTGAGGAAGAGAGAGTCATCTATCGGGTAATAGTCTGGAATTTCGCACTGTACCCTTTATACTGCCCTATCACTTCGCGAAGTTTTAACAGGTCATAAACACGAATGCGTCAGAAAGAGACAACGGCCACGACCCGCTTTTCACTCCTACCGGGGAGCATTACCCGCTTCTTTTTACTGTTGATCATTGTGTTGCTGGTGATGATGGGTGTAATGGTACAAAGCGCAGTCAACGCCTGGCTGAAAGATAAAAGCTACCAGATTGTCGACATTACTCATGCTATACAAAAGCGCGTCGATACCTGGCGTTACGTGACCTGGCAGATCTACGACAACATCGCTGCAACGACTTCACCTTCCACCAGTGAAAGTTTGCAAGAGACGCGTCTGAAACAGGATGTCTACTATCTGGAAAAACCGCGTCGCAAAACAGAAGCCCTGATCTTTGGTTCTCACGACAACTCAACGCTTGAGATGACCCAACGAATGTCTACTTATCTGGACACATTATGGGGCGCAGAAAATGTACCGTGGTCGATGTATTATCTGAACGGTCAGGATAACAGCCTGATTCTTATCTCGACCTTGCCGTTAAAAGATCTCACCTCCGGATTTAAAGAATCGACTGTCAGTGACATTGTTGATTCTCGTCGCGCGGAGATGCTGCAGCAGGCTAATGCCCTGGATGAACGTGAAAGTTTTTCTAACCTGCGCCGTCTTGCCTGGCAGAACGGTCATTATTTTACCTTGCGTACAACCTTTAACCAGCCGGGACATCTGGCAACAGTGGTTGCATTTGATCTGCCTATTAATGATTTAATCCCGCCAGGGATGCCGCTGGATAGCTTCCGTCTTGAACCAGAAGCAGGTACTGCGGATAACAATAATAATGAGAAAGAAGCAACGGATAGCGTCAGCATTAACTTTAATAGTTCGAAGATTGAAATCTCTTCGGCGCTCAACTCCACCGATATGCGGCTGGTCTGGCAGGTTCCTTACGGCACTTTGCTGCTGGATACATTGCAAAATATTCTGCTGCCACTGCTGCTGAATATCGGTTTGCTGGCACTGGCGCTTTTTGGTTACACCACCTTTCGCCATTTCTCCGGGCGCAGCACAGAAAGCGTTCCCAGCACCGCAGTGAATAACGAACTGCGTATTTTGCGAGCAATAAATGAAGAGATTGTGTCACTGCTGCCACTCGGTCTGCTGGTTCACGATCAGGAATCGAATCGCACAGTTATCAGCAATAAGATTGCCGACCATCTGCTGCCGCATTTGAATCTGCAAAACATCACCACCATGGCAGAACAGCATCAGGGGATTATTCAGGCGACCGTCAATAACGAGCTGTATGAAATTCGCATGTTCCGCAGCCAGATAGCGCCGCGTACGCAAATCTTCATCATTCGCGATCAGGATCGCGAGGTGCTGGTGAACAAGAAACTCAAGCAGGCGCAGCGCCTGTATGAGAAAAACCAGCAGGGCCGGATGGCCTTTATGCAAAACATTGGCGATGCGCTGAAAGAACCCGCACGGTCACTGGCGGAGAGTGCGGCTAAACTCAACTCCCCGGAAAGCAAACAACTGGCAAATCAGGCTGATGTGCTGGTGCGCCTGGTCGATGAAATTCAGCTAGCGAATATTCTTGCGGACGATAGCTGGAAGAGCGAGACCGAGCTTTTCTCCGTACAGGATTTAATCGATGAAGTAGTGCCCGCAGTGCTACCAGCAATGAAACGCAAAGGCCTGCAACTGCTGATTAACAATCATCTGAAAGCACACGATATGCGCCGTGGCGATCGCGATGCTTTACGCCGTATTTTGCTGCTGTTGATGCAATATGCCGTCACCTCAACGCAACTGGGGAAAATTACCCTTGAGGTTGATCAGGATGAATCCTCTGACGAACGTCTGACTTTCCGCATTCTTGACACCGGAGATGGTGTAAGTATTCATGAAATGGATAATTTGCACTTCCCGTTCATCAACCAGACCCAAAGCGATCGCTATGGCAAGGCGAACCCGCTGGCATTCTGGTTAAGTGATCAACTAGCGCGAAAACTGGGCGGTCATTTAAATATTAAAACGCGGGACGGGCTTGGCACACGATACTCCGTGCATATAAAAATGCTCCCTGCTACCCCGGACGTTGAAGAGGAAGAAGAACGTTTACTGGATGATGTCACCGTGATGGTGGATGTAACTTCCACAGAAATTCGGAATATTGTCACTCGCCAGTTAGAAAATTGGGGTGCAACCTGTATCACACCCGATGAAAGATTAATTAGTCAGGATTATGATATCTTTTTAACGGATAATCCGTCTAATCTTACTGCCTCTGGCTTGCTTTTAAGCGATGATGAGTCTGGCGTACGGGAAATTGGGCCTGGTCAATTGTGCGTCAACTTCAATATGAGCAATGCTATGCAGGAAGCGGTCTTACAATTAATTGAAGTGCAACTGGCGCAGGAAGAGGTGACAGAATCGCCTATGGGTGGAGATGAAAATGCACAACTCCATGCCAGCGGCTATTATGCGCTCTTTGTAGACACAGTACCGGATGATGTTAAGAGGCTGTATACTGAAGCAGCAACCAGTGACTTTGCTGCATTAGCCCAAACGGCTCATCGTCTTAAAGGCGTGTTTGCCATGCTAAATCTGGTACCCGGCAAGCAGTTATGTGAAACGCTGGAACATCTTATTCGCGAGAAGGATGTCCCAGGAACAGAAAAATACATCAGCGACATTGACAGCTATGTCAAGAGCTTGCTGTAGCAAGGTAGCCTATTACATGAACAATATGAACGTAATTATTGCCGATGACCATCCGATAGTACTGTTCGGTATTCGCAAATCACTTGAGCAAATTGAGTGGGTGAATGTTGTCGGCGAATTTGAAGATTCCACAGCACTGATCAACAACCTGCCGAAACTGGATGCGCACGTGTTGATTACCGATCTCTCCATGCCTGGAGATAAATACGGTGACGGGATCACCTTGATCAAATACATCAAGCGTCATTTCCCTAGCCTGTCGATCATTGTTCTGACCATGAACAACAACCCGGCAATTCTTAGCGCGGTACTGGATCTGGATATCGAAGGAATCGTCCTGAAGCAAGGCGCGCCTACAGATCTGCCGAAAGCCCTCGCCGCGCTGCAAAAAGGCAAGAAATTTACCCCGGAAAGCGTATCTCGTCTGCTGGAGAAAATCAGCGCCAGTGGTTACGGTGACAAGCGTCTCTCACCTAAAGAGAGTGAAGTACTGCGCCTGTTTGCAGAAGGTTTTCTGGTTACCGAGATTGCTAAAAAGCTCAACCGTAGCATCAAAACCATCAGCAGCCAGAAGAAATCCGCGATGATGAAGTTGGGTGTCGAGAACGATATCGCCCTGCTGAACTATCTCTCTTCTGTGACCTTAAGCCCGGCAGATAAAGAGTAATCTCCCGACAGGCCAGATAAGCACCGACCGCCGGCTGCGGCGTAAACGCCTTATCTGGCCTACAAATCCCAATACTTCAATACATTACACAAGGCCTGATAAGACGCGCCAGCGTCGCATCAGGCGTTTGCTCCGACCGCTCCTACGATTTCCGCGCTTTCCTGACCCTCTCGGCATACATCGTCAGCGTCTGTTTTATGACATCCAGCGTCACGGGCTTCGACAGACAGCTATCCATACCGGACTCCAGACACCGCTGCTTCTCTTCAGCCAACGCATTGGCAGTCACCCCGATTACCGGCAACGTTAGCCCTAACTGACGAATACGTTGCGTTAACCGGTAACCGTCCATATTCGGCATGTTGACGTCGCTAAGCACGATATCGATATGATTCTTGCTTAGTACATTAAGCGCATCGACGCCATCATTTGCCGTTTTACACTGGTAACCCAACGATCCGAGCTGATCGGCTAGTAAGCGACGGTTAATCGGATGATCGTCAACCACCAGAATCATCATGTCGTCATTGCTGGTGGAATCTTTGTCCATCAATGGCAGAACGTTGGCAGGATCATCATTTTCAATTTCTATCCGATAGATACGCGCCAGTAGCACAGGCAGTTCATGCGACGAGGCGACGCTATGCACCCACTCACCGGGCGCTTTCTCCAGCGGAATACCAATATGCCGACGGCAGAACGTCACCACCGCTCTACCCTGCCATTTTTCGCTCAGCGCCTCATCCGTAATCAACACATCCTCTGGTGAAGGTTCCTGACCTTCGTATGTTGTAACGATTACACCACTGCGCTGCAAACTGGTTTCGATAAACTGGCATAGTGACGCATTACGTACCGCCAACCAGCAGCGTTTACCCGTTAATCCTTCGACACCTTTTTTATGTGGATATTGCGCACCATACAGCGGAATACGCACCGTAAACTGGCTTCCCATGCCTGGTTCAGACTCCACCGAGATGTCACCGTCCATCATGCTGATCAATTTTTCACAAATCGCCAGCCCCAGACCGGTTCCCTGGAAGTTACGCTGTACGCCCGTCCCTACCTGGAAGAAGGGATCAAAAAGCCGCACCACTTCTTTCGCCGGAATACCCACGCCAGTATCGCGAACACGAATAGAAAGATAATCACCATCAGCACGGACATGCAGAACAATGCAGCCGGTATCGGTAAATTTAATGGCGTTACTCAACAGATTGGAGATAACCTGCTGTAAACGCATCGGATCGCCGTTTAAAGCTACCGGCACATCCGGTTCAATAAAGCAGTACAAACCAAGCTGCTTTCGCACCACCAGCGGCAAATAGTTGGCGGTGATATGGTTCATCACTTCACGCGGTGAAAACTCACGTGGCTCTATCTTTAACTGTTCCGATTCAATCTTCGAGAAATCGAGAATGTCGCTGATAATTTTCAACAGCAGGCTGGAAGAGTTATTCATTGCCGTCACCAGACGGTCAACGCCTTTCGGCAACTCTTTGGTTTGCAACAGATCCAGGTTACCGATAATGCCATACAGCGGCGTTCGCAACTCGTGGCTGACGGTAGCAAGGAACATCGATTTCGACTGACTCGCCTGTTCTGCTGCCTGCGCCATCTCTTGCAACGACTCTTCCATCTTCACGCGCGAAGAAACATCGACCAGTACGCAAATCGCCACGTTTTCATTACGATAGCGGGAATGAACAAAGCTGATTTGCAGATTAGTATTGTTGCTGGTCAGGACATCGACAAAATTGACCTGCTGCCCGCAGATAATTTGCGTCAGCCGCTGGCGATCCTCATGCGTAAGCATGTTGAGATAGGTATGCGCCAGTTCGTTACTCAAAATATTGACGCCATCAGCGGTGCGCAAAATACAGATCCCCACCGGTGCGGAGGCGACAATCTTGCGATTAAACTGCTCGTGTTCTTCCAGACGCTGGGCGTCACTTTCTGCCGGAATGAAAATACGCCGCTCGTACATCCGCGCGAGGGTGAACAGCGCCGCACCAGCAATCACATTCAGCAAAATAGCGTTAAGTATCAGCATACGAATGCGTTCCAGCACCTGATCTACGGGCACCGAGTAAACAATACTTAACGATGATGGCGGCAGATTTTTCTTCAGCACCAGCTCATGGAAGCCTGGTGTATAACCAAACCAGGAACGTTCCTGCATCCAACGCGGTTCAGCCTCGATTTTGCTTTCTGGTCCGGTCAACGAAATCAGGGTATGACCATTCTCATCAAGGATAGTAACCCCCATCGGTAATGTACCTGGTAAGAAGAAGTTCTCCATCCGAATGGTTTGTTCAACGCCCAGCAAGGCCTGCAAACGGTTCGCCAGATACACCGGCGTCAGCGCGTAAAAATATCCAACGCCAGGACGCGGGCCTTCGCTGATCCAATAAAGGTTGCTGCCGCTGTCATCCTGCGGAGCATTACGATACTTATTGATGCGCTCATGCAGAGCTTTCAGGGCGGTGTCGCGTTCAACCGGCATATCACGCAGGCCAAAGTTTGCCATGCAGAGGTTATCGCTGCCGATCAAAAATACGCGGTTGAGATCGTAAGCCGCAGAAAAGTTATCGCGCCAGTAACGCATAAACCACGCCAGTGACTCCAGAGAGCCACGCCAGGTGTTACTCATCGCGGAACAATCGGAATCAGCAAACAACGGTTCGAACACCGGCACATCCGCTTGCGTTTCTCGCCCACGCGGGGAAAGCACGCCATTTTCTACAGATAAGCGATTTTCAGCAATGTACTTCAGCTCTTTTATCACGTCAGAAGTGCGCTGAATAAACCGCTGAGCCTGATCGGAACTCAGGTTAAATTCCTGACGAATCTCAGATTCTCGCTGATGCAGGGCATTGACGATGTAAAACACTGATGAAAAAGCAATCAGCAACCAGAGCAATAACGCCAATGCTCTGAACATATAGCGCGAGACTTTCAGGGTTGTGCGAAAAGAAGCAAGGTATTTCAAAGGGGCGAAGCTCCGCCTCAGGTGACCGATGGAGTGTGGTTAAGGTAGCGGTAAAAGCGTGCCACCGCAATGTTCTCTCTTCTCGGTAATATGATACACCGCCGAGAAATCATCACCTTAACCCCCGATAATCGTCATATATCGGACAAGATTGATGGATTTCAGCATGCATTATATGAAGTGGATTTATCCACGCCGCTTACGCAATCAAATGATCCTGATGGCAATCCTGATGGTCATTGTCCCAACGCTTACTATTGGTTATATCGTAGAAACGGAAGGACGTTCAGCAGTCTTATCTGAAAAAGAGAAAAAACTTTCTGCCGTGGTCAACCTGCTTAATCAGGCGCTAGGCAATCGCTACGATCTCTACATCGACTTACCGCGTGAGGAGCGTATCCGCGCATTAAATGCAGAACTTGCCCCCATTACCGAAAATATCACTCACGCCTTCCCTGGCATCGGCGCTGGTTATTACAACAAAACGCTGGATGCGATAATCACCTACGCGCCTTCAGCGCTATATCAGAATAATGTGGGCGTTACCATTGCCGCAGATCACCCTGGTCGCGAAGTCATGCGTACAAATACCCCTTTGGTTTATTCAGGCAGGCAGGTGCGCGGCGATATTTTGAATTCAATGATCCCCATTGAGCGTAATGGTGAAATCCTCGGCTATATCTGGGCCAATGAATTAACCGAAGATATTCGCCGCCAGGCCTGGAAAATGGATGTGAGGATTATCATTGTGCTCACCGCCGGTTTGCTGATAAGCCTGCTGTTGATTGTGCTTTTCTCCCGTCGCCTGAGCGCCAATATAGATATCATCACCGATGGCCTCTCGACTCTGGCGCAAAATATTCCCACTCGATTACCACAATTGCCCGGTGAAATGGGGCAAATCAGTCAGAGTGTTAACAACCTCGCCCAGGCACTGCGTGAAACGCGGACACTTAACGATCTGATTATTGAAAACGCTGCCGATGGCGTCATTGCCATCGACCGCCAGGGTGATGTAACCACCATGAACCCAGCAGCAGAAGTCATCACTGGCTATCAACGTCATGAACTGGTAGGGCAGCCTTACTCCATGTTGTTCGACAATACTCAGTTCTACAGTCCAGTTCTGGATACGCTGGAACATGGCACCGAACACGTGGCGCTGGAGATCAGTTTTCCAGGCCGTGACCGCACCATTGAAATCAGTGTCACTACCAGTCGTATTCATAACACGCATGGTGAAATGATAGGTGCTTTGGTGATTTTCTCTGATTTAACTGCCCGCAAAGAAACCCAACGCCGCATGGCGCAAGCTGAACGCCTCGCCACACTGGGTGAGCTGATGGCTGGCGTGGCGCATGAAGTCCGTAATCCGCTGACGGCTATTCGTGGTTATGTACAGATCTTGCGCCAACAAACCACTGACCAAATACATCAGGAATATCTTTCTGTAGTACTCAAAGAAATCGACTCAATTAACAAAGTCATTCAGCAATTGCTCGATTTTTCACGCCCACGCCACAGTCAATGGCAACAAGTCAGCCTCAATGCATTGGTTGAAGAAACTCTGGTACTGGTGCAAACCGCCGGCGTACAAGCGCGAGTCGACTTCATAAGCGAACTGGACAATGAATTAAGCCCGATTAGTGCCGATCGCGAACTGCTCAAACAGGTACTCCTGAATATCCTGATCAATGCCGTCCAGGCTATCAGTGCACGAGGGAAAATTCGCATTCGAACCTGGCAGTACAGCGACTCACAACAGGCTATTTCGATAGAAGACAACGGCTGTGGCATTGATCTCTCGCTGCAAAAAAAGATCTTCGATCCCTTTTTCACCACCAAAGCCTCAGGAACCGGGCTTGGTCTGGCGTTAAGTCAACGCATCATTAATGCCCATCAGGGGGATATTCGCGTCACCAGTTTGCCGGGCTACGGCGCAACCTTCACCCTTATTTTACCGATCAACCCGCAGGGAAATCAGACTGTATGACCGCTATTAATCGCATCCTTATTGTTGATGATGAAGATAATGTTCGCCGTATGCTGAGCACCGCTTTTGCACTACAAGGATACGAAACACATTGTGCGAACAACGGACGCACCGCATTACACCTGTTTGCCGATATTCACCCCGACGTGGTGTTGATGGATATCCGTATGCCTGAGATGGACGGCATCAAGGCACTAAAGGAGATGCGCAGTCATGAGACCCGGACACCCGTTATTCTGATGACGGCCTATGCTGAAGTGGAAACCGCCGTCGAAGCACTACGCTGCGGAGCCTTCGACTATGTTATCAAACCGTTTGATCTCGATGAGTTGAATTTAATCGTTCAGCGCGCTTTACAACTCCAGTCAATGAAAAAAGAGATCCGCCATCTGCACCAGGCATTGAGCACCAGCTGGCAATGGGGGCACATTCTCACCAACAGCCCGGCGATGATGGACATCTGCAAAGACACCGCCAAAATTGCCCTTTCTCAGGCCAGCGTCTTGATTAGCGGTGAAAGCGGCACCGGGAAAGAGTTGATTGCCAGAGCGATTCACTACAATTCGCGGCGGGCAAAGGGGCCGTTCATTAAAGTCAACTGCGCGGCGCTGCCGGAATCGTTGCTCGAAAGTGAACTGTTTGGTCATGAAAAAGGTGCATTTACTGGTGCACAAACCTTGCGTCAGGGATTATTTGAACGTGCCAACGAAGGTACTCTGCTCCTCGACGAAATTGGCGAAATGCCGCTGGTACTGCAAGCCAAATTACTACGCATTCTGCAGGAACGGGAATTTGAACGGATTGGCGGCCATCAGACCATAAAAGTTGATATCCGCATCATTGCTGCCACCAACCGCGACTTGCAGGCAATGGTAAAAGAAGGCACCTTCCGTGAAGATCTCTTTTATCGCCTTAACGTTATTCATTTAATACTGCCGCCTCTGCGCGATCGCCGGGAAGATATTTCCCTGTTAGCTAATCACTTTTTGCAAAAATTCAGTAGTGAGAATCAGCGCGATATTATCGACATCGATCCGATGGCAATGTCACTGCTTACCGCCTGGTCATGGCCGGGAAATATTCGAGAGCTTTCCAACGTCATTGAACGCGCCGTCGTAATGAACTCAGGTCCGATCATTTTTTCTGAGGATCTTCCGCCACAGATTCGTCAGCCAGTCTGTAATGCTGGTGAGGCAAAAACAGCCCCTGTCGGTGAGCGTAATTTAAAAGAGGAAATTAAACGCGTCGAAAAACGCATCATTATGGAAGTGCTGGAACAACAGGACGGAAACCGAACCCGCACCGCTTTGATGCTGGGTATCAGTCGCCGTGCATTGATGTATAAACTCCAGGAATACGGTATCGATCCGGCGGATGTATAACACCAAAACTTGCTATGCAGAAATTTGCACAGTGCGCAAATTTCTGCATAGCCAATCATCCTCCTTCTTAATCCCCACCTTATTTATCCTTTTATATTCAATTAGTTAAAAACAACATCAAATATTCTCATTCTGGCACTCCCCTTGCTATTCCCTGACTGTACCCACAACGGTGTATGTAAGAGGGATAAATAATGAAAACAAAATTGATGACATTACAAGACGCCTCCGGCTTCTTTCGTGACGGCATGACCATCATGGTGGGCGGATTTATGGGGATTGGCACTCCATCCCGCCTGGTTGAAGCATTACTGGAATCTGGTGTTCGCGACCTGACATTGATAGCCAATGATACCGCGTTTGTTGATACCGGCATCGGTCCGCTCATCGTCAATGGTCGAGTCCGCAAAGTGATTGCTTCACATATCGGCACCAACCCGGAAACAGGTCGGCGCATGATATCTGGTGAAATGGACGTCGTTCTGGTGCCACAAGGTACGCTAATCGAGCAAATTCGCTGTGGTGGCGCTGGACTTGGTGGTTTTCTCACTCCAACCGGTGTCGGCACCGTCGTAGAGGAAGGCAAACAGACACTGACACTCGACGGCAAAACCTGGCTGCTTGAACGCCCGCTGCGCGCCGACCTGGCGCTCATTCGCGCTCATCGTTGCGACACACTTGGCAACCTGACCTATCAACTTAGCGCCCGCAACTTTAACCCCCTGATTGCCCTTGCGGCTGATATCACGCTGGTGGAGCCAGATGAACTGGTCGAAGTCGGCGAGCTGCAACCTGACCATATTGTCACCCCTGGTGCCGTTATCGACCACATCATCGTTTCACAGGAGAGCAAATAATGGATGCGAAACAACGTATTGCGCGCCGTGTGGCACAAGAGCTTCGTGATGGTGACATCGTGAATCTGGGCATTGGTCTGCCGACGATGGTCGCCAACTATTTGCCAGAAGGCATTCATATCACTCTGCAATCGGAAAACGGCTTCCTCGGTTTAGGCCCGGTCACGACAGCGCATCCAGATCTGGTTAACGCAGGCGGACAACCATGCGGCGTTTTACCCGGCGCAGCCATGTTTGACAGCGCCATGTCATTTGCGCTGATCCGTGGCGGTCATATTGATGCCTGCGTGCTCGGTGGTTTGCAGGTAGACGAAGAAGCCAACCTCGCGAACTGGGTAGTGCCTGGAAAAATGGTGCCCGGTATGGGTGGCGCGATGGATCTGGTGACCGGGGCGCGCAAAGTGATCATTGCCATGGAACATTGCGCCAAAGATGGTTCACCGAAAATTTTGCGCCGCTGCACCATGCCGCTCACTGCGCAACACGCGGTGCATATGCTGGTCACTGAACTGGCTGTCTTTCGTTTTATTGACGGCAAAATGTGGCTCACCGAAATTGCCGACGGGTGTGATTTAGCCACCGTGCGTGCCAAAACCGAAGCTCAGTTTGAAGTAGCCGCCGATCTGAATACGCAACGGGGTGATTTATGATTGGTCGCATCTCACGTTTTATGACGCGTTTTGTCAGCCGGTGGCTTCCCGATCCTCTGATTTTTGCCATGTTGCTGACGTTGCTAACGTTCGTGATCGCGCTTTGGTTAACACCACAAACGCCGATCAGCATGGTGAAAATGTGGGGTGACGGTTTCTGGAACTTGCTGGCGTTCGGTATGCAGATGGCGCTGATCATCGTTACCGGTCATGCCCTTGCCAGCTCTGCTCCGGTGAAAAGCTTGCTGCGGACTGCCGCCTCCGCCGCAAAAACACCCGTACAGGGCGTCATGCTGGTCACTTTCTTCGGTTCCGTCGCTTGTGTCATCAACTGGGGATTTGGTCTGGTTGTCGGCGCAATGTTCGCCCGTGAAGTCGCCCGGCGAGTACCTGGCTCTGATTATCCGTTGCTCATTGCCTGCGCCTACATTGGTTTTCTCACCTGGGGTGGCGGCTTCTCTGGCTCAATGCCTCTGTTGGCTGCAACACCGGGCAACCCGGTTGAGCATATCGCCGGGCTTATCCCGGTGGGCGATACTCTGTTCAGTGGTTTTAACATTTTCATCACTGTGGCATTGATTGTGGTGATGCCATTTATCACCCGCATGATGATGCCAAAACCGTCTGACGTGGTGAGTATCGATCCAAAACTACTCATGGAAGAGGCTGATTTTCAAAAGCAGCTACCGAAAGATGCTCCACCGTCCGAGCGACTGGAAGAAAGCCGCATTCTGACGTTGATCATCGGCGCACTCGGTATCGCTTACCTGGCAATGTACTTCAGCGAACATGGCTTCAACATCACCATCAATACCGTCAACCTGATGTTTATGATTGCGGGTCTGCTGCTACATAAAACGCCAATGGCTTATATGCGTGCTATCAGCGCGGCAGCACGCAGTACCGCCGGTATTCTGGTGCAATTCCCCTTCTACGCCGGGATCCAACTGATGATGGAGCACTCCGGTCTGGGCGGACTCATTACCGAATTCTTCATCAATGTTGCGAACAAAGACACCTTCCCGGTAATGGCCTTCTTTAGTTCTGCACTGATTAACTTCGCCGTTCCGTCTGGCGGCGGTCACTGGGTTATTCAGGGACCTTTCGTGATACCCGCAGCCCAGGCGCTGGGCGCTGATCTCGGTAAATCGGTAATGGCGATCGCCTACGGCGAGCAATGGATGAACATGGCACAACCGTTCTGGGCGCTGCCAGCACTGGCAATCGCCGGGCTCGGTGTCCGCGACATCATGGGCTATTGCATCACTGCCCTGCTCTTCTCCGGCGTCATTTTCGTCATTGGTTTAACGCTGTTCTGACGGCAACTCTACAGACAGAAGGAATATAAAATGAAAAATTGTGTCATCGTCAGTGCGGTACGTACTGCCATCGGTAGTTTTAATGGTTCACTCGCCTCCACCAGCGCCATCGATCTGGGGGCAACAGTAATTCAGGCCGCCATTGAACGCGCAAAACTCGATTCACAACACGTCGATGAAGTGATTATGGGTAACGTATTGCAGGCCGGGCTGGGGCAAAATCCGGCTCGTCAGGCACTGCTAAAAAGCGGACTGGCAGAAACGGTGTGCGGATTTACGGTCAACAAAGTATGTGGTTCTGGTCTGAAAAGCGTGGCGCTTGCCGCCCAGGCAATTCAGGCCGGTCAGGCACAGAGCATCGTAGCGGGTGGAATGGAGAACATGAGTTTAGCGCCCTATTTACTCGATGCAAAAGCACGCTCTGGTTATCGTCTTGGAGACGGACAGGTTTATGACGTGATCCTGCGCGATGGCCTGATGTGCGCCACTCACGGTTATCATATGGGTATTACCGCCGAGAACGTTGCCAAAGAGTACGGAATTACCCGTGAAATGCAGGATGAACTGGCGCTACATTCACAGCGTAAAGCGGCAGCAGCCATTGAGTCCGGTGCTTTTACCGCCGAAATTGTCCCGGTAAATGTTGTCACACGGAAGAAAAACATCGTCTTCGATCGCGATGAATTCCCGAAAGTAGATTCTACTGCAGAAGCTCTTGCTGCATTGCGCCCGGCCTTCGACAAAGCCGGAACGGTCACCGCCGGGAACGCGTCTGGCATTAACGATGGGGCTGCCGCACTGGTGATTATGGAAGAATCTGCGGCGCTGGCGGCAGGCCTAAAACCACTGGCACGCATTAAAAGCTATGCCAGCGGTGGCGTGCCCCCTGCATTGATGGGTATGGGGCCAGTACCTGCCACGCAAAAAGCGTTACAACTGGCGGGGCTGCAACTGGCAGACATTGATCTCATCGAAGCCAATGAAGCATTTGCCGCGCAGTTCCTTGCCGTTGGGAAAACCCTGGGCTTTGATCCTGAGAAAGTGAATGTCAACGGCGGAGCCATCGCGCTGGGGCATCCTATCGGCGCCAGCGGTGCACGTATTCTGGTCACACTATTACATGCAATGCAGGCTCGCGATAAAACGCTGGGTCTGGCGACGCTGTGCATTGGCGGCGGTCAGGGAATTGCGATGGTGATTGAACGATTGAATTAACCAACAAAAACGCCCGATAGCGAAAGTCATCGGGCGTTTTCTTAAACATCGACAGTGAAAGTAACCTCATTAATTACCAGTCAAAACTTTTCACCAGCGTCAGCTCGCCAGCATTACGCATCGGTACAATAAATGTTTCCTGTTTCTCATTGACCGATCCTTCATCGGTGATCAGCGTCAGTTGGGCGGTGGTTAATTCCGTTTCGCTGCGTCCGCCATAGTAGTTGATATACACCTGATAACGCCCGTGAACTGGCGCTGGCATGGCGAAAATCTCGGGTCCGTACCCCGTCGTGACATCCATATCCAGTGCGCCACTGTTTTTCAGCACCGTGTTACCGTACCAGGCGTGTTCGCCATCAGGCGTAACGACATGAAGATCGAGGTCGGTATTATCCGTATCCCACGAGAGAACCAGCCGTAAACGTGCACGAATCGTTCCTGTACCCGGCGTTGAGTAAAACTGCATTTTTTGTCGGCTTTGCCCACCCGGGCTGATGACCTGCACGCTGTTGCTGCCTTCAATGCCCAGACGCCAGCGGAAAGTAGGGCTATTGCACCAAAACCTACAAGGCCATAAAACCGCCAGCCTTTCGCTTTTTTTCACCACTCATTGCCACATTCCTTGTGTAAAGCCAGCCATTTTTTATGGGCGATGCACAACTTTATCGCGCCCTAATACGACAAAAGCCCAGACTTTGCAGCCTGGACTTTTCAATTCAAAAAAGGGAGATGGCTCCCTTTTGACATGAATAAATAAAATTATTCTTCTTCTGGCTCGTCGTCAACGTCCACTTCCGGAGCGATTTCATCGTCCCCTTCCGCAGCACTGCCATCGATGGTATCCAGATCTTCCTCGTCAACCGGTTCAGCAACACGTTGCAGACCCACTACGTTTTCATCTTCCGCAGTACGGATGAGGATCACGCCCTGGGTGTTACGACCCACGATGCTGATTTCTGAAACGCGGGTACGTACCAGCGTACCGGCATCGGTGATCATCATGATCTGATCGCAGTCATCAACCTGTACCGCACCAACCACTAAACCGTTACGTTCAGTCACTTTGATGGAGATAACCCCTTTCGTCGCACGCGACTTAGTTGGGTATTCCGCCACCGCAGTACGTTTACCGTAACCGTTTTGTGTTGCAGTAAGGATTGCGCCATCGCCACGCGGTACGATCAGAGACACGACTTTATCGCCTTCGCCTAAACGAATACCGCGAACACCCGTGGTGTTGCAGCCCATCGCACGGACAGAAGACTCTTTAAAGCGCACCACTTTACCTTCGGCGGAGAACAGCATTACTTCGTCTTCGCCACTGGTCAGGTCAACGCCGATCAGCTCATCGCCTTCAACCAGCTTGATCGCCACTTTACCGGCGGTACGCAGACGGTTGAATTCGGTGAGGACGGTTTTCTTCACAGTACCGTTAGCCGTCGCCATGAAGACTTTCACGCCTTCTTCAAACTCGGTCACAGGCAGGATCGCGGTGATACGTTCGTCCTGTTCCAGCGGCAGCAGGTTGACGATCGGACGACCACGTGCACCACGAGAAGCTTCCGGCAACTGATAAACCTTCATCGAATAGACGCGACCACGGCTGGAGAAGCACAGGATATGATCGTGGGTGTTCGCCACCAGCAGTCGGTCGATAAAGTCTTCTTCTTTAATACGTGCGGCAGATTTACCTTTCCCGCCACGACGCTGCGCTTCGTATTCCGAAAGCGGCTGGTACTTCACGTAGCCCTGGTGAGAGAGCGTCACGACCACATCTTCCTGGGTGATCAGATCTTCCAGGTTGATGTCGGCGCTGTTGGCAGTGATTTCAGTACGACGTTTGTCGCCGAACTGTTCACGAACCAGTTCCAGCTCTTCGCGGATCACTTCCATCAGACGATCGGCGCTACCCAGAATACGCAGCAGTTCCGCGATCTGATCCAGCAGCTCTTTGTATTCATCGAGCAGTTTTTCGTGCTCAAGGCCGGTCAGTTTCTGCAAACGCAGATCCAGAATTGCCTGAGCTTGCTGTTCGGTCAGGTAGTACAGACCGTCACGCACGCCGAACTCTGGCTCCAGCCATTCCGGACGCGCAGCATCGTCACCCGCACGCTCCAGCATCGCGGCAACGTTGCCCAGCTGCCACGGATTAGCAACCAGCGCGGTTTTCGCTTCTGCAGGCGTCGGCGCATGACGGATCAGTTCAATGATCGGGTCGATGTTCGCCAGTGCTACGGCTAATGCTTCAAGGATATGAGCACGATCGCGGGCTTTACGCAGTTCGAAAATGGTACGACGGGTCACCACTTCGCGACGGTGACGGACAAACGCAGCGATAATGTCTTTCAGGTTCATGATCTTCGGCTGACCATGGTGCAATGCAACCATGTTGATACCGAAAGAAACCTGCAGCTGGGTCTGGGAGTAGAGGTTGTTGAGCACCACTTCACCGACCGCATCGCGTTTAACTTCAATCACGATGCGCATACCGTCTTTGTCAGACTCGTCACGCAGCGCGCTGATGCCTTCCACGCGTTTTTCTTTTACCAGTTCCGCAATCTTCTCAATCAGGCGCGCTTTGTTCACCTGATACGGAATTTCGTGGACGATAATGGTTTCACGCCCGGTTTTGGCGTCAACTTCCACTTCAGCACGGGCGCGGATATATACCTTGCCGCGACCGGTACGGTAAGCTTCTTCAATACCGCGACGACCGTTAATGATTGCCGCCGTCGGGAAGTCCGGCCCCGGGATGTGTTCCATCAGCCCTTCAATGCTGATGTCTTCATCATCGATATACGCCAGACAACCGTTGATGACTTCCGTCAGGTTGTGTGGCGGGATGTTGGTTGCCATACCTACGGCGATACCGGAAGAACCGTTCACCAGCAGGTTAGGAATTTTGGTCGGCATGACGTCCGGAATTTTTTCCGTACCGTCATAGTTATCAACGAAATCGACCGTCTCTTTTTCGAGATCGGCCATCAGTTCATGGGCAATTTTCGCCAGACGGATTTCCGTATAACGCATTGCCGCCGCAGAGTCGCCGTCGATAGAACCGAAGTTACCCTGACCGTCTACCAGCATGTAACGCAGCGAAAATGGCTGCGCCATACGGACGATCGTGTCATAGACCGCCGAGTCACCATGGGGATGGTATTTACCGATTACGTCACCAACGACACGGGCAGATTTTTTATAGGCTTTGTTCCAGTCATTGCCTAGTACGTTCATGGCGTAAAGTACGCGACGGTGTACCGGCTTCAGGCCATCTCGGACATCTGGCAGCGCACGGCCAACAATGACCGACATCGCATAATCCAGATAGGAGCTCTTCAGCTCTTCCTCAATGTTGACCGGTGTAATTTCTCTCGCAAGGTCGCTCATCTAACCGCTATCCCTCTACTGTATCCCGGATTCAAAGGTCGCAAATTATAACACAGCCGCGCAGATTGAGGTAAACCAATACGCTTTATTCACATCCAATGCCTGATATACTCGATTGCCTTGCCAATTACGGAGTAGAAGTGCCAATGAATGCCGAAAAATCGCCGGTAAACCATAACGTAGACCACGAAGAGATCGCTAAATTTGAAGCCGTCGCCTCCCGCTGGTGGGATCTGGAAGGCGAGTTCAAACCACTGCACCGCATTAACCCGCTGCGTCTGGGCTATATTGCCGAGCGTGCTGGCGGTTTATTTGGCAAAAAGGTGCTCGATGTCGGTTGTGGCGGCGGCATTCTGGCTGAGAGTATGGCGCGCGAAGGCGCGACGGTGACCGGCCTGGATATGGGTTTTGAACCGCTACAGGTTGCAAAGCTACACGCGCTGGAAAGCGGTATTCAGGTGGAGTACGTGCAGGAAACCGTTGAAGAACACGCAGCAAAACATGCCGGACAGTATGATGTGGTGACCTGCATGGAGATGCTGGAGCACGTCCCCGATCCACAGTCAGTGGTTAGAGCCTGTGCGCAACTGGTGAAACCGGGCGGCGATGTCTTTTTCTCCACGCTTAACCGCAACGGCAAGTCATGGCTGATGGCGGTGGTCGGCGCGGAATATATTTTGCGCATGGTGCCCAAAGGCACGCATGATGTGAAGAAGTTTATTAAACCGGCAGAACTGCTGGGCTGGGTGGATCAGACCAGTCTTAAAGAGCGCCATATGACCGGGCTACATTACAACCCGATCACTAATTCCTTTAAGCTCGGCCCCGGCGTGGATGTGAACTATATGCTGCACACGCAGAATAAGTGAGATTGTTGACCGGATTCATCTGGCAACCGTACCAATGCCTGATGCGACGCTTGCTGTGTCTTATCAGGCTTACAAATGACTCCCCCGTAGGTCGGATAAGGCGTTTACGCCGCACCCGGCAACGATGCCGGGCGGACAACAATTACCATTTCACCGTCATCGACAAAAATCCTGCCGTCTGGGCAAAATCATCACTTCCCTTCTGCCATGCGACGCTGCCGCGCAGGGAAACTCGCTGGCTAATATTGCCTGTTATCCCCACTTTTATTTCACCACGCTGCTTCGCCGCATCGTCGCTGATATTGCTGCCATCGTCTTCAATTTCCGCCGAATGGGGATGGTGATAATAATTCAGATCCAGGGTTGGCGTGATATGGAAAGCATTACGCCATTCGCTATGTATCCCGACACGCGTCTGAATATCATCGCCCTGCGATTGCGACACCCGCGCACGGTTAGCGGCGGTAAAATCATTCTGCTGCACGCCCTGATAAATCACCTGCGCCTGTGGTTCGATTACCACACCATGCCCCGATAACCACTGATAGCCAGCTTCCAGAGAGGCGATGCTCCCCGACGAGTGGTAATGATCCGCGCCATCGCCTTGTTCGGAAACATCATTGCTAAACCACGCGTATTGCAGCCAGCTATCCAGCCACGCCCCCTGCTGCTGGCTACCATGCTGAAACCAGCTCGAAGTCAGCCCAACGGCATAACCGTGGTTCTGGTTATCGGCGCGAGTTCCAGTCATATTCGAGCGGCTGTCGCCCTGGTTATCGCTGTAGCCACCGACAATCCCAAGCATCCATTCGCCATCATCGCCCCAGCGCCCCCTAAACAGATCACCGCTAAGCTGCACCGTAGAGGTGTCTTCATGCTGAGCCAGTTGCCCCGCAGCCGTGTAATGATAACGTCCGCCGATAATGCGCAAATGCAGCGTCTGACCGTTGCTACCTGCGTGATCGTGTCGCTCCATCACAAACGCCTGATTTGCCGCCCGAAGGTTATTAAGATATCCACCAATTTTTGCATTCAACACCGGCTGATAAGCGGGCGTGGGATCAGGATCGGGAGTCGGGTCTGGATCAGGTGGCGATGGAGGCGTGACTTTTTGTGATCGCAAATACCAGTCGTTGTTATCTTCCACCAGCGTGTAGTCATACGCTCCCATATTGACGTAGCCGCTGCCCGCCAGACTGAACTGCGCGTTATTTTGAAATTGTGTGGGATCGCCAGCGAAATCAACCAGTTTTATACCTGTAGATGTCGGATCGCCAATGCCAGTAATGGGGTTAACCACCACGGTCGTGTTGCCAGCGGTATTACCGTTCAACACCAACCGGTCGCTTACCGAGTCATCGCCCTTTAATTCGCTGTCGAGCAACAACGTACCGCCACCGTTGTAATCACCGTTTACGATCAGGGTATCGCCAGCGACGCCATTTTGCAGGCTGACCGCGCCGAAAGTATTGCTCAGATCACCATTGATCGTCACGCCAGGAAGATAAGTCAGGCTGTCAGTTTCAAGGTTGGTATTAAGCTCGCCCGTTAACGTAACGCCATCGGTGACATTCACCAGCGTACCGCCACCGTTAAATAATGAGGCGTCGAGCGCCACAGACGTATCCTGCCCGGTTAAACGCAAAACCGTGCCATCGCTGATGTCGATAGTGCCACTGGAACTGGCATCAATAGACTGAATATCCTGATCCACGCCAGTCTCGAACGTTGCCCCGTCACCAACCCACAGCGACGAAGCGTAAGGAAAGATATCCGCAACATCACCTTTCAGCGTACCTTCTTCCACTCGCACTGCCGACTGCGCCGTGCCGCTGGCAGTCAGTTCCAGCGTGCCTGCACCGGTTTTCGTCAGTGTGGTTCCCGCGTCCTGGTGCTGTCCACTGCTGTCGGCGATCAATGCGCCCCACTGCGTCACAGCACCATCATCAACCACAATTTCGCCATCAGCGCGCATTTCGATATCACGCCCATGACCAGCCATCGCAGAGCGAGTATCGACATCAGCCGTAATCTCCATCGCGCTATCTTGTTGATTATCAGTGAAGATAACCTGGCGGTTATAGTGAGTATCACCAAGCTGAGAATTGTTGCTCACTACCAGCGTGCCGGAAGCGATTTGTGTTGTGCCGAGGTATTGATTGTCATTCGCCAGGCTTACCTGTCCATCGCCTGCATCTACCACTACATAGACGCCTTTTTTCCCGTCATCGCCAATATGCAAATCCTCACCACTATAAAGATCGACAACGTCCTGCTGACCAATCACTGTACCGCCGTTACCACTGATTTCCAGCCCATCGTTCTCTGACGTACCGCTCTGCCAGGTGGTGAAATCGGAAAGATCTAATACGCCACCGTTTAATACAATTGACTGCGGATCGTCCTGCATCGCCGCCAGATCCGCCGCGTTTCCCGCCAGCGAGAGGATTGCGCCATCTTCCACCACAATATCGCCGGTCAGCGCCATCGACGACGCCCCCGCCAGCGCATAGCTACCATTTTCGGCAATGGTCAGTTGCCCTTCACCTTCAATAGTTCCGCTAAACCCACCGGCATTTACCGTCACGTTACCGCCAGCATCAATATTTAAAGTGCCATTCTGAAAACCCGTCAGTGAGTGAACAAAAGTCTGCTGTGTTGCGCCAACGTTAAGTTCTGCCTGATCATCCCGATGACTGATACTGCCGACCATCAGTCCATAGCAATTTTGTGGATTACTCTGGCAACGATCATCGCCAACATTCATCAGCGAATTGCTACGCCCCAGCGTCACTTCACCGTTTTCAACCCGCATCTCGCCGGTAAAATTATTATTATCCGCATTAAGCACCAGTTCGCCTGCGCCGGTTTTGCTGATACTTCCGGTTCCGGCAATGGAATCGAGCGCACCATCGTTGCTCAGGTCACCAATAATCAACGTTTTATTACCAGCGATATCAAACCTGACCTGACTTGAATCGATGTACATAAAGCCGCCCGCCGATGCAGATGGCGCATCGCCATATCCTGCGGCACTGTTGTTCTCATCCATCAAAACGCCACCGTTGTAGCTGTAGCTGGCATCAACCGAAATATCAATAAGATAGGGAGAGTTCGTACTACTGCTATAAATTGCGCCACCGTAACCTTCAGCAATATTATCTGTAAACGTGGTGTTATTAATTATTGTGAACTCTGATGGGTGAATGGTTTCCGTATTATTATCAGTGATATCGATAGCGCCACCATCGCCATCACTGTAACTTGTTGATGTATATGCCCGATTATGATTAAAAATCGTATTATTTAAGTAAATATTATTATTAATCGAATAAATTGCGCCACCTTTGCCGTCGTTAGCAATATTACCTGTAAATACAGCATTGGTAACGCTAAGATCAATATCACCAGCGTCATTTGTACCCGCAGAATAGATTGCCCCGCCATATCCTCCTGCCACATTACTGTCGAAGATAACCTGAGTAAGATTCAGCGTTGAGTTTTCTTTCGCAAAAATAGCACCTCCATTATTATATTCACCACTCACGGTATTATTTTCGAACAGAGTCATACCTGTTCCACCTTGTGCTGACAATATGAAATCAGCTCCTTGTTGTAAAAATACCGCCCCGCCACTGGCATCATTTGCCATAGAGGAAAAAATAAGCCATTGCCCGTCAGCAACACTCCAGGTCTGCATACTACCTGAGAGGCTCTGGCGACTGGCCAGGCAACTGGTAGAAACATTAACCCCCTGACATGAAGACAGAATCTGCGACGCCGCGTTTGCACGCGTAAACACGCAAGCAACGACAGCCAGGAAAATTAACAGATATCCTTTCCTGATAAAAATAATCCATTTTTTATTCATGATCTGACAGCCTGTGAGAAATAACAGGCTATCATTAAAAGGCATATTGCGATTGTAGATAATAACCAATTGTAAACAAGAAATTTTTAAAATAAGCGCACCAGCAATAATATTTACAGAAAGGAATTAATTATTTCTTTCAAAGTTTACCTGATTATTAAACAATGATAATTAAAACATATTAAACTGATTAATTCATTTCTTGTTTACCTGGAATAATCAATATCGCAAACTTTTATTTTACATCTACTGATTAAAAAATATCTGTTTCGTGAACCACACCTCTTTACATTTGCTCACATCATAAACATAACAATAAGTGTCGACGTGATATGAGTTTGTGATGGTATCAATTTTCGCCACATCTGACATAAGCGCAATAAATAACCTGGATCAATAATTATCTTAAATTGAACGTTCAAGAAATCACCGAACGGTTATTTTTAACAATTTTTTCTCTTCCCATTGACTTTCCCGAACACCTTGTCTGACCTAAGGTGCGTGGAAGCCGCCTTTTCCGTCGCGAGTTATCCACAAAGTTATACACTTGCAAGAGGGCCATTTTCACACTATCTTGCAGTGAATCCCAAACATACCCCCTATATATAGTGTTTGTAGCGACTTCCCTCACTACAGGTAGTCTGCATGAAACTATTTCGGAAAGAACAGGTACTACATACATGAATCAGAATCTGCTGGTGACAAAGCGCAACGGTAGCACAGAGCGCATCAATCTCGACAAAATCCATCGCGTTCTGGATTGGGCGGCAGAAGGACTGCATAACGTTTCGATTTCCCAGGTCGAACTGCGCTCCCACATTCAGTTTTATGACGGTATCAAGACTTCTGACATCCACGAAACCATTATCAAGGCTGCCGCAGACCTGATCTCCCGTGAAGCACCGGATTATCAGTACCTCGCCGCGCGCCTGGCAATTTTCCACCTGCGTAAAAAAGCCTACGGCCAGTTTGAGCCGCCTGCGCTGTATGACCATGTGAAGAAAATGGTCGAAATGGGCAAATACGATAATCATCTGCTGGAAGACTACACGGAAGAAGAGTTCAAGCAGATGGACACGTTTATCGATCACGACCGTGATATGACCTTCTCTTACGCTGCCGTTAAGCAACTGGAAGGCAAATATCTGGTACAAAACCGCGTAACCGGCGAGATCTACGAAAGCGCCCAGTTCCTGTATATTCTGGTTGCTGCCTGCCTGTTCTCAAACTATCCGCGTGAAACCCGTCTGCAATATGTGAAGCGTTTTTACGACGCGGTTTCCACATTTAAAATTTCGCTGCCGACGCCAATCATGTCCGGCGTGCGTACCCCGACTCGTCAGTTCAGCTCCTGCGTACTGATCGAATGCGGCGACAGCCTGGATTCCATCAACGCGACTTCCAGCGCGATTGTAAAATACGTTTCCCAGCGTGCGGGTATCGGTATCAACGCCGGGCGTATTCGTGCGCTGGGTAGCCCGATTCGCGGTGGCGAAGCGTTCCACACCGGTTGTATTCCGTTCTACAAACATTTCCAGACGGCGGTGAAATCCTGTTCTCAGGGCGGTGTGCGCGGCGGTGCAGCAACGCTGTTCTACCCAATTTGGCATCTGGAAGTAGAAAGCCTGCTGGTGCTGAAAAACAACCGTGGGGTTGAAGGCAACCGCGTGCGTCATATGGACTACGGGGTACAAATCAACAAACTGATGTATACCCGCCTGCTGAAAGGTGAAGATATCACTCTGTTCAGCCCGTCCGACGTACCGGGGCTGTACGACGCGTTCTTCGCCGATCAGGAAGAGTTTGAACGTCTGTATACCAAATATGAGAAAGACGACAGCATCCGCAAGCAGCGTGTGAAAGCCGTTGAGCTGTTCTCGCTGATGATGCAGGAACGTGCGTCTACCGGTCGTATCTATATTCAGAACGTTGACCACTGCAATACCCATAGCCCGTTTGATCCGGCCATCGCGCCAGTGCGCCAGTCTAACCTGTGCCTGGAAATCGCCCTGCCGACCAAACCGCTGAACGACGTCAACGACGAGAACGGTGAAATCGCGCTGTGTACGCTGTCTGCTTTCAACCTGGGCGCAATTAATAGCCTGGATGAACTGGAAGAGCTGGCGATTCTGGCGGTACGCGCACTCGACGCGTTGCTGGATTATCAGGACTACCCGATCCCGGCAGCCAAACGCGGAGCGATGGGTCGTCGCACGCTGGGTATTGGTGTAATCAACTTCGCTTACTACCTGGCGAAGCACGGTAAACGCTACTCTGACGGCAGCGCCAACAACTTGACGCATAAAACCTTCGAAGCTATTCAATATTACCTGCTGAAAGCGTCTAACGAGCTGGCGAAAGAGCAAGGCGCGTGTCCGTGGTTTAACGAAACCACTTACGCGAAAGGCATCCTGCCGATCGATACCTACAAGAAAGATCTGGATGCTATCGCCAATGAACCGCTGCATTACGACTGGGAAGCGTTGCGTGAGTCAATCAAAACGCACGGCCTGCGTAACTCCACGCTTTCTGCTCTGATGCCGTCCGAGACCTCTTCGCAGATCTCCAACGCCACTAACGGTATTGAGCCGCCGCGCGGTTACGTCAGCATTAAAGCGTCGAAAGACGGTATTCTGCGCCAGGTGGTGCCTGACTACGAACACCTGCACGACGCCTATGAGCTGCTGTGGGAAATGCCGGGTAACGATGGCTACCTGCAACTGGTGGGTATCATGCAGAAATTTATCGATCAGTCGATCTCTGCCAACACCAACTACGATCCGTCACGTTTCCCGTCAGGAAAAGTGCCGATGCAGCAGTTGCTGAAAGACCTGCTCACCGCCTACAAATTCGGGGTCAAAACGCTGTATTATCAGAACACCCGTGACGGCGCTGAAGACGCGCAGGACGATCTGGTGCCGTCAATCCAGGACGATGGCTGCGAAAGCGGCGCATGTAAGATCTGATAATCCCCCAGCCTTTGCACCAAACCGTCCCCTCTCCCCTTGCGGGAGAGGGTTAGGGTGAGGGGTAATAAAACCACAGGACACATTCATGGCATATACCACCTTTTCACAGACGAAGAATGATCAGCTCAAAGAACCCATGTTCTTTGGTCAGCCGGTCAACGTGGCTCGCTACGATCAGCAAAAATATGAAATCTTCGAAAAATTGATCGAAAAGCAGCTCTCTTTCTTCTGGCGCCCGGAAGAAGTTGACGTCTCCCGCGACCGTATCGATTATCAGGCGCTGCCGGAGCACGAAAAACACATCTTTATCAGCAACCTGAAATATCAGACGCTGCTGGATTCCATTCAGGGTCGTAGCCCGAACGTGGCGCTGCTGCCGCTGATTTCCATTCCCGAACTGGAAACTTGGGTAGAAACCTGGGCGTTTTCGGAAACAATTCACTCCCGCTCCTACACGCACATCATTCGTAATATCGTTAACGATCCGTCTGTTGTGTTTGACGATATCGTCACCAACGAGCAGATCCAGAAACGCGCGGAAGGGATTTCAGCTTACTACGACGAACTGATCGAAATGACCAGTTACTGGCATCTGCTGGGCGAAGGCACTCATACCGTCAACGGCAAAACCGTGACCGTTAGCCTGCGCGAGCTGAAGAAAAAACTGTATCTCTGCCTGATGAGCGTTAACGCGCTGGAAGCGATTCGTTTCTACGTCAGCTTCGCTTGCTCTTTCGCATTCGCTGAACGTGAGCTGATGGAAGGCAACGCCAAAATTATTCGCCTGATTGCCCGTGACGAAGCCCTGCACCTGACTGGTACTCAGCATATGCTGAATCTGTTGCGTAGCGGCGCGGACGATCCTGAGATGGCGGAAATTGCCGAAGAGTGTAAACAAGAGTGCTATGACCTGTTTGTCCAGGCGGCACAGCAAGAGAAAGATTGGGCGGATTATCTGTTCCGTGACGGTTCGATGATTGGTCTGAATAAAGACATTCTCTGCCAGTACGTCGAGTACATCACCAATATCCGTATGCAGGCGGTTGGTTTAGATCTGCCGTTCCAGACGCGCTCCAACCCAATCCCGTGGATCAACACCTGGCTGGTGTCTGATAACGTACAGGTTGCTCCGCAGGAAGTGGAAGTCAGTTCTTATCTGGTCGGACAGATTGACTCGGAAGTAGACACCGACGATTTGAGTAACTTCCAACTCTGATGGCTCGTGTTACCCTGCGCATCACTGGCACACAACTGCTGTGCCAGGATGAACACCCTTCCCTTCTGGCGGCGCTGGAATCCCACAATGTGGCAGTTGAGTATCAGTGCCGCGAAGGCTACTGCGGCTCCTGTCGCACGCGCCTTGTCGCAGGCCAGGTGGACTGGATTGCCGAACCGTTAGCCTTTATTCAGCCAGGGGAGATTTTGCCCTGTTGTTGCCGGGCAAAAGGCGATATTGAAATCGAGATGTGATTGGGTACTAGCGCCAGATGCGACGCTTATGCATCTTATCTGGCCTACAACGATTACATGGCAGAATAATACGCTTTCACCTGCTCCCAGTCGGCTTTGGGGATCGGTTCCAGATATTTCTCCAGCTGGCGGAAGTCATGATGAATCGCTTTATGGCGACGCAGACGACGGCGACTTTTCTCCAGATCAAGAAAACCGGCTTCTGCCTTACCTTCTGTTTTCACATAGATATGGCGAACATAACAGCAACCATGCTGACGATTAACGCTATGCATCTTTTTAAATGCCAACGCCACCGCTTTCAACATGGCTTGCCGCACATCGTCGGAATAAGGCGTTACTGCGTGTTGTGAATACCAGTCAGCAATGCTGACAAATCCCGCCATATCTTCTGTCACCAGCAACGCGCGCCATTCGCCATCAATTTTCACCGCTTCTCCAAAAACGATTTTCGGCACAATCACGCCAGCGCGTTCCAGATCTTTTATCACCGCAACCTCGCGCACAATCGTCGGACGCCCAAACGGATAGCGGATAGAATAAAACAAGTGGTGAGTCATGCGCTTCACGTACAACTTTTTGCCGTTGTGCTCGACGCATTGCACCCCGCTCATACCGTTGCGGCGGTAATTCGGCTCCTCAACCCAGTCACCTTCTGTAGCCCACCAATGATTGAACTCATCGTGCTTTGCTGAAACTGCCATACCCTGTCGCCTGTCTTTATTGTTAACGACAATGACTATAGGTGTTTACCTTAAGAAAAACTTAATAAAAAGTGTTTCTTAATGGATTTCTTTTGCCGGGAACAAGTCATCCCGCTCCAAATAACAGCAAGTAAGGATAACCAACAGATTTTATTGAAGAATTAACTATGTCCACTATATGTAGGGGTGTGGATGAAGAGTGGCATCGGATGGCACATAAGTGCCATCCGACACTGAATTTACTCTTTATTGAGGAATTTTACTGCCTTATCCGGGAAGTCCGTAAACACCCCATTAACACCTGCTTTGTTATACAGAGCGTCATACAGTTGATTCACATCGGTCGTATATGCCGGCAGTTTATCTGACCGCACGGTATAAGGATGCACTACCAGTTTATTCTGCTGAGCATCTTTCACCATTCCAGTCAGTTTGATATTGCCCGGCTGTGATGTCTCATCAATCACCATATGGTAATCGGGGCCAATACCGTCGGCATATTCCGCCACCTGCTTCATGGCACCCGGCTTAAACATCCAGTCATAGCTGTAATTTACCCAGGTTCCGTCCGGCTGTTTCTGCTGAGTTTCATTCCAGTCAGTATAAGCAATCAACTGAACCAGATTGAGATTCATGCCCATTTTCGGTTCCAGCTCATTTTTAATGCGTTTCAGCTCATCAGCATCAAAGCATTGCAAATAAACTTTGTCCCCTTTGCTGGTGTAACCATATTTTTTCAACACTTCCAGCGTTTTTGCCGCAATATCCTTCCCTTCCTGATGATGAAACCACGGCGCTTTAATTTCTGGATAGATGCCGATATTTTTCCCCGTCGAGTGATTTAATCCCTGAATAAATTCAATCTCTTCTTCGAAAGTGTGGACACGAAAGTCAGACTTACCCATCGGGAATCGCCCGGGGAAAGTCTGCACTTTTTTGCCGTTTACAATATCGAAACCTTCGGTAAATTTCAGAGACTTAATTTCATCCAGCGTGAAATCTATCGCGTAGTAGCGACCATCTTTACGCGCCCGATTCGGAAAACGATCGGCGACATCAGTAACGCGATCAAGATAGTGGTCATGCAGGACGACCAGATGGTCGTCTTTGGTCATTACCAAATCCTGCTCCAGATAGTCAGCCCCCTGTGCATATGCCATCGCTTTTGCTGGCAGCGTATGCTCCGGTAAATAACCACTGGCGCCGCGATGGGCTATTACAATTTTCTCGCTATTGTCTGCCGCCATTGCACTGCTTCCCATGATCATTCCACTCATCATGATCGCCATGCTAAGGTTTTTCAGCGTCAATTTCATGCCATTAGCCTCCGTTGCGTTTTTGCAGTAATTCCTGATGGCGACGTTTTTCGCCAATCATCACAACAATCAACAAGATAACCGCCAGAATGCTGCCGCCAATCATTACCATAAAGCCGCCATCCCAGCCGAAGAAGTCCACGGTGTAGCCAACAATCGCACTCGCCGCCACCGAACCGCCCAAGTAACCAAATAGACCGGTAAAGCCCGCTGCCGTACCTGCCGCTTTTTTCGGTGCCAGTTCCAGCGCATGCAGACCGATCAGCATGACAGGGCCATAAATCAGGAAGCCAATGACAATCATACAAATCATATCTACGGTCGGGTTGCCCGCCGGGTTCATCCAGTAAACGATAGTTGCGATGGTCACCAGAGTCATAAAGAAGACGCCGGTTGCACCACGGTTGCCACGGAAGACTTTATCCGACATCCAGCCGCACAGTAGGGTGCCCGGAATGCCCGCGTACTCATAAAGGAAATAGGCCCAGGAAGATTTATCCAGCGCGAAGTGTTTCACCTCTTTCAGGTAAGTTGGCGACCAGTCGAGGATGCCGTAGCGAAGCAAATAAACGAACACGTTGGCGATAGCGATGTACCACAGCAGTTTGTTCGGCAGTACGTACTGCATGAAAATCTGCTTCGCGGTCAGTTCCTGTTCCGCTTTTTCGTTATAGTCGTCCGGGTAATCATTTTTGTACTCTTCGATCGGCGGCAGACCACAGGATTGCGGGGTATCGCGCATCATAGCAAAAGCGAAAAGCGCCACCAGAATGGCACAGAAAGCAGGCATATAAAGCGCCGCGTGCCAGTCATTGAACCAGGCCATCCCCAGCAAGAATAACAGCGGCGGAATACCACCACCGACGTTATGCGCACAGTTCCACACCGATACAATGCCGCCACGTTCTTTCTGTGACCACCAGTGCACCATGGTACGACCACACGGCGGCCACCCCATCCCCTGGAACCAGCCGCAGAGGAACAGCAGCACGAACATCACCGCAATGCTGGAAGTCGCCCACGGCACAAAGCCCATAAACAGCATCACTGCCGCAGCAAGAATCAAACCTGCTGGCAGGAAAACGCGCGGATTCGAGCGATCCGATACCGAGCCCATGATGAATTTCGAAAATCCATAGGCGATTGAGATCCCTGAAAGCGCAAAACCTAAATCGCCACGCGAGAATCCCTGCTCCACCAGGTAAGGCATTGCAAGAGCAAAGTTCTTACGAACCAGATAGTAAGCGGCATAACCAAAGAAGATCCCCAGGAAAATTTGCCAGCGCAATCGACGATAGGTCGGGTCGATCTCCGCAGCAGGTAAGCGCGCTTTATGTGGCGCTGGTTTAAAAATACTCAACATTTATAGCCTCCGTGGCCCATGGTCTTATTTATGATTAACAGCCTGATTCAGTGGAAGAACCTGCTGTTTTTTTGAGTTGCCGCGATGTTAAGAAAACATTCATAAATTAAATGTGAATTACCGCACACATTATTAAATAAGATTGCCAAAATGTTCCGAAAGGCGCATGAAATCACGTTTCACTTTCGAATAATGAGCGAATATGCGCGAAATCAAACAATTCATGTTTTTACTATGGCTAAATGGTAAAAAACGAACTTCAGAGGGATAGCAATGAAAACTCGCGACTCGCAATCAAGTGACGTGATTATCATTGGCGGCGGCGCAACGGGAGCCGGGATTGCCCGCGACTGTGCCCTGCGCGGGCTGCGCGTGATTTTGGTTGAGCGCCACGACATCGCCACAGGCGCGACCGGGCGTAACCACGGTCTGCTGCACAGCGGCGCGCGCTATGCGGTAACCGATGCAGAATCGGCCCGCGAATGTATCAGTGAAAACAAGATATTAAAACGCATTGCGCGCCACTGCGTTGAACAAACTAACGGTCTGTTTATCACCCTGCCGGAAGATGACCTCTCCTTCCAGGCCACGTTTATCCACGCTTGCCAGGAAGCAGGGATCAGCGCAGAAGCTATAGACCCGCAGCAAGCGCGCATTATCGAACCTTCCGTTAACCCGGCACTGATTGGCGCGGTGAAAGTTCCGGATGGCACCGTTGATCCATTTCGTCTGACCGCAGCAAACATGCTGGATGCCAAAGAACACGGTGCCGTTATCCTTACCGCTCATGAAGTCACGGGGCTGATTCGTGAAGGCGCGACGGTGTGTGGTGCTCGTGTACGTAACCATCTCACCGGCGAAACTCAGGCACTTCATGCGCCTGTCGTAGTTAATGCCGCCGGGATCTGGGGGCAACACATTGCCGAATATGCCGATCTGCGCATTCGCATGTTCCCGGCGAAAGGATCGCTGCTGATCATGGATCACCGCATTAATCAGCATGTGATCAACCGCTGCCGTAAACCTTCTGATGCCGATATTCTGGTTCCCGGCGATACCATTTCGCTGATTGGCACCACCTCTTTACGTATTGATTACAATGAGATCGACGACAACAGAGTGACGGCAGAAGAAGTGGATATTCTGCTGCGTGAAGGGGAGAAACTGGCTCCGGTGATGGCGAAAACGCGTATTCTGCGAGCCTACTCTGGCGTGCGCCCGTTGGTTGCCAGCGATGACGACCCAAGTGGGCGTAACGTCAGCCGTGGCATTGTGCTGCTCGACCATGCTGAACGCGATGGCCTTGACGGATTTATCACCATCACCGGTGGCAAACTGATGACCTATCGGCTGATGGCGGAATGGGCTACCGACGCGGTATGTCGCAAACTGGGCAACACGCGCCCCTGCACTACCGCCGACCTGGCACTACCTGGCTCACAGGAACCGGCTGAAGTCACCCTGCAAAAAGTCATCTCTCTGCCAGCGCCACTTCGCGGTTCAGCGGTTTATCGTCATGGCGATCGCACGCCTGCCTGGCTGAGCGAAGGCCGTCTGCACCGCAGCCTGGTCTGTGAGTGCGAAGCCGTTACCGCAGGCGAAGTGCAATATGCAGTAGAAAATTTGAACGTTAACAGCCTGTTAGATTTGCGCCGTCGTACCCGTGTGGGAATGGGCACCTGCCAGGGCGAACTCTGCGCCTGCCGCGCCGCCGGACTGCTGCAACGCTTTAATGTCACCACATCTGCGCAATCTATCGAGCAACTTTCCACCTTCCTGAACGAACGCTGGAAAGGCGTGCAACCTGTTGCCTGGGGCGATGCGTTGCGCGAAAGCGAATTTACCCGTTGGGTTTATCAGGGACTGTGTGGTCTGGAGAAGGAGCAGAAAGATGCGATTTGATACTGTCATTATGGGCGGCGGTCTTGCCGGATTACTCTGCGGCCTGCAACTACAAAAACACGGGCTGCGTTGTGCGATTGTCACTCGTGGTCAGAGCGCGCTGCATTTTTCGTCCGGGTCGCTGGATTTACTGAGCCATCTACCGGACGGTCAACCGGTGACAGACATTCACGATGGCCTGGAATCTTTGAGCCATCAGGCTCCTGCCCATCCTTACAGTGTTCTCGGCTCACAGCGCGTGCTCGATCTCGCTTGCCGGGCGCAGGCATTGATCGCTGAAAGCGGTGCACAATTGCAGGGTAGCGTTGAACTGGCTCACCAGCGGGTTACACCGCTCGGCACTCTGCGCTCAACCTGGCTAAGTTCGCCAGAAGTCCCCGTCTGGCCGCTGCCAGCGAAGAAAATATGTGTGGTGGGTATCAGCGGGCTAATGGATTTTCAGGCGCATCTTGCGGCGGCTTCGTTACGTGAACTGGATCTTTCGGTTGAAACCGCAGAAATTGAACTGCCGGAACTGGATGTGCTACGTAATAACGCCACCGAGTTCCGCGCGGTAAATATTGCCCGTTTCCTTGATAACGAAGAAAACTGGCCGCTGTTGCTTGATGCGCTTATCCCTGTTGCCAACACCTGTGAAATGATCCTGATGCCCGCCTGCTTCGGCCTGGCTGATGACAAACTCTGGCGCTGGCTGAACGAACAATTGCCCTGTTCATTAATGTTACTGCCGACACTGCCACCTTCCGTGCTGGGCATCCGTCTGCAAAACCAGTTGCAGCGCCAGTTCGTGCGCCAGGGCGGTGTATGGATGCCGGGCGATGAAGTGAAAAAAGTGACCTGCAAAAATGGCGTAGTCAGTGAAATATGGACACGTAATCACGCCGATATTCCGCTACGTCCGCGCTTTGCGGTACTTGCCAGCGGCAGTTTCTTTAGCGGCGGGCTGGTCGCGGAACGTAACGGCATCCGCGAGCCGATTCTCGGCCTTGATGTGCTGCAAACCACCACGCGGGGTGAGTGGTATCGAAGTGATTTTTTTGCGCCGCAACCGTGGCAGCAGTTCGGTGTAACCACTGATGAGACGCTACGCCCGTCGCTGGCAGGCCAGACGGTAGAAAACTTGTTTGCCATCGGTTCAGTGCTGGGCGGATTTGATCCTATCGCTCAGGGATGCGGCGGCGGCGTTTGTGCTGTCAGTGCATTACATGCTGCTCAACAGATTGCCCAACGCGCAGGAGGCCAACAATGAACGATACCAGCTTCGAAAACTGCATTAAGTGCACCGTCTGTACCACCGCCTGCCCGGTGAGCCGGGTAAATCCTGGCTATCCGGGGCCCAAACAGGCCGGGCCGGACGGTGAGCGTCTGCGTTTAAAAGATGGTGCACTTTATGACGAGGCGCTGAAATATTGCATCAACTGCAAACGTTGCGAAGTCGCCTGCCCATCCGATGTGAAGATTGGCGATATCATCCAACGCGCGCGGGCGAAATATGACACCACGCGCCCGTCGCTGCGCAATTTTGTGTTGAGTCATACAGACCTGATGGGTAGCGTTTCCACGCCGTTCGCGCCTATCGTCAACACCGCTACCTCGCTGAAACCGGTGCGGCAGCTGCTTGATGCGGCGTTAAAAATCGATCATCGCCGCACGCTGCCGAAATACTCCTTCGGCACGTTCCGTCGCTGGTATCGCAGCGTGGCGGCTCAGCAGGCGCAATATAAAGACCAGGTCGCCTTTTTCCACGGCTGCTTCGTTAACTACAACCATCCGCAGTTAGGCAAAGATTTAATTAAAGTGCTCAACGCGATGGGCACCGGCGTGCAACTGCTCAGCAAAGAAAAATGCTGCGGCGTACCACTGATCGCCAACGGCTTTACCGATAAAGCACGTAAACAGGCAATCACGAATGTAGAGTCGATCCGCGAAGCTGTGGGGGTAAAAGGTATTCCGGTGATTGCCACCTCCTCAACCTGTACATTTGCCCTGCGCGACGAGTACCCGGAGGTGCTGAATGTCGACAACAAAGGCTTGCGCGATCATATCGAACTGGCAACCCGCTGGCTGTGGCGCAAGCTGGACGAAGGAAAAACCTTGCCACTGAAGCCACTGCCGCTAAAAGTGGTCTATCACACCCCGTGCCATATGGAAAAAATGGGCTGGACGCTCTACACCCTGGAATTGTTGCGCAAAATCCCAGGACTTGAGCTAACAGTGCTGGATTCCCAGTGCTGCGGTATTGCAGGAACCTACGGTTTCAAGAAAGAGAACTACCCCACCTCACAAGCCATCGGTGCACCACTGTTCCGCCAGATAGAAGAGAGCGGCGCGGATCTGGTGGTCACCGACTGCGAAACCTGTAAATGGCAGATTGAGATGTCAACCAGCAAACGCTGCGAACATCCAATAACATTACTGGCACAGGCGCTTGAATAATCTTCACTGGCAGGACGTGAAAACCTCCTGCCATTCATATCCACGCTGAATATTTCAGAATAACTGCTCTCTATTTTTTTACTTAACTTCACATTTCCATGTATTGACACTCGCTATCTAAAAGTAGCTTTATTATGTCCCTTCAGAAACTAATTGATATAAATAATAATATTCACCACCACATTACCTAAAAGAATAATAATATACGATTATTAAAAATTAAACATATTCACCAGCATTATATGTTTAGAATTACTTTGATAATTCCCGCAAAAAAATTGTTTATAAATATTTATTTGCGTATATAATCCCGCCTGTTTAATATATTAAAAATATAATATTATTCCATTCATCAATATAAAAGGAACTTAAGTGAAAGCAAAAATTCTCATTCCATCGTTATCTGTTCTCCTGATGGGTATATCGGCTTTAAGTTATGCGGACACTCCCGCCGGTAAAGTTCATTTCAATGGGCTAATTACTGCATCAACTTGTGACTTAGAGCAAGGTACAGGCAAGGGACAGAATGAACAGACCGTAACGCTTCAGACAGTGGACGTTGCTGATTTTGGCGCTGCTGTAGGTAATGAAGCAGCAAACTCTGCAACAGATTTTAATATTAATCTTACCGGTTGTACGACACAATTAGGTAGCATCAACCTTGAATTTAGCGGTAATACCACCGATGCCACCGATAATACAGCCCTGGCAATTGACACCGGTGCAGATAAAGCAACAGGCGTAGGGATTCGTATTTATCGTGAAGGTGCTTCTTCACCGATTAATTTTGCTACTGATCGTACCGATGCAGAAAGCTCTGCGGTAACACTTTCATCCATTAGCCCAACCAATGGTGATGGCAAGCATAGCTTTAATTATAAAGCGGTTTATGTCAGAACAGCAGATACAATTACTGAAGGTCAGGGTAACGCGACTGCGGATTATCGTATCGCTTACTATTAATGATATATTTCAAAGGGGTGAAATTACTACACCCCTTAATTACTAAAGTAAAAATGCATGAAAAAATACTCTTTATTACTGATTGTATTATTTGCCAACATTGCTTACGGGGGAGTGGTTATTCGGGGAACAAGAATTATTTACCCGTCCACGGCGCGGGAAATCCCTGTAGAAGTGACGAATCAAGATAAAGAGCGTTCATACCTTGTTCAGGCCTGGATGAGTGACTTTGCCAATGATGCAAATAAGAAAACGCCATTTGTACTCACTCCGCCGTTAGTTAAACTGGAAGCTCAGAAAAACACGCTTTTCCGCTTAATCTATACCGGTACGCAAAAATTGCCGGAGGATCGTGAATCCATTTTTTGGCTAAATGTAAAATCCATTCCTGGGATGTCAGAAGAGTCTTCACAGGTGCCGAATCAACTGCAATTTGCCGTTCAGAGCCAGCTCAAAGTTTTTTATCGTCCGCTGAGGCTTGCTGATGATGCCAATACCGCCTATAGCAAAATCGCTTTCCGGATACAAGGCAACAGGCTAATCGCCAAAAACCCAACACCTTACTTTGTCACCTTCCGCACTCTGGCAGTGAATGGTAAGCCCGTATCGTATAAAGGAAACGGCGTTGTGAAAATGATGCTCAATCCATTTGGCGAGCAAACATATACTCTGACCGCATCCTCTTCTGAAAACAATAGTGTTGAATGGTCAGCAATAAATGATTACGGCGGTACGACAAGTACCATAAAGACCCGGTTATAAGCGCAATAGATTGTTCAGGAAAACGACAGGAATTATCTCGTACAAGGAAAGTAATAATAACATGAACTCCTTACATCTATTTTGTTTGCATGTTGTTGTAACAATAGTGCCATTGACACTGTTACAAAACAGTTACGCCCGCGAGGTGTTTAATTACAAACTTTTAGAGTCAGGGGCTTCAGAAAGCGAACTGGAAGCCATTAAAAATTTTGACAAAAATGATGGCCTGGTGCCCGGTAAATATCGGGTCGATGTTTTTATGAATAATCAACGCATTACACGTAAAGATATTGATTTTGTCGTTGATGATAAAGCGAACAAACTCTTACCTGTGTTAAGCAAAAAAGAGTATATCGCTATGGGGGTTGCCAATAGCCCCTCCGCGTCATTTGCCACGCTGGCAGATGACGATATCGTGACGAATTTAGAAAATTATATTCCCTTTTCATCAGTGCGCTTTGAGCAGAGTTCGCTGCGCCTGTATCTGTCAGTTCCACAACTGGCGATGAACAATGCCGCAAACGGGTATATTGATCCGGTTTTATGGGATAATGGATTGCCTGCGTTGTTTACAAATTACTATTTTAGCGGCTCACATAATTGGCAAGATGGTCGTTCAGATAATAGTTCATACCTTAATCTGAATAATGGTATTAATCTTGGTCCCTGGCGTTTAAGAAATAACATTAATTACAACGATGGCACCTGGCAAAATATTGATACCTATATCTGGCGAAATATCCCTGCGTTAACCAGCAAACTCATTCTTGGCGATACCTGGACAGATTCAGCCGTTTTCGATAGTTTCCAGTTTCGTGGGGTAAAACTGGAAAGTAATGAAAATATGCTTCCTTACAGCATGAGAGGTTTTGCCCCCGTTATTCGCGGCGTTGCCAAAAGCAATGCGCAAGTGACGATTCGACAAAATAATTATATTATTTACCAAAGTACGGTATCCCCAGGTCCTTTCGAATTACATGATGTCTCTCCTGTTTCTTCTGGTGGGGATATGGAAGTCACGGTGAAAGAATCTGATGGTAGCGAACAAAAATATATTCAGGCATCAGCTTCAATTCCTGTCATGCGACGAGAAGGAGCCATGTCTTATAGTTTATCTGGCGGAGAATATCGCTCATCTGATAACTCCCATGATAAACCCGGCTTTGCTCAGGCAACGCTGATTTACGGTTTACCTGCAGGCATTACCCTCTATGGTGGCACAATTTTTGCCAGTGATTATCGTTCTGGCGCATTAGGCGCAGGTATCGATTTACAACACTTTGGCTCGCTTTCAGCAGACATTACTCGTTCATATAGCCAGACGGTTGATGACAGTTCACAACAAGGACAATCTTACCGATTGCTTTACTCGAAAAATTTCTCCAGCACTGAAACGAATATCACGCTTGCTGGCTACCGTTATTCCACAGAGAATTTCTATACCTTTAGCGAAGCACAAAATAATAAAGAGTATGATGAGGACGACGCGTTTTCATACCGTAACAACTATAACCGCCATCGTCGGTTACAACTTACCATTAATCAGGCGATCCCCTCGTTTGGTCAGTTCAATATTTCAGGCTATCAACAAGATTATTGGGGACTCGGGGGTAAAGAGCGCAGCCTCAGCGTAGGGTATAGTCATAGTTGGGAAAATGTGAGTTTTAGCCTAAGTTATTTACTGACACGAATGCCAGACAATAATAAGAACGATCAACAACTCTCACTTTCTGTCAGCGTTCCACTAGGAAAATGGTTACCTGGTGCGCATGTTAATTACAATAACACCAGCAGTAATAGCGGTCACACTTTAAACAGTGTGGCGCTTAACGGTACTGCGCTGGAAGATAATAATCTCAGTTATAGTCTGCAACAAAGTCATGGCGATCAAGGTTATGGTGGCAATACGTCACTCAGTTATCGCTCCAGTAAAGGCGTAATTGGCGCAGGCTGGAACTATAGTCAGGATCAACGGCAATTAAATTACAATATGCAGGGCGCAATTGTTCTGCATCCGTATGGATTAACCCTTGCCCAGTCTTTAGGTGAATCATCGATTCTGGTGCGCGCGCCTGATGCCAGTGGGCTGGGCATTAACAGAGGAACGTCGGTTTATACCGACTGGCGAGGATACTCCATCATCCCTTATGCATCAGCATTTCAGCGCAACCGTATCGCCATCAATACGCAAACCTTGCCGTCAAATGTTGAAATACCGGAACCGGTACAAGAAGTTATTCCTACGGAAGGCGCATTAGTCGTAGCCAATTTTTCAACGCGATATGGTCAGAAATTACTTTTAACCTTAATGCATAAAGACAAATTTGTTCCCTTTGGAGCCGTAGTCACTGCTGAAGATGAGCAAATTTCAACCCTCGTTGGGCGAAACGGTGAAACGTATTTATCCGGCGCACAAGCTAATCAAAAATGGCAAGTCAAGTGGGGAAAATCGGCCACTGAAAGTTGCCAGGTTCGTATATTACCAGAACTACTTCAGACCCCGCAAAACATGACTAATCTTATTATTGCCACCGCAGCGTGTGATTAACATCATGAAGATAAAAATCATCAGTACTTATAAAGTTACAAGTCGTGAAGCGTTATTGCTGCTGGTTATTTTGATAGCAGCCTTTGTTCCTTCTCTTAGTTTCGCTAAAACATGTAGCTACACCAGTGGTGGACCGGCATTAGTTTCATTTTCTGATATTTCGATCAATTCTGAATACAATAAAAACACAGCGCCAGGAACCATAATTTTTGATCGAAGTTACCATTCCAGTCACTCAGGACAGATCACATGCTCAGATAATTATCCTGATTACAGTGAAGGGTTTGCCACTTCTCCTTCAACTTTAGTCGGCAGTGATATCTGTTTATTCAATGTGCCTTTGACTAATGGAAAAAATTCTGGCGTCGGCATTAAAATATTTTACGATTTAAAGAATAATAATACCACCCCAAACAATTACTGCATGGAATACCCTAAACGCACCAGCACTGCAAATAAAAACAACTTTTCCGTTGAGGGTAATTTCCGCATACAATTAAAAGTCATCGGGGAATTACAGGGTGGTGAAATTGATTTATCTCGTTTTAGTAATGCTGGCATTTGGTGGAATAATATTGAGGCATTTTCTCTCGAATTTAGCAACACCATTATTAATCTTCACTCATTGAGCTGCGACCTGAACACGCCTGATGTTCCAGTTTCATTATCACCCGCCGCAGGAATTAATTCCGACACCACCTTCAAAGGGATTAACTCCACTTCGGCGCTGGTAGATTTTAATATCGGACTAACGTGTGATCCGGGAACCAATGTCGCCATACGTTTTGAAGGCGATACGGTAAGTGGAAGTAATAATTCAATCCTGAAGCTAACTCAACAGAATAATTCTGCCTCTGGGGTTGGCGTACAGATCTTAGATAAGAATAAAAATATTATCCCCCTTAATCAACCTGATTACGTTTTACAGTTAAGTAATATTCAGCAATCAGCCACGTCGTTGAATTTTAGTGCGCGATATATTCAGACAGAAAGTAATGTAACGCCAGGAAAAGCGGATGCGGATGCGACATTTTATCTTTCGTTTCCGTAATGAACAGCAATAAACCCGCGAACAGGTGCCGGAAGCATCCGGCACCTGGACTATTATTGCGGCGACAGTCTCAGCGACTCAACAACCTCAATCCAGCCATGCTCACTGGCGATGTTCTGCCCGTTCAGCCAACGGCGCAGCATATTCAGTGCCATCATTGCGCACACTTCCTGACGGATAGCCAGGCTGTAGCGCGTAGTGCTGAAACGCACACGCAGAGCGAAAGTGCCGTCTGGTGTGGCTAGCGCAAAGTTGAGATGCTCGTTCTCGAAACCAGAAACAGCCAGTGCCAGCCCGGCAAAATGGTTGGCCCGCCGTTCTGTAATCCAGTGTGCAGTTTGCGCCAGAGTTTCTTCCTGTGAAGGAACCACTTCACATGCCAGTAATGGCGCACCTGCGCGCGCGAGTTGCAAAGCCAATAAACCACCGGTGAATTGCTCACTCAACGTCAGGCTGAACTGGCGACTTTGCAGTTCGCGACTGATTTGTGCAGGCAGCCCTTCTGTGCCTTCGAAAATCATGCTCTGCCCGGCGACGCGTTTAACGTCCAGCCACAGTTTTTCCATCGCCTGTTGCTCGCTTGCCGGTCCAGTGAGTTTCAGTTCAATAATCGGCATGGAAGAGCGATAGCCCATCGTCACACCTGGCGGCAGTTGCAACATATCCAGGCTTTGTGCCAGATCGCTTTCCGAACGACCAAAAGTGGTCAGCCGCAGACAAACCGGCGGCTGCGGCAAAGAAAAACGCTCGCGCAGGCGCGGCAGGATTTCATGCTCCACCATCACCTTAAACTCCGACGGTACGCCGGGGGTAAAGAATATCAGGCAACGGTTAAGCTGCACGGCAAAACCACAAGCGGTGCCTACCGGGTTATTGATAAATTCAGCACTGGCTGGCAGCTCCGCCTGTTTGCGGTTGCTCGGCGCCATTACGCGACCACGTTCGCGGAAATAGCGTTCCATCTCATTGAGCCAGGCTTCATGAAGAACCAGGCTTTCACCTTTGGCTGTCGCTGCGGCGAGTGCGCTTAAATCATCACTGGTCGGCCCCAGTCCGCCATTGACGATCAGCACATCGGCGTGCTGACTACGTTCGCGCAGAATGGTCACTAAATCATCAAGGTTATCGCCCACTGTATTGCGGCGAGATAATGGCAATCCCTGATGAAAGAAAAAATCCGCCAGCCAGGCAGCGTTAGTGTCAACGATTTGCCCGTGTAACACTTCATCCCCGGTGGATAACATTTCCACTTTTAACATGGTTATCTCCTGCTTTTGTTATCGAATCACTATAACGCAAAGGGAGATAAGGCGTAGTAAGAAACTGAATGGCGCGGCAGAACGCCGCGCCGGAAGGCATCAGAAACTGGCGTTAACACCGACATACGGGCCGTCAGCCACGGCGTTGTCGCGGTTACCGTCTTTACCCGACAGATTCAGGTAGCGATAACCCGCCTCAATACTGACTGGACGCATAATGGTGTAACGCGCGCCAGCATTCGCTTCTTCATAACTTTTAATACCACTGGAGAGCGAATCCGGAGAGTAGTAATACTCACCAAACAGACGGAAGCTATCGCCAATTTGCCACTGCAAGCCACCGCCTACCGCTGCGGCATAACCTTCATCGCCGTCGTTCGGGTTGGTGTAAACGCCTTTACCGCCCACAGTTGCCATTAACGGTCCCAGCGGCAGATTCAATCCCAGACCAACGCCCGCGACGTCACCGTCGTCATCGTTATGTGTCCAGTTACCGCTTAATGCCAGACCGGTCGATTCAGTACCGAAACCGACGCCAATATTGGTATATTCTTTTCCCGCCTGACCGCTAATGCTTATCGCATTTGCCGATGCAGAAACCAATAGCATTCCAGCCAGAACTGGCAGCGCAAATTTTTTCATTTTTACCTTTTCCCGCAAGAAGATAATTAAAAGTCCCCAAAGCTGCGGGATTGTACTGCCTGACACAGAGGATTCAATGCGTGAAAAAAGCGATCTGCTAACTTATTGTAACTAAATACTTCTTGAATAATTAAGTGCAGAAAAAATAGCCACCAAAAAGATGAAACCAAAAAAAACAATCACCATGATTATCATCGCAAAAAAGACCAATGCCACTTTCACGCGTTGATCCATTGCCGTATTCTTTTGTTTTATTTTTGGTGGTAAGGAATATTCCCATGCGGCAACGGACTATAGTTTGTCCCTTAATTCAAAATGATGGTGCTTATCTGCTGTGTAAAATGGCCGACGATCGCGGCGTTTTCCCCGGACAATGGGCGCTGTCTGGCGGCGGCGTAGAACCCGGTGAGCGCATTGAAGAAGCATTACGTCGTGAAATCAGAGAAGAGCTGGGCGAGCAACTGATTCTTACTGACATCACGCCGTGGACGTTCAGTGATGATATTCGCATCAAGACATATGCAGATGGCCGCAAGGAAGAGATTTATATGATTTACCTGATCTTTGACTGCGTCTCTGCCAACCGTGAAGTGAAAATTAACGAAGAGTTTCAGGAATACGCATGGGTAAAACCTGAAGATCTTGCTCACTATGATTTGAATGTCGCCACTCAGAAAACATTACGTTTGAAAGGTCTGATGTAACAGTAATGACAGCCATTATTGGCTGTCATATTAACAAATCACCGATTAACAAACTCACCATCCAGTAAAACGTTGCCTTTTTCCACATGCATTACCAACCCATCCAGATAATCTGGTTTAAATGTCACGTTTCGTTTATCTTTTGCGACATAGGTCAGACAATGGTTATGGGTGAAAATAACGATATTTTTATCTGGAGCTTTGCTTTGCAACTCCTTAATTGTGCTATAAATCTCATTTCTACATTGTAAAAACCGTTTATCTACCGTCAGTTTTTTTCCAGCAGAAAACCAGGTCGCTGATTGAATAGTCCGAACGGCATTACTGGAATAAAGATCGAAATCAGGGATGTCCGCGCTAAAAGCTTTGCCCAGTTCACGGGCATTCTGAGCACCTTTCACCGTAATGCCTGTTTTGTCTGACAAGCATTGATTAGAGGAGCGATCGCAGCGTTCCGCATGGCGAAACAGAACCACAACCGGGTGCTGCTGCGCTAATCTGGCCAGCGTTTTATTGTCGATACGCGGCAAACCATTACTGCTCCAGGCAGCATGTGTACCCAGCCCCACAATCGCCCCAAGCGCCAGTAAAATGTAGATATATTTTTTAGACTTCAACGAAGTCCCACTAAAAGCTAACACTTAAGCTCCACCTATAGACAAGCGTAGCCAGCTAAATGACCGCGAAAACAAACGACATTTTCACCGGTAAATAGTGGCTGGGATAGTATTAAAACATTACGATGCACGCAAAATGCCTTAAATCTTGTCAAATTAAAAGCCTGAATAAGATACAAAAACAAAAAAAATAATATTTAAGCCTTATATTCATTCCTTAAGGTTAAATTAATATTCTACCCTTAGAATTTCATTCCAAATGGCAAAATACACATAACGTTCCCTATGACAGATATTAGCGAATAACAGGGAAAGGTATTCAATGGCCGAAGGAAAAACGATGTCAGACTTTTTACCTTTTTCGCGTCCGGCAATAGGCGCGGAAGAACTCGCTGCAGTTCAAGAGGTTTTCGAATCCGGTTGGATAACCACTGGCCCGAAGAATCAAGCACTGGAAGCGGCCTTTTGCCAGTTGACAGGAAATCAACATGCCATCGCAGTCAGCTCGGCCACTGCTGGAATGCATATCACGCTGATGGCGCTGGGGATTGGCGCTGATGATGAAGTCATCACCCCCTCCATGACCTGGGTTTCAACCCTCAATATGATCTCCCTGTTGGGCGCAACGCCGGTGATGGTGGACGTTGATCGCGATACGCTGATGATCACGCCTGAAGCGATCGAAGCGGCCATTACGCCCTACACCAAAGCGATTATCCCGGTGCATTATGCCGGAGCGCCAGCAGATATTGACGCCATTCGCGCCATTGCTGAACGCCACGGTATCGCGGTCATTGAAGATGCCGCCCACGCCGTCGGTACGTATTACAAAGGTCAGCATACTGGTGCAAAGGGCACCGCTATTTTTTCGTTTCACGCCATCAAAAATATTACCTGCGCGGAAGGCGGCCTGATTGTTACCGATAATGAAAACCTCGCCCGCCAGTTACGCATGTTGAAATTTCATGGTCTGGGTGTCGATGCATACGACAGACAAACCTGGGGCCGCACACCGCAGGCTGAAGTATTAACGCCAGGCTATAAGTACAATCTGACCGATATTAACGCTGCGATAGCTCTGACGCAGTTGAATAAATTAGAGCAACTAAATACTCGCCGTCGCGACATTGCCCTGCAATATCAGCAAGCACTGGCAACTCTCCCTTTCCAGCCTTTAAGCGTTCCTGCATGGTCACACGTTCACGCCTGGCATCTGTTTATCATTCGTGTTGATGAACAACGTTGTGGTATCAGCCGCGATGCTCTGATGGAAGCGTTAAAAGAAAGAGGCATTGGAACCGGGTTACATTTCCGCGCCGCCCACACGCAAAAATATTATCGCGAGCGTTTTCCAACGCTGTCGTTGCCGAATACGGAATGGAATAGCGAACGCATCTGTTCGTTGCCGCTGTTCCCGGATATGACCACCGCCGATGCCGATCGCGTCATCACTGCCCTTCAGCAACTCGCAGGACAATAAGCCATGTTTGAAATCCACCCTGTTAAGAAAGTCTCGGTGGTTATTCCCATTTATAACGAGCAGGAAAGTTTACCGGAATTAATCAGGCGCACCACCGCAGCTTGTGAATCACTGGGCAAAGAGTATGAAATACTGTTGGTTGATGACGGCAGTAACGACAACTCCGCACAAATGCTGGTCGATGCCTCACAAGCGGAGGGCAGCCATATTGTGTCTATTTTGCTTAACCGCAATTACGGACAACATTCGGCAATTATGGCGGGATTCAGTCACGTTACCGGCGACTTAATCATTACTCTTGATGCCGATCTCCAGAATCCACCAGAAGAAATCCCCCACCTGGTGGAAAAAGCCGATGAAGGTTACGACGTGGTAGGGACTGTGCGCCAGAATCGCCAGGACAGCTGGTTTCGTAAAACCGCCTCGAAGATGATTAACCGGCTTATCCAGCGCACCACCGGCAAAGCGATGGGCGACTACGGCTGTATGCTGCGCGCTTATCGCCGGCATATTGTCGATGCGATGTTGCACTGCCATGAACGCAGCACCTTTATTCCTATTCTGGCGAATATCTTTGCCCGCCGCGCCATTGAAATTCCGGTGCATCATGCCGAGCGTGAGTTTGGTGAATCCAAATACAGCTTTATGCGCCTGATTAATTTGATGTACGACCTGGTGACCTGCCTTACCACTACGCCGCTACGTATGCTGAGTCTGCTCGGCAGCATTATTGCGATTGGCGGTTTTAGCATCGCGGTGCTGCTGGTGATTTTACGCCTGACCTTCGGACCACAATGGGCGGCTGAAGGAGTCTTTATGCTGTTTGCCGTGCTGTTTACCTTTATTGGCGCTCAGTTTATCGGCATGGGCTTGCTCGGTGAATATATCGGCAGGATCTACACCGATGTCCGCGCCCGCCCCCGCTATTTTGTTCAGCAAGTTATCCGTCCATCCAGCAAGGAAAATGAATAATGAAAACCGCCGTTTTTGCCTATCACGATATGGGATGCCTGGGCATTGAAGCCTTGCTGGCTGCCGGTTACGAAATTAGCGCCATTTTTACTCATACCGATAATCCTGGCGAAAAAGCGTTTTATGGTTCGGTGGCTCGTCTGGCGGCGGAAAGAGGCATTCCGGTTTACGCGCCGGATAACGTTAACCATCCGCTGTGGGTAGAACGCATAGCCCAACTGTCACCTGATGTGATTTTCTCTTTTTATTATCGACATTTGATCAGCGACGAGATTTTGCAGCTTGCTCCCGCAGGCGCATTTAATCTGCATGGTTCGCTGTTACCGAAATATCGTGGTCGCGCGCCGCTGAACTGGGTGCTGGTGAACGGTGAAACGGAAACGGGCGTTACGTTGCACCGAATGGTGAAGTGTGCCGATGCCGGGGCCATTATTGCCCAGCTACGCGTTACCATTGCGCCGGATGATATTGCCATTACGCTACATCATAAATTGTGCCACGCCGCGCGTCAGTTACTGGAACAGACGTTACCCGCTATTAAACACGGTAATATTCTGGAAATCGCCCAGCGTGAGAACGAAGCCACCTGTTTTGGTCGCAGAACACCGGAGGACAGCCGCCTCGAATGGCATAAACCGGCTTGTGAACTCCACAACATGGTGCGTGCCGTTGCCGATCCCTGGCCTGGCGCCTTTAGCTATGTTGGCAATCAGAAATTTACAGTCTGGTCGTCCCGCGTTCATTCCCTTACTACTGCCGCACAGTCGGGCAGCGTGATTTCTGTTTCACCGCTGTTGATTGCCTGTGGTTATGGCACGCTGGAAATCGTCACCGGACAGGCGGGCGACGGCATTACCATGCAAGGCTCACAATTAGCGCAAACGCTGGGGCTGGTGCAAGGTTCACGATTAAATAGCCAATCAACCTGCGCTGCCCGACACCGTACCCGGGTACTCATCCTCGGGGTGAATGGCTTTATTGGTAACCATCTGACAGAACGCCTGCTGCGCGAAGATCATTATGAAGTTTACGGTCTGGATATCGGCAGCGATGCGATAAGCCGTTTTCTGAATCATCCGCGTTTTCACTTTGTCGAAGGCGATATCAGTATTCATTCCGAATGGATTGAGTATCACGTCAAAAAATGTGATGTCGTCTTGCCGCTGGTGGCGATAGCCACACCGATTGAATATACCCGCAACCCGCTGCGCGTATTTGAACTCGATTTTGAAGAGAATCTGCGCATTATCCGTTATTGCGTGAAGTACCGTAAGCGAATCATCTTCCCGTCGACTTCAGAAGTTTATGGGATGTGTAGCGATAAATACTTCGATGAAGACCATTCTAATTTAATCGTCGGCCCGGTGAATAAACCGCGCTGGATTTATTCGGTTTCAAAACAGTTACTTGATCGGGTGCTCTGGGCGTATGGCGAAAAAGAAGGTTTACAGTTCACCCTCTTCCGTCCGTTTAACTGGATGGGGCCACGGCTGGATAACCTGAATGCGGCGCGAATTGGCAGTTCGCGCGCTATTACGCAACTCATTCTCAACCTGGTGGAAGGTTCACCGATTAAGCTGATTGATGGCGGAAAACAAAAACGCTGCTTTACTGATATTCGGGATGGCATTGAAGCGTTATACCGCATTATCGAAAATGCGGGAAATCGCTGCGACGGCGAAATTATCAACATTGGCAATCCTGATAACGAAGCGAGCATTGAGGAACTGGGCGAGATGCTGCTGGCGAGCTTCGAAAAACATCCACTGCGCCATCACTTCCCACCGTTTGCGGGCTTTCGGGTTGTCGAAAGTAGCAGCTACTACGGCAAAGGATATCAGGACGTAGAGCATCGTAAACCGAGCATCCGCAATGCCCACCGCTGCCTGGGCTGGGAACCGAAAATTGATATGCAGGAAACCATCGACGAAACACTGGATTTCTTCCTGCGCACTGTCGATCTTACGGAAAAATGATCATGACCAAAGTGGGCTTACGCATTGATGTCGATACCTTTCGTGGCACCCGTGAAGGCGTGCCGCGTCTTCTGGAAATCTTGAGTAAGCATAATATTCAGGCCAGCATTTTTTTCAGCGTCGGCCCGGACAATATGGGTCGCCATCTCTGGCGGCTAGTGAAACCACAGTTTTTGTGGAAGATGCTGCGCTCAAACGCGGCATCGCTTTATGGCTGGGATATTTTACTGGCCGGTACGGCATGGCCAGGTAAAGAGATTGGTTATGCCAACGCCGATATCATTCGCGAAGCGGCTAAATACCACGAAGTCGGCCTGCACGCCTGGGATCACCATGCCTGGCAAGCCCAGAGCGGTAACTGGGATCGCCAAACAATGGTCGACGATATTGCACGTGGTCTTCGCACCCTTGAAGAGATTATCGGCCAACCGGTAACCTGTTCTGCCGCTGCGGGCTGGCGTGCCGACCAGCAGGTGATCGAAGCAAAAGAAGCGTTCCATTTGCGCTACAACAGCGATTGTCGTGGGGCCATGCCGTTTCGGCCACTGCTCGAATCAGGAAACCCTGGCACTGCGCAAATTCCGGTGACCTTACCCACCTGGGATGAAGTGATTGGTCGGGATGTGAAAGCAGAAGATTTTAACGGTTGGTTACTCAACCGCATCCTGCGAGATAAAGGCACGCCGGTTTATACCATTCATGCCGAAGTTGAAGGCTGCGCTTATCAGCATAATTTTGTGGATCTCCTGAAACGCGCAGCCCAGGAAGGCGTGACATTTTGCCCTTTAAGCGAACTGTTATCAGGGACGTTGCCGCTCGGACAAGTTGTTCGCGGAAGTATTGCCGGACGTGAAGGCTGGCTGGGTTGCCAACAAGCTGCGGGAATGCTTCCATGAAATCCATTCGCTATTACGCAGCATTCTTTGCGTTTATCACCGCCTATTATCTCTTGCCGATTAATTATCGTCTGCTCTGGCAACCAGATGAAACGCGTTATGCGGAAATCAGTCGGGAAATGCTGGCATCCGGAGACTGGATTGTGCCCCATCTGTTAGGGCTACGTTATTTTGAAAAACCCATTGCCGGATACTGGATTAACAGCATTGGGCAATGGCTATTTGGTGCGAATAACGTTGGTGTGCGGGCAGGCGTTATCTTTGCGACCCTGTTAACCGCCGCGCTGGTGGCCTGGTTTACACTGCGCTTATGGCGCGATAAACGTCTGGCACTACTCGCCGCAGTGATTTATCTCTCATTGTTTATTGTCTATGCCATCGGCACTTATGCCGTGCTCGATCCGTTTATTGCATTCTGGCTGGTGGCGGGAATGTGCAGCTTCTGGCTGGCAATGCAGGCACAGACGTGGAAAGGCAAAAGCGTGGGATTTTTACTGCTGGGTATCACCTGCGGCATGGGGGTGATGACTAAAGGTTTTCTCGCCCTTGCCGTGCCGGTATTAAGCGTGCTGCCATGGGTAGCGACGCAAAAACGCTGGAAAGATCTCTTTATTTACGGCTGGCTGGCGGTTATCAGTTGCGTACTGACGGTTCTCCCCTGGGGACTGGCGATAGCGCAGCGGGAGTCTGACTTCTGGCATTATTTTTTCTGGGTTGAGCATATTCAACGCTTTGCGATGGATGATGCCCAGCATAAAGCTCCGTTCTGGTACTACTTGCCGGTCATTATTGCCGGTAGCCTGCCGTGGCTGGGGTTACTCCCCGGTGCACTGTACACAGGCTGGAAAAACCGCAAGCATTCCGCAACCGTCTATTTGTTGAGCTGGACGATAATGCCGCTGCTGTTTTTCTCCGTCGCGAAAGGCAAATTACCTACCTATATTCTTTCCTGCTTTGCACCTCTGGCAATGCTGATGGCGCATTACGCTTTGCTGGCAGCAAAAAATAATCCTCTGGCGTTGCGGATGAATGGCTGGATTAACATCGCTTTTGGTGTCACTGGCATTATTGCCACGTTTGTAGTCTCCCCCTGGGGAGCAATGAACACTCCAGTGTGGCAAACCTTCGAGAGCTATAAAGTCTTCTGTGCATGGTCGATTTTTTCGCTATGGGCATTTTTCGGCTGGTATACCTTAACAAACGTGGATAAAACCTGGCCTTATGCCGCGCTTTGCCCGCTGGGGATGGCGTTGCTGGTAGGATTTTCAATTCCTGACAGAGTTATGGAAGGAAAACATCCGCAATTTTTTGTCGAGATGACACAAGAATCACTGCAGCCAAGCCGCTATATTCTTACCGACAGCGTCGGCGTTGCCGCTGGTCTGGCATGGAGCCTGCAACGCGATGACATCATCATGTATCGCCAGACGGGTGAATTGAAATACGGCCTTAATTATCCGGATGCGCAAGGGAGATTTGTCAGCGGTGATGAGTTCGCAAACTGGCTTAATCAACATCGTCAGGAGGGGATGATTACACTCGTGCTTTCGGTTGACCGCGATGAAGACATCAACAGTCTCGCCATTCCGCCCGCTGATGCCATCGATCATCAGGGACGTCTGGTGCTCATTCAGTACCGCCCAAAATGATCTGGATGATTTTAGTCTTTGCCAGCCTGCTTAGTGTAGCCGGGCAGTTGTGTCAGAAACAGGCAACCGGCTTTGTGGCAATAAAAAAGCGGCGCAAACATATCGTACTGTGGCTGGGACTGGCGCTGGCTTGTCTTGGCCTTGCGATGGTGCTCTGGCTACTGGTCTTGCAGAGCGTTCCGGTAGGCATTGCCTACCCGATGTTGAGTCTGAATTTTGTCTGGGTGACGCTGGCGGCAGTAAAACTGTGGCACGAGCAGGTATCGCTGCGTCACTGGTGCGGGGTAGCATTCATTATTGGCGGCATTGTGATCCTGGGGAGTACGGTGTAATGGGGCTGATGTGGGGATTATTCAGCGTCATGATTGCTTCTGCAGCACAATTAAGTCTGGGTTATGCGGCAAGTCATCTGCCATCGATGACGCGGTGGCGGGATTTTATCGCGGCGTTTTTTGCTTTTGATACCGGTGCTCAGATTCTGCTGGTCGGATTGCTTGGTTATCTGATCTCCGTTTTTTGCTGGTATAAAGCGTTACATCAACTGGCACTCAGCAAAGCCTATGCCTTACTGAGTATGAGTTATGTACTGGTATGGATTGCTTCAATGGTGCTTCCTGGTTGGGAAGGGACTTTTTCACTGAAAGCGCTGCTGGGCGTAACCTGTATTGCGAGCGGATTAATGCTGATTTTCCTTCCCACGACAAAACAACGTTACTGAATTTTCCCAGCCGATTTACACTGCCGTTCCCACTCATCGGGGCTGTAACTGCTTGCCGAGAGGACTTTCACCGTGTGCAACTTTTCACGATTAATACAGTAAAGCGCATTCTGCAAAGGCGAGAGTAAATCCCCCACTTTCACGGCGAAGTCACTCTTCACTTCAGCGATCATTTTTATCGCGCCGCCAGCATCGCAGAGCATAATTACATGTCTCTTATCTTGTTTATCGCAACACGATTTTTTGACCAGCCATTCCATTGCATTATCCTGTTAACTAAGAGTTTTCACATTAAGTTACAGATTAACAGATAAACTCTTTATCAACGGCAATGGAATGGCAAAAATGAGAAGTGAAACGGATGTTCCATTACTGCTGGCGTTGAACCCACTCTTTCAACGCCTGGCGTGAAATTTTAATGCCGCCGTTTTTCAGTTCTGATGGCAACGTCAGCCAACGCACCGGTTGCTGAAAACGGGCCAGCTTATCTTTCACCCATTCGCTAAGATCCACGCTGTCCTGGTCATACTCCACCACAGCTACCGGGCGATGACCAAACTCCTTGTCTGCAACGGGGACGATAAACACCTGCAAAACCGCAGGATGCGCAGCAATAACCCGCTCCACCTCTTCCGGCTGAATACCTTCGCCACCGCTAAAGAACAGATTATCCAAGCGCCCGACAATGGTCAGTTTACCGTTATGCATCTCGCCGCGATCGCGCGTAGCGTACCAGCCTTCATCATTGAGCAGCGACACCAGTTGCCCGTTACGCCAGTAACCTTCTGCCATACTGGCAGCGCGCAACCATACCTCATCGTTAACAACTTTCACTTCCCGACCGGGCAGCGGCGAACCGACGTCTGCCAGACCGTCGGCTTCTTTCGCACACACCGTGGAGGCAAACTCGGTCAGACCATAGCCGCAAAAGCAACGAATACCCTGCTCGCGTGCCTGTTCCGTCAATTCGACCGGGATTGCCGCGCCGCCAAGCAATACCGCTTTCAGGGAAACTGAACTACGGTTAACCAGCAAACGCCAGAGCTGCGTCGGCACCAGCGAAGCGTGAGTACAGCCTGCCAGCATTTGCTCCAGCGGCTGTTTATCGCGTACCGTCATCCGCGCGCCAGCATACAACCAGCGCCACATAATTCCCTGCCCGGAAACGTGAAATAGTGGTAAAGAGAGCAGCCAGTCATCGTGCTCGCCAAACGGAATCAGCGATAACACCCCTTCGGCGCTGGCAAGATGAGCCTGATAAGTATGAACAGCTGCTTTCGGCAACCCGGTAGAACCAGAGGTCAACGTCATTGAGCACAGGCGTGTCGGCTGCCACATAGCTGCATATGCGCCCTCTCCAGCCTGAATTTGCAGTGACGTTAACGCCGGAAAGGTGTTCTCCCCTTCCGGCACCAGCGCAAATTGCAGCGTAAGATTGGGCAGCAACTCCTCAAGCAACGGCTGCGGAAGCTGTGGGTTGACGGGAAGCACCCGCGCACCGCATTGCAACAACGCAAGCCAGGCCAGCAGCGTTTGCGGCGTATTCCACGCCCGCAGCATCACGCCGCTGCCCTCAACCACGCCCTGCGCCGCAAATCCCGACGCTAATTCATCGACGCGAGCACAAAGCTCGCGCCAGTTGAGTTGCTCGTCATTGAGACGCAAGGCGATGGCATCTCCCCGCACCTGCCGCCAGTGACGCCACGGCCAGTCAGAGAAGATCATAGCAGCCGCTCCAGTGCATCTACTTCCACTAACGGTAGCGGGCTACCCGGCCAGCGACGAACCTGCTGCGCCTGCATCAGATCCAGCGTGTCCAGACCCGGAATGGTGTCTGGCGTTAACCAGGCCGCAATCCGCGCCAGTTGCGTTAAGCCTAAGCTCGACTCGATGGAAGAACTGATCACCGCCGTCAGCCCCAGCGCGTGCGCCGCCTGCACCTGCTCGCGTACTTTCTCCAGGCTGCCCGTGAGCGTAGGTTTGATCACCACCGCGCGCACGCCCTCTTCCGCCACAAAGGCAAAATCCGGCTCGCGCAGGCTTTCATCCCAGGCAATGGCAATGCCAGTTTCACGGGCAAAGGCGCGGGAATCATCGCGTGTTTTGCACGGTTCTTCGAGAAAAGCGATGCGGTCGCGATAATCCGGATTGACATATTTGGCAAACTGCTGGCTCTTCAGCGGCGTCCAGGCGCGATTCGCGTCAAGACGCAAATGCAGATCCGGAACCGCTTCCAGCAACAGATTCACTACCATGCCATCGCGCACGGCTTCGTACAATCCCACTTTGACCTTCGCCACTTTCTCGCCAGGCATATCGGCAAGTTTGAGGATCAGATCGTCCGGATCGCCGTTACACAGCGGTGCCGCACGGTAATTGGCTGCTTGCGGCAACGTATCAGTAAGCTCTGCCAGCGCGCAGCTCACGCCAAAGGCGACGGAAGGCATTTGCGGTAATTCGCAATCGCCTGCCAGCCAGTCATTTACCCAGGCAAGCAGCACGCTTTGCGCCTCTTCCCAGGTTTCCTGACTGAAGCCCGGCAGTGGGGAGATCTCTCCCCACCCTTCGTGCCCGCCATCGAGCAGGCAAACGTACAGCCCGTCGCGGGTTTTTAACCGCCTGTCGCGCAGAACCACCCCCGCGTCCATGGGGATCTGCCAGCGGTATACCTGCGCGCTACGCATTACGGATTCCGTTTAAATTTGCTGAAATCAGGCTGACGTTTCTGGTTGAAGGCGTTGCGACCTTCCTGACCTTCTTCCGTCATATAGAACAGCATGGTGGCGTTCCCCGCCAGCTCTTGCAGCCCTGCCTGACCGTCGCAGTCGGCGTTCAGCGCAGCTTTCAGGCAGCGCAGCGCCATCGGGCTGTTTTGCAGCATTTCGCGGCACCAGCGGACGGTTTCTTTTTCCAGATCCGCCAGTGGCACAACGGTGTTCACAAGGCCCATGTCCAGCGCCTGTTTTGCGTCGTACTGACGGCACAGGAACCAGATTTCACGCGCTTTTTTCTGCCCGACAATACGCGCCATATAGGAAGCGCCCCAGCCGCCGTCGAAGGAACCGACTTTCGGCCCAGTCTGACCGAAGATGGCGTTTTCTGCCGCAATGGTCAGATCGCACATCATGTGCAGAACGTGACCGCCGCCGATGGAGTAGCCAGCCACCATCGCGACAACCGGTTTTGGACAGGTACGGATCTGGCGCTGGAAGTCCAGCACGTTCAGGTGATGTACGCCGGAGTCATCTTTATAACCACCGTAGTCACCACGGACTTTTTGATCGCCGCCAGAGCAGAACGCTTTATCGCCTGCGCCAGTCAGAATGATCACGCCGATGTTATCGTCATAACGCGCATCCGCCAGCGCCTGGATCATCTCTTTTACCGTCAGAGGACGGAAGGCATTGCGCACCTGCGGACGATTAATGGTGATTTTTGCGATACCATCGGTGGATTTTTCATAACGAATGTCCTCGAAACCTTCGGAGCAGTCGTGCCATTCAACCGGTGCGTAAAGCATTGCTTCATCAGGATAAATCATATTGTGTCCTTTAGTCAGAAACGCAAGATCTGCGCCAGACTTGCGATTACGCCAGCGGGATTTTCCCGGTGCGCGTTATGTCCGGCGCGAGGAATGACATGGCAGTCAGCAGCCAGTTCCGCCGCCAGAGCGCGGAATTTGCTGTCACGTTCACCACATAAATAATAAAACGCAAATGTGCGGGCGCTAAGGTTAGCACGTAAATCAGGCTGGACGGACAATGAGGTTGCTTCCAGCATGGCGGCAAGGGTTGCGCCATTATTGTTGCTACGCAGCGTCACCAGTTCCCGGCGCTGCTCGTCGTTAAGCGAGGCAAAAACTGGTTGTTGATACCAGTCGGCAAATACTGCCGTTAATGGTTCTGTGCGAAAACGCTGCGCCCAACGGTGATCGGAACGCTGACGTTCCGTGCGTTGTTCAGCATTTTGCAGCCCCGGATGACCGCCTTCCACAACAACCCCACTCAGCCCCGGCATCCCCTGACAAGCCGCCATCATCGCCACGCGTCCACCGAGCGAGTACCCCACCAGCCAGCAGTTAAGTATGTTGTAACTAACAAGGGTTTTACGCAGTAAGTCGGTGACATCATCAAAACCATCGACGCTAATTTCCGCCGAACCGCCGTGACCTGGGAGATCAACATACAACCGCGAGTAGTCGGCAAACGCTTCGCCGACTTCCTGCCATTCGTGGCAATCACCGGAAAAACCGTGCAGAAAAACCAGCCAGGGTAAACCTGGCTTGCCGTGTTTTTCCTTCGCGTGCAGGATCATAAATGGCTTACCTGCGCCAGCAATTGCTGGAGGGTCTGTGCGCCATCGGTGTCGTTAACCACCATCTCAATCACGGTGGTGGTCGGGGTGCGCCAGGCGTCGGCAAGCGCCGCTTCAAGTTCCTGCCAGTTTTGCGGGCGATGATATTTCAGCTCAAACATCGCGGCAGCATGATCAAAATGGACGTTTTGCGGCATCAGATAGAAACGCTCGCGCTCGCTTGTCGGCGTTGGTAGCAGCGAGAAAATTTGCCCGCCGTTGTTGTTTACCACAATTAATACCAGCGGCGCGGAAACCTGACGCAGTAACGCCAGTGCGTTCAGGTCGTAAAGTGCGGAAAGATCGCCAACAATCGCCAGCGTGGGTTTACCGCTCGCCCGCTGAACACCTGCGGCGGTAGAGAGCAGTCCGTCAATACCGCTGGCTCCACGGTTGCTGTAAACCGGATAACCTGCCGGAAGTTGCGAGAGCGCATCAATCAGACGCACCACCAGGCTGTTACCGACAAACAGTTGCCCCTGTTCCGGCAGATAGTCGCTGATGCGGTGCGCCAGTTGCGCTTCACCAAATGCGTCTCGGCGCGCCACAGCCGCCTGCATTGCCTGTTCAGCCAGACGCGGGATTTCAACGCACCAGGGCTGGCGTTTTTCTGCCGGATGCAGTTCCAGCCAGTCGGCGATATTAGCAATCAGCCGACGTCCACGATGGTGCGCCGGGTCGAGTCGCCCTTCGATATTATCAACAATCCAGTACTCTTCCGGCTCACAACTTGCCTGCCATTGCAGTAACCGTTTGCCGGTCAGGCTGCTCCCCAGTTGCACCACAATCTGCGCCTGCTGTAACTCGCTGATCGCTTTGGCATTGCCTAACCAGAGATCGGCACACGGCAGCGGCTGCCCGGTTTGCGACAGCACGTCGCCAATCAGCGGCCAGCCAAGAGTTTGCGCCCACAGGGCGACTTTTTTGCCCTCTTCCGCACTCATGCGACCCGCAACGACCACGCCGCGCTTTTGCCGCCAGAAGAACCAGTCGCGCTGTTTTTCACTTTCCAGACGAGGCGCTTCACGCAGCCACGGTTTATCGTCCTGCCACCAGTCGCCCAGACGTTGTTGCCAGCTAAGCCCGGTGTCGTCCATCTCGCCATACAACGGTTCAGCAAACGGGCAGTTGATATGGACTCCGCCAGTATGCAAAGTACCGAGAGCATGGTCGATGGTAGATACCAGCCAGCGAGCGGGAATATCCTGGGTCGGACGCGGTAGTGAAATGCTATGCATGGGGTGAGAGGCGAACATTCCCGGCTGGCGAATCGCCTGATTCGCGCCGCAGTCAATCAGTTCCGGCGGGCGATCGGCGGTTAAGAGGATCAGTTTCTCTCCGGTTAACCCCGCTTCAATCAGTGCCGGGTAGAGATTTGCCACCGCCGTGCCGGAAGTTACTATCACCGCCACCGGCTGTTTGCTGACCTTCGCCAGCCCCAGTGCCAGATGCCCCAGCCCACGCTCATCAAAATGGGTGTGGTGGATGAATGCAGAATTTTCCGCCGCCGCTAACGTTAACGGCGTAGAACGAGAGCCAGGGGCAATGCAGACGTGTCTGACGCCATGACGCGTTAATGCTTCCAGAATGACCGCCGCCCAGCGTCGGTTAAATGCGCTTACTGACATGAGTTTGTCCGGTATCAATATTGCGGCTAAGTATAAGGAGCTACAAAAATAGATTATTGATATGAATCGGTAATGATGCGACTCATTACTATTCCATTTGTAATAATGTTCGCAACCCTGCCGCTTTGTTGTCGATTTCCTGCCACTCCTGCTCGGGGTCTGAGCCTCGGACAATGCCTGCTCCGGCATATAATCGCACCACATTGTCACTGATTTTCGCCGAGCGCAGGGAAACGCAGAATTCGCTTTGTTGTAATGAGAGATAACCCGCAGAACCGGCATACCATTCACGGGTGAACGGTTCGTGCCGGGCGATGAACTGCCGCGCCAGATCGCGCGGTAAGCCAGCAACGGCTGCCGTTGGCTGTAACTGATGTAAACAGATCACATCATCCGCTTTGTTGAGTGAAGTCCAGATACAGCGGCGCAGATGCTGCACTTTACGCAGGCGCAGTACCTGCGGCGGTAACACATCCAGCGTCTGGGTATCGGCCTGCAATCGTTGGCAGATATCTTCCACCACCAGCATGTTCTCGCGCTGGTTTTTATCATCCGCCATCAGCCACTCACCCAACTGCTGCGCCTGCTTATCATCAGAATGATTTGCTACCGTTCCCGCCAGGGCTTCGGTACGCAGAGCTTTGTCTCGCCGCCGCCATAGCCGCTCAGGCGTTGAGCCAAGAAAAGCATTTTCGCCATCAAAGGCCATGTAAAAATGATAGCAGTTCAGATTGAGCCGACGACTGGCAGCCATCATCGCCGCCGCATTGACCGGACTTGCGAAATGCAGGTCAGTCGCCCGGGCAAGAACCACTTTGTCGAGTTCACCTTCGGCGATGGTTTTCGTTGCCAGTTCGATTAATCGCGTCCAGCCAGTTTTGTCCGGCCAGTGTTGTTCTTTCGTGGTGGTTAAACGTAACGCGGGCAAAGGTTTAATATTCGCCAGTGTGGCGATAAATTCTTTTGCCTTAACTGCATCGTGCTGAAGGGAATTTTCACTGAATAGCGTCAGCCGTAGCGTGGCTTTACCGCCACAGCGTCGCCATTCCAGACGTGGTAAAAGTAGATTACCCTGCGACGGGTCAAACGCATTCAATCCCCAGATGCGTAAGTCGGTGTGTTCCGGATACTGACGAAGAAAACGTTGCGCCTGCCCCAACGACGTAAAGCGGATGATTGCGCCCAGCACGGCAGCTTCTTCATCGCCATTACGTTGTTGCCAGTAAAATTGCGGATACGTTTGCTGACTGGCCAGCCAGCTTAAGGCATCAAAAGCGTCATTGAGAGGGAAAGGAATGTCGAAAACCCGAATGCCGGGTGTCGCCGGAATCTCTTGCGACAAATGGCGCAGTAGATTTCCCAGCGCCGTAGTAAGTGATTGCACGCGGACCTCTCCCTGTTAAAAGCCTCACATTATACGGGGTACTACAGAAAAAATGCAGTACCCCAGTGTAGGGAGGTTTTAACGGCGTGCCAGCAATAGTCCTAACACCAGTCCAACAGCCGCGCCAACGCCAATTCCCTGCCAGGGTTTTTCGTGGACGTAGTCATCGGCGCGATAAACTGCCTGCTTCGCCCGATAGTAATAACTGTCAGAAGCCTGGCTTACCCTTTTTTTCACATCATCCAGCGCCTTTTCTGCACGCGCCTTTAGTTCAACATATTTTTGATCGGCGGGATCGCCAGAGGAACGTAGTACCTCGTCAAGTGTTTCACTCAGCAACGTCAGGTCGTCATCGATACGTGTATCACCAAACTGATTAGACATTCTCGTTCTCCATTTGCGTAAAACCTGCCACTAACTATAGACAACGGTTATCGATTACGCCTGAATAACCTCGCGCGCCATCCCGATATGCGGAATACCATCTTCCTCATAAATATCGGTCACAGGGATGAAACCAAATTGCCCATAAAAGTTTTGTAAATGCGCCTGCGCCCCCAGATAAATCGGCTTCTCCGGCCAGTGGCGAGTACACGATTCCAGCGCCTTACTCATCAATTGCTGACCAATTTTTTCGCCGCGTAAGGCTTCGCTGACAATCACCCGACCAATCACAACGGGTTGCAGTTCGTCGTCACTTTTCAGAATCCTCGCATACGCCACCAGTGTCCCGTTATGCCAACCGAGAATGTGGCGATTTTCTCCCACCAGATCGTCGCCATCGATATCCTGGTAAGGACAGTTTTGTTCCACTACAAATACCGCACAACGCAGTTGTAATAAGGCATAAAGCTGAGAAACGGATAAATCAGAATGATGCAGATCTTGCCAGTCGATCATGGAAGGCTCCTTTGTGCTGTTTGCTTTATACTAGCCGGAATATTTTCAGCAGCGTGATGAACTCATGGAATTAATTTTTTTAGGCACTTCGGCAGGTGTTCCGACCCGGACACGTAATGTCACGGCAATATTGCTTAATCTGCAACATCCGACGCAAGCCGGGCTTTGGTTATTTGATTGTGGTGAAGGTACACAACACCAGATGTTGCACACGGCATTTAACCCAGGAAAACTGGACAGGATTTTTATAAGCCATCTTCATGGCGATCATCTTTTCGGCTTGCCAGGATTGCTATGCAGTCGTTCCATGTCAGGCATTGTGCAACCATTAACAATTTATGGTCCGAAAGGTATCCGTGAATTTGTTGAGACAGCGTTACGCATTAGCGGCTCATGGACCGATTATCCGCTGGAAATTGTTGAAATTACAGCAGGAGAAATAGTTGATGATGGACTGCGCAAGGTAACGGCATATCCAATGGAACATCCACTGGAGTGTTACGGCTATCGTATTGAAGAACATGATAAACCAGGCGCGCTGAATGCCCAGGCGTTAAAAGATGCCGGCGTACAACCTGGTCCGCTGTTCCAGGATTTGAAAAAAGGCAAAACAGTCACGCTGGAAGACGGTCGGCAGATTAACGGCGCTGATTACTTAGCCGCGCCTACACCGGGTAAATCAATCGCCATTTTCGGTGATACCGGCCCTTGCGATGCCGCAATCGATCTTGCTAAAGGTGTCGACATAATGGTTCACGAAACGACGCTGGATATGGAGATGGAAGCCAAAGCCAACAGCCGTGGGCACAGTTCAAGCCGTCAGGCGGCGACTCTGGCTCGTGAGGCGGGTGTCGGCAAATTGATCATTACTCACGTCAGCTCACGCTATGATGATAAAGGCTGTCAGCATTTATTACGCGAGTGCCGGGCAATTTTCCCGGCAACAGAACTGGCGAGCGATTTCACGGTGTTTCACGTATAATTTTTAATTAATTGATAACAGGGCAAAATCGCCCTGTTTCATCAGCCAATGACTCAGGCTACTTTTATATAAATCTATCAAGCCAACAATATATTTGAGCATGATATTTATCATTAATAGTGATAAATAACAGACTCGCCTATGTCCTGGTTTTATTCCCGGTATCGATTTCTCTGACCATCTTAATTACTGGCAGCAAGATATCCCCGCCGTCATGATTACAGACACCGCTTTTTATCGTAATAAACAATATCACCTGCCCGGTGATACCGCAGACAGACTGAACTATCAGAAAATGGCGCAGGTGGTGGATGGTGTTATAACCTTGTTGTACAACAGTAAATAATAAAATTTTCTCGAGGCGGCTCCAGAAAAAGCAGCTTGTATATTTTATTTCCCCCCGTCTGTTTTAAGATGCGCAAAAGGAAATCTGACGGGAGAAATAAGATGGGAATGATTGCGTATTTTGCGGAAATTAACTCAGAAAAGGCCAACAAATTGATTGAGTCTAATGAGAAATCTTTAATGGACGATATTCATGAAACGATTTCAGGCTCAAGGCGACTGGATATTGATAAACGCTGGGACTTTTTACATTTTGGCCTGACGGGCACCTCTGCTTTTGATCCAGCGAAGAATGATCCGCTGAGTCGTGCGGTGCTCGGTGAACATAGTCTCGAAGATGGCATCGATGGTTTCCTGGGATTGACCTGGAATCAGGAGTTAGCCGCCACTATTGACCGGCTGGAGGCACTCGACCGAAATGAACTGCGTAAACAGTTTTCCATTAAGCGACTCAATGAAATGGATATTTATCCGGGAGTGACCTTTTCAGAGGAGTTAGAGGGGCAACTCTTTGCTTCGATCATGCTTGATATGGAAAAACTGATTAGTGCGTATCGACGTATGCTGCGGCAAGGGAATCATGCGCTGACGGTTATTGTTGGGTGATGGTGTCAGGGCACCATAAAAAAACCGCCGAACATGTCGGCGGCTTTCTCAGCTTACTGACTGACGACTCACATCATCGGCATTGCCAAACGCACAATGCTAATCAGCGGTTGCGGCCATACACCCAGCACCAGAACCAGCAGGGCAGAGATCAGCACCACGATACCACCTGCTGTGTACTGCCAGTCTGACGGCGCATCACGGTTTGGCTGTTCTGAACCATGAAGGTACAGGCTCACCGCCACGCGCAGGTAGTAGTAGAGGCCGATTGCCGAACCGACAACCACGGCGCCCACCAGCCACCACAGGTGTGCCTGGACACCGACAGCCAGCACATAGAACTTACCGATAAAGCCCAGCGTCATCGGAATACCTGCCAGCGACAGCATCATCACCGTCATCACTGCCGCGAGTATCGGGCGATGCCAGAACAGACCACGGTAAGAGAACAGGGAATCAGCATCCGGGCCACGGTACGGGCTGGACATCAGGCTGACCACACCGAACGCACCGAGGCTGCTGAACAGATAACCGGCCAGGTAAACCCCTACCGCTTCCATCGACATCTCGCCGGTTTGCAGCGCAATCAGCGCCACCAGCAGATAGCCGAGGTGAGAGATAGACGAGTAACCGAGCAGACGTTTGATGTTGGTCTGGCTCAGCGCCATCAGGTTACCGAAGATGATAGAGGCAAAGGCGATAATCGCCAGCACCACGCGAATCGCTTCGCTGTCACCCACCGGTGCGTAAAGGAACAGACGCATCACCACACCGAAGATAGCGATTTTACTCGCCGTCGCCAGGAAAGTGGAAACCGGCGCAGGCGCGCCCTGGTATACGTCTGGCGTCCACAGGTGGAACGGCACCAGAGAGAGTTTGAAGCCGAGGCCGACAATCATCAGGCCAAAACCTGCCAGCAACAGCGGCTCGTTGAGCATACCGTCGCCGAGGTTTTTACCCAGCGCGACAAACGACAGGTCACCAGACTGTGCATACACCAGCGCCATACCGAACAGCAGGAAAGAAGATGCTGCGGCAGAAAGGATAGTGTATTTGATACTGGCTTCCAGCGAACGTTTCTGACGGAAAGCGTAACCGACCAGGCCAAACAGCGGCAAAGAGATCAGTTCGATACCGAGGAACAGAGACGCCAGATGGTTGGCATTCGCCAGCAAGATCCCGCCCAGCGCGGCAATTAACACCAACAGGTAGAACTCGTCCTTGTTGTCGTTATAGCCTTCAAGCCACGGGTAGGCGAAAGTACAGGTGGCGAGGCTCGCCAGCAGGACCAGCCCGGTATAAAGCATGGCGAAACCATCAACGCGCATCAGCGGCGTAACGTCCATAGCGCCAGCCTGGCCGACAAACCAGAGCGAAACCAGCGCCGCGTTAAGCCCAATAACCGAGAGCGTAGCGTTGAGGAAATGATTGCGTCGCCACGCAATGGAGAGCATCACAACCACCACCGTCAAGCCGACGATCAGCAACGGTAGCAGTGCGATCAGGTTTTGTGGAGTTATTGTCATGGCGATTTACGGCCTTGTAGTAGTAACGGAATTAACAAACCACTGCTGGATATTGCCAATCGCGGAGTGCGAGGTATCCAGAATCGGCTGCGGATAGAAGCCCAGCAGTACCAGCAGCACCACCAGCAACAGGATCATAAACAGCTCACGCAGCGACATCCCTGGCAGTTCCTGGCTGGCAATCTGGCTTTTCGCTTTACCGAAGTAAGCGCGATGCAACATCGCCAGCGAATAAACAGATGCAAAGACCAGCCCAAAGGTAGAGATAACGGTAATCACCGGCACAACCTGGAAGCTGCCGAACAGAATCATAAATTCGCCGACGAAGTTACCGGTGCCTGGCATCCCAAGCGTTGCCACCGCAAAGAACAGCGACAGTGCTGGCAGCCATTTCATTTTGCTCCACAGACCGCCCATCATGCGCATGTCGCGGGTATGGATACGTTCATAGAGCTGACCGCAGAGAATAAACAGACCCGCCGCCGACAAGCCGTGCGCAATCATCTGAATTACCGCGCCCTGGTAGGCCAACTGGCTGCCGGTGTAGATAGCAATCAGCACGAAGCCCATGTGGGAAACCGAGGTGTAGGCGATCAGACGTTTGATATCGGTCTGAGCGAAGGCCATCCACGCACCGTAGAAAATGCCGATAACACCCAGCCACATAGCGATTGGCGCAAACTCTGCCGACGCGTTCGGGAACAGCGGCAGGGAGAAACGCAGCAGACCGTAAGCAGCGGTTTTCAGCAAGATCCCCGCGAGGTCAACGGAACCGGCGGTCGGTGCCTGGGAGTGCGCATCCGGTAGCCAGCCATGCAACGGAACCACCGGCATTTTCACCGCAAAGGCGATGAAGAAGCCCAGCATCAACAGATATTCCACACCACTGGACATCGGCGTATTCAGCAGCTCTTCATAGTTGAAGGTCCAGACGCCAGTCGCATTGTAGTGAACAAAAACCAGCGCCAGGATGGCGATCAACATCACCAGACCACTCGCCTGGGTGTAAATGAAGAACTTGGTTGCCGCCGTGATACGCGTTTTACCGTCAGAGGCTTTATGCCCCCACAGTGCGATCAGGAAGTACATCGGCACCAGCATCATTTCCCAGAAGAAGAAGAACAGGAACATGTCGATGGCAAGGAACACGCCGATAACGCCGCCCAGGATCCACATCAGGTTGAGGTGGAAGAAGCCCTGATATTTTTCGATCTCATTCCACGAGCAAAGTACCGCCAGCACGCCGAGCAGACCGGTCAGGACGACCATCAGCAGCGACAGACCATCAATGGCGAGATGGATAGAGATTCCAAAACGCGGGATCCACGGCATGTCGAATTCAGACTGCCACTGTGGAATTCCGGCGGATTGCGTCAGTGAATAACCGCCCTGCAACCACAGTTGCAGCGACAGCGCCAGCGTCAATCCCATGGTGATCAGCGCGATCCAGCGCGGCACCTTGACGCCAAAGCGTTCGGTCTGCCAGCACAGGAAGCCGCCGATAAAGGGGATTAGTATTAACCAGGGTAATAACATAGCTAAGTATGTCCCTTATATTTACTCCTGCTCAGGCTATCTCACTCGCCAGCCCGAATCCCGGCAGTGCTCGCAATCCTCACGTACTTAAGTACGCTCCGGTTGCTGTGCGCTGGCGGTATCCGGTCTGACTTCGCCGATGACGCCTGTACTTCAGGAACAGTTACCTAAAATTTATTCTTAGTTCACAGACCCGGCGCAACGCCGGGTATATTCACTCAGCCAACAACTCAACGCAGTACCATCAACAGTGCCAGCACCACGACCGCACCGATGCTCATGGATGCCACATACCAGCGCAGGTAGCCATTCTCGCTTAACAGCAGGCCTTTACCTGCAAAGCGGGAAAGGACAGCCGGGATGTTCATCATTGAGTTCAGCGGATCGCGTTTCAGCAACCAGGCAATACCCAGGAACGGCTTGACGAACACTTTGTCGTACAGCCAGTCAAAGCCCCAGGCGTTGTACCACCAGGTTCCCAGCAGGCGACCCGGCGCACTGTTGGCGATGGAGGTCACCAGAGTACGTTTACCCAGCCACAGCCAGGCAGCCAGCAGAATGCCGACGACCGCAACCACGCCAGAGGTAATTTCCAGGGTCAACATACTGCCGTGCGCCAGTTCCGTCGTTTGCGGAAGCACGCCCTGCAGCGGCGGTACAATCAGTGCGCCAACGAAGGTGGAAAGGATCAGCAGCACAATCAGCGGCAGGCTGTGAGTTACCCCTTTCACGGCGTGAGCGTGAATTTGTTCTTTTCCGTGGAAGACGATGAAAATCATACGGAAGGTGTAAAGCGAGGTCATAAACGCACCGACCAGACCTGCCACCATCAGATTGATATGACCATTCGCCATCGCACCCGCGAGGATCTCATCCTTACTGAAGAAGCCCGCAGTGACCAGCGGCAGTGCCGACAGTGCCGCGCCGCCCACCAGGAAGCAGAGATAAACCAGTGGAATAGATTTACGCAGACCGCCCATCTTGAAGATGTTCTGTTCGTGATGGCAGGCCAGAATGACGGAACCGGATGCCAGGAACAGCAACGCTTTAAAGAATGCGTGGGTCATCAAGTGGAAAATCGCCGCATCCCATGCCTGTACGCCAAGCGCGAGGAACATGTAACCAATCTGGCTCATGGTGGAGTAAGCGAGAACACGTTTGATGTCAGTTTGTACCAGAGCGGCAAAGCCTGCCAGCAGCAGCGTAACCGCACCCACGATACCCACCAGATGCAGAACTTCCGGGGTCATCAGGAACAGGCCGTGGGTACGAGCGATCAGGTAGACACCGGCTGTTACCATCGTTGCGGCGTGGATCAGCGCGGAGACTGGCGTCGGGCCAGCCATCGCGTCGGCAAGCCATGTCTGCAACGGCAACTGCGCAGATTTACCGACCGCACCGCCCAGCAGCATCAGCGTCGCCCACATCAGCATGTTATTGCCGTCAGCAAAGTGCGCTGGTGCCAGTTCCACCATTTCGCGGAAGTTCAGGGTGCCCAGTTCGTTGTAAAGAATGAACAGCGCGAAAGCGAGGAACACGTCACCCACACGGGTCACGACGAACGCTTTCATTGCCGCTGCGCCATTCTTCGGATCGGTGTAGTAGAAACCGATCAGCAGATAGGAGCACAGACCCACGCCTTCCCAGCCGAGGTACATCAGCAGCAGGTTGTCGGCGAGAACCAGAACCACCATGCTGGCGATGAACAGGTTGGTGTAGGCGAAGAAGCGGGAGTATCCCTCTTCACCGCGCATATACCAGGAAGCGTACATGTGGATCAGGAAACCCACACCGGTAACCACCGAGAGCATAGTCAGCGACAGGCCGTCCAGCACCAGGTTGAAACCAATGTTAAAGTCGCCTACCGACATCCACGTCCACAGCGGCTGGCTGTAAGCCTGCTCGCCGTTAGCGAAGAAATCGACGCCGATAAAAGCGGTCACCAGCGCCGCCAGGCCCACAGAGCCAACGCCAACGATCGCAGAGACGTTTTCAGACCAGCGTCCACGGGAGAACGCCAGCAGGACGAAGCCAATCAATGGCAAAATAATGGTTAAGGCAAGCATGTTCATCCGCGCATCTCACTTACTGAATCGATGTTCAGGTTCTGGCGACGACGGTGAAGTTGCAGCAGCAGCGCAAGGCCGATACTCGCTTCTGCCGCCGCGAGGCTGATGGCGAGAATGTACATCACCTGACCGTCGGTCTGGCCCCAGTAGCTACCGGCGACCACAAAGGCCAGCGCGGAGGCGTTAATCATGATTTCCAGACCAATCAGCATAAACAGCAGATTGCGACGGATAACCAGACCGGTTAAGCCAAGAACGAATAAGATTGCCGCGAGGATCAGTCCATGTTGTAAGGGGATCATGCGCGCTCCTCCGTTTTTCTTTTCGCGCTGTCGTCTTTACGATTGCTCAGCACTTCACCCGCACGCTCTTCACGACCGACGTGGAAGGCCACAACCAGACCAGCCAGCAGCAGCATAGAAGCCAGTTCCACCGCCAGTACGTAAGGCCCGAACAGCGTAATACCCACTGCTTTAGCACTGATTGGCGTACCGTCGATACCCTGATCGTTAACACCGAGAATGGCGTAAACAATCACCACCAGCATGATGGCCGACAAAATTGCCGGACCAATCCACACCTGCGGTTTCAGCCACTGGCGTTCCTGTTCGATTTCTGAACCGCCCAGGTTGAGCATCATCACCACGAACACGAACAGCACCATAATGGCACCCGCGTAGACGATAATTTCCAGCGCACCAGCGAAATAAGCGCCCAGTGAGAAGAACACCCCGGAAATCGCCAGCAGCGAAATAATCAGGTACAGCAGTGCGTGTACCGGATTGGTATGGGTGATCACTCGCAAGGTCGCAAGTATGGCTATCAGGCCACAGATATAAAAAGCGAACTCCATTGCCCCTCTCCTTACGGTAACAGGCTCTTGACGTCGATAGGCTTGGCTTCGTTTTCTGCTTCGCCCTTATCTTTGCCGTCGATTGCCATACCTGCCATCCGGTAGAAGTTATATTCCGGGTATTTGCCCGGACCGGAGATCAGCAGATCCTCTTTCTCGTAAACCAGATCCTGGCGTTTGTATTCCCCCATTTCGAAATCCGGGGTTAACTGGATCGCCGTGGTCGGACAGGCTTCTTCGCACAGACCACAGAAAATGCAGCGTGAGAAGTTGATGCGGAAAAATTCCGGATACCAGCGACCGTCTTTGGTTTCTGCTTTTTGCAGCGAGATACAGCCGACCGGGCAGGCTACCGCGCAGAGGTTACAGGCTACGCAACGCTCTTCGCCGTCCGGGTCGCGGGTCAGAACGATACGACCACGATAACGGGGCGGCAGATAGACCGGCTCTTCCGGGTACATTCGCGTTTCGCGTTTGGCGAACGCGTGCAGGCCGATCATCCAGATACTACGAACCTGGGTGCCGAAACCTACTAACAATTCTTTTAAGGTCATGGTCTTATTGCCCCTTATTGCGCCTGCCAGAGAATGACAGCCGCCGTTACCAGCAAGTTGATCAGCGTCAGCGGCAGGCAGATTTTCCAGCCGAAGGACATTACCTGGTCATAACGCGGACGCGGTAACGACGCACGAATCAAAATGAACATCATCATAAAGAACGCGGTTTTCAGCGCGAACCAGATGAATGGCGGTAACAACGGGCCTTGCCAGCCACCGAAGAACAGCGTCACCATCAGTGCAGAGATGGTCACAATCCCGATGTATTCACCCACGAAGAACAGACCGAATTTCATACCGGAATATTCAATGTGGTAACCATCCGCCAGTTCCTGCTCGGCTTCCGGCTGGTCAAACGGGTGACGGTGACACACCGCCACGCCCGCGATGGCAAAGGTAATAAAACCAAAGAATTGCGGGATGACGTTCCACACATGCGCCTGGCTGTTGACGATGTCGGTCATGTTGAATGAACCGGCCTGCGCCACCACGCCCATCAGAGAAAGCCCAAGGAACACTTCGTAGCTCAGAGTCTGTGCAGAAGCACGCATCGCACCCAGCAGAGAGTATTTGTTGTTACTTGACCAGCCCGCAAACAGCACCGCGTAAACCGCCAGACCTGCCATCATCAGGAAGAACAAAATCCCGATGTTCAGGTCGGCAACCACCCAACCCGGACTGACTGGCACAATCGCAAAGGCCAGCAGCAGCGAGGTAAAGGCAATCATTGGCGCCAGAGTAAAGATGACGCGATCCGAGAATTTCGGGATCCAGTCTTCTTTAAAGAACATTTTGATCATGTCCGCGACCAGCTGGAGCGAACCGCCCCAGCCAACACGGTTAGGTCCGTAACGGTTCTGGAACAGACCCAGCAGGCGACGTTCGCCAAAGCTCATGAATGCCCCGCAGGTGACAACCACCAGCAGGATCACCACCGCTTTGAGGATGGTCAGCAGGATCTCAATCAGTTCCGGTGATAACCAACTCATTGTTGTGCCTCCTTGAGATCCTCAAGATGCGCGCCAGCCAGCACTGGAGCAATGCCGGACATCCCCATCGGCAAGCCCACCTGCCCTGCCGTCAGCCCTTCGGCGATTTCAACCGGCAACGTGACCGTGTTGCCATCGTAACTAAAGGAGACGCGTGTACCCGCGTTCACACCCAACTTCGCGGCATCTGCCGGGTTAAGTTTGATGTACGGCTGCGGCATACGGCTCTGGAAGACCGGAGCACGCTGTGACAGTTCATCGCTGCCAAACAGGTGGTAGTACGGCGCGATACGCCATTTCCCTTCCTGCGGCTGGAAGCGAGCCGGTACGCTGGTGAAGTAATCCAGACTGTTTTCGCTGGTTTCAAACAGACGCACACCCGGATCGCCAAAGCGCAGTTTGCCGCCCACTTCGTCCTGGAATTTGTTCCACGCCTGCGGGGAGTTCCAGCCCGGTGCCCAGGCAAACGGCACTTGCGAACGGTGCGCGGTCGGCTGGTTGTTACCTTCCATCGAGAAGGTGAACATGGTGTCAATATCCTGCGGCTGACGCGGCTCATGAACGCTGATATTGGCGCGCATGGCGGTACGACCGCTGTAACGGTGCGGTTCACGGGCCAGTTTCTGCCCACGAATACGGAATGTCGCATCCGGCGCAGCATCTTTGATACCCGCCAGTTCCGGGATTTTCGCCACAACAGCGTCAATTACATGGTCGAGCTGTGTCCAGTCCACTTCACGGCTCAGCAAGGTGCTGTGCAGCGAGTGCAGCCAGCGCCAGCTTTCCAGCATGACCGTTTTGCTGTCGTAATAGGACGGGTCGTAAACCTGGAAGAAACGTTGAGCGCGACCTTCGTTGTTGATAACCGTACCGTCGCTTTCAGCAAAGCTGGCGGCGGAAAGCACCAGATGGGCGTTTTTCATAATCGCTGTGCGTTGATGGTCAACCACCATCACCAGTGGCGCTTTAGCCAGCGCAGCATTCACGCGGGTTGCGGAAGCGTGACGATGCAGATCGTTTTCCAGCACCACCACCGCGTCGGCGCGTCCGGTTTCCAGTTCGGTTAACGCTTCTTCCAGCGAACCGCCCCCCATAATGCCCAGCCCCATGCTGTTGACGGAACGGGCAATCATGGTGATACCTACGTCAGCGCCGCGACCTTTCAGGGCTTTCGCCACGTTAGCCGCCGCCTGAATCACTTCTGTGCTACCGGCGTTCGTCCCGGAGATAATCAACGGTTTCTTCGCACCAGCCAGTGCCTGTACGATGACGTCGATTTTGCTTTGCAGCTCAGGCTCGATACCGTCAACCGCTGGCGCGGAGTTATCCAGCGCATGGGCGATGGCAAATCCTAAACGCGCCTGATCTTCAACCGGTGCACGGTAAGTCCACGCCGCGATATCATCCAGACGGGTGTCATCAACGTTGGTAACAAACAGCGGATGCTTCGCACGTTGGCCGATGTTGAGGATTGCCGCAATCTGCCAGTCAGCCACTTTCTGTGCTGCCGCCATTTCGCGCGCTTTACCTTTCACCGCCTGACGCACTGCCAGCGCGACGCGCGCGCCGGTTTGGGTAACGTCTTCGCCCAGCACCAGTACCGCATCGTAAGATTCGATTTCGCGCAGAGCAGGAGTATAAATGCCGCCTTCACGCAGTACTTTCAGCGCCAGTTGCAGACGTTCCTGCTCACCGTGAGCAATACCGGTATAGAAGTTTTCTTCGCCCACCAGCTCACGCAGCGCAAAGTTGCTTTCTACGCTGGCTCGCGGAGAACCGATGCCGATCACTTTCTTCGACTGACGCAGAATATCTGCTGCGCCCTGCATTGCCTGTTCGGCGTTAAGGGTGATGAAATCATCGCCACGACGCTGTACTGGCTGACGCGGACGATCTTTCAGGTTGACGTAGCCGTAACCGAAACGACCACGGTCGCAGAGGAAGTAGTGGTTTACCGTACCGTTGTAACGGTTTTCGATACGACGCAGTTCGCCGTAACGTTCGCCGGGGCTGATGTTACAGCCGATGGAACATTGCTGGCAGATGCTCGGCGCAAACTGCATATCCCATTTACGGTTGTAACGCTCGGAGTGCGTTTTGTCGGTAAATACGCCAGTCGGGCAAATTTCGACCAGGTTACCGGAAAATTCGCTTTCCAGGGTGCCGTCTTCAGGGCGACCGAAGTAGACGTTGTCGTGTGCGCCATAAACGCCCAGATCCGTACCGTCAGCGTAATCTTTGTAGTAACGCACACAGCGGTAACAGGCGATGCAGCGGTTCATTTCGTGGGAGATGAACGGCCCCAGATCCTGATTGCGGTGGGTACGTTTGGTGAAACGGTAGCGACGGAAGCTGTGTCCGGTCATCACGGTCATATCCTGAAGATGGCAGTTACCGCCCTCTTCACATACCGGACAGTCGTGCGGGTGGTTAGTCATTAACCACTCGACCACACTTTCACGGAACTGTTTCGCTTCTTCGTCGTCAATGGAAATAAAGGTGCCATCGGAAGCCGGTGTCATACAGGACATCACCAGGCGACCACGCGTGTCTTCCGCGTTTTGGTACTGCTTCACCGCACACTGGCGGCAAGCACCGACGCTTCCCAGCGCCGGATGCCAGCAAAAGTAAGGAATATCAAGACCCAGAGACAGACAAGCTTCCAGCAGATTGTCCGCTCCGTTGACCTCGTATTCTTTGCCGTCTACATGAATTGTAGCCATTAGCATGCTTCCAGTTTTCTCAGTCAGAGACTGAGCGTTAATCGAAATCATTCCCCTCACCCCGGCCCTCTCCCCTAAGGGGCGAGGGAGAAAAGCGGCTCAGGATCATCCCCTCTCCCCTCCGGGGAGAGGGTTAGGGTGAGGGGTAAAAGGTCCTTACCAGCGCTCTTTCAGCAGGTTCGGCTGAATCCCATTAATCAAATGGGTATTGCTGAACGGCTGTTTGATTCCCGCTTCAAATTCTTCGCGGAAATATTTGATGGCGCTCTGTAACGGCTCCACCGCACCAGGTGCGTGGGCACAGAAGGTTTTACCCGGGCCTAAGAATCGACACAGTTGCTCAAGTGTTTCGATATCTCCCGGCTGACCTTCGCCCCGCTCCAGCGCACGCAGAATTTTCACGCTCCACGGTAGACCGTCACGGCACGGTGTACACCAGCCGCAAGATTCACGGGCGAAAAACTCTTCCAGGTTACGCACCAGCGACACCATGTTAATCTCATGGTCAACCGCCATCGCCAGCGCCGTACCCAGACGGCTGCCCGCTTTACCGATGCTTTCGAATTCCATCGGCAGGTCAAGGTGCGCTTCGGTCAGGAAGTCGGTGCCCGCGCCGCCTGGCTGCCAGGCTTTGAATTTCAAGCCGTCACGCATACCACCGGCGTAATCTTCGAGGATCTCGCGTGCGGTAGTGCCGAACGGCAGTTCCCACAGACCCGGATTTTTCACCCGACCGGAGAAACCCATCAGCTTGGTGCCAGCATCTTTACTTTTCGAGATGTTCTGATACCACTCCACGCCGTTAGCAAGGATTGCCGGAACGTTACACAGGGTTTCGACGTTGTTGACGCAGGTCGGTTTACCCCATGCGCCGGAGGTTGCCGGGAATGGCGGTTTTGAACGCGGGTTAGCGCGACGCCCTTCCAGGGAGTTGATTAACGCTGTTTCTTCACCGCAGATGTAGCGCCCTGCCCCGGTATGGACAAACAGTTCAAAATCAAAACCTGTTCCCATAATGTTTTTGCCAAGCAGACCTGCTTCGGTCGCTTCAGCAATGGCACGGCGCAGATTCACTGCTGCTTCAATATATTCGCCACGCAGGAAGATGTAGCCACGGTAAGCTTTCAGCGCAAACGCGGAGATGAGCATACCTTCCACCAGCAGGTGCGGCAGTTGTTCCATCAGCAGGCGGTCTTTATAGGTGCCCGGCTCCATTTCATCGGCGTTACACAGCAGGTAACGGATGTTCATGGATTCGTCTTTCGGCATCAGGCTCCACTTCAGGCCTGTAGAAAAGCCTGCACCGCCGCGCCCTTTCAGGCCGGAGTCTTTTACCTGAGTAACGATTTCGTCCGGAGAAAGTCCGGTCAGCGCCTTACGCGCCCCTTCGTAACCGTTTTTGCTGCGGTATTCATCCAGCCACACTGGCTGTTTATCATCACGCAGACGCCAGGTCAGCGGATGCGTTTCGGGAGTACGGATAATGTTTTTCATTTATACCGCTCCAGCAGTTCAGGGATCGCTTCCGGGGTCAGATGCGCGTGAGTATCCTCATCGATCATCATGTTTGGCCCTTTATCACAGTTCCCCAGGCAGCAGGTTGGCAGCAGCGTAAAGCGGCCGTCAAACGTCGTTTGCCCTGGTTTGATGTTCAGTTTTTTCTCCAGCGCCGCCTGAATGCCCTGGTAACCGTTGATGTGACAGACCACGCTGTCGCAATAACGGATCACATGGCGACCAACCGGCTGGCGGAAGATCTGGCTGTAGAATGTTGCCACGCCTTCGACATCGCTCGCCGGAATACCCAGAACGTCAGCGATCGCGTGGATCGCACCGTCCGGCACCCAGCCACGCTGTTTCTGAACGATCTTCAGGGCTTCAATGGACGCCGCACGCGGGTCTTCGTAGTGGTGCATCTCGTGCTCAATCGCTTCACGCTCTGCCGCACTCAGCTCAAAAGCCTCAGTTTGTGGTTGTTGATTCTCGTGCATAATTAGCGGTCCACATCTGACATAACAAAATCGATACTGCCCAGATAAACAATCAGGTCAGACACAAGGCTGCCACGGATCGCCGCCGGAATTTGCTGCAAATGCGCATAACTCGGCGTGCGGATACGGGTGCGATAACTCATGGTGCTGCCGTCGCTGGTCAAGTAGTAACTGTTGATCCCTTTAGTCGCCTCAATCATCTGGAAGGATTCATTGGCAGGCATCACAGGCCCCCATGACACTTGCAGGAAGTGGGTGATCAGGGTTTCGATATGTTGCAGCGTGCGCTCTTTCGGCGGCGGCGTAGTCAGCGGGTGATCCGCTTTGAACGGGCCTTCCGGCATGTTGTTGAGGCACTGCTCAAGAATGCGCAGACTCTGACGCAGCTCTTCCACTTTCAGCATTACGCGGGTGTAGCAGTCAGAAACACCACCACCCACCGGGATTTCAAAGTCGAAGTTTTCATAGCCAGAATAAGGACGCGCCTTACGCACGTCGAAGTCGATCCCGGTGGCGCGCAGGCCCGCGCCGGTGGTGCCCCACTCCAGCGCCTCTTTCGCGCCATAGGCGGCAACGCCCTGGGAACGACCTTTCAGAATGGTGTTTTGCAGCGCCGCTTTCTCGTAAGACGCCAGACGTTTCGGCATCCAGTCGAGGAATTCACGCAGCAGACGATCCCAGCCACGCGGCAAGTCGTGCGCTACGCCGCCAATGCGGAACCACGCCGGGTGCATACGGAAACCGGTTATCGCTTCTACCAGATCGTAGATTTTCTGCCGATCGGTAAAGGCGAAGAACACGGGCGTCATCGCGCCGACGTCCTGAATAAAGGTGGAAATGTACAGCAGGTGGCTGTTGATACGGAACAGTTCGGAGAGCATTACGCGAATCACGTTAACGCGATCCGGCACGGTAATTCCGGCCAGTTTCTCTACCGCCAGTACGTAAGGCATTTCGTTAACGCAGCCGCCGAGATATTCGATACGGTCGGTGTAAGGAATATAGCTGTGCCAGGACTGGCGTTCGCCCATTTTCTCAGCGCCACGGTGGTGGTAGCCGATGTCTGGTACGCAGTCGACAATCTCTTCGCCGTCGAGTTGCAAAACGATACGGAAAGCCCCGTGCGCCGACGGGTGGTTCGGGCCGAGGTTGAGGAACATGAAGTCTTCGTTTTCGGTGCCGCGCTTCATCCCCCACTCTTCCGGTTTGAAGGTCAGGGCTTCCATCTCCAGATCCTGTTTGGCTTTGGTCAGCTCAAACGGCGAGAATTCGGTAGCGCGCGCCGGGTAATCTTTACGCAGCGGGTGACCTTTCCAGGTTTGCGGCATCATGATGCGGCGCAGGTTCGGGTGACCATCGAAAGTAATGCCAAACAGATCCCAGGTTTCACGCTCATACCAGTTGGCGTTCGGGAACAATTTGGTAAAGGTCGGTACGTGCAGGTCGTTTTCAGCCAGCGCCACCTTCAGCATGATGTCGCGGTTACGATCGATGGAAATCAGATGGTAGAAAACAGAAAAATCCGCAGCAGGTAGCCCTTCGCGGTGGGTGCGTAGACGTTCGTCCATGCCGTGTAAATCAAACAGCATGACGTAAGGTTTCGGCAGTTTCTTTAAGAAATCGCCAACTTCCAGTAATTGTTCACGCTTGATCCACACAACGGGAACCCCGGTGCGAGTCGCCTGAACAGTAAAGGCATCCGGCCCAAAACGGTTGCGCAGTTCGCCTATCACCGGATCATCAAGATGATCGCGGGTCTGCCAGGCGGGTTCTTGCGCGGTTAAGTCGGTCATATTGTTCACCATTGCATATGGTCCGTGGTGACTGTCGGCGTGGCTTCGCGCAATAGATTTAGGAATAAGCGAAGAAAAATGCCTTTGCCGACAGGCGCAAATTAAATCTCGTCAGGGGTGCGCAGGTTGGTAACGGCAATGCGTTCACCGCGCTTGCGTTCGCGCTCTGATTGCATATTGGCGCGATAAACGCCCTGATCGCCAACGACCCAGGAGAGCGGGCGACGTTCTTTACCAATAGATTCCTGCAACAACATCAGTGCCTGCATATACGCTTCCGGACGCGGCGGACACCCCGGGATATACACATCAACCGGAATGAATTTATCAACGCCCTGTACAACGGAATAAATGTCGTACATACCACCGGAGTTGGCACAGGCTCCCATAGAGATAACCCATTTCGGCTCCAGCATCTGGTCATACAGACGCTGAATAACCGGTGCCATCTTGGTAAAGCAGGTTCCTGCCACCACCATCAGGTCAGCCTGACGCGGCGAAGCACGTAATACTTCTGCGCCAAAACGCGCCACGTCATGCACCGCAGTAAACGAGGTCACCATCTCAACGTAACAGCAGGAAAGACCGAAGTTATACGGCCAAATTGAGTTTTTACGACCCCAGTTAACCATGTCATTGAGCTTGCCCATAAACACGTTTTTGTTAACTTCTTGCTCCAGAGGGTCGGTTACGATCTCCTGCTTTTGCAGGGGGTAACGGTCGTTCTCACCGTTGGGATCTATGCGGGTGAGCGTATAATCCATCTTAATGCCTCGCGGTTAGCGTTGACGATTAGCGATACTGTTCGTTTCCGGGTTCATACGCTCGCGGCGAGAACGCGCGGGCGTCCAGTCCAGCGCGCCAATACGCACCAGATAAACCAGACCAGCCAGTAACACAAAAATAAAAATTGCCGCTTCTACAAAGCCAATCCAGCCGCTCTCGCGAATGGAGGTTGACCATGCGAACAGATACAGCGCCTCAACGTCGAAGATAACGAAGAACATGGCCACCAGATAAAACTTGGCAGACAGGCGTAAGCGGGCGGAGCCGACCGAGTCGATACCTGATTCAAACGGCACGTTTTTCGACCTCGCGCGTGCGCGACCGCCTAAAAACCAACCGCCTACCAGCATCAGGCAACACAGGCCAATGGCAACGATAAGAAAGATAGCGAATGCCCAGTGATGAGCGATGACTTCAGTGGATGTTGACATACTCATTGCTTACTCATCAAAAGTAGCGCCAGATTCACTGCTCTTCACGGCAGATGGACGCCACATCGATTCATGGGGAGGAATAAAAAAAACCTTACAATCACTGTAGAAACTATTTTATACAGCTAATTGATGTGGTCTTTTACTCCTTTCTATAACCTTTTGTCAACTTTAACAAAGGTTTCTTCACATTAATTTACATGATATCAACAACTTTTGCATTTAATGCCCTTTAGCCCCAGATTGTTGACAACTCCAGGAAAATTAGATGTTGTTGAATCGTGTCCGTTGTGAAGCAATGGAAAAAATACGGGTCTATTTTGACAGGAATTTGTGTCGATTCCTCCCCCCAAAAGAGAGTATTTTCTTGATCTGTGACACGCTTTTGTTAATCCATAACAAAAATACAGCAAAAATTTTACGCATTTTTTAACATCATTGTAGCAGGAGATTTTTTTCAGGCGATTTTTTGTTCGTCAGCGAGGAGAATGGCTGATGATTGAAAAATGAACGATTTTGTTCGTCGTGAGGAAAATTCTTAAGGATTTATTGTAAAAAAAGCCACTGACGTTTTATTCGTCACCAGTGGCTTATTTTTACAAACTTGTCATCAGAAATTGTTATTGCCGGACGATTATTCGTAATCCCCTTCTATCAACAGGGAATCGTCCCCCTCCTGGGTAGTCAGCGGGCTGTATTGCCATGGGTTGTGATAACTCTCCATCGCCTGGTATATCACCTGCGCCAACTCATTATTGCTGGATGGATCATAGCACAGCAAATATTCGGTATCTGGTAGTAGAGGTAAACCGTCTACCGCGCTCAAAACGCGCAGATCCGGACTCATCATCTCAACCGGTCTTGCCGTCACGCCAAGACCCGCTTTTACTGCAGCACGAACCGCCGGTAATGTGGAGGCAACATACGCCAGGCGCCATGGAATATCCGCTTTATTGAGCGTTGCCAGAACCATGTCACGGAACGGACTAGGATCATCCAGGAGCACAAGTGGGATCGGCTCGCCTTTTTGCAACACATATTCCGCAGCGCAATACCAGTGCGTAGGAGAAGTACGCAGGTTCAACGCCTTAAAGGTATCAGGACGATGAGTGGTAACCATTAAATCCACTTCCTGGGACTTCAGCATTTCTGCCATATAGGCATTGCGCTTAACGCGGACATCCAGCGCAAGTTTCGGATAAACCGAACTTACGCGATTAAGCAGGAAAGGTAAGATCGTATCAGCAGATTCATCTGAAGCACCGATAGTTAACACGCCCTGAAGATTACTGAACATCAATGATGAGCAAGCCTCATCATTAAAACGCAGGATTTTCCTGGCGTAACCAAGAAGCTGAATGCCATGTTCAGTTAACAGTTTGTTGCGACCATGCCGAGCGAACAGTTCTTTCCCAACGAGTTGTTCCAGACGTTGCATTTGCTGGCTAACAGCGGACTGAGTACGACACACAGCGGCAGCTGCAGCAGCAAAAGTGTTCAGATCGGCAACAGCAACAAATGTTCTCAGCAGATCGAGGTCGAGGTTAATTATCGGACGATTTGCACTTATCATATATTATCACTTACTGGCGGCTCATACTGAGCTGGTTAATGCTGTGCACACACAAACAAGCAATTCCATTTGTAATGTGCCTCCCTGGCAGTTTCATCCGGAACCCGGATGAAAGTAAAAATGCATATGAGTTGCACTAAAAATGTGGCTCACATTGTTCCGTTATAATGCCTGAAGTAGATCACAGAATATATCTTCAGGGATCGCATATCTATTAAGTTACTCACTCTTTTCTATTTATGACATGCGCGAGTTTGTGTAAATGTAAATGTTGCTCCCTGCTCCTCTTCCTCGCAGCAGCGCGGCTAATACGTATACGCGTACAAACAGCAAGGATGAGACCGCATCAAAAGCAGGTGTTCCGTCATTAAAGCAGGCATTTTACCCTAAAACCCTTTTATTTATAAGGGTCATTGCGAATTATCTGATGCAAAGTTATGTTATGTTAGGCAAAGTAATCTTCTATTATTAATATGCACAACAAAACCTTTTTGAATATTAAATAATAATTAATTAGCATCACCCGCATTCATTAATTCCTCTTAACAATAATTACCCCCGTCATCACCTATACGACACATCGGCAATCACTACTCGTTAATTTTTCACTTATAACGAAAATATCATCAACACTTTATGTTCGTGATTTCTTAAGCCGAAGAAATTTTACGCATTTATCTGCCAGACAAAAAAACCATACAGCGAATTAATATTCAGAATAAATCACTACAAAACATCGCTTATTAAGTATATGCATCTTATTATTTTGCGATAATTAAGTTATTAACAGCACAATTCCTCTTTCTCTGCTAGCAAAATCTTGTTCTGCAGAACTTCAAAACGCCGCCCTGGGAGAGTACATTGTTCTAAGCTGACTTCCACGGCAGGGAGTGGCGATAACAGCAAAAAGGTCAAGATTCATGTCCCCCATTGAAAAATCCAGCAAATTAGAGAATGTCTGTTACGACATCCGTGGTCCGGTGCTGAAAGAAGCAAAACGCCTGGAAGAAGAAGGTAACAAAGTACTGAAACTGAACATCGGCAATCCAGCGCCGTTCGGTTTTGACGCACCCGATGAGATCCTGGTTGACGTGATACGCAACCTCCCGACAGCTCAGGGCTATTGCGATTCCAAAGGCCTTTATTCCGCGCGTAAAGCCATCATGCAGCACTACCAGGCTCGTGGTATGCGTGATGTTACCGTGGAAGATATTTACATTGGCAATGGTGTATCAGAGCTTATCGTTCAGGCAATGCAGGCATTGCTGAACAGTGGGGACGAAATGTTGGTTCCTGCGCCTGATTACCCTCTATGGACAGCGGCAGTTTCGCTCTCCGGCGGTAAAGCAGTGCACTATCTTTGCGATGAATCCTCTGACTGGTTCCCGGATCTCGATGACATTCGCGCCAAAATTACGCCACGCACGCGCGGCATTGTTATTATCAACCCGAACAACCCAACCGGCGCAGTATATTCCAAAGAGCTTTTGATGGAGATTGTGGAGATTGCGCGTCAACATAATCTCATTATCTTCGCCGATGAAATTTACGACAAAATCCTCTATGACGACGCAGAGCATCACTCGATTGCGCCGTTAGCTCCTGACCTGCTGACCATTACCTTTAACGGGCTGTCGAAAACGTATCGCGTCGCTGGCTTCCGTCAGGGCTGGATGGTGCTGAACGGGCCGAAAAAACACGCCAAAGGCTACATCGAAGGTCTGGAAATGCTGGCCTCAATGCGACTGTGCGCCAACGTTCCCGCGCAACACGCAATACAAACCGCACTCGGCGGCTATCAGAGTATCAGCGAGTTTATCATGCCGGGTGGACGTCTTTACGAGCAGCGTAATCGCGCCTGGGAATTGATTAACGACATTCCAGGCGTTTCCTGTGTGAAGCCGCGCGGCGCACTGTACATGTTCCCGAAAATCGACGCCAAACGCTTTAATATTCACGACGATCAGAAGATGGTACTGGATTTCCTGTTACAGGAAAAAGTTCTGCTGGTACAAGGAACTGCATTTAACTGGCCGTGGCCGGATCACTTCCGCATTGTTACGCTTCCGCGTGTTGATGATATCGAACTGTCCTTGAGCAAGTTCGCTCGTTTCCTTTCCGGTTATCATCAGTTGTAATCTTAAATTCACTGCCGGAGATTGCATCCGGCAGTGTTATCCCTCCACAATGGCCTCAGGATGTCATCACTCGTAAGGTCACTATGAAACAGAGCCATTTTTTTGCCCACCTCTCCCGCCTGAAACTCATTAACCGCTGGCCGCTAATGCGCAACGTGCGGACGGAAAATGTGTCCGAACACAGTTTGCAGGTAGCGATGGTCGCCCATGCGCTGGCAGCCATCAAGAATCGCAAATTTGGCGGACAGGTGAATGCAGAACGCATCGCACTGCTGGCGATGTACCACGATGCCTCTGAAGTGCTCACTGGCGATCTTCCTACTCCGGTGAAATACTTCAACTCGCAAATCGCCCAGGAATATAAAGCCATTGAGAAAATCGCTCAGCAAAAACTTGTCGATATGGTTCCTGAGGAGTTGCGGGATATCTTTGCGCCTTTAATCGATGAGAATGCGTATAGCGATGAAGAAAAGTCACTGGTTAAACAGGCGGATGCGCTGTGTGCGTATCTGAAATGCCTTGAAGAACTCGCAGCCGGAAATAATGAATTTTTGCTGGCAAAAACGCGGCTGGAAGCGACGCTTGAAGCGCGCCGCAGCCAGGAGATGGACTACTTCATGGAAGTATTTGTTCCCAGCTTCCATCTTTCGCTCGATGAGATTAGCCAGGATTCACCGCTGTAAGCAGCCAGATACCAGCCGACACAGCCTGATAAGACGCGCCAGCGTCGCATCAGGCAATAAGCGACGGATGCGACATCAGGCTCTTGTCAAAATGGAAACAGCATCGGGATCATCACCACACAAACCGCCATCACGATAATGGTGAACGGTACACCCAGCTTCACAAAGTCACTGAAGCTGTAATTCCCCGGACCTAAAACCAGTGTGTTAACGGGCGAAGAAACTGGCGTCATAAAAGCGGCGGATGCAGCCATCGCCACGACCATTGCGAACGGATAAGGTGATACGCCCATTGTTTTTGCGGCAGCCAGCGCAATCGGCGCCATCAACACCGCCGTCGCGGTATTAGAGATAAATAACCCAATAACCGCCGACAAGACAAACAAACAGACCAGCATCATATGCGGTCCGTAACCGCCGCCGATGTCCATCAGTCCTTTTACCGCCAGCGCAACACCTCCGGTTTTCTGTAATGCTACAGCAAACGGCATCATCCCAACGATCAAAATAATGCTCGGCCAGTGAATGGATTTATAGGCGCTTTCGGCATCGATACAGCGGAATTTCCCCATTAGCAGGCAGGCAATGATAGCGGCAACAGGGTTAGGAATTTCATCGGTTAGCATTAAGGCCACCATCAACACCAGACAAAAAATGGCATGGGGTGCCTGGCTGTGTGCGGGCGATGCCTCACTCACTTCTTCCGGTAAATTCAGCGCCACAAAATCGCGCCCCTGTTTTGCCAGCATACCGATCAGTTTCCAGTTACCGACCACCAGAATGATATCGCCCAGCAGCAGAGGCTCATCCGCCAGCGAACCTTCCAGCGCCACGCCATTGCGTTTCAGCCCCACGACATTCAGCCCGTAGCGAGTACGAAAGCCAATTTCGCGCACCGATTTACCAATAAGCTCTGACTCAGGAATTAATGAAATCTCCGCCATGCCGACATCAAGAGCCTGATCGGAAAAATACTCACCGCGCAAAACCATCGGCTCCAGCAATTGCTCACTGCAAAATTGCCGGAGATCGACATCAGCCGCTGACATATCGATTAGCAAAACGTCACGCGCACGAAATTCAGAAACCCCGTTCACATTCACAATAACACGACGAAAACGACGCCAGCGTTCAACACCAATGACATTTGCGCCATAGCGTTCACGCAATTTAAGGTCGTCCAGTCGTTGCCCAATCATCGGCGAACCGGGGCGAATAGCCAGACGGCGCGCACGTCCGGTAAGACGGTATTCACGAATAAGATCGCGGAAGGTGCGACGCGTCCAGCCTTCGCGCTGCGGGGTCTGGGAATCCCCTTTCAGCATAAAACGCATCACCAGCATGTATAAGATGCCGAGTACCAATACGACCAGGCCGATAGGCGTTACGCTAAAGAAACTAAACCCGTGATAACCTTCGCGTAGCAGTTCACTGTTCACCACCAGGTTAGGCGGCGTCGCCACCAGCGTCATCATGCCGCTAATCAACCCGGCAAAACTCAGCGGCATCATCAGGCGCGACGGCGACGTTTGCATACGCATGGCAACGCTTAACACCACGGGAATAAAGATAGCGACGACGCCAGTTGAACTCATAAATGCGCCAAGACCCGCAACAGTTAACATCAGTAAAACCAGCATTTTGATTTCACTGTTGCCTGCTACTTTAACCAGCCATGTCCCCATCGCGGTTGCAACGCCGGTACGGACTAAACCATCACCAATAATAAACAGGGCGGCGATCAGCACAACGTTGGGATCGGAAAAGCCGGAAAAAACTTCGGGAACCGTCAGCGTTCCGCTTAATGCAAACGCGACAATAACAAACAAAGCGACCGCATCCATACGCACTCTGCCTGTAGCGAACAGGACTATGGCAACGGCCAGTAATGAGAGAACCCAGATCAATTCACCGTTCACAACTTATCCTTGTTAATTGAGGGGGATGGCTTGATTCTGCCACAAAAAAGCCCCGACGAGACGGGGCTAAATCATGATTAGGTGTTTCACGAAATAATAACATCGCCATTTGGCTGTTTGGTCACAGTAATTTGCTCCAGACTATGGAGAACCAAATCTACCTCATTCAGACGTGGAGTGTCTGCCGGGGCATTAACCGCAATAACATGGCATCCCGCCGCCAGGCCTGAAAGCACACCTGCGGGAGCATCTTCCACCACCACGCATTCGTGTGGTGCAAGCCCCAGCAGTTGCGCGCCTAACAGATATGCATCAGGCTCTGGTTTTCCACGTTTCACCCGCTCCGCAGTAACAAATACTTCCGGTGCGGGAAGTCCGGCTATTTTGTGGCGGGCTCGTGCAACTGGCATAGAACCAGAAGTGACAATTGCCCATGGAATACCTGCTTTATTCAAATGATTGAGCAAAGCTATCGCCCCAGGTAGTGCGGAGATCCCTTCGGTTTCCGTAGCCTCGATTTGCTCCAGACGCGTAAACTCTGCAGCAATTTCCGCCTCCGATTTCCCCACCATAAAATGGCGCAGAGACGTTATTGCCTGTTTACCGTGAATAAAAGCCAGCACTTCTTCCGGCGTTAATCCATGGCGTCTCGCCCAGTTGCTCCACGCCCGCTCTACCGCAGGCAGGGAGTCCACCAGCGTACCATCAAGATCAAACAGAAAACCTTTGCACCGCACGCTAGCCTCCTCAGGCATTAATGATTTGATTAATTTCGTTAGTGCTCAGATGATACTGACGCGGGCAAGAATGCCAGACGTTCAACATGCGTTGATATTTCTCCCACATTGGCGTCTGAGCATTAAAGCCATGAGTCCCGGCATCAAAATGGGTGTAACGCCCTTCAACATTAACCATAAAGCGTACATAACCGAGATAACGCGCTTCAGTAGCGGCGTCGAAGCCGAGGAAGGTGACACGGCGTTCATCGATAGCTTGTTGATCCTGTAAATTAGACCAGGAAACATGCAGTGCGTGATACATCTCCATAATGTCGATGATAGTGCGGCAAGTTTCTTCTTTCAGCTCGCCAAACTCACGATCCAGTTCGCGCATCTGCAATCCATAACCACGCTCAATGATTGTTTGCAGGCGACGGTAACGTTCAGCATTTGCCGGATCGAGCATAGTCATCATCTTGTACTGGTTAGACAAAATAAGACGTTGCGCGTTGGTCATTTCCATTGTTGACTCCTGTATCACTTTACTACGGTGAAAAAAAAGAAGGCCGATGTCTGCCTTCTTTTATATGCGTAATCAGGGGTCAATTACAAATCATCAAGGAAAGTTTTATCCAGTTGTTTGAAGGCGCGCTTAAGCGTGTCAGCTAATGCCTGATAGTCAGGCTTGCCTTCTACGGGTGCTAATGCTTGCCCGGCCTCCTGCAATTTACCACGAACCTCATAAAACCAACTCAGGATCGCCGGCGGTAATGGCGTAATAGAACGTTTGCCCAGCCACCACAGCCCCTGCATCGGCAAACTCAGGGCGAACAGTGCAGTAGCAACAGCCGGCCCAAGCTGACCGCCTAGTGCAATTTGCCAGCAGAGAGTGAACACAGCAATCGGCGGCATAAAACGAATCGCATAGCGCGTCATCTTGATGACGCGATTTTCAACAAAGACCGGGGCAAGGCGTTTTTCCAGCGGCCACGTCTTTGAGTAATGCTGTCCCCGGCGAAACAAGCTAAAAAAATTAACAGAACGATTATCCGGCGTTGACATGCTTCACCTCAACTTCACATATAAAGATTCAAAAATTTGTGCAAATTCACAACTCAGCGGGACAACGTTCAAAACATTTTGTCTTCCATACCCACTATCAGGTATCCTTTAGCAGCCTGAAGGCCTAAGTAGTACATATTCATTGAGTCGTCAAATTCATATACATTATGCCATTGGCTGAAAATTACGCAAAATGGCATAGACTCAAGATATTTATTCCATCATGCAAAAAAAATTTGCAGTGCATGATGTTAATCATAAATGTCGGTGTCATCATGCGCTACGCTCTATGGCTCCCTGACGTTTTTTTAGCCACGTATCAATTATAGGTACTTCCATGTCGAGTAAGTTAGTACTGGTTCTGAACTGCGGTAGTTCTTCACTGAAATTTGCAATCATCGATGCTGTAAATGGTGAAGAGTACCTTTCTGGTTTAGCCGAATGTTTCCACCTGCCCGAAGCACGCATCAAATGGAAAATGGACGGCAATAAACAAGAAGCGGCTTTAGGTGCAGGCGCCGCTCACAGCGAAGCGCTCAACTTTATCGTTAATAATATTCTGGCACAAAAACCAGAACTTTCTGCGCAGCTAACCGCTATCGGTCACCGTATCGTACACGGCGGCGAGAAGTATACCAGCTCCGTAGTGATCGATGAGTCTGTTATTCAGGGTATCAAAGATGCGGCTTCTTTTGCACCGCTGCACAACCCGGCTCACCTGATCGGTATCGAAGAAGCTCTGAAATCTTTCCCGCAGCTGAAAGACAAAAACGTTGCTGTATTTGACACTGCGTTCCACCAGACTATGCCGGAAGAGTCTTACCTCTACGCCCTGCCGTACAACCTGTACAAAGAGCACGGCATCCGTCGTTACGGCGCGCACGGCACCAGCCACTTCTATGTAACCCAGGAAGCGGCAAAAATGCTGAACAAACCGGTAGAAGAGCTGAACATCATCACCTGCCACCTGGGCAACGGTGGTTCCGTTTCTGCTATCCGCAACGGTAAATGCGTTGACACCTCTATGGGTCTGACCCCGCTGGAAGGTCTGGTAATGGGTACTCGCTCTGGCGATATCGACCCGGCTATCATCTTCCACCTGCACGACACCCTGGGCATGAGCGTTGACGCAATCAACAAAATGCTGACCAAAGAGTCTGGCCTGCTGGGTCTGACTGAAGTCACCAGCGACTGCCGCTATGTTGAAGACAACTACGCGACTAAAGAAGACGCGAAGCGCGCAATGGACGTTTACTGCCACCGTCTGGCGAAATACATCGGTGCATACACTGCACTGATGGATGGCCGTCTGGACGCTGTTGTATTCACCGGTGGTATCGGTGAAAATGCCGCGATGGTTCGTGAACTGTCTCTGGGCAAACTGGGCGTGCTAGGCTTTGAAGTTGATCATGAACGCAACCTGGCTGCACGTTTCGGCAAATCTGGTTTCATCAACAAAGAAGGCACCCGCCCTGCTGTTGTGATCCCAACCAACGAAGAGCTGGTTATCGCGCAAGACGCCTGCCGCCTGACCGCCTAATTCCACACCGCCAGCCCTGCTGGCGGTGCTGTTTTGTAACCCGCCAAACCGGCGGTAACGAAAGAGGATAAACCGTGTCCCGTATTATTATGCTGATCCCTACCGGAACCAGCGTCGGTCTGACCAGCGTCAGTCTTGGCGTGATCCGTGCAATGGAACGCAAAGGCGTTCGTCTGAGCGTTTTCAAACCTATCGCTCAGCCGCGTACCGGTGGCGATGCGCCCGATCAGACAACGACTATTGTGCGTGCGAATTCTTCCACCACGACAGCCGCTGAACCGCTGAAAATGAGTTACGTTGAAGGTCTGCTTTCCAGCAATAAAAAAGATGTGCTGATGGAAGAGATCGTCGCGAACTACCACGCTAACACCAAAGACGCTGAAGTGGTTCTGGTTGAAGGTCTGGTCCCGACACGTAAGCACCAATTTGCCCAGTCTCTGAACTACGAAATCGCTAAAACGCTGAACGCGGAAATCGTCTTCGTCATGTCTCAGGGCACTGACACCCCGGAACAGCTGAAAGAGCGTATCGAACTGACCCGCAACAGCTTCGGCGGTGCCAAAAACACCAACATCACCGGCGTTATCGTTAACAAACTGAATGCACCGGTTGATGAACAGGGTCGTACTCGCCCGGATCTGTCCGAGATTTTCGACGACTCTTCCAAAGCTAAAGTCAACAACGTCGATCCGGCGAAGCTGCAAGAATCCAGCCCGCTGCCGGTTCTCGGCGCTGTGCCGTGGAGCTTTGATCTGATCGCAACCCGTGCGATCGATATGGCGCGTCACCTGAATGCGACCATCATCAACGAAGGCGACATCAACACTCGCCGCGTTAAATCCGTCACTTTCTGCGCACGCAGCATTCCGCACATGCTGGAGCACTTCCGTGCTGGTTCTCTGCTGGTGACTTCCGCAGACCGTCCTGACGTGCTGGTTGCCGCTTGCCTGGCTGCAATGAACGGCGTAGAGATCGGTGCCCTGCTGCTGACTGGCGGCTACGAAATGGACGCGCGCATTTCTAAACTGTGCGAACGTGCTTTCGCTACCGGCCTGCCGGTATTTATGGTGAACACCAACACCTGGCAGACTTCTCTGAGCCTGCAGAGCTTCAACCTGGAAGTTCCGGTTGACGATCACGAGCGTATCGAGAAAGTTCAGGAATATGTTGCTAACTACATCAACGCTGACTGGATCGATTCTCTGACTGCCACTTCCGAGCGCAGCCGTCGTCTGTCTCCGCCGGCGTTCCGTTATCAGCTGACCGAACTGGCGCGCAAAGCGGGCAAACGTATCGTTCTGCCGGAAGGCGACGAACCGCGTACCGTTAAAGCAGCCGCTATCTGTGCTGAACGTGGTATCGCAACTTGCGTACTGCTGGGTAACCCGGCAGAGATCAACCGCGTTGCCGCGTCTCAGGGCGTAGAACTGGGCGCAGGCATTGAAATCGTTGATCCAGAAGTGGTTCGCGAAAGCTATGTTGCTCGTCTGGTCGAGCTGCGTAAGAACAAAGGCATGACCGAAACCGTTGCCCGCGAACAGCTGGAAGACAACGTGGTTCTCGGTACGCTGATGCTGGAACAGGATGAAGTTGATGGTCTGGTTTCCGGTGCTGTCCACACCACCGCAAACACCATCCGTCCGCCACTGCAGCTGATCAAAACTGCACCGGGCAGCTCTCTGGTATCTTCCGTGTTCTTCATGCTGCTGCCGGAACAGGTTTACGTTTACGGTGACTGTGCGATCAACCCGGATCCGACCGCAGAACAGCTGGCAGAAATTGCGATTCAGTCCGCAGATTCCGCCGCTGCCTTCGGTATCGAACCGCGTGTTGCTATGCTCTCCTACTCCACCGGTACTTCTGGTGCAGGTAGCGACGTAGAAAAAGTTCGCGAAGCAACTCGTCTGGCGCAGGAAAAACGTCCTGACCTGATGATCGACGGTCCGCTGCAGTACGACGCTGCGGTAATGGCTGACGTTGCGAAATCTAAAGCACCGAACTCTCCGGTTGCAGGTCGCGCTACCGTGTTCATCTTCCCGGATCTGAACACCGGTAACACCACCTACAAAGCGGTACAGCGTTCTGCCGACCTGATCTCCATCGGGCCGATGCTGCAGGGTATGCGCAAGCCAGTTAACGACCTGTCCCGTGGCGCTCTGGTTGACGACATCGTCTATACCATCGCGCTGACTGCGATTCAGTCTGCACAGCAGCAGTAATCTCGTCATCATCCGCAGCCTTACGCTGCGGATATCTGAACCGGAAATAGTCACTATTTCCGGTTTTTTATTCTCTTAATTTGCATTACTCCTTTCTGATTATCTTGCTTAACTGCGCTGCATCAATGAATTGCGCCATATCACTTTGCATACTTACCACTTTGTCTTGTGCAAGGGAAAATTTGCGCTATGTCCGCAATAACTGAATCCAAACCAACCAGAAGATGGGCAATGCCCGATACGCTGGTGATTATCTTTTTTGTCGCTATTTTAACCAGCCTCGCCACATGGGTTGTTCCGGTGGGGATGTTTGACAGTCAGGAAGTGCAGTACCAGGTTGATGGTCAGACGAAAACACGCAAAGTCGTAGACCCTCACTCATTTCGCATTCTGACCAACGAGGCCGGCGAACCTGAGTATCATCGCGTACAACTGTTCACGACCGGAGATGAACGTCCAGGCCTGATGAACTTCCCGTTTGAAGGGTTAACCTCCGGATCGAAATACGGGACAGCCGTTGGCATCATCATGTTTATGCTGGTGATTGGCGGTGCATTTGGCATCGTGATGCGTACAGGAACCATTGATAACGGCATCCTGGCGCTTATCCGCCATACACGAGGGAATGAAATTCTCTTTATTCCGGCGCTGTTTATTCTCTTTTCGCTCGGTGGTGCGGTGTTCGGCATGGGAGAAGAGGCTGTCGCCTTTGCCATCATCATTGCCCCGCTAATGGTACGACTGGGTTATGACAGTATTACTACCGTCCTGGTGACCTATATCGCCACGCAAATCGGTTTTGCCAGCTCGTGGATGAACCCGTTCTGCGTGGTTGTCGCCCAGGGGATTGCTGGCGTTCCGGTGCTTTCCGGCTCCGGCCTGCGCATTGTAGTGTGGGTTATCGCGACTCTGATTGGCCTGATCTTTACCATGGTTTATGCCTCACGAGTGAAAAAGAATCCTCTTCTGTCACGCGTGCATGAGTCCGACCGCTTCTTTCGTGAAAAGCAGGCTGATGTTGAACAACGTCCGTTTACCTTTGGTGACTGGCTGGTATTGATTGTCCTGACCGCCGTGATGGTCTGGGTAATTTGGGGCGTGATCGTTAATGCATGGTTTATTCCAGAAATCGCCAGCCAGTTCTTCACTATGGGGCTGGTGATTGGCATCATCGGCGTTGTCTTCCGTCTTAACGGCATGACGGTAAATACCATGGCTTCATCCTTTACCGAAGGCGCGCGAATGATGATCGCCCCTGCCCTGCTGGTAGGTTTCGCCAAAGGGATTTTGCTGCTGGTGGGTAACGGTGAAGCCGGTGAGGCCAGCGTGCTGAATACTATCCTCAACAGCATTGCCAATGCCATTAGCGGTCTGGATAACGCAGTCGCGGCCTGGTTTATGTTGCTCTTCCAGGCGGTATTTAATTTCTTCGTGACATCCGGTTCTGGTCAGGCTGCGCTAACCATGCCATTACTGGCACCGCTTGGCGATCTGGTCGGTGTTAACCGCCAGGTTACCGTGCTGGCATTCCAGTTCGGCGATGGCTTCAGTCACATCATTTACCCGACCTCGGCGTCGTTAATGGCCACGCTCGGTGTTTGCCGGGTGGACTTCCGTAACTGGGTGAAAGTGGGTGCGACACTGCTTGGACTGCTGTTTATTATGTCCAGCGTGGTGGTGATAGGCGCTCAGTTAATGGGCTACCATTAAAAATGTTAAGAGCCGCAATTGCGGCTCTTTTTTATTCTGCCGTTTCAGTCTCTACGGCTTCATTTTTGGCATTGCGCTTCATCCACAACGCCAGTGCTTTCAGCGAGTCTGGAGTGAACTCATCGCAACGTGCGGTGATTTCTTCCGGCGTTAGCCAGCAAACTTCACTGACTTCATCTTCCTGGAGGGCGAATGGACCGTGAGAGACACAACTGAACAGCGCGCCCCAGACACGGCAATTTTTATCTTCGAAATAGAACTGCCCGTGCTCGGCAAAGGGGACACCGGCAATGCCCAACTCTTCTTCCGCTTCGCGACGTGCGGATTCCAGCAGTTGCTCATCGGCCTGGACCACACCACCAGCGGTCGCATCTAACATGCCGGGTAAAAAGTCTTTTGTCTCGGTACGACGCTGCACAAGAATTTTGCCCATGCCATCATGCACGACAATATAAGTTGCACGATGACGCAGACACTGTGCCCGCATTTGTTCCCGGCTGGCTTGTGCAATGACTTCGTTCTCTTCATTGACAATATCCACCCATTCAGTACTTGCCAAACGACGCTGTTCCATTATCAGGAAACCTTCTTTTTCTGGCGCTCTTACGGCGCATTTTGAGTTGTGGGTAAATTACGGATTAATCGCGATCTGCGCAATGATACTTTGATCATTGAGTGCGATTACGCTTAGTACGTCATCATCCAACATGCCATAGCTCGCCGGATAACCGCCTTTCGGGATGCTTACCGAACCGGGGTTAAAGTGGAAGATTTCACCCCGCTGTTCCGCCACTGGTAGATGGGTATGACCGTACACCAACACGTCGTTCTGGTTTAAAGTCGGCAGATTATCCGGGCCAAACAGATGACCATGCGTCAGAAACAGACGTTGTTTTTCCAGTAATACCTGTTGCCACGGTGCGGTTATCGGGAAGTGCAGCAGCATCTGATCCACTTCGCTATCGCAGTTGCCGCGCACGGCGATAACTTTATGCGCCACCTCATTCAGCCGTTCGGCTACTTTGGCTGGCGCATACCCTTCAGGCAGGGCGTTTCTCGGGCCATGATTCAGCACGTCGCCAAGAATCACCAGCCACTGAGCTCCGCTCTGGGCAAACAAATCCAGAACACGTTCCGTCGCCGGTAACGACCCATGAATGTCCGATGCAAACATCAGTTTCATCACTCACTCCTCGTCGAAAAAACGTAAGCTATGATACTGGATTCTATCGCCTCTATCAGCCAGATTGCTTCGCCGAAAGTGCAATAAAACGCTGAACTGAAGCCCTCTGCCACTGGAATGCTGCATAATCCACCAGACGTTCCGGCACCTCATCACCCTGTAATACCAGGCGGTTAATCATTAACGCCAAATCAGTATCCGCAATACACCACTCACCAAACAGATTCGGCTGGTTATGTGCCAGTAAATGTTCTGCCATCGCGAACAGTTTCTCTACACTGGCTTTTCCCTCCGCCGTTAGTGGCGCTTTTTTCGCACCAGCAAAGACAACATCCGTCGAACGTTCTTCGCGGATGGGCATCAGATCGCTGCGTAACCAGGCCTGAATCTGCCGTGCTCGCGCCCGATTTTGTAAATCAAGCGGATAAATGCGCTCCCAGGTCGGCGGCGCAAAACGATCCTCCAGATATTCTGCAATGGCAGAGGATTCACTCAACTCAAAATCATCAATTTGTAACAACGGCACGCGCCGTGTCTGTCCGTAACCTTGCCACGTCGGCCGCAAATGTTCACCGCTGTCGAGGTTGATGGTTTTTATATGAAAAGGCAGGCCTTTCTCCTGCAACGCCACCCAGGCGGATAACACATAAGGGGAGAAAAAATGGGCATCTGACCACAGCGTGATAGCAGGTTTACTCATTATGTCCTCAGCGATAAATGGGCTTGCTATCAAACTATAGAGCCTTTTTGTCACGGTGACTTGATGAAAACTTACACAAGTCGCTGCGCTTTCTATACTTGATGTGTTCAGATTATTAGATAACCGGAGCTGCAATGATCGATCTCTATTTCGCCCCAACGCCGAATGGTCACAAAATTACGTTGTTTCTCGAAGAGGCGGGACTGGATTATCGCTTAATCAAAGTTGACCTCGGTAAAGGTGGTCAGTTTCGCCCGGAGTTTTTGCTCATTTCGCCCAACAATAAAATTCCGGCGATTGTTGATCATGCCCCGACTGACGGCGGAGAACCATTAAGCCTCTTTGAATCAGGTGCGATTTTGTTGTATCTGGCGGAAAAAACAGGGCTATTTTTAGGTCATCAACCGCGTGAGCGCGCCACTACATTACAGTGGTTATTCTGGCAGGTTGGAGGCCTGGGGCCGATGCTCGGGCAAAATCACCATTTTAATCATGCAGCGCCACAGACTATTCCCTATGCAATTGAGCGTTATCAGGTTGAAACTCAGCGTCTGTATCATGTATTGAATAAGCGCCTGGAAAACTCGCCCTGGCTGGGCGGTGAAAACTACAGCATTGCAGATATTGCCTGTTGGCCGTGGGTTAATGCCTGGACTCGCCAGCGAATTGAACTCGCAATGTATCCGGCAGTAAAAAACTGGTATGAACGAATCCGCTCACGTCCTGCTACCGGGCAGGCGCTACTAAAAGCACAAGTAAATGATGAGATTTCGAATAGTTAACAGAACCTGGTTCTCGTGTATTATTTAATCCTAAATAAAACAACGGAGAACCTGCAATGGCACAACCTGCCGCGATTATTCGGATAAAGAACCTTCGTTTACGAACGTTTATTGGCATTAAGGACGAAGAGATTAACAACCGTCAGGATATTGTTATCAATGTGACGATCCACTACCCCGCCGATAAAGCGCGAACCAGTGAAGATATCAACGATGCGCTGAATTATCGCACCGTAACGAAAAACATTATTCAGCATGTAGAGAATAACCGTTTCTCTTTGCTGGAAAAATTAACTCAGGATGTGCTCGATATCGCACGTGAACATCACTGGGTGACGTATGCTGAAGTGGAGATCGATAAACTGCACGCGCTGCGCTACGCGGATTCGGTATCCATGACCTTACGCTGGCAGCGTTAACCGCCATATCGGGAGGCTGCATGAACATAGTGATCACTGGAGGAACGGGATTAATTGGTCGTCATTTAATCCCACGTTTGTTGGAACTGGGCCATCAGGTCACGGTTGTAACACGTAACCCGCAGAAAGCCAGCTCAGTTCTCGGCTCCCAGGTGACACTATGGCAAGAGCTTGCCGATCAAAGCAACCTCAACGGCGTTGATGCGGTGATCAATCTGGCCGGTGAACCAATAGCCGATAAACGCTGGACTCGCGAGCAAAAAGATCGCCTCTGCCAAAGCCGCTGGAATATAACGCAAAAACTGGTAGATTTGATTAACGCCAGCGACACGCCGCCGTCAGTGCTCATTTCCGGCTCGGCGGCGGGATATTATGGTGACTTAGGTGAAGTCGTGGTCACCGAAGAAGAACCGCCACATAACGAATTTACCCATAAACTCTGCGCCCGTTGGGAGGAAATTGCCTGTCGGGCGCAAAGCGACAAAACACGAGTGTGCCTGCTGCGTACCGGCGTAGTACTGGCTTCGGATGGCGGTATCCTCGGTAAAATGCTGCCTCCGTTTCGCCTTGGCCTGGGCGGTTCGATTGGCTCCGGTCGGCAGTATCTGGCCTGGATTCATATTGATGATATGGTCAACGGTATTCTCTGGCTGCTGGATAACGATCTGCGCGGGCCATTTAATATGGTCTCGCCATATCCGGTACACAATGAACAATTTGCCCATGCGCTTGGTCATGCGCTGCATCGCCCGGCGATTTTGCGCGTCCCTGCCACAGCTATTCGCTTGCTGATGGGGGAATCATCGGTTCTGGTCTTGGGCGGACAACGTGCGTTGCCAAAACGGCTGGAAGAAGCGGGTTTTGCGTTTCGCTGGTACGATTTAGAAGAGGCGCTGGCGGATGTCGTTCGCTGATGTGGTTTACTGCAAACATCCGCCAGTTAACTCCCGGCGTTACAGGATTAGTAGCTTTGCGCGATAAGATCGTCTGGCGAAAGTCGGGTCAGCATCAGAACTAACTCTCTGTCTAAACCTCTCTCCAACATCTCCTGAGCAATACGCAGGGCTTCTTCACGTTTGCCCAGAATTAATCCATCATTCCGCCCTTCTTCACGTAATCTGTCAGCAATGGTCATCAGTTTCTCCTTTTCTTGTGGTGCACGTTCCGCTATCTCACCAATAAATGCTCGGAAACGCTGGGCATCCCCTGTTTGTAATACGTAATTAAACAGAGCTTTTAGCTGTCTGTCATTAGTGTTCCCTGTAACTAGCAGCGAAACAATTTGATCGACTAATCCCAACAGATCGCGCTGACGGATATGTTTCTGAATTAATTCCAACAACGCCATTTTGCGATGTTGCATAATCTCGTCATCCGGCACTACGGTAATATCCACCAGCGGAAAAGCCGATGAATAAATTTTGCGGGCTATAGCTGGCTCCGCAAATTCATCAAGCCAGCAGAGAGAATAAGGGTAAGGACTCCTGCAACCATGATAAAACAGCATCGGGATCACCAACGGAAGCTCTTTATAGCCCGCATCAAGATGGTTTTGCATTGCCGCGATGGAATAGCGCATCATGCGAAAAGCCATTAATTCTTCTGGCTTACTTTGGTGCTCTATCACTACATAAATATAGCCCGCGCCCTCCTGCGTTTTCACAGACCACAAGAGGTCGGAATAATATTGCCGCAGGTCTTCATCAATAAAACTGTTAGGTTCCAGTTTGAGCGTCGTTAAATCACACAGTTTGCGCAGCGGTGCGGGAAGATGAATATCAATAAAATCCCGCGCGGTGTCTGGATGGCGTAAAAAAGATTTAAATACCGCATCATGCAGCGTGGAAGTTGTCGATATTGTCATGGCGTTCCGTCACCCCTCAAATTTAAGATGACGTGACAATACCCATCCTTAATAGCTAATGCAGCAGGCAGTTTTTATCTTTGGACAGCGAATTCAGAAGTATTTTTAGCGGACTGCAACTTTTACATTTCAGCGGAAGCTGACTCGCAAATTTCCCCTGAAAATACTCCGGCAGCATTAGCCACCGGAGAGGTAATTATTTCAGCGAACCTTTAAGGAACTGTTGCAGACGCGGACTTTGCGGGTTGCCGAATAACTGTTCTGGCGCCCCCTCTTCTTCAATTTTCCCTTGATGAAGAAAAATTACATGCGTGGAGACGTGGCGGGCAAAGCCCATTTCGTGGGTCACTACAACCATCGTTTTTCCCTCTTCTGCGAGCTGCTGCATAATACGCAACACTTCGCCTACCAGTTCAGGATCGAGCGCCGAGGTGGGTTCATCAAACAGCAGAACCTCCGGTTCCATTGCCAGCGCCCTTGCGATGGAAACACGCTGTTGCTGACCGCCGGAAAGATGCACCGGATATTTCCCCTGCGCACGTTCGTCTATGCCGACTTTCGCCAGATACTTCACCGCCCGCTCGCGTGCTTCGTGCTTACTCAGACCCAGCACCTGAATCGGCGCTTCCATGACGTTTTCCAGTACCGTCATGTGGCTCCAGAGATTGAAGTGCTGGAACACCATCGTCAGGCGTGTGCGCAGTAAGCGCAGCTGATTTTTATCGGCGACTTTGAGTTGGCCGTCTTTATCACGCACCAGATTGATGGTCTGGCCGTTAACCACGATCGATCCTTCGCTCGGTTTTTCGAGGAAGTTAATGCAACGCAGAAAGGTACTTTTCCCCGATCCCGACGCTCCGATGATGCTTATCACATCTCCGGCGTTCGCTTGCAGAGAGACCCCTTTCAGCACTTCATGTTCACCGTAGCGTTTGTGCAAATCGATAACGTTTAATTTATTCTCGGACATCGTATTCTCAGTGCGTTGAAGAAGGTTTCACATGCTGCAACCAGCGTTTTTCCGCTTTACGGAACAGGCTTATCAGGACATAAGAGATAATTAAATAGAGCACAGCGGCAATGCCGAAGGCGGTAAATGGTTGATACGTGGCGGCGTTGATATCGCGGGCAATTTTCAGCAGATCCGGCACTGTGGCGGTAAAAGCCAGCGCAGTAGAATGCAACATCAGGATCACTTCGTTGCTGTAGGCCGGTAACGCAATACGCAGCGCCGATGGCAAAATAATGCAGCGATACATTTTAAAGCTTGAGAAACCGTAGGCTCTGGCGGCTTCGATTTCCCCGTGCGGCACCGAACGGATCGCCCCGGCAAAAATCTCAGTGGTGTAAGCACAGGTGTTGAGCGTCAGCGCCAGCACGGTACAGTTCAGGCCACTGCGGAAAAAGGCATTAAGGAACTCGGTGCCCTTAACAATCTCCAGCGTGTACATGCCAGAATAGAACACCAGCAGCTGAACATACAGCGGCGTACCGCGAAAAATATAGGTAAATAACCAGATTGGAAACTGGATGTATTTATTACTTGAGACGCGACCAATCGCCAGAAACAGCGCCAGAATTCCGCCTATCACTACCGACAAAATCAGCAGCCACAGGGTGATCGCCACGCCGGTAAAACGATAACCATCGGTCCACAGCAGTGGTTTCCAGTATTCATGTAAGATTTCGATCACAGGTCAGCCCTCTTCACACCCACGGAATAGCGGCGCTCAAGGAACAGCAGCACACCATTGGAAACGGTGGTGAAAACCAGATAAATCACGCCACAGACGATGGCGAAATAGAACGGTTCCCAGGTACTTTTTCCTGCCAACTGCGTGGCTTTGACCACATCTTCCAGGCCGAGTAACGAAACCAGGGCTGTAGATTTGAGGATTACCTGCCAGTTGTTGCCAATCCCCGGCAGGGCGTAACGCATCATCGCCGGAAACATGATCCGCCGAAACACTTGCCCACGAGTAAAACCGAACGCCGTCGCCGCCTCTATATGTCCTTTCGGCACTGCCATAAACGCGCCACGGAACGTTTCGGTAAAATAAGCACCGTAGATAAAACCGAGAGTGATAATGCCGGCGACCATCGGGTCGATATCAATCTGCCCGACGCCCATCGCCTCCGTCACCGTGTTTAGCGCAATCTGCAAACCGTAGAAAATCAGCAGCATCAACACCAAGTCCGGCACGCCACGAATCAGCGTGGTGTATCCTTCGAAAATCAGCCCCGAAAGCCGATTTTGCGAGAGCTTACCGCCAGCGCCAATTAAACCGATGATTACAGCGAGCACTACAGAGCTGATAGCCAGCTCCAGCGTGACGAGCGCACCCTGTAAAATAACACCTGAAAACCCATACAACATGCAGCCTGTCCTGTCGTGTGTGGTGAATTACCGCCTCTTGTCTCCCTCCGGTTACCCGAAGGGAGCGGGCTTTCCTTCACCGATGGCGATTAACCACCATAAACATCAAAATCGAAGTACTTTTTCGCCAGTTTCTCGTAAGTACCGTCAGCGCGCATTTCGGCAAAGGCTTTGTTCAGTGCCTCGCGCAGTTCGTTATCTTCTTTGCGCAGACCCATGCCGGTGCCTACGCCAAACAGTTTTTCATCTTTAACAGACGGGCCACCGAATTTGTAATCTTTACCGACGGGTTGTTTGAGGAAACCTTCGCTGGCAGCGACCTCATCCTGGAACGCGGCATCAATACGTCCGGCAGTCAGGTCAGAATAAATGTTGTCCTGCCCCTGATAAGAGACGATTTCAATGCCTTTGGGCGCCCAGTGTTCATTACCAAATGTCTCCTGGGTGGTGCCCTGCAATACGCCTACCCGCTTGCCTTTCAGCAACTCGACTGTCGGCTGAATGTCGGAATTTTTCGCCACCACCAGACGAGAATCGGCAGCGTACAGTTTGTCGGTGAAGGCAATTTCTTGCTGACGTTTTTCCGTAATGGAAAGCGATGACATGATGGCGTCAATCTTCTTCGCTTTTAAGGACGGGATTAACGCATCCAGCGGGTTTTCGACAAACGTACATTGCGTATTGATGCGCTTGCACAACTCCTTCGCAAGATCGATATCGAAGCCAACCAGTTCGCCTTGTGAATTTTTTGATTCAAATGGCGCATAGGTCGGGTCGGTACCGATGCGGATGTTTTGCGGAATCGCAGCAAATGCCGCAGTTGCGCTGGAGAAGGCCAGAACCAGAGAGAGCGATAGCACCAGTTTTTTCATAATGTCCTCAACTGACAGTCTTTTTATAGGGAATATTTACAGGTTTGTTACACTTATCGTGCCATAAAATTGACCATCAAGGCAAAATATCCCGCCCCGTTAGACGTATTATTTTTCATTAAAAATGCTTAAGTATGCATTTCAATGCACCACGATAGTGCAACAAACCTGGCGTGGACCATGATGATCATTCCATCAGGTACAGCTTCCCAGCGACGTATCAGTCACCGTAGACATTAAAGTCGAAATACTTTTTCGCCATCTTGTCGTAAGTGCCGTCCTGACGCAGTTCGCCAAGCGCCTTATCAAAAGCGGCTTTCAGTTCGGCATCATCTTTACGTAGCCCTACGCCTGTACCATCACCGAAGTATTTTTTGTCTTTCACTGATGAGCCAGCAAAGGCGAACTCTTTACCGGCAGGTTGCTTGAGGAATCCTTCGCTGGCCGCGACTTCGTCCTGCAAAGCGGCATCCAGACGGCCTGCATCCAGATCGGAATAGACCAAATCCTGGTTAGCATAGGCCACCACATCGACGCCTTTACTACGCCAGTTATCATTGGCATACGCTTCCTGGGTAGAGCCTTGCAGCACGCCAACATGTTTACCTTTCAGTGAATCCAGCGTCGGCTGGATCGGCGAACCTTTGGCGGCAATCAAACGAGAATCTGCGGCGTACAACTTGTCAGAGAAGGCAATCTCCTGCTGACGTTTATCAGTAATGGAGAGCGACGAAATAATGGCGTCGATTTTTTTCGCTTTCAGTGAGGGGATCAGCGCATCAAAGTCACTGGCAACCCAGGTACATTTCACCTGCATCCGTTTGCACATCTCGTTACCGAGATCGATATCAAAGCCAACAAAGTCACCTTTGGCATCTTTCGATGAGAACGGTGCATAGGTGGTATCCGTTCCGATACGTACCGTCTCCGGTAGCGCCGCATAGCTGGAGGCCGCTGCGGAAATACCGACTAACAAAGACAGAGCGAGAATCGACTTCTTCATACATAACCCTCAAGTGAAATGGCTTTTTTATGTTGTGTATTGTGTTGTGTGTTTGCAGGCTCTTTCATGCAGGTCTTATGCCATCTTGACGGCAACATTAACATTCAACGTTAAATATGTTAATAAGACGTTGCACTATTGTCCTAAAGTTGAAGATAGCAGGTATGGCGGTTGAATCGCAGCGTTTCGATTGAATGGCAGGAACAAAATGTCGAGGATTTGATCGCGGTTGCAAAATTGCCCTGAAACAGGGCAACAGCGGAATTATGCGCCCTGCCAGCGGGCAAAGAGGTCTTCAGGAAGGGTTATCGCAAACTGGTCAAGAACACGGTTAACCGTCTGATTTATCACATCATCAAGGGATTGCGGGCGATGATAAAACGCCGGAACGGGAGGCATAATCACCGCACCGATTTCTGCCGCCTGAGTCATTAAACGCAGGTGGCCTAAGTGCAACGGAGTTTCACGCACGCAGAGCACCAACGGACGACGCTCTTTCAGCACCACATCTGCCGCACGGGTCAGTAAGCCATCAGTATAGCTATGGACAATACCGGACAGTGTTTTGATTGAACAGGGTAAAATCACCATCCCCAGTGTCTGGAAAGAACCGGAAGAGATGCTGGCGGCAATATCGCGCGCATCGTGCGTGACATCGGCAAATGCCTGCACTTCGCGCAGGGAAAAATCCGTTTCGAGGGATAAGGTCTGGCGCGCTGCCTGGCTCATCACCAGATGCGTTTCGATATCTGCGACATCACGCAGAACCTGTAATAAGCGCACGCCATAAATCGCGCCGCTGGCACCGCTGATGCCCACAATGAGTCGTTTCATAAAGAGTTGCCCTGTCAGACTTGCAGGCAGACTTTGCAGGATTTCGGCAGGAGTTGCAAGTCAGGGTGCCAGACCGGCACCCTGCGTGAAGGCATCATCCTTCGTTATGCATTTCGAGATTTTCCACTTCGTTCTGACGTTGCACTGCTTTGGCGTCGTCATTACGTAAAGTATCGAGGAAATCGAGGTAGCCCTGATCAACATCTTTGGTGACGTAAACGCCGTTGAACACCGAGCATTCAAACTGCTGGATATCCGGGTTTTCAGCGCGAACGGCTTCGATCAGATCGTTCAGATCCTGGAAAATCAGACCGTCAGCACCGATGATCTGGCGAATTTCATCCACTTCACGACCGTGGGCGATAAGCTCCGTGGCGCTCGGCATATCAATACCGTAAACGTTCGGGAAGCGGATTTCCGGTGCCGCAGAAGCGAGGTACACTTTCTTCGCTCCGGCTTCACGCGCCATCTCGATAATTTGCTCAGAGGTGGTGCCACGGACGATAGAGTCATCGACCAGCAGGACGTTTTTATCGCGGAACTCGGCGCGGTTAGCGTTCAGTTTACGACGCACGGACTTACGACGCAGTTGCTGACCCGGCATGATAAAGGTGCGACCAACGTAACGATTTTTGACAAACCCCTGACGGTACGGTTTACCCAGAATACGAGCAATTTCCAGTGCAATATCGCAGGAAGTTTCCGGGATCGGAATAACCACGTCGATATCCAGATCTTCCCATTCACGGGCGATTTTTTCGCCAAGCTTTGTTCCCATATTGACGCGGGCGCTGTAAACGGAAATTTTGTCGATGAACGAGTCCGGGCGGGCAAAGTAAACATACTCAAACAGGCATGGATTGCTGACTGGATTATCGGCACACTGGCGGGTAAACAACTGACCATCTTCAGTGATGTAAATCGCTTCACCCGGTGCGACATCACGCAGGAACTCAAAGCCCAGGGTGTCGAGCGCAACGCTTTCAGAAGCGACCATATATTCTGTGCGATTCTCATCAATATCGCGTTTTCCTAACACCAGCGGACGAATGCCGTTAGGATCGCGGAAAGCAACCATACCGTGACCGATAATCATCGCCACACAGGCATACGCGCCACGGATCAGGCGGTTTGTGGCGGCAATGGCAGCAAAAATGTTGTCGGCTTCCAGCGGATAATGGCGAAAGTTGTCCAGTTCGCTGGCGAAGATATTGAGCAGAATTTCCGAGTCGGAAGTGGTGTTGATGTGGCGGCGTTTTTCTTCAAACAGCTTTTTACGCAACTCGTGAGCATTAGTCAGATTGCCATTATGGGCAAGCGTGATGCCATACGGGGAGTTAACGTAAAACGGCTGTGCTTCAGAGGCGCTGGAGCTGCCAGCCGTAGGGTAACGCACATGACCAATGCCCATATTGCCCTGTAAACGCTGCATATGGCGAGCTTCAAATACATCGCTCACCAGCCCGTTCGCTTTACGCAAACGGAAGCAGTTATTGGCATCAATGGTGATGATGCCGGCGGCATCCTGACCGCGATGCTGAAGCACCGTTAAGGCATCATAAATCGATTGGTTAACCGGCATAACACCGGCGATACCGACAATACCGCACATACGTCTTTTTCCTCGTTAAGCCACATCTCAGAGCACTTACGCTCTGGGCAAGAAACTTGACGAGCTTTGCAGATAATCAAAAAACCATCTGATGATAAAACTGAACTGTGGAATCAGCTGTGATTTGCTCCAGTCTTCGCTTTTCGACACTCCGGTAAAGGAGTCAAGAAAGAAAAGAATGGCAGCAACAATCAGCACACCACGCAACGCACCGAAACAGACGCCCAGCACCCGATCGGTGCCTGACAACCCTGTTTTCTCCACTAGCTGGCCTATCACGAAGTTCACGATAGCGCCAACGATAAGTGTGGCAATAAACAGTACCGCGATGGCAATCCCATTTCGAACCAGTTCGTCTTCAAAGCCCGTAAACCAGACTGACAGGTAAGTGTAGTAATGACTGGCGACAAAGAAAGCACAACCCCATGTCACCAGCGATAACGCTTCACGAACAAAGCCACGGATCAGGCTAACCAGAGAGGAAAAAGCAATCACCGCGATTATGGCGTAATCAATCCAGACCATATGTGTCCCACGATTTTACGCCCTGTCATCCTGTTCGGGGCGCATTCTAACAGAAAAAGAAAACGTTTGCGTAGGGATTTCCTTCCCGCGCATCAATAAAAATGGCGCTGAAAAAACATTCAACGCCATCGTTTTTTTTTGCCTTTGCGGCATCGGGCAATACATGTCGGATGCGGCATAAACGCCTTATCCGACCTACGGTTCTACCCCTGCGTAGGCCTGATAAGACGCGCCAGCGTCGCATCAGGCAAAACCGTATTAATTCGGCGTATAGCCCATTACCACGCCGCTTAAGCCAGAAAGTTGCTTCAGCTCACCCAGCGAGCCTTTCAGCTTCTCTTTCGAGGCATCCGGCCCAACCAGAATACGGGTAATTTTACCCTGTACTGGCGTTGACGGCGACGTATAAACCCGGTATCCCGCACCGCGCAATTTACCAACAATCTCATTCACTTTGTCGGCATTTTTCAGCGCACCCAGTTGCACAACATACGCTTTACCCGTCGGTGCAGCTTTTTCCTCCACGACCGGTTTCGGTTCTGGCTTCGGCGCAGGTGCTTCCACTTTCGGTTTAGGCGGTTCCACCGGTTTCGGCTTCGGCGGAGCGACCGGTGCAGGTTCCGGTTCAAACTCGGTATTATTGGCTGCAATGATTGCCGGATCGAGCGAAGGTGCCGCAGCATCGCCCGCACGCACCTCCTCTGCAGCCCCTTCCGGCGGCTGTGTCGGCAATGCCTGGGTAGCGGCTGGCATCATATCAGGCTCATCACGATCGCCCGCTTTAGGCACCAGCGGGATTGCCGCGAACTCATCCTGATAATGTTTTTTCTGCCCGTCCAGCAGCCCTGGCAGCACAATCACTCCCAGCGCCACCAGCACTATTGTGCCAACTAACCGATTCTGAAACTTACTCGCCACCGCTTCTCCTCGCGTCAATCACTTCCATGACATGTGCGACCGTGTGGAATGAACCACACACCAGCACGGTATCTTCCGGTTTAGCGTCTGCCATTGCGGCATCCCATGCCTGCGCAACGCTATCAAATGATTTGCCGTTACCCAAATGCTCAAGCAGTTGTTCTGCCGTGGCACCGCGCGGCCCTTCCAGTGGCGCACAATACCAGTCATCCACCACGCTTTTCAACCAGGCCAATGTACCAGCAATATCTTTATCATGTAGCATACCGATTACTGCCAGTACGCGCCCGTTTTTCGGTAACGCTTTCATACGCCCGGTAAGATATTCTGCCGCATGGGGATTATGGGCGACATCAAAAATGACGCGTGGCGACTCGCTCACAATCTGGAAACGTCCCGGCAAAATTGCGCTGGCAATGCCATCGCGAATTGCCTGTTCACTGACCTCCAGACCGCTGGCACGCAGCGCAGCCAGCGCCGTTGCGGCATTCGGTTGTGGGACAAGCGGTAACGGCAGGTTTTCCAGCGTACCGTTTGCGTCGGTAAACGACCAGTCATGGTCGCTGACGAAATAATTCCACTCTACGCCTCGACGTCGCAACAGTGCGCCCTTCTCATGCGCTACATCGGCGATGGTGTACGGCATTTCAGGTTCACCAACGATCGCCGGTCTTTCACTGCGGAAGATCCCCGCTTTCTCGCGACCAATGCTTTCGCGATCTGGCCCCAGCCAGTCGGTATGATCCAGCGCAATGCTGGTCACCACAGCCACATCAGCATCGACAATATTGGTGGCATCCAGACGACCACCCAGCCCCACTTCCAGAATTACCACATCAAGTTGCGCCTGTTTAAACAGCCACAGCGCCGACAACGTGCCGTATTCAAAATAGGTCAGGGAAATATCACCGCGTGCCGATTCAATCTCAGCAAAAGAGGCGGTGTGGGCCGATTCTGGTAGTTCCTGACCCTGTACACGAACGCGCTCGGTATAACGCACCAGATGCGGCGAACTGTAAACCCCCACTTTGTACCCTGCCGCCATGAGTATCGATTCCAGCGTGCGGCAGGTTGTGCCTTTGCCATTCGTACCTGCAACGGTAAACACAAACGGTGCTGGTTTCAGAACGCCGAGATGCGCTGCCACCTGGCTTACGCGCTCAAGGCCGAGATCGATAGTCTTACTGTGCAGGTTTTCCAGATAAGAAAGCCACGAAGCCAAAGGCGACGCGGCTTGAGGTGTGCGTTTGATAATCATGGTATCCGCTGATTCATTACGGGGATAATAGCAAAAGGGCAGAGCCAGCGGCCCTGCCCTTATCAGTTATCAGGCCTCAGGTTCCTGATCCGGTGCTGGTGGCACCACTTCGCCTTCACGTGGCGCTTCAGGATTTGGCGCTGGCAGATTCATCAGCTTCGCCAGAATGCTCGCCAGTTTCAGGCGCATTTCCGGACGGCGGACGATCATGTCGATCGCGCCTTTTTCGATCAGGAACTCACTGCGCTGGAATCCCGGCGGCAGTTTTTCGCGAACGGTCTGTTCAATCACACGCGGGCCGGCAAAGCCGATCAACGCTTTCGGTTCAGCAATATTGAGATCGCCAAGCATCGCGAAACTTGCAGAAACACCGCCCATGGTCGGATCGGTCAGCACGGAAATGTACGGCAGACCGCGCTCTTGCATTTTCGCCAGCGCCGCAGAGGTTTTCGCCATCTGCATCAGCGACATCAGCGCCTCTTGCATACGTGCGCCACCAGAGGCGGAAAAGCAGATAAGCGGGCAGTTGTCTTCCAGCGCCTGCTCAACGGCACGCACAAAACGAGCACCCACTACGGATCCCATTGAACCGCCCATAAAGGCAAATTCGAAGGCAGCAGCAACGACCGGCATTCCATACAGAGTGCCTTTCATTACGACCAGCGCGTCTTTTTCGCCGGTTTCTTTCTGTGCTGATGCCAGACGATCTTTATACTTTTTGGAGTCACGGAACTTCAGCACATCTTTCGGCTCAAGCTCGCTACCCAGCTCCACAAGGCTTCCTTCATCTAACAGGCTATGCAGGCGATTACGCGCCGTCATACGCATGTGATGGTCACACTTCGGACAGACCTCAAGATTACGTTCCAGCTCTGCACGGTATAAAACCTGACCGCAGCTATCACACTTAGTCCACACACCTTCAGGAATGCTTGCCTTGCGGGTGGGAGTAATGTTGCTTTTAATTCGTTCAATCCAGCTCATTAGGGACCTTTCTGTCTGAACCTGGTTCGATGCCAGTTTTATCTTTGGGGACGCATAATGCCATTTTTGCCCCCAACAGACCATCAATGTTGCACATTAAAACATAACAGCCCGAAACTTTGGATAAAAAAGTGGTCGAACCGCCGAGTTACTTTATTTTGCGGCGCGTGCCGCAGCGCGTTTGTGACGGATAATTTCGATGACGCCCGGCAATATGGAAACCACAATAATCCCGACGATCAGCAGCTTAAGGTTATCCTGAACCATTGGGATTGTACCGAAGAAATAGCCTGCGTAGGTAAAAAGCAGTACCCATAACAGCGCGCCGATCACATTGTAAGCGGCGAAATGACGGTACGACATGTGGCCCATCCCCGCAACGAACGGGGCGAACGTTCTGACGATTGGCACAAAACGGGCAAGAATAATGGTTTTGCCACCGTGTTTCTCATAAAACTGATGCGTTTTGTCGAGATAGCTACGGCGGAAAATTTTCGAGTTCGGATTACTGAATAATTTCTCGCCGAACAATCGCCCGATGGTGTAGTTGACCGCATCACCAACAATCGCGGCAATTAACATCAGTACGACCATCATATGAACATTGAGATCGTTGGTTTCAAGCGAAGCCAGTGCTCCAGCGACAAACAGCAGCGAATCTCCCGGCAGAAACGGTGTCACCACCAGACCGGTTTCACAGAACAAAATCAAAAACAGGATGGCATAAACCCAGACGCCATACTCTGCGACCAGCTCCGCCAGATGCACATCAATGTGCAGGATAAAATCGATGAGGAAATAAATCAGGTCCATAATTGCCTATGCCTTTTGCTCTTACTCTTTCAGGCCGTAACTGCGCTGGCTACGGCCTGAAATGTTCAGAGCATTATTCTCGTTAGTCCGCCAGAAATAGCGGGCCCATTGGCGGCTTTGGAAGATCAAACCGGTCAGGGTAATCCACCGCAACCAGATATAGACCTTCCGCTTTCGCCGTTGCTGCCGCCAGCGTTCTGTCCTTTGCCGCCAACAGCTCTGCTATCCAGCTCTCTGGCTGGTTGTGGGCACCGACTTCCATCAGGCTGCCTACAATATTCCTCACCATATGGTGTACAAAGGCATTCGCTTTGATATCCACCACCACATAAGGACCGTGACGCGTGACGTTGATATGCATAACGTTGCGCCACGGCGTTCGGGACTGACATTGCACCGCGCGGAACGAGGTGAAATCATTCTCGCCCAGCAGGCATTGCGCAGCCCGATGCATCCGTTCGGCGTCCAGCGGTTCGTAAAAGTGGGTTACCCCTTTACTCAGCACTGCCGGGCGCAGGCGATGATTGTAGATGATGTAGCGATAACGGCGAGCCGTGGCGCTAAATCTGGCATGAAAATCATCGGGTACAGCTTTAACCCAACGCACGGCGATGTCACCAGGTAAATTCGCATTTACGCCCAACGTCCACGCAGCGTCTTTGCGCTGCGCGGTCGTTTCGAAATGCACAACCTGCCCGGTGCCGTGTACGCCTGCGTCGGTACGCCCGGCGCAGAAGACGGTGATCGGTTCGTTCGCCACCTGCGAGAGCGCCTTTTCCAGCTTCTCCTGCACGCTGCGAACTTCGTTCTGCCGTTGCCAGCCGTAATATCTGCTGCCGTCGTACTCAATGCCCAGCGCAATTTTATAAACTGGCGGTTGTTGCTGGTCGGACATTAGTACAGGTACTCCTGCACCAGTTTTTCAGCGATCTTCACTGCCATCAATGCGCCGCCAAAGCGAACGTTATCAGCCACCGACCAGAACTGAATTTGCTCCGGCATACCATAGTCATTACGCACGCAACCAACAGAAAGATGCGGCGACCCGGAAGCATCGCCCACCTGCGTTGGAAATTCATTCTCTTCAGAAAGCTCAATATCTTCGCTTTGAGCAAACGCATCACGCGCTTCTTCTGCCGCCAGCGGACGCAGTGCTTCAAAATTGACCATCTGGGCATGACCGTAAAATACCGGTGCCTGAACAACACTTGCCGAGATCATCAGTCCTTCGTCCTGCATGATTTTGCGCACTTCATCGACGATACGGCGTTCTTCGCGCACGCTACCTTCGCGATCCGGCAATAAGGGCAGCATGTTGAACGCCAGCTGACGCCCAAAGAAATCTTCTTCATCAATCGGAATACCGTTCAGCAGTTTCGCGCTCTGCCCCGCTAACGCATCGACCGCTTTTTTACCCTGGGCGGAGGCAGAAATCAGGCTGGTGACGCTGATACGAGACAAACCGCCTTGATCGATTAACGGTTTCAGTGCCGCCAGTAACTGGCTGGTCAGGCTGTCCGGTACGGCGATGACATTCCGGTTGCGGTAATCGGTCAGTACAAACGGGTTTACTTCCGGCACCACCAGCGGTACGTCGGGTTCGAGAGCAAACAATCCGCTGCTGTCGATCACCAGACAACCCGCGTTGGTCGCTTCTTCAACCCAGGCAGCGGTCGCTTCTTTGCCTGCGACAAAAAATGCCAGTTGCGCCTGCGTCCAGTCGAATTCAGCGGCATCCTGCACGGTGATTGTCTTACCACCAAAGCGCAGTTGTTCGCCTGCGCTTTCGTTACGTGCCAGTGCATAAATTTCCCCAACCGGGAACTGACGTTCAGCCAGCGTTTCAAGCAGGGCTTCGCCCACAGCGCCAGTTGCGCCCAGGACGGCAATGTTCCAGCCTTCAGACATGGTGGTTTACTCCAGAAATAGCAAAACTCCCTGCCGATATTACAGCAGAGAGCATGAAGAAGAGATTAACGTGCCGGATGATGAACGGCGTTAAAACCCAGTTTACACAGTAATGCCGCCGCGCTGGCGTCATCACAGATCACATACAGAGACGACCATTCACGGCGCTCAAGGTAGTTTTTGCGCAGTTTATCAAACTCACCCGGTATTCCGGCGACTTTACGCAGCGGTGCGTCATCGCGGCGCACATCATACACCAAATGCACCAGCCTTTTCAGCGTTGGCTGATCGAGCGAGCCATGCAGCGTAATGCGACCAAACTCTGGCGTTGGCAGCAATGTATCCAGCGCAACGTGTTGTTCATGACCAATAAACTTGCTATAGGCTTCAAACACTTGCGTAGTACCGCGCGCTTTTCCTTCCAGGGTATAACCGGCAATATGCGGCGTGCCGATATCCACTTTCTTCAACAGTTCCACGTTGAGTTCCGGTTCGCCTTCCCAGACATCCAGCACCACGCTTAATTTCTGACCTTCGTTCAGACAGGTCAGCAGGGCGGTATTATCGACGACTGCGCCACGGCAGGCGTTAATCAGGATCGCTCCAGGTTTAAGGCTACGGATCAGTTTTTCATCCGCCAGATGTAGCGTTTTGTACGGCCCATCTTTAAAGAGCGGTGTATGGAAAGTCAGAACATCTGCGTGCTGAACCAGCTCATCAAGAGAACGGAAATTCCCCTCATCCCCACGATCGGCGCGTGGCGGATCGCAAAGCAAGGTTTTAATCCCCAACGCCTCCAGCCGCGCCTGTAATCGACGACCGACATTACCGACGCCCACGATCCCCACGGTACGGTCATGCAGTGAAAATCCATCGCGTTCGGCAAGCATCAGCAATGACGAGAAAACGTATTCCACTACCGCAATCGCATTACAGCCAGGTGCCGCAGAAAAACCAATCCCCACCTGCTTCAACCATGCCTCATCAACATGGTCTGTCCCTGCCGTGGCAGTGCCAACAAATTTTATCGGTTTCCCCGTCAGCAGCGACGCGTTCACTTTTGTGACTGAACGCACCATCAGCGCATCTGCATCATCCAGTTCAGCGACTGGAATTGGACGCCCCGGAACCGCTTTCACCTCACCCAGACGGCTAAATAATTCGCGGGCATAAGGCATATTTTCATCAACAAGGATTTTCACGTTTGTGCTACCTGTATGAGAACGAGAGTTAACCGGATAAGTGTGCCATAATCTCGCGGCCAGGCATACTTGCGATGATTTCAGGTATAAGGATACATAATGATACAACCTCTTTCAGGCCTTCCTCCTGCGCAACCACCAGGGCAGGGGGATAACCTGTCGTCTGGCGCAGGCAATCAACCTTTATCCAGCTTGCAACGTACCGCGTTGGAAAGTTTGATGACCAAAATAACTTCGCTGACGCAACAGCAGAGAGCGGAATTGTGGGCCAATATAAAGCACGATATCGGTCTGCCGGGTGATTCACCTTTGCTTTCACGCCACTTCCCGGCCGCAGAACAAAACCTTGCGCAACGGCTGCTGTCTGCGCAAAAAAGTTATTCTGTCCGCCAACTTCTGGCTCAATTGGGGGAATATTTACGTCTGGGGAATAATCGTCAGGCCGTCACGGATTATATCCGGCATAATTTTGGCCAGACACCTCTGAATCAACTCTCACCGGAGCAATTAAAAACCGTCCTGACTCTGCTACAAGAAGGGAAGATGGTTATCCCACAGCCGCAACAGCGCCAGGCGACCGAGCGACCTTTATTACCAGCAGAGCACAATACTCTCAAGCAACTGGTCACAAAACTCGCGGCAGCCACGGGGGAACCCAGTAAACAGATCTGGCAATCGATGCTGGAACTTTCAGGGGTGAAAGATGGCGAGTTGATTCCGGCGAAACAGTTTAACCATCTCGTCACCTGGTTACAGGCGCGTCAGGCGTTAAGTCAGCAACACACACCGACGCTGGAGTCGCTCCAGATGGCGCTAAAACAGCCACTGGATGCCAGCGAGCTGACGGTATTATCGACCTATGTTGAGCAAAAGTATGGCCTTTCTACGCATTCAGCCCTGACTTCTGCACAGGCCGAGGATATCCTTAACCAGCTCTATCAGCGGCGGGTGAAAGGCATTGAACCGCGTAATATTCAACCGCTGTTCAATCCCTTTACCCCATTCATTGACACGATACAAAAAATGTCAATGCGCCCCAGCTTGTGGATATTATTCGTCGTCATCGTTGTGATGTTGGTTTGGCTGGTGAGTTAACACCGGCGAAACGACAGTATCGTCACGATAATCCCCAGCACCGCCGATATCGCCCCAGCAAGAAATACCGAAGAGTAGCCAAACGAGGTCGCCAGCACTCCCGCCAGCGGCCCGGAAACGCCGAGGGCGATATCCTGAAACGCGGCATAGCCGCCGAGCGCAGTACCGCGAACCTGGGAAGGAACACGTTTAACCACCTCCACGCCCAGCGCAGGGAAAATAAGCGAACATCCGGCTCCGGTTAACGCCGCGCCCGCTAATGCGACCCACGCGGCCGGCGCCTGCCAGAGCAACAACAAGCCTATCGTTTCCACCAGCAGAGAGACAATCGCCACTTTTACGCCGCCAAAACGATCTGGCATCCAGCCAAACATCACGCGCATAACGACAAAGGCGCCGCCAAAGGCTGTGAGCGTAAAGCCCGCCATCGCCCATCCTTTGCTGGCAAAGTAGAGCGAAACAAAAGTCCCGATAACCGCAAAGCCAACCCCCTGAAGCGCCAGACCTAGTCCTGGTTTCCAGATAAGCCCGATAACGCTCCACAGCGATGGGCGTTCTCCCGTCATTGCCGGTACTTTGCGTACTGTGCCATTGCAGACCCACGCCAGTAACGGCAATGCCATTGTAGTAAGCGCCAGTGCGGCAAAACCATAATGGCTATGAATCAGTAAGCCAAGCGGTGCACCGACTGCCAGTGCGCCGTAAATGGCCATTCCGTTCCAGGACATCACTTTACCGGAGTGTTTCGGTCCGACAATGCCTAATCCCCATGTCAAAGCCCCCGTCAGTAACTGACTTTCACCAAAACCAAGAATTAAACGCCCAACGACCAGCAGAGCAAATTTAATCGGTGCAGAGACGGGTAAAAGCGCCGCCAGCAGCAGCGCGCCGCCAGCCAGACCACAAGCTAACATCCCCTGAAGCGCCGAACGTTTTGCGCCATATTGATCGGCCAGCCGCCCGGCGTAGCCACGCGTCAGCACCGTAGCCAGAAACTGAATGCCGACGGCAATCCCGACCATGGTGTTGCCATAGCCCAGTTCATGATGAACAAACAGCGGGATAACCGGCAACGGTAACCCTACGGTCATGTAAGTTAGAAAAACCGCAAAGGCGATACGAAAGAGTGAAAAATTGGCAGAAGATCGTGTTTCTGTTTGGCTTACAGCAGTCATGCATTACTCCAGAATGCAGCGCAAGGCGAGGAATTTCCCCGTCTCATCTCTCTGGTTTCAGGGTTACGGTGCGTTGGCAGGATTTAACGCTTACGTCTTTTCAGAAGGAAATCGACAAAGCGGGAAGTTTGCCTGGAACAGGCGGCAATTGTCAATGATGTGAAAAAGGGAACCATCAGGCTCCCTTTTGCGTTAGTGTCGGATGCGACGCTGACGCGTTTTATCCGACCGACTCTATCTATTAATCTTTCAGCTTGCGCATTACCAGCGTGGCGTTGGTGCCGCCGAAGCCGAAGCTGTTAGACATAACGGTAGTCAGTTCGCGATCGGTTTTTTCGGTCACGATGTTCAGACCCGCCGCCTGTTCGTCCAGCTCTTCAATGTTGATGCTCGGGGCGATAAAGCCGTGCTCCAGCATCAGCAGAGAGTAGATAGCTTCCTGCACACCCGCCGCGCCCAGTGAGTGACCGGTCATTGCTTTGGTTGCAGAAATCGCCGGGCTCTTATCGCCGAACACTTCACGGATAGCCGCCAGCTCTTTCACGTCGCCAACCGGAGTTGAAGTACCGTGAGAGTTCAGGTAGTCGATTGGGGTATCAACGCCGTGCATCGCCATCTTCATGCAGCGAACCGCACCTTCACCAGACGGAGCAACCATATCTGCGCCATCAGACGTTGCGCCGTAGCCAACGATTTCAGCGTAGATGTGGGCGCCACGTGCCAGAGCGTGTTCCAGCTCTTCCACCACGACCATACCACCGCCGCCAGCGATAACGAAACCATCACGATGAGCGTCATAAGTACGGGAGGCTTTTTCCGGGGTGTCGTTGTATTTGGTAGACAGCGCGCCCATTGCATCGAATTCGCACGCCATTTCCCAGCACAGCTCTTCGCCGCCGCCAGCAAACACGATATCTTGTTTGCCCAGTTGGATCTGCTCGACTGCGTTACCGATACAGTGTGCGGAAGTCGCACACGCGGAGCTGATGGAGTAGTTAACACCGTGAATTTTAAACGGTGTGGCGAGGCAGGCAGAAACGCCAGATGCCATCGCTTTGGTGACCACATACGGGCCAACCGCTTTCAGGCCGCGCGGGCCACGCATTGCGTCAGCGCCGAACACCTGGAAACGCGGGGAACCGCCGCCGGAACCTGCAATCAGGCCAACGCGCGGGTTATTCTGGTAAGCTTCCGGAGAGAGGCCAGCATCTGCAATTGCCTGCTCCATAGAAAGGAATGCATAGATGGATGCGTCGCTCATAAAGCGCACAACTTTGCGGTCAATGAGGCCAGTGGTATCCAGTTTTACGTTGCCCCAGACGTGGCTACGCATGCCGGAATCCTTCAGCTCCTGAGAGAAAGTGATCCCTGAACGTCCTTCACGCAGAGATGCCAGGACTTCCTGCTGGTTATTACCGATGCTGGAAACAATGCCCAGGCCAGTAATCACTGCACGTTTCATTCAATACCTCTGTAAGTCGCACATAGAGTAAGTTTCGAATGCACAATAGCGTACACTTGTACGCCGAACAAGTCCGATCAGACAATTTATAGAGAAATTTGCGCAGCCTGACACACATCGCTAAGATCGAGCCACCGCCTGTAAGACGAGTAACTTACGTGAAACACTACGCAATACAACCTGCCAACCTCGAATTTAATGCTGAGGGTACACCTGTTTCCCGAGATTTTGACGATGTATATTTTTCCAACGATAACGGACTGGAAGAGACGCGTTATGTCTTTCTGGGAGGTAACCAATTAGAGGCACGTTTTCCTGCTCATCCACATCCTCTGTTTGTGGTAGCAGAGAGCGGCTTCGGCACCGGATTAAACTTCCTGACGCTATGGCAGGCATTTGATCAGTTTCGCGAAGTGCATCCGCAGGCGCAATTACAACGCTTACATTTCATTAGTTTTGAGAAATTTCCCCTCACCCGTGCTGATTTAGCGTTAGCGCATCAACACTGGCCGGAACTGGCGCCGTGGGCGGAACAACTCCAGGCGCAGTGGCCTTTACCCTTACCCGGTTGCCATCGTTTATTGCTCGATGAAGGACGCGTAACGCTGGATTTATGGTTTGGCGACATTAACGAACTGACCAGCCAACTGGACGATTCGCTGAATCAAAAAGTGGATGCCTGGTTTCTGGACGGCTTTGCGCCCGCGAAAAACCCGGATATGTGGACGCAAAACCTGTTTAATGCCATGGCGCGTCTGGCGCGTCCTGGCGGCACGCTGGCGACCTTCACTTCTGCCGGATTTGTCCGTCGCGGTTTGCAGGAAGCCGGATTCACAATGCAAAAGCGTAAGGGCTTTGGGCGAAAACGGGAAATGCTTTGCGGCGTAATGGAACAGACATTACCACTCCCCTCCTCCACGCCGTGGTTTAACCGTACAGGCAGCAGCAAACGGGAAGCCGCAGTTATCGGCGGCGGTATCGCCAGCGCGTTATTGTCTCTGGCGCTGTTGCGTCGCGGCTGGCAGGTAACGCTTTATTGCGCGGATGATGCCCCTGCACTGGGTGCTTCCGGCAATCGCCAGGGGGCGCTGTATCCGTTATTAAGCAAACATGATGAGGCGCTGAACCGCTTTTTCTCTAATGCGTTTACTTTTGCTCGTCGGCTTTACGATTTATTGCCCGTTAAATTTGATCATGACTGGTGCGGCGTCACGCAGTTAGGCTGGGATGAGAAAAGCCAGCATAAAATCGCGCAGATGCTGTCGATGGATTTACCCGCAGATCTGGCTGTTGCAGTCGGGGCGAATGAGGTTGAAGGCGTTACAGGTGTAGTAACAAATTGCGGCGGTATTACATATCCGCAAGGTGGCTGGTTGTGCCCGGCAGAACTGACCCGTAATGTGCTGGAACTGGCGCAACAGCAAGGCTTACAGATTCGTTATCAACACCAGTTACAGGACTTATCCCATAAGGATGACTGTTGGTTGCTGAATTTTGCAGGTGATAAGCAAGCGACGCATAGTGTGGTGGTACTGGCGAACGGGCATCAAATTAGCCGTTTCAGCCAAACATCGCCTCTGCCGGTGTATTCAGTTGCCGGTCAGGTTAGCCATATTCCGACAACACCGGAACTGGCGAAACTGAAGCAGGTGCTGTGTTATGACGGTTATCTCACGCCGCAAAATCCGGCAAATCAGCATCATTGTATTGGCGCCAGTTACCATCGCGGTAGTGAAGATACGACGTACAGTGAAGATGATCAGCAGCAGAATCGCCAGCGGTTGATTGATTGTTTCCCGCAGGCGAAATGGGCGACAGAAGTCGATGTCAGTGATAAAGAGGCGCGTTGCGGTGTACGTTGTGCCACCCGCGATCATCTGCCAATGGTGGGCAATGTTCCCGATTATGACGCAACGCTCGCGGAATATGCCTCGCTGGCGGAACAGAAAGATGAGGCGGTAAGCGCACCGGTTTATGACGATCTCTTTATGGTTGCTGCTTTGGGTTCTCGCGGTTTATGTTCTGCCCCGCTGTGTGCCGAGATTCTGGCGGCGCAGATGAGCGACGAACCGATTCCGATGGATGCCAGTACGCTGGCGGCGTTAAATCCGAATCGGTTATGGGTACGGAAATTGTTGAAAGGTAAAATGGTGAAGGCCGGGTAATCAGCTTTGGCATTGTTTGTCGGATGCGGCGTGAACGCCTTATCCGACCTACGGTAACATGTAGGCCTGATAAGACGCGGCAAGCGTCGCATCAGGCATGGTGCTCCAGACGCCAACAACTTACTGCTGTGACGCCTGCTGAAACAGGTTTTCCCACATATCGGTAACCAGCGCCTGGTCACGCGGCGACAATTCACCGGCGCCAATGGCTTTTTCCAGACTCTGGCTAACGGTTGTATGCACAGCCTGGGCGGAGTGGTCATCACCACTTTCCAGTTCTGCGATGGCTAACGTCAGGTGGCCACGCAAATATCCACTGGCAAACAACTCATCATCACTGGCATAGTCAACCATACCGTCGATTAATGCCAGAATGCGTGATTCAAACTCCGCGATCATCTTCTTTCCTCATTGTAAAACGTGGCGCTGGCTTCAGTTGAGCTCTTCCGGCCACGGGAACTGTTCCGCCGTAATTTCCGGCGTGTGATAATAATTTTGTAATGCGTTTATGAAGCGTGCCGGACGTTCGGGAATACCGTTTGCCAGATAATCCATCACCTGCGCATGTACGCGTCGCTGGAACACCACGCGATCCGGTTCGAAGTCGCCTTCCAGATTGTCGCAGCTAACATTAAACGGATATCCCGCCGCCACGCAGAACAACCAGTCCAGCGCCTGCGGCTTAACTTCAACATCTTCAAACTGGCTTTGCGTTTGGGCATCGCGTCCGTCCGGGCAATACCAGTAGCCGAAATCAACCAGTTCACGGCGCGCTTTCCCGGCAATACACCAGTGCGAAATCTCATGAATTGCGCTGGCATAAAAACCATGAGCAAAGACGATTCGGTTAAACGGTATTTCCGCATCAGCAGGAAGATAGATCGGTTCGTCGTCGCCTTTAATCAGACGGGTATTAAATTCATCGGCAAAGCAGCTATTAAAAATTTCAATCAACTGCTCATAGTGGTGTGTACTGTTCATTAGTTCATCCCCAACCAGTGGAGGATCTCCTGTCCGTGGCTATCATAAAGTAATTTGGCACTCATCACCGCCGATACAATAACGATCATCGGGCGGATCAGCTTTTGTCCTTTGCTCAACACCAGTCTTGAACCCATGCGCGCGCCGAGGAACTGCCCCACCAGCATCACGAATCCTGTCGCCCAAATCACTTTGCCGCCGAGAATAAACAGCAGCAAACCGCCTATGTTTGACGTTGCGTTAAGTAATTTAGCGTGAGCCGTGGCTTTGGCGAGGTTGAATCCGCACAGCGTAACGAAGGCCAGCGCGTAAAACGATCCGGCAGCCGGGCCAAAGAATCCATCGTAAAAACCGACACAACCACCAGCAATTAACGCGAAAGGTAGGCCGTACATCCGGCGCTGGCGATCTTCTTCTCCCAGTTTGGGCATCAGCAAGAAATAGAGACCGATACAAATTACCAGAATGGGCAAAATCTGCCGTAAGACATCAGCCTGAACGTATTGCACCAGCAGTGCGCCGCTCATTGAGCCGACAAAGGTCATCGCGATATTGAGTTTTTGATCGCTTAAGCTAACCACTTTGCGGCGAATAAAGTAGATAGTGGCGGAAATAGAGCCGCCGCAGGCTTGCAGTTTATTGGTTGCCAGCGCGTTAGCGGGAGACATCCCCGCCGCCATTAACGCCGGAATGGTAAGTAACCCACCGCCACCGGCAATCGAGTCAATAAATCCCGCCAGCATGGCGACAAAAAAGAGAACGCCCAGCAATAGCGGGGAGACCATAAACAGGCTATTAAACGTTTCCATTAGATCACGTGCTCATCCAGTAGCGCCTGGCAGGAAGGCGGCAACGGAGGCGGTGTCTTCTTCTCAGGCTTTGTTGTTCCTGGTTTCGGTGGTTCAAACCAGCTTTGCAGTTCAGCCCCGCAACCATCGCCCGGTGGCGGTAAAGGTTGATCTTCACACTCCAGACTATCGGCAGGACAACGTAATCGTACATGCATATGCGCACGATGCTGGAACCAGGGTCGCACTTTGCGCAACCAGTCGCGATCGGTGCCCGCATCAAGGCAAAGTTGTTGTTTAATCGCCGGATTAACAAAAATGCGGGTGACGTCTTTGTCCTGCGCAGCGAGTTTGATCAGGCTGAAAATTTCTGGTTTCCACAGCGTGGGGACAACGTGTTTACCGTCGCGGGAAACTAAGTCTAGTGCTTGCGGACGCAAGAGCTGCGCGGAAGTCCAGCGTGTTTTTGGCAGTTGCAGGAAGATATCAACATCCAGTCCGGTCTGGTGGCTGGCGTGACCGCCGTTGAAACGCCCACCAGCGGGCATCCCCATATCGCCAATCAGCACCGTACCCATGCCCAGATTGTTCACCTGGCTACTCAGACGCTGAATAAACATCACCAGATCCGGGTGTCCGAAATAGCGACGCTGATCGGTACGCATGACCTGATAATGTTCGGACTGTATCGGCAGCGTGTCAGCGCCGACGATACAGCCATTAGAAAAACTGCCTATTGATTGTGCGCTACCCGGCACAGGTTGGGTTATTTTTTGCCACGGCGTCGCTGCCAGGCTGGCGCTACTGGCAAGCAGAGCCAGCAGCGCAATCGCGGTTTTGTTCATTTTTTACCAGCGTGGAATATCAGTCTTCACATCGGCATTTTGCGCCCGCTGCCGTAGCAGGTGATCCATTAAAACGATCGCCAGCATCGCTTCAGCGATCGGCACCGCGCGGATCCCGACACAGGGATCGTGACGGCCTTTGGTGATCATCTCAACTTCTTCGCCAAAGCGGTTAATGGTACGCCCCGGCACAGTAATGCTGGAGGTCGGTTTCAGCGCCATATGGGCAATGATTTGCTGCCCGCTGCTGATACCGCCGAGAATGCCGCCCGCATGGTTGCTCTGGAAACCGTCTTTGGTGATTTCGTCGCGGTTCTGGCTGCCGCGCAGCGCCACCACGTCAAAACCATCGCCAATTTCCACGCCTTTCACCGCGTTGATGCTCATCAGCGCGTGGGCGATGTCGGCATCCAGGCGGTCAAAGACCGGCTCGCCAAGTCCGGCAGGAACGCCACTGGCAACAACGGTGACTTTCGCACCGATGGAGTCGCCCTCTTTTTTCAGCGCACGCATCAGTTCATCTAAGGCTTCGATTTTGTCCGGATCCGGGCAGAAGAACGGATTTTGCTCAACCTGCGACCAGTCTTTGATTTCCAGCGGAATATCGCCCATCTGGGTCAGGCAGCCGCGAATTTCAATGCCAAATTTCTCAGCGAGATATTTTTTGGCAATCGCCCCTGCCGCAACGCGCATGGCGGTTTCACGAGCGGAAGAACGACCGCCGCCGCGATAATCGCGCAAGCCGTATTTTTGTTCGTAGGTGTAATCGGCATGGCCTGGGCGGAAAACGTCCTTAATCGCGCTGTAATCCTGAGAACGCTGATCGGTGTTTTCGATCAACAAGCCAATGCTGGTGCCGGTGGTGACGCCTTCAAAAACGCCGGAGAGAATTTTGACCTGATCCGGCTCGCGGCGCTGGGTGGTATAGCGCGATGTCCCTGGGCGACGACGGTCGAGATCGTGTTGCAGATCCGCTTCCGTGAGCGGGATGCCTGGCGGCACACCATCGACGATACAGCCGAGCGCCAGCCCGTGCGATTCGCCGAAGGTGGTTACGCGAAAGAGTTGTCCTATTGTGTTTCCAGCCATCACGGCTCCGTTATTGTTGTGTTTGCGTGTTTACTTAATCTTTATAAATTCCAAAATGTTCCCGCGCAGCAACAAGCTGCGCTTTGGTGAGCATAAACACACCGTCGCCGCCGTTATCAAACTCCAGCCAGGTGAACGGAACATCCGGATATTGTTCCATAAGATGTACCATGCTGTTGCCCACTTCACAAATCAGCACGCCATCATCAGCAAGGTAATCTGCCGCGTTACCGAGAATGCGGCGAGTCAGTTTCAGGCCGTCAGTGCCAGATGCCAGGCCCAGTTCCGGCTCGTGACGATATTCGTTTGGCAGGTCGGACATATCTTCCGCATCGACATACGGCGGGTTGGTGACGATCAGGTCATACTGCACTTTCGGCAAGTCTCGGAACAGATCGGATCGAATCGGAATGACGTTATGGATCAAACCGTGTTCTTCGATGTTCTGTTCGGCAACCGCCAGCGCGTCGGGAGAGATATCCACCGCATCAACTTCCGCTTCCGGGAAGGCATAAGCGCAGGCAATGGCAATGCATCCGCTGCCAGTGCACATATCCAGAATATGCTGCGGTTGTTTGCTGATAAGCCCGGCAAATTTATTGTTGATCAGTTCACCAATCGGCGAACGTGGCACCAGTACGCGTTCATCGACGTAAAATTCATGGCCGCAGAACCAGGCTTTGTTGGTCAGGTAAGCCACCGGAATGCGTTCGTTGACGCGGCGGATCACGCGCTCAACAATACGATGTTTTTCGCTGGAGGTCAGGCGGGCGTTACGCATATCTTCCGGAATATCCAGCGGCAGATAGAGCGATGGCAATACCAGTTGCACTGCTTCGTCCCACGGGTTGTCTGTGCCGTGACCGTACCAGATATTTGCCGCGCTGAAGCGGCTAACCGACCAGCGCAACATGTCCTGAATGGTTTGCAGCTCATTTACTGCTTCATCGACGAAAATTTTATCCACGTATTCCTCCAGGGCATGGTCGCATTAATTTCGGCGGCTAGTTTGCCATGAAGATGACGATAAATCAGCATTCACGCGGCGATGACGCAGGAAAATTATGTTTTGACCGATCGATTGTGCTGCGAGTCGGGTAAACTGTAGGAAAATTAAAACAGAGATACATAAATGAAAAAGAAAACAACACTCAGCGAGGAGGATCAGGCACTGTTTCGCCAGTTGATGGCGGGTACTCGCAAAATTAAGCAGGACACGATTGTCCATCGTCCACAACGAAAGAAAGTCAGCGAAGTGCCGGTCAAGCGGTTGATTCAGGAGCAGGCTGATGCCAGCCATTATTTCTCTGATGAGTTTCAGCCGTTATTAAATACCGAAGGTCCGGTGAAATATGTTCGCCCGGATGTGAGTCATTTTGAGGCGAAGAAACTGCGCCGTGGCGATTATTCGCCGGAGCTGTTTTTGGATCTGCATGGTCTGACGCAACTTCAGGCCAAACAAGAGTTAGGCGCGTTGATTGCCGCCTGCCGCCGTGAGCATGTGTTTTGCGCCTGTGTGATGCATGGTCACGGGAAGCATATTTTGAAGCAGCAAACGCCGCTGTGGCTGGCGCAACATCCGCATGTCATGGCGTTTCACCAGGCACCGAAAGAGTATGGTGGCGACGCGGCGTTGCTAGTGTTGATTGAAGTGGAAGAGTGGCTGCCGCCAGAATTGCCCTGAATGACAACAACCGGATATAGAATTTGCAGGTCGGATAAGATGCGTCAGCATCGCATCCGACAAGAAATGCCGGATGCGGCGTGAACGCCTTATCCAGCCTACGCACGACTGAATGACAACAACCGGATATGGAATTTGTAGGTCGGATAAGATGCGTCAGCATCGCATCCGACAAAAAGTGCCGGATGCGGCGTAAACGCCATATCCGGCCTGGGCGCTACAGCATATTCAATACGTACTGGAATCGGCAGGTGGAGTCTATGGGCTGCCTGCTACTGGTATCCACACGCACTAACATATCGTGCAGTTGTCGATCGGTAATAGGGTGTTGCGTTGGCGCTACCGTCACTTTAGCGTCATCACATCCTTCAGCAGTAAAGGTAATCAACTGATTTACAAAGCGACAATACGCGCCGCGTTCATCCATTTTACTGCCATCGCAGAGCTGACCATCTTTCATCAGGTAGGTCGATAAGTTTTGTTCAATCACTGCCCCTGTTGATTTCAGATTCAAAACCTTACTGTGTTCAACGCGGCTGTCACTCCAGGAGATATCATAATTTGTTAATGGCTCACCTGGGCAGGTTGTTGTATAGGTCGTCGGCCCCCTATAGTATTCGAACTTCGATTGATAATTAATGAATACCTTTACAGTACTATTCGCCGTCATCCCCACCATCCACGGGCACGTCTCCGCCGAACCATTGACCTCAATCGTCAGTAATATTTTTAAGCATTGCCAGTCGAAATCTGGGTCAATCTCTTTAACGCCCGGACAATAAGAATCTGCTACGACACCATCACCACTTGACATTACCGTTATTTTTGGTGCAGGAATGTTTCCTGGCCCCGTCCATGATTTATTCGGAAGATCCCCATAATGGACGCCATATGATCGATCCTGATAATACTCCCCATGATAAACCCCAGTGGTGGTGAGTAAATCAAGGTAAAAACGAAGCGTTGCAGTGGCACCAAGCGTACCATAATAGACTGGCACATTATTATAGACTGCCCCCAGTTTCGCCTGAACGCCCTGGCTAAAACACAGCACCAGCATGGCGCATAAAAGTAATCGTATTTTTTTCATCTTATATATACTCAAAGGTTGCCGTCAGGTTGGCGGTAAAATCACCGAGCGTGACATCGCGACCGCTTTTCGCCTGCAGCCAGGCCCTGAAATGAATATCATTGCTGCCATCGCTGAGCGTAAATTTCGCCCCGGTCGGGTTGTTAATCGCCACCCGCACACCATCGGTCGTTTCCATTCCAATCCCGACGCCCTGAGCGGTTGAGGTGGTATCCAGCGCGAGGAAACCCGGCTGCTCACTGTCTTCCGTACCGGTAAGGGTCACCTGCACTTGGTAACTCGCTGGCCCTTTACAATCTTTCAGCTTAAACACCACCGGAACGCGCGGGGATTCCCCGGCGACCATAAGATCCTGACGACTGATGGCAGGAAAATGCACTTCTGCCAGATTTCCGCCCTCAACCACCAGCGTGCAGGATCGGCTTAATAAATTGCCGTAAAAATGCAGGTTGTTGTCCACGGCCAGGGCACAAGTGCCACCGGTCAACAGCAGCCCCGCTAACAGCGCGTAGCCGAACGAATAAATGCGTCCTGTCTTCATTGATAATCCACCCGCAATGTTGCATAGGCCGAAAACGTGGTATCACTCAACACCGCACCGGCCGACTTCACTGGCACAGCCTCCAGCTTCGGCTTTTGCGTAAAATCGGTGGCGTTAATGGCAAGCGGCGTATTCAGCTTAAAACGCTGACCATCGTGCTGAAGCTCAATACCAAAGCCAGGGACATCTGTTTCGATAGCCGCGTCATTGTACGAGGTCTGCGTCCCCGTCCAGGTAAGTGTCATAATCCAGTCGGGATCGCGTACTGCGGAGTCACAGCTCAGGTCATAGTTCACTTCCCTGCGACCATAATCCCCGTTGATGCTGTCGATGATAAGATCGCGAAATTCCACTTCAATGGTCTTTCCCTCGCTAATGGTACAGGCTGGAGGTGACACCAGCGTACCGTGGAAGGTGATGTCTTCATTTGCTGCCAGAGCCATGCCACCATACGCGCAGAGTATAAAGAACGTGATTTTTTTCATTGGTAATCCACCACCATCGTCATACTGGCGTTAAATTCCGCTGGCGTAAGCTGCACTCCGCTCTGTTTTACCGGTACAGCTTTGAGACTGGGCAACTGGTTAACATTGAAATCAGACCAGTTACCTTCTCCGACTTTAAACAGGGTGTTATCGGCACCGTTTTCAATGCGGATACCCAAACCTGAAATTTGCGTCGCAATGACCGTTTCCCCGTTAATCACGGTGGTGGTGCCTTTAAGCTGCATCCGCAGATCATCAACACCTGATGCCCTGTTACCGCAGTTCAGGGTATAAAGCGCACCCGTCGTGCGGTAATTTGTGCCATTGATTTTGTTAATGTACACATCGCCAAATTCAACATTGCTCCCCTTCACGGAACAGGGCGGAGGCCCATCCACCAGAACGCGCAACGTTAATAACACCGGTTTACTTTCTCCCGCGACGGCCATGTTGCCCGTCAGCCAGCCGCTCAGGAGAAAAATGCCCGTTCCCACCAGAAACGTGTATTTCATAAGACCCTCCCGGCATCAGCCTTTGCGGCTCTGCTCTGCATCCACCTGGCAACTATTGCCGTTGCATTTAAAGATCAGCGAAAGTCGCGCGCCGTAGTCGTTGACATACGTCAGCACTGGCACACTGTCCATCTTCACATTCAGCGGTGCGGATGTTTTCGGCGGCATTACCAGTGGCGTAAATCCGGCTGCCGGATTACCATTTTTCTGGGTACTGGCGTTGCTGAGGATCACGTAATACGGCGTTGGGTTATTAACGGTGAAGGCCTGCCCATTGCGGGTTAAAGTCACCTTGTGCTGCCACGGATCTCTCATGTTGATTTCTGCCAGCGCCTTCGGTCGCCAGAACAGTTTGATACGCGTTTGCAGCGCAATTTGCAGGGTGTTCGGTTTGTTCGATTTTGGCGGAATTTCACGCACATTAAAGTAGAACATGCTCTCACGATCGGCAGGTAACTTGCTGATATCCGGCATTCCCTAGACTTTTACCTGACCATTCATCATCGCATCAATGCGCTGTACCGGCGGCAGAACCGTCAATGGCGAGCTGATTTTGTTGCCCTTTTCGTCTTCTATCCAGCTTTGCGCCAGATATGGCAGCTTAGGATCGTTATTGCGCAACGTGACGCTGATGGATTTGTCACTTTCTTTGAAGATCAGGCGGGTGCGGTCGGGCGTTACCGATGCGTGGGTTGTAAAACTGGCGGCGGTCACCAGCAGCGCCAGCGCCGGGGCAACCATTTTTGCGGTATTAGTCTGTGTATACATGGATCATTCCTTAATCACGTTATTGGTTAGCGGAGATAGCGACTGGCGGTGTGCCAGGCGTGAGCTGCTGCGTCTGTTCCTGAATCACCGGTTTGATTTCCAGCGGAGTGGCAGGCGCCACCGCGCCTTTTTGCTTACACGGCAGTAACAGGCCGTTGAACAGGTCGGCAGGCAGCGGGTCTGGCAGGGAGATCTCACAGTGGGACGCTCCATTCCATGAGACACTCATCCGTTCGCCAGCTTTTACCCCTGCCAGATAGACGTTGCCGTCGTCGTCGACCAGACCAACCTGTTGGTCGTGTTCGTTTTTCACTTCTGCACCGAATGGTGGATAACTGCCATCACTCAGGCGCAGGACAGCCATCGCCTTTTGCCCACTGATGACCGCAAATTTACGGTAGCCAATGGCTCCTTCGGTCAGCGTCGCCTGCACCACTGACTGCGTGGCTTCGGCGTTCTCTGGCAGTTTAGTCAGGTCAATCGTGGCCTGGTTACGGTAGTAGTTATTGACGTCCGCAACGACGGCTTTACCAAACATGTTGGTGTACACCGCTGAACCGTTACCTTCGACCGGTACGTCAGCCACGCCGTCAGCGTCGATAAGCAGGCGCGTACCGCCCATGTTTTGAGTACGATGCAACGCGCCACCGTGCGCAGTTAACGTGGCTCCGCCTTGCAGCGACAAGCCGGCAGAAGTGTACTGCCCTTCATGGTAGTTAGCACTCAGATCCACATGTGCCATTGAACCGTCATGGCTGTAATAGCCATCGACCCTGGAGTGATTTTCACTGCTGCCAACGTTTATCTGATAGTGGCTGGCGTCATCAATACGGTTGAAGTATCCCACCTGACTGCTGTCTGAACCGCTGCCGTAGTTGCCGTTGTAACTCACGGTGCTGTTATCACCCCACGGCATACTTAAGGAGATATAGACGCCTTTGTCGGCGCTGTTGTCATACTCGTAGCGATAACCCGTCAGGGAGATACTCATGTTACGAATGCCGCCCATGTTGAAATAATGGGAGAGCATGACGTTGTAGTTGGTCTGCTCCTCGCGATCCCAGTAGGTATGGCGCGTATAGTTCAGATAAACAGAAACGCCGGCATCCCTGAAGTTCTGGTTATAGGTGGCGGTGTACATCTCTTTATCATTGCCGGCGCGGACCATTTCGCTGTCATTCGCGTCCAGATACTCGCTCATGGTCATATAGTTTTCTTCAGAGAAGCGGTATCCGGCGAAGGTGACGCGGCTGTTTAGATCATCAAAGTCTTTAGAGTAACTGACGCGGAAAGAGTTACCGTCGAGTGTGCCCTTGCCGTAAGCGGTTGAATCGTCAAGCCGGGTATGTGAGTGGGTAATATCAAACGCCATCGCGCCGAAAATGGAGAGATCGCGCCCGATGCCAAGCGCAGCAGACTGGTAGTTTTCATCGCCCAGCGCCCCGCCGTAGAGCGACCAGCCGTTGGCTATCCCCCAGGACGCTTCACCACCGGAGAAGAATCCGCCCTGTACATGGTGCCCCCACTCCTGCGGGCACCCCATCATCACTTTGTATCGCACCTGCCCCGGACGCGTCAGGAACGGCATGGAAGCGGTGCTGATGTCATACTCTTGCACCTGGCCGTTCAACTCTTCAATGCGCACATGCAGCGTACCAGAGTTAAATTCACCGAGATCCTGAATACGGAATGGCCCGGCAGGCACCTGGGTTTCATAAATTATGCGCCCGGCCTGGCTGACGGTGACTTTCGCCGCCGTATGCGCCACGCCGGAAATATCCGGAGCATAGCCGCGCAGGTTCGGCGGCAACATTTGATCGTCGGTGCTGATGCTACCGCCGATGTAGTTAAAACCGTCAAAAATATCGGAGTCGAGGTAGTCTTCGCCAAGTGCCAGTTTGGCTTTCAGACTCGGTAACGCACGCCAGGCGTAGTAACGGCTCCAGTCCCAGTTTCTCTCGGTGCTGTTATCCGTCTCTTCATCGTTACTGCGGGTATGCTGATAATCACTCTGCCAGTCGGCGCGCAGGCGCCACGCCCCGAGGTTAACGCCAACCGTACCATTACCGCTGATGTCGTTGCTGTCATCGCCGCCATTTTCTTCGTGTCGGGTTTGGGCATTGATGCTGTAATCGGCAATGAAACCGGGGATACCATCATCCCAGCGCGAAGGCGGATCCCAGTCTACATCGCTGTATTCAAGATAAGCCTGCGGTAAGGTGATGAGCAGTGCGGACTGGCTTAAATCAGCATGTATTTCCAGACCGTCAAGTTGACCTGGTTTTAGGCATTTACCGTCGTGATCCCATTGCAATTTTTGTGCAATATCTTCTTTAAAACCAAGCTGCGCCACCAGCTCTGGCGACAGGCAAGCGTAAGTTTTATTTTTATCGTTTTCTGACGCATACCAGTAAATATCATATTCATCAGGTAACGGCTGTTTATTTACCTGAACCTGTAAATTATATTTACCCGGTTCAACATAACCCTGGCTGGAAAAACGCTTCAGATCAATTTTCGTGTCGCCTTTTAATTCCAGAAAACGGGAATCAAACTGAATATCTTCGTCGGCCCAGGCATTGATATGGCATCCAGATATTGCCATGGCAACGCACCAGGGAAGCGCCCGTAAGCGGAAAAGAGAATGGTCAGGCATACACGTATCCATCCGTGGTTATTTAAAGACTATCGAAACGCTAAAAAACCCTCATAGCATTGCGGCTATGAGGGGGAATACCTTAGAGATAGGTAATCTGGAAGGTGGTATTCGCTTCAAAACCACCCAGGTCCGGTGCGTCAGTCGCACCTACCAGCCAGGCTTTAAAGTTTAAAGTTTGTTTCGGTTTGCCTTTGGAGGTTGCAGTATCTTTTACGATCTGCTGATTAATGCCAGCGCCACTTTTGTAAGAGGTTCCTTGTTGATCACCAATCGCCAGGCTCACGTTGTTAAACGCCGTACCGGTATCGGTATTAAAAATGGTGTAGTAGTTGCCGCTATTCGCCGTAGACACAGTACCGGTGAAGGTAGTGGTCATGGTAGTTTGGGTATCAAACACGCAATCCTGTAAACGAATCTGGAAATCTTTCGGCGTGGTAGTGCCGTTGTTTTTCAGTTTTTCCGCACCGATATTACCCATATCCACTTCCAGTTTGTGATCGTCTGGTACGATAGAGCAAACGGAATCTTCAATGGTGCCGTAAAAACGGGCAGTACCGTTGTTACCTTCTGCGAAAGAAGATGTTGAAGTGAACGCACCCATTACCATAGCTGCTGCAATAGCTGTTTTTACAAACTTACTCATTATTTGTCCTTAAACCATAAATAATTAGAATATAAGCCAACTGAAATATTGATGATAAAATCCCTCAATCTTTCTTCAGCAGCTTTTAACCAACCATTGAATAGGATTTCTGATCCATAAAATACGGGTTGCACGAGATGATATTCTTTGGCGTGGCGGCAATGTTGATATTTTAATGAGAGTGGTTCAATTTAAATTTACTAACAACACTGTGTAGAAACTTTTAAATAATCAATAGTGCAAATAATATCTTGAGGATTATCTCAAAAAACAGCAGAACATTTCATCAAAACGGCACGAACACTTTACCCCATGAATGATTCTGGATCATAAAACAGCTAAAAATAAATATGGCAATTGTGATTATATCTTCGGGAAGATATAATCTTAATTCTTCTGAATTAATATTATATCAAGACCCTAAAATACCTGCTCAATAATCTCTCTCTTTATTTTTTAACACATCTTTTCGAAAAATAATAACCCATGCAAAAAAGCAACAATTACTTCCATATGTAACTTTGTGAAAATAAATAACTGACCTTGCTATAAATGGAAACATTTATTTTTTCATAACAGGAGGATTAAATGCATTTAAATAGCAATAATTTCAATACAGTAAGCAAAACTAAGGCCCGAAAGCTTACGCCAGCGGGCCTTACACGTTCATATCAAATTGCTTTTGCCATCTTCAGATTACACGGGCTCATCTGCCAGTTGAATTGACCTTTTCCGCTTTCATCAAGCGTTACGCTGGCAATGGCCGAGGTGGTAAACATAGGCGGCGTTTCGCCCGGACATAACTCAGCGACCAGATATCCGACTAAGGGTAGGTGGGAGATCACCAGTACCGAAGCAACACCTTCATTGGTCAACGCCTGCAGATAGGCACTGACCAGGCCAACATCGCCGCAGGGCGTTAACTCCGGCAGAACTTCTGCACTGGAAGGCAGGTTCAGACAATCCCCTACTTCGTCCAGTGTTTGCTCGGCTCGCAGGAACGGGCTCACCAGAACGCGTTCGATTTCCACTTTTTGACCTTTCAGCCAGTTCGCCATCAGGCGAGATTCGTCACAACCGTTAGTGGTCAGAGGACGAACCGAATCACTGGCGGCATCGAGGGCTGCGTCGCCGTGACGCATGATAAAAACTTGCATATTGCACCGCTTTTGTTAACCAGATTCGCCCGTCTTCTTTCATCTGAAACCAGATAAAGAGGACGGTGGCCGGCATTGTGCCTTATCCATTCACCGAATGAAACGCTGTTTTTTACCTCAATGGCGTAAGTATAGTCAATATGCGTTTACATTTTGAACAACACTCCGCCATTCAGCGCGGATTCATATAGCTTTGACCTTCTTATTGCAGGTCAGTTGCAGTTGTTTTCCAAAAACTTTCCCCTCGCTCGCTCATCTCTACTAAACGCTCGCAAGGGGTAAAACGAGAACCATACTGCGTGGCCAGTCGCTGCATTATTGCAACCACTTCGCCCGCGCCGAGAGAATCGATATAGCGGAACGGTCCACCGAGAAATGGCGGAAAACCAATGCCAAATACCGCGCCAATATCTCCGTCACGCACGCTACGGATAACCTGCTCGTCCAGACAACGTACTGCTTCATTCAGCATCAACATCACGCACCGTTCAGCAACCTGCGGTGCGGAGAGCCGCCCCTGCCCTTGCGCGCCAATCAGCGGGTAAATGGCGGGATCGACCTGTTTTTTGCTTTTACGCCCTTTCTGACCGTAAAGATAGAATCCCCGACCATTTTTTCTACCTTTGCGATCGTCGTTCAAAATTGAAGAAACAACATTTGCAGGCGCGCTAAAACGTTCTCCATAAGCGGCTTCCAGTACAGGAATAATTTTAGTCCCGGTATCGATTCCTACCTCATCCAAAAGTTGGATTGGCCCTACCGGAAAACCAAATTTCACCAGCGCAGCATCAATGTGCTCTACCCGTTCACCTTCGGTCAACATGCGGATAGCTTCATTAATGTAAGGCGCTAAGATGCGATTGACGTAAAACCCGGCTTTGTCACGCACGACAATTGGCGTTTTACCCTGTTTTTTCGCCAGTTTTACCGTGGTGGCGATGGTTTGCGCCGATGTAACCGCATGAGGAATGATCTCCACCAGCGGCATTTTTTCCACCGGACTGAAGAAATGCAGGCCGATAACTTGCTCTGGTCGCGTGGCGTGAGTGGCAATATCGCCAATCGGTAAAGATGAGGTATTCGAAGCAAAGATGGTATGAGCGGCGCAATTCTGCTCAACTTCTGCCACCATTTGTTGTTTTAATTCGAGATTTTCAAACACTGCTTCAATAATCAGATCGCGATGGGCAAAGCCGCGATAATCCGTCGTTCCCGAAATTAATGCCAGTTGATTGTCGCGTTCACTGGCTTTGAGATGCCGACGGCGCACTTTGCCCTCAAGCTGATCCCAACTGTATTTCAGCGCATGATTAATCCCCTGGACGTTGATATCTTTAATTCGTACCGGCAGACCCGCTTTACAGGCAGTGACGTAAGCAATACCGCCGCCCATCAAACCACCACCTAAAATTCCCACACTATTTAAAGGAGCGGGGGCAACATCGCTGCCGGGATCTTTCTTCACGTCGGTACTGGCAAAAAAGATATTGCGCAATGCCTTTGATTGCGACGTCATCGCCAGTTCACCAAAGGCTCGAGCTTCAGCGTCATAGCCGCTACTGGTGCCCTGCGCTAACCCGGTCTCGATAACCTCAAGAATACGTTTTGTCGCCGGGTAGTTGCCCTGGGTTTTCTGTTCTGTTTTTTTGCTTACCATTTTGAATAACAGCGCACGACCTAATGGCCCCGCCATCACACGTTTGCGAATCGGAAGTGCCCGCGAAACCGGACGATCCTGCTTCGCCAGCTCTACAGCGGCTTCCAGTAAAATGGAGTGCGGAACGACGTCATCCACCAGTCCCAGCTTTAACGCCTGTTTTGCCCGAAGCTGCTTGCCGGTGAGGATCATCTCTAATGCTGTGCTGACACCTATCAGGCGCGGTAAACGCTGGGTGCCACCTGAACCGGGTAACAACCCAAGCTGAACTTCAGGCAAACCGAGCACCGTTTTAGGATCGTCAGTACAAACACGACCGTGGCACGCCAGCGCCAACTCCAGTCCACCGCCCAGGCAAGCGCCGTGAATGGCGGCAATAACCGGAACTGGCAAGGCATGAATTTCCGCCATCAACTGTTGCCCCTGCCGCGCCAGTGCTTCCGCTTCTTGCGCCGTTTTGCAGTTGCCGATCATGTTGATATCCGCGCCGGCAATAAAGTTGTCCGGTTTCGCGGAGATAAACACCACGCCGCGCAGATCTTTATTTTCGCGGAGTTGTTTAATAATGGTGCGTACCTGTGAGGCAAACTCCGCCTTCAGGGTGTTCATTTTCTCGCCAGGAACATCAATGGTGATGACGGCAATATTGTCCAGACGCATATTGAGGGTAAATGCTGATGCCATTTCCATTATTCCGCCTCCAGAACCATTGCTGCACCAAGCCCACCTGCGGCACAGGCGGTCACTAAACCAAATCCACCGCCGCGACGGCGAAGTTCATGCAATGTCTGGGTTATCATCCGCGCACCAGTAGCCGCGAAGGGATGTCCGTAAGCAATCGAACCGCCAAGCACGTTAAATTTGCTGTCGTCCACTTCACCAGTGGCATGTGCACGCCCCAGCACATCGCGGGCAAAACGTTCACTACCCAGCAACTGAATATTCGCCAGCGTCTGGGCAGCAAATGCTTCATGCATATCAATCAATGTCAGATCGCTCATCGTTAAACCGGCACGTTCCAGCGCCAGCGGCGTTGACCAGGCTGGACCGAGCAACATGTCCTGCCAGACATCTATCGCGGTAAATGCATAACTGCGCAGATACCCCAGCGGCACCAGCCCTAATTCTTTCGCCCGCGATTCGGTCATCAGGATCACCGCCGCAGCGCCATCGGTCAGCGGCGTACTGTTCGCTGCCGTTACCGTTCCGTGTTTACGATCAAACGCCGGACGCAGCTTTGCGTAATCAGCAAGCGAGGAATTACCGCGAATATTGTTGTCTTCGGCAAGCGGTTGTTTATAAGGGGGGATAAAGGCGGTCATCACTTCTTCTTTGAGTTTACCTTCCGACCACGCCTGAGCGGCTCGCTGATGCGAACGGTGCGCTAATGCATCTTGCTGTTCGCGGGTGATGCCGTAGGTTTTCGCCATTTGTTCAGCGGTGTCACCCATCCGCAAGCCGGTGGAATATTCCGCTACCGCAGGCGGCACGGGCATTAAGTCACGCAAACGCAGACGAGAGAAAAGTTTCAGACGCTGGCTCATTGTGCGGGCTTTGTTGACATCCACCAGCACGCGCGCCAGTTTTTTGCTAACGCCAATCGGCAATACCGACGAGGAATCTGCCCCACCGGCAATCCCCGCACGAATGGTTCCCGCCATCAGGCTTTCGGCGACGTTTGCAACAGCCTGGAAACTGGTGGCACAGGCACGACTGACGCTGTAAGCATCGGTATGGACGTTCATTCCGGTGCCAAGAACAATTTCACGCGCAATGTTGGGGGCTTCCGGCATTTGTACGACCTGACCAAAGACCAGTTGTTCAATCACTTCGGCGGGGATCTCGCTACGAGCAAGCAGTTCTCCGACGACCATCTTCCCCAAATCAACAGCGGGAATACCATGAAAAGCCGTCGCCTGGCGAGCAAAAGGCGTGCGTAATCCGCTAACAATGGCGATACGATCGCCCTGGCGGGTAACCAGCGGTAAAACCTGACCCATAACACTCCCCTGTAAAAAAATAGATAAAGTGGTCTGACCTGATCATAGTCTTAACCATTTTTTTACATTTAGCCAAGTGGAGAAAAGGGAAAGTGGGAGCTATGACACAGAGAGAAAAGAAGAAGAGAAAACAAAACGCCCCTGCCAGCAACTGGCAGGGGCGTGCGTACCTGAGAGGAATTAACGCAGACCCAGCTGGAAGATCAGCATTTCAGCTTCGCAGGCAAAAGTGAAATCGATATCCAGGCGAACACCATCAGACTCTTCAGTGAAAGTCGGGGTGATTTTGCACGGTTCGGATTCCACGCTACGGGCTTTTTCAGTCAGCGCCGCCAGCGTTTGTTCTGCTTCTGCGCGGTTTGCAAACACGCGGCTGTAAGACGCGGTGCAATCGGAGTTGTCCATAATGGTGCCAACATCCATACAGCAGCAAACCGGGGTTTCATCAGCACTACATTTACTCATCGTTGATTTCCTCTGTATGTGCACCCAAGGTGCCAGATAAACGTTGCGGATATTTTACGCTTCCGGAAAGTGCTGCTCCAGTTGTTAATTCTGCAAAATCGGATAAGTGACCGAAATCACACTTAAAAATGATCTAAAACAAAATTCACCCGGATGGATGAGTGCGCCACCTCTAAATTTTGCCAGCTGGATCGCGTTTCTTAGATCATATTTGAAAAAAGATAGAAACATACTTGCAACATCCTATCTGGTCAGACCTATACTCTCGCCACTGGTCTGATTTCTAAGATGTACATCAGCCCCTACACTTCGCGCTCCTGTTACAGCACGTAACATAGTTTGTATAAAAATAAATTATTGAGGTTATGGTCATGAGCCAGAAAACCCTGTTTACAAAGTCTGCTCTCGCAGTCGCAGTGGCACTTATCTCCACCCAGGCCTGGTCGGCAGGCTTTCAGTTAAACGAATTTTCTTCCTCTGGCCTGGGTCGGGCTTATTCAGGGGAAGGCGCAATTGCCGATGATGCCGGTAACGTCAGCCGTAACCCCGCGTTGATTACCATGTTTGACCGCCCGACTTTTTCTGCGGGTGCGGTTTATATTGATCCGGATGTAGATATTACCGGGCATTCTAATTTAACCGGTCAGAGTGCAAATGCTAAAAATATCGCACCGACAGCGTGGGTCCCTAACCTGCACTTTGTCGCGCCTATTAACGATCAGTTTGGTTGGGGAGCGTCAATAACGTCCAACTACGGCCTGGCTACGGAATTTACCGACAACTATGCTGCTGGTATCTATGGCGGTAAAACCGATCTGCAGACAATCAACCTTAACCTTAGCGGGGCTTATCGCCTTAACAATAGCTGGAGTTTTGGTCTTGGTTTTGATGCTGTTTACGCCAAGGCAAAAATTGAGCGTTACGCCGGTTCGCTGGGGCCTTTGTTGTCTCAACAGTTGATTGCCCAAGGTGTACCCGCGTCATTGACCAATGGTATTAATACTCCGGACTCTCAAATTGCTCATCTGAAAGGTGACGAGTGGGGCTTTGGCTGGAACGCGGGTATTCTTTATGAACTGGATAAAGATAACCGTTGGGGCCTGACATATCGTTCAGAAGTTAAAATCGACTTCGAAGGGGATTACAAAAGCTCCATTAACCCAAATCTGAACAACATTTTGGGTAATATGGGCTTGCCGTATGGCACGATGGGTGCAACACAAAATGGATCCTTGACGCTCAACCTGCCTGAGATGTGGGAGATTTCTGGTTATAACCGTGTTGCGCCGCAGTGGGCAATTCACTACAGCATGGCCTATACCAGCTGGAGTCAGTTCCAGGAGTTGAAAGCGAAAGGCGATAGTGGTCAGACGCTGTTCTATAAAGATGAAGGATTCCGTGACGCATATCGTATCGCGTTGGGTACAACCTACTATTACGATAAAAACTGGACCTTCCGTACCGGTATCGCCTATGACGACAGCCCGGTTCCGGCAGATAAACGCTCTATTTCCATTCCTGACCAGGATCGTTTGTGGTTAAGTGCTGGGTTAACCTATGCATTTAATGAAGATGCATCCATTGACGTTGGCGCATCTTATATGCATGGTCAGAAAGTGAAATTCACCGAAGGTGAAGGTGCGGCAGCTTATTCTTTCGAGTCTGAAGGTAAAGCCTGGCTGTTCGGGACTAACTTTAACTACGCGTTCTAATAACACGTTCGTTTAATAAGAAAAAAGGTGAGTTTTACGACTCACCTTTTTTATTTGCGTCTTATTCAGAATCGATATCTTTTAAATCATCCTGAATCGCTTGCGCGTTCGGGTTTTCTTGCGGTTTGAGCTCACCGCCATTGGCGATGAAATCATGACGCTGGAAGTAAGCCTCGCGCACCATAATGTAAGGATCGGAGGACTGACGAAGCAAGCCGTCAGAATCCAGCAACTGCGCACGAGTTTCGATCCCTTCAAGCGTCCATTTACCCACCGACATCGGCCAGGTCAGCCAGGAAAGTACCGGGTAAAGGCTGTCTGCCATATCACCGCCGTCATCACGCAGCGTAAAGCTACCGTAGAACGGTAACTGAACGTACGGCCCATAACCCACGCCATAGTGACCGAGCGTACTGCCAAAACGGTGAGGTTCGGTGCGTTGCAGTTTCGGATTCGCCATCCCAGCAACATCAATAAAACCGCCCATTCCCAAAATGGTGTTCAGGAAAAAGCGGGTAAAGTGGACCATCCCCTGATAAGGGTCACCCTGCAAGAAGTAGTTAACCATCACCGCAGGTTCTTCCAGGTTGCCGGTGAAGTTGCTCAAACCGTTACGCGCCGGTTGCGGAACATAATCACGCCAGGCGACCGCTACCGGTCGAACCACATACGGGTCTAACACATTGAAGTTAAAATTGTACATGGTGCGGTTGAACCCTTCTAACGGGTCAGAACGCCCTTGCTGATCTGTACCGGAACTCGCACACCCCACCAGAAGCGTAGTTCCCAGAGCAAGCGCCGACAGGCGAAGCTTCATAAATGTCTCCCTGTTTTTTATGGCTTTTTTATGGCTTATGCAGTTTGCCATCCATGACGGAACGATACCGTATCCGCCTGTTTAGGTGTGGGCGATTGTAACAGCACGTCAACTGATGTCCAGACGCCCTGGTTTGCTGACTTGATCATAGCCTGGTAATCGCCGCCCTGTAGGCTACTTGATTCTGTAGAAACAGAAAAAGGCAAACGCAGCCTTTTATACATTTTCAGAGTAACTCCCGCCAGTTGCGAGCAAAAAAGCCGCTACGCTTTAGCTATACGTGCTAATTCAAGAGACGACATCATGGACAATGACAAAATAGATAAACACAGCGACGAACTTGAAGTAGAGAGCGAAGAAAAAGAGCGTGGAAAAAAAATAGAAATAGATGAAGACCGGCTCCCCTCCAGAGCGATGGCTATTCACGAACATATCCGTCAGGACGGCGAAAAAGAGCTGGAGCGCGACGCGATGGCGCTACTGTGGTCAGCCATTGCGGCGGGTCTGTCGATGGGCGCTTCGTTACTGGCAAAAGGGATATTTCATGTCGAACTGAAAGGCGTACCGGGGAGTTTTTTGCTGGAGAATCTGGGTTATACCTTTGGTTTTATTATCGTCATTATGGCCCGCCAGCAATTATTTACTGAGAATACCGTAACGGCGGTACTACCAGTGATGCAAAAACCGACCATGGGCAACATCGGCTTACTGATGCGGTTATGGGGCGTCGTGCTGCTGGGTAATATTCTCGGAACAGGTATTGCGGCGTGGGCGTTTGAGTATATGCCTATCTTTAATGAAGAAACCCGCGATGCGTTTGTCAAAATCGGCATGGATGTGATGAAGAACACCCCCAGCGAGATGTTTGCCAACGCGATCATCTCCGGCTGGCTTATAGCCACAATGGTATGGATGTTCCCTGCGGCGGGAGCGGCAAAGATTGTAGTAATTATATTGATGACGTGGCTTATCGCGCTGGGCGACACTACCCACATCGTCGTCGGTTCAGTAGAGATCCTCTATCTGGTCTTTAACGGCACGCTGCACTGGAGCGATTTCATCTGGCCATTCGCGCTACCTACTCTGGCGGGAAACATCTGCGGCGGCACCTTCATCTTCGCATTAATGAGCCATGCGCAAATCCGTAACGATATGAGTAACAAGCGTAAAGAAGAGGCACGCCAGAAAGCAGAACATGCGGAAATCATTAAGAAAAATGATAAAAATCCGCTATAAGTGGCGAGGGTTTAAGCAATCGAGCGGCAGTGTACTTACTCCGCTGTTTAATAGCGGTTATACTCATGCCGCATTGTCCTCTTAGTTAAATGGATATAACGAGCCCCTCCTAAGGGCTAATTGCAGGTTCGATTCCTGCAGGGGACACCATTTATCAGTTCGCTCCCATCATCTGTACCAGTCCGCAAAATCCCTTTGAATATCAAGATGCCCGCGCATCCACTGTTCGTCATGGTTCGCATAAGATTGTTAACAGCCGCACTCCATGACGGGTAAAAGTGGATAAAATAATTTTACCCACCGGATTTTTACCCATGCTCACCGTTAAGCAGATTGAAGCAGCAAAGCCGAAAGAAAAACCATACCGCCTTCTCGATGGTAATGGTCTGTACATTTATGTCCCTGTATCCGGGAAAAAGGTATGGCAGATTCGCTACAAGATTGACGGCAAGGAGAAAATCCTGACAGTCGGGAAATAGATACCAGAAAAAATCTAAAATCATGGCCAGTTTTTGTTGACCACTACAATCACCACTGTTCAGCTGAACAAATTCAATAAACCACTAAAAATTCACAATAGACTTTCATTCATCTCACGAATTAAGTATTATCCCAATATTAAGGACAATCTAAAAATATAATTTCGGTTAAGTTTTTACACGCCCAAATTTACCACATTAATACTTATCAATATTAATACCTATCAATATTAATACTTATCAATGTTAATACTTATTAATATTAATACTTCTAGTTTTAACGTATTATTCGGAGATTACGATTATGGGGAGTAAAAATATTGCAATCGCAGGAGGCGGTTTTTTTGGTTTGTATCTGGCAGAACAACTTGCATTGAAGGGTTATAAAGTTACAGTTTATGAGAAAAGTCAGGAACTCATGTCCCGTGCATCCTATGTTAATCAGGCTCGAGTGCACAATGGCTATCATTATCCACGCAGCATCTTGACAGCGTTACGCTCTCGTATCTCTTTCCCTCGTTTTGTTACAGAATTTCGCGACTGCATTGAAGATGATTTTGCCAAATATTACCTTGTTGCAGGTGCGTTGAGTAAAATAACAGGTGCACAATTTAGCCGATTTTGTCAACGTATAGGTGTTGAATGTGAAGATGCTCCTCCGTCAGTGAAACGTTTGATTAATCCTGTACTTATCGATGCGGTGTTTACTACCTGTGAGTATGCATTTGATTCCCATAAGCTGCGTAATACAATGCAACAACGGCTTTCAGCAGCAAAAGTTACTATTGTAACGGACGCGGTTGTTGAAAAAGTTAGCAAATCTGGTGAAGGGTTAGAGGTAATCACAACAATATCTGGACAACCAGATATTAGCTATGTTGATCATCTTTTCAATTGTACTTATTCAAGAATTAATTATCTCTTGAATGGTTCTGAGCTTACATTAATACCCCTTCGTCATGAAATGACGGAAATGTGCCTTGTAACTGTTCCAGATGAGCTAAAAAAAATGGGGCTAACACTAATGTGCGGCCCATTTTTTTCTGTTATGCCATTCCCACCAGCTCAACTACATTCCTTCAGCCATGTTCGATACACACCCCATTACCAATGGAATGACAGACCAAATAAACCTTATGAGGATGCATATAGAAAGTATGAACTAAATGAACGGCATTCGGCTTGGGGGCATATGATAAGAGATGCCACGCGTTATATTCCTTGTTTGAGTGAATGCCAATATCAAAGCTCAATCTGGGAAGTAAAAACAATCCTTCCACGAAGTGATAGCGATGATTCTCGCCCAATTTTATTTCGCCCGAATTATATATTGAAGGGGCTTCACTGCGTGATGGGTGGGAAAATTGACAATATTTATGATGCTCTACATGAAATAGAACGCGTGATCGAGTTGAGTTGATAAAAATGAAAAGTGAATCTTTTGTATCAGTCGTTATTGTCATTCCAGACCACTTGAATTATATCTATGCTTCTTTATCTAAACTTGCCTCACTTCTGGATACGCTATACAGTGATTACGAATTAGTCGTGATAGCACCGGGGTTAGACAGTACGAGTGCACAGGTAGAAGATCGAGTGTTGAAGGATATTCCTTGTGTACGAATAATCCAGCTATCCACTCCCGTATTTCATGATGTTGCGTTAGCGGCTGGATTAGAAAGTGCTATTGGTGATTTTGTTGTTTTATGGAATCCACTGGCCGATCCGGTAGAAGTCGTACCTCAAAGTGTTAACAAATGTCGTGAAGGTGCCGATGTCGTAATTGGTGTCTCGAATAGCGTTCGTTCACTACGTTATCGGATACTTCGTCGACTCATGAATGTTGCATTGCGCACCATAGATTATGAGATTCCTTCTAATTCAACGGGGTTACGTTGTTTAAGCCGTCGCGCTGTAAATGCCGTTACTCGAATCGGTCGATTTCACCATCAATTCTATCTTCGTATTCACAAAACCGGCTATCCAGCCGAAGCCCTCATCTACAAACCGCTAAAACAATCAGAGGGCGCCGGGGTAGTAACATCATTGCATCGATTGATGCACTTGGTAATATTTAACTCCACTAAGCCGCTACGTTGGATGTCTATTCTCGGTTTCGGCGGAAGTCTTGCGGGTTTTCTATTTGCGTGTTATAGCGTGTTGATCCATCTGTTCAGTGGGCTTATTGTTGAGGGCTGGACAACGTCTATATTAGTTGTAACTTCACTATTTATAATTCAGTTCGTCATGATGGCTTTTTTTGGCGAGTATTTGGGGCGCCTGCTGGATGAAAGCAACTCACAGGCAGAATATGCAGTGGTTTATGAACGAACAAGTGAAGTCATGGTTAATACCGATAGGTTTAATGTTATGCACACTTCTCTGCCACTAGAGTCTAATTATGTACAAACTGGTCGTGATGGTTTAACACCACAGACTAGGGGGGAAGAATGGACGCATTGATTGGATATTCCGGTTTTGTCGGTACAACTTTATTAAGACAACGTCGTTTCGATGCACAATATCGCTCAACCAACATCGGCGAAATTGTTGGGAAAACATTTGATACTGTAGTTTGTGCCGGTGCCCCTGCACAAAAGTGGCTTGCAAATAAAGACCCAGCCGACGACATAAAAAAAATCAATAACCTAATTGAAAAATTAAAAAACATATCTTGTCAAAAATTTATTTTGATTAGTACTGTAGATGTCTTTAAAGATCCAGTTAATGTTGATGAGACTACATCAATCGAAACAGAAGGATTACATGCTTATGGTGCACACAGATATTATTTAGAACAATTTGTGAGCAAACAATTCCCTGACAATCTAATTGTACGATTACCAGGCCTCGTTGGGCCAGGTCTCAAAAAAAACATTATCTATGATTTTTTGCATAAAAATAATATTTTTCAAATTGAAAGTCGTAGTGTTTTTCAATTTTACCCGATGATAAACTTGTGGTATGACATTAACATTGCGCTACAACATAAATTATCGCTGGTACATTTGACTGCGGCACCCATAAGCGTCGCTGATATAGCACAACATAGCTTTGGCTTCGAGTTTTGCAATCACATTCAGGATAAACCTGGATATTACGATATGAAAAGTTGCCATAGTCACCTATTTACTAACGACCATGACTATCAGTATAACCGTCGTGAATCATTGATGGCAATACGCGCTTATGCACAATCTGAAATAGGCAGTAATTAAAATGAGACTTTCACTCTCAGGTATAGCCTGGAATATAACTAATGATGATTCTATCTGTCACCTACTACATTCCAGACAGATTGATGCAATAGATATTGTCCCTGGAAAATACTTCTCCAATCCGTTAGACGCAAGTGAACACGAAATATTTGCCGTTCGTAATTACTGGCATGATAATGGAATTTCATTAGTTGGTATGCAATCACTATTATTTGGAACCCAAGGGTTAAATCTTTTTTCAACCAACGAAGTACAAAAAAGAATGTTGGTTCACTTACAGGCTATCAGTCGTATTGCTGCCGGTTTAGGAATTCCAGCATTAGTGTTTGGATCACCTAAAAACCGCGACCGAAAAGGATTATCTGATAGTATCACTCTTGAAATTGCAATAAATTTCTTTAATCATCTTGGTGATATTGCGCAGCAAGAAGGCGTTTATTTTTGCCTTGAACCAAACCCAGTCTGTTACGGGGCAAATTTTATGATTAACAGTGCTGAAACTGCTTTTGTTGTTCGGCAAGTAAATCACCCAGCAATTAAAATGCAGCTGGATACTGGTGCCATCATAATTAACAAAGAAAATATTAATGATATCCTTCAGCAAAACGCTGACATTATAGGTCACATTCATCTCAGTGAACCAGATCTGGCTCCTTTAGGCTATAGCGGTGCGAATCATACACATATTGCTAATGCTCTCTATCACGCATTACCGAACTCAATTGCAACAATTGAAATGCTCGCCCCCCAAAATAAACATTCGCTTTCCTCTATTGAGGATGCTCTTGATTTCGCAATTTCTCATTATCGTCAGTAGAAAGAGGGAATAGCATGAAGTGGCTCATTTTGATTCTTGGCATATTTTCTAATGCCTCGGCCAGTGTTCTTATAAAATTAGCAATAACCCCTCCCAGAAGGCTCCCAAGTCTGGCTGAACCTCTTGCTGCGCTTGCAAATTGGCCATTATGGTTAGGAATATTTCTATATGGAATTGCCTTTTTGTTATATGCTGTTACACTGGCATTTTTACCTTTGAATGTAGCACACCCAATACTGACCTCTGGTGCAATTGCCTGTGTCGCATTATTCTCTGTCGTTATTTTCCGAGAACCAGTTTACTGGTCTACCGTTACTGGAATTCTGTTGGTGATGAGTGGTGTCGCCCTTATTACCCTTAAAGTTAAGTAAACATTATGACTGAATCTATATCTCAAACACTTCGCGCCAAATGGCAAGTCCCTGCCTATGAAAACCAAATGTGGCTTGGTAAAAAACACAATTATTGTGTCGTTATCCCCGTAATTAACGAAGGCAATCGTATACATAACCTATTAGCAAGAATGGCTGCCATAAATGTATCAACTTATGCGGATATAATTATTATTGATGGTGGCAGCACCGATGGTTCTCTGAATCCCAATATCCTACAGGAAAAAGGCGTTCGCGGTTTAATACTTAAAAAAGCACCAGGTAAGCTAAGCGCACAGCTAAGATGTGCCTATGCTTTTGCTCTTGAGCAAGGTTATGAAGGCATTGTGACTATTGATGGAAATGACAAAGATGATCCTGTGGCTATTCCACAATTTATCACAGCTCTAAAAGATGGGGTGCATTTCGTCCAGGCATCTCGTTTCCTTGTTGGAGGTGTAGCAGAAAATACCCCTCTCACCCGAGATATTGCAATACGTTTTATCCACGCGCCTATGATTAGTTTCTTTTCAGGATTTAAATGGACAGATACTACTCAAGGATTTAGGGGGTATAGTAGAAAAATGCTGCTTGACGAGCGTGTTGCACCGTTCCGTGATATTTTCTCATCTTATGAACTACTGGCATATCTTTCATACCGAGTCCCACAACTTGGTTATCGTTGCTTAGAAATTCCAACCATTCGTCGTTATCCTAAAGGTGAAGTACCTACAAAAATAAATGGAATAAAGGGAAACTTTTCCGTACTGATTGTCTTATTTAAAGCGTGTTTGGGATTTTATAATCAGGAAAAAGGGAAATGAGAAATATAAATATCAGCAGTTATATTATTTTAACAATTTTTGGCATGATAATTTTGGCTATGCGTTATACGACTCCGATAATCACCCCCTGGATTTATGCGGAAGATGGTGTCTGGGTTGCTAATGCGTTGAGTCATGGTTGGCTAGAAACCTTCATTAATGCCAGAGAAGATTATTTTGTATTCTTTAATATTTTCTTTTTGTTTGTATCAACATCAATCAGCAGTATTATAAGCGGGAGTCCATTATTACTTCTTCCGCAATCTATAGCTGTAGTATCATATCTTTTTTATAGCCTAATGGCCGTTATGGCTTTCCATTTGATTATTAAAATATCCAATCCATTATTTGCTATTTTAGTATATTTCACAACTCTCTTGTTGCCTTTAGGTCATTCTCAATATGAAAATATCGGTCATTTGCTACAAATTGGTTTTTATATGCCAGCTATAGCGAGTGCTCTTATTATACAGAGAGAGTACGTCAATAAAAAATTGTCTAAAATAATTATCGACATAATGATCTGGTTAACCGCCGCAACAAACCCAGTCGTATTTATAATTGTAGGATTTTATTATTCCTTTAAATTTTTGAATGTTAGAGAAAAGTATATTTTAATTAAAGATATGCTGCCTTTAACAATATCCATGCTCATATTAGCTTTATTTATACTTCCGCGACTCAACGGCTCTGGCGGACTTGGTGACTATGGCTATAATCCTAATAATATTATTGAAATGGTAACGGCTCGGCTACTCCTTTATCCATTTATATTTCCGTGGTACGAAAAATTAAATGATTCAATATCGATAATCCTTTCATTTGTATATATTATTTTTTGCACAACAATTATTTACAAAACTAAAGATTCAACAATAAAAAAGCATTTACTGACTTTAGCGATCGCACTCTTTATCTGTCTTGTTACGACTGTTTTTGGTAGAATCGGCCTCAGCGATCTCCTGAATAACTATCAAACTACATTTCCCGATAGATATTTTGTAGGAACAAACTTTCTCTCTATCTTATTGTTCATAGCATGTTTATCTCAATGTAATTTCTCAAAGCCAATCAGTTATTTATCTTATTTTATTTCCGGGGTGTTATTGTGTATTTATATTGTGAATGCAGACATAATATCAGAAGGTGAAATGGCAAAGAAAAACATTTTTTTAAATGATCATTTTTATTATTCAATATGTCACGCTGAAAAAATTGATAACGCAAATTCAGCCATACAAATCAAACCAGCAAACTGGGTTATGATTGTTCCAACAAACTTAATTAGCGAAATTCACTGCCACTAAAGTATTGCATGATTTATGCCCCGAAGCAGGGGCTTTAATTTTGCTGGTCACTTAATACAAATGACCAGAAACTAGCCATTCTTTTTTAAGCAGATACAGACTCAGAACTTCTTTTTACTTTCCAGATTCAGCTGTTGTATCGTCTTAACTGCTTTGTCCTGATAACGGTCATCTTCCTGTATTTTATATTGAATGGCATCCAGTCAGACGATAGAACTTTTCCAGTAGACGTTGTTGCCACTGGTTTAACTCAGAAATGGTCTTATTTGTCACGGTGATGATGGTCATAGCGAGCACGCTGAAAGCATATAAATCTTCAATCTCACTGTAGAGATCCTCCAGTGTACCCCAAGCACAACAAGAGAATGATCATCCGTTCGATCTTATCGGGGAACGTGATCTGGCGCTTTTTCACTAATTGGGAGTCAACCGAGCGATTAGAGTCGCGTGACGCAGTCCATTCGAAACTGCCCGTTGTGGCTTTAATAATCTTTTTACTGGAACCGTTTTTAGACCTGGGTTCCAACTACTGAACCAGATGAGAGCCAAATTCCTCAGTCAATGCAGCAGAGGTTAACTGTTTGATTAAATGATCTAAAATGCCGTCTTCATCCGTTAGATCCGGACTGAAGCACCTAAGGGTTTTATCAAAATCGAAGGACAGGTACATACGCCATTCCTTTCTGATTGCAACTTCCTGAAATGCCCCAGAATTTCTAACACACTCTTTTTTTCGTGTTTGTACACAATTCTATGCAAAGGCCTTTTATCGGAAATGACGTAAAAACAGCCACCAACTCAACAATAACGGTCATGTCCAGCCAATTGCTCTAAAGTGGCATTATATATTCACGAAATGGATGGTCACAGGTGAACAATCTCTTCAGTTGGTGCTCTGAACACCTGTCATAAAAAATTTCCCCCTCACTACCGCCTTCCATACCCCACCATAAAGCGGATCATCAAGCCACAAGCCGGGGCAATAAACATAAATATCCCCGTTACCAGCTCGTTACCGCCAGTTAACCACATAGTGAAGTAATAAATGAGGGCGGCGAGGATCACCATGCCGAAAAATGAAGAGACGGCAGATACTACATTTAGTACCTGGCCAATATATCCGCTGACACAAACAATACACAGGGCGAGAAACATCCATAAATAAATCATAGCTCAACCTCCTGCCGCGCTAAAAAACCTGTTACTTCAGGTAATTTAATAGTAAGACAATTCTTAATCACTGGCAATTTTTGCCAGGTTCTAATAAAAACAAGATGTTAAAAAATAGGGCTATTCGCTCCTGAAAAATATTTACTTGAGTGATTAATAATCAGTAGCTGAAAACAATCGGCTGATGATAAAATGGAAGTACCGCATTCATGCTCCTCGTGGTTTTGTCCTGACTAGTCTTTACACTCTTTACAGGAACCATTGTCGTACATGATGGCCTAATATTATTGAGTGTACCGCTGTCGACATGGAATCTTCTGCGATACAACAATTCGTATCTACAGAAGGTAACTATGTTTCCACAGCGCAAATTTTCCCGCGAGTTTCTCCATCCTCGCTACTGGCTCACGTGGTTTGGTCTGGGCGTACTCTGGCTTTGGGTACAACTTCCTTATCCTGTCTTGTGCTTTCTTGGCACACGTATCGGCACGATGGCCAGACCATTTCTGAAACGTCGCGAATTCATCGCCCGTAAAAACCTTGAACTTTGCTTCCCGCAGCATTCATCTGAAGAACGCGAGAAGATGATTGCCGAAAACTTTCGTTCACTCGGCATGGCGCTGGTAGAAACCGGCATGGCGTGGTTCTGGCCCGATCGTCGCGTGCGTAAATGGTTTGATGTTGAAGGTCTGGATAACCTGCAACGCGCACAAATGCAAAATCGCGGCGTAATGGTCGTCGGCGTACATTTTATGTCTCTGGAACTGGGTGGCCGCGTAATGGGGCTTTGCCAGCCAATGATGGCAACTTATCGTCCGCATAATAATCAATTGATGGAATGGGTGCAGACCCGTGGTCGGATGCGCTCAAATAAAGCGATGATCGGCAGGAATAATCTGCGCGGTATTGTTGGTGCTTTGAAAAAAGGTGAAGCCGTATGGTTCGCTCCCGACCAGGATTATGGTCGTAAAGGAAGCTCCTTCGCTCCGTTCTTTGCGGTAGAAAATGTTGCGACGACCAATGGCACTTACGTGTTGTCACGCCTCTCAGGTTCCGCCATGTTAACTGTGACGATGGTACGAAAAGCCGATTACAGCGGATACCGTTTGTATATCACCCCAGAAATGGAAGGCTACCCGACTGATGAAGGTCAGGCTGCGGCTTATATGAACAAGATTATTGAGAAAGAGATTATGCGCGCACCGGAGCAGTATCTCTGGATCCACCGCCGCTTCAAAACGCGTCCGGTGGGTGAAGCATCGTTATACGTTTAACAAACGACCAACGCTTCTTCCCTCCTCAAATTAGCCATAATAACCCAATGGTTTTTATGGCTTTTTTCTTAAGGCTTTTCCCTTCGCTGAATTATGAATTATTACTGACAGAAATTAAACTGTCGCCGATATGAGACACTTGTAAGTTACTAAAAGTAAATAAGAAAATGCCACTTGTTTCAATTTAGTTTTAGGCGTACATTAGCGCCGTCTCGAGCAAATCAGCTCAGAATTCTGGGGTGATGCCCACGGCAAAACAGAGCCCTGTTAAGGTCGTTTTCCCGGTGTCAACTCACTGTATCAGATGTAATGAAGTCATTCAGGCGTAACAGTAATTACGCGGAGAGATGTAAAGTGAAATATTTCTTTATGGGCATTTCTTTTATGGTCATCGTTTGGGCCGGTACTTTTGCCCTGATGATCTAAAAGCAAACTGTGCAATGAAAAACAGGAGCCATCTGGCTCCTGTTTGCGTTTCTGGCGAAGGTGTTTATTCCGTGTTTTCGTGAATATGTTTACTGCTGGCTGGAAGTAAACCATCGGCTCGGAACATCGCTTTGATGCCTCTGACTGCCTGACGAATACGGTCACGGTTTTCAATCAACGCAAAGCGTACATGCGTGTCGCCGTAGTCACCAAAGCCAATCCCCGGCGAGACACAGACCTTCGCTTCGTTAAGCAGCTTTTTGGCAAACTCCAGCGAGCCCATTGCCGCATACGGTTCAGGGATTTTCGCCCAGACATACATCGAAGCTTTCGGCATTTCGACCATCCAGCCCGCTTCATGCAGCCCTTTTACCAGCACATCGCGGCGGCGCTTATACTGTTCGGCAATATCGCGCACGCACTGTTGATCGCCTTCCAGCGCGGCAATTGCAGCCACCTGTAACGGTGTAAAGGTGCCGTAATCGTGATAACTTTTGATACGCGCCAGCGCACTGACCAGCGTTTTGTTACCAACCATAAAGCCGATACGCCAGCCTGCCATGTTGTAACTTTTCGACAAGGTAAAGAACTCAACCGCCACGTCACGTGCGCCCGGCACCTGCATGATTGACGGCGCTTTCCAGCCATCGTAGACGATATCAGCATAGGCCAGGTCGTGGACCACCAGCACATCGTAGCGTTTCGCCAGCGCCACCACTTTTTCGAAGAACTCCAGTTCCACACATTGCGCTGTTGGGTTCGACGGGAAGCCGAGGATCATCATCTTCGGTTTCGGATAGCTTTCGCGAATAGCGCGTTCCAGTTCATTGAAGAAATCGACACCCTCCACCAGCGGCACTGAACGTACCTGCGCACCGGCAATCACAGCGCCGTAGATATGAATCGGATAACTTGGATTCGGCACCAGCACCGTGTCGCCGTGATCCAGCGTCGCCAGCATCAGATGCGCCAGCCCCTCTTTCGAGCCAATGGTGACGATGGCTTCTGATTCCGGATCAATCTCGACATCGTAGCGATCCTGATACCAGCGGGAAATGGCGCGACGTAAGCGCGGAATGCCGCGTGAAGTGGAATAGCCGTGTGTGTCCGGGCGCTGCGCCACGGTACAGAGTTTTTCGACGATATGCGGCGGGGTCGCGCCGTCCGGATTGCCCATACTGAAATCGATAATATCTTCGCCACGCCGACGCGCAGCCATTTTCAGTTCAGCGGTAATGTTAAAAACGTAGGGCGGGAGACGATCAATACGCGTAAAGCGACGTTCAGGGCGAGTGTCAGCCATAATTTCCTCAGATAAACGTTAGCGCCCGGACCGTCCGAGCGACGCTGCCACGATGGTGGCTGTTTTGAAAATAGCCTGATTAATTTCTGTCTGTCGAGCGTTTTAGCAAAAATTTTTTTCTACCAAAAAAGAGGAACATCTGTAATAAAACGGGAAATCCTTACTTTCTTTTAAGAAAATCAAACCCACATTAATTAACATTATAATTTCAATAAATTTACCTTCTGAGTGTGTATTAATAAGAGATGCATTGGCAATGCACCATTTACCTTATAATCCCCTTTTAAAATTGTGGTTTTTCCTCAAAAAATGGCCTGCTGGTCATCAGCCTTCAGGTTACCTATCATAGAGGTTTAATCCTTATCCAGAGTTACCCGTGCACGAAATATTCAACATGCTGCTGGCGGTCTTCGATCGGGCAGCGTTAATGCTTATCTGCCTGTTCTTCCTTATTCGTATCCGCCTGTTTCGCGAGTTGTTGCACAAGTCGGCGCACTCACCGAAAGAGCTGCTCGCAGTTACCGCCATTTTCTCGCTGTTCGCCCTGTTCAGCACCTGGTCCGGCGTGCCGGTGGAAGGCTCACTGGTTAACGTGCGTATTATTGCGGTGATGTCAGGCGGGATTTTATTTGGTCCGTGGGTGGGGATCATTACCGGCGTGATAGCCGGGATTCACCGCTATCTTATTGATATCGGCGGCGTGACGGCGATCCCCTGCTTTATCACCAGTATTCTGGCGGGATGTATATCGGGCTGGATCAACCTAAAAATCCCCAAAGCGCAGCGTTGGCGTGTCGGTATTCTCGGCGGTATGTTGTGTGAAACGTTGACCATGATTCTGGTGATTGTCTGGGCGCCGACCACCGAACTGGGGATCGATATCGTCTCTAAAATCGGTATCCCGATGATCCTTGGCAGCGTCTGTATCGGCTTTATTGTGCTGCTGGTGCAAAGCGTTGAGGGCGAAAAGGAGGCCAGCGCCGCGCGGCAGGCCAAGCTGGCGCTGGATATCGCCAACAAAACGCTGCCGCTGTTTCGCCATGTCAATAGCGAATCATTACGTAAAGTCTGCGAAATTATCCGCGATGATATTCACGCCGATGCGGTAGCAATCACCAATACCGATCATGTGCTGGCGTATGTTGGCGTGGGTGAACATAATTATCAGAATGGTGATGACTTTATTAGCCCGACAACCCGCCAGGCGATGAATTACGGAAAAATCATCATTAAAAACAATGATGAAGCCCATCGCACACCAGAGATTCATTCCATGCTGGTGATCCCATTGTGGGAGAAAGGCGTTGTGACCGGTACGCTCAAAATTTACTACTGCCACGCGCACCAGATTACATCGTCATTACAGGAGATGGCGGTCGGGCTGTCGCAAATTATCTCCACACAACTGGAGGTTTCTCGCGCCGAGCAATTACGCGAAATGGCAAATAAGGCAGAGCTTCGCGCCCTGCAAAGCAAAATTAATCCCCATTTCCTGTTTAACGCTCTGAACGCAATCTCCTCATCAATTCGCCTGAATCCGGATACCGCTCGCCAGCTGATCTTTAATCTGTCGCGTTATCTGCGCTATAACATTGAATTAAAAGACGATGAGCAAATCGATATCAAAAAAGAGCTGTATCAAATTAAAGACTATATTGCCATTGAGCAGGCCCGCTTTGGCGACAAGCTGACGGTTATCTATGATATTGATGAAGAGGTGAATTGCTGCATTCCCAGCCTGCTGATCCAGCCGCTGGTAGAAAACGCCATTGTTCACGGTATTCAACCTTGTAAGGGAAAAGGTGTTGTCACCATCAGCGTTGCGGAGTGCGGTAATCGGGTTCGTATTGCGGTGAGAGATACCGGGCACGGCATCGATCCGAAAGTGATTGAGCGGGTCGAAGCGAACGAAATGCCGGGCAATAAAATTGGCCTGCTGAATGTGCATCATCGCGTGAAGTTGTTATATGGTGAGGGGCTGCATATTCGTCGTCTGGAGCCTGGGACGGAAATCGCGTTTTACATTCCTAACCAACGCACCCCTGTCGCCTCACAGGCTACGTTATTGCTTTGAGCCGGAGTGATATTGTGAAAGTCATCATTGTTGAAGACGAATTCCTGGCACAACAGGAACTGAGCTGGCTAATTAAAGAGCACAGCCAGATGGAGATTGTCGGCACCTTTGACGACGGTCTGGACGTGTTGAAGTTTTTGCAGCATAACCGCGTCGACGCCATTTTTCTGGATATCAATATTCCGTCGCTGGATGGCGTGCTGCTGGCGCAAAACATCAGCCAGTTTGCCCATAAACCGTTTATTGTGTTTATCACCGCGTGGAAAGAACATGCGGTAGAAGCGTTTGAACTGGAGGCGTTTGACTACATTCTCAAACCGTATCAGGAATCACGCATCACCGGGATGCTGCAAAAACTGGAAGCGGCCTGGCAGCAACAGCAAACCAGCAGTACGCCTGCCACAACGGTAACGCGTGAGAATGACACCATTAATCTGGTGAAAGATGAGCGAATTATCGTTACGCCAATTAATGATATCTATTACGCCGAAGCGCACGAAAAAATGACCTTTGTCTATACGCGGCGTGAATCCTACGTAATGCCGATGAACATTACCGAGTTTTGCAGCAAGCTGCCTCCATCGCATTTTTTCCGCTGCCATCGCTCGTTTTGTGTCAATCTGAACAAAATCCGCGAAATCGAACCGTGGTTTAATAACACTTATATTCTGCGGCTAAAAGATCTGGATTTTGAAGTGCCAGTCAGCCGCAGCAAAGTTAAAGAATTCAGGCAGTTAATGCATCTGTAATCAGGAATATTCATGAAAGCAACAGGCTTGCCCGCCGATCAACAATTTTTCGCCGATCTGTTCAGCGGCCTGGTGCTTAACCCGCAACTACTTGGGCGCGTCTGGTTTGCCAGCCAGCCTGCCTCGTTGCCGGTGGGTAGTTTATGTATTGACTTTCCCCGTCTGGATATCGTGCTGCGCGGCGAATACGGCAATCTGCTGGAAGCAAAGCAGCAGCGTATGGTGGAAGGGGAAATGCTGTTTATTCCGGCGCGCGCGGCTAATTTACCGGTCAACAACAAACCGGTGATGCTCTTAAGCCTGGTGTTCGCACCGACCTGGCTTGGGTTATCGTATTACGATAGCCGCAGCACGTCATTGTTGCATCCGGTTCGCCGGATCCAGCTTCCCAGTCTGCAACGCGGTGAAGGTGAAGCAATGCTCACCGCCCTCACCCATCTCAGCCGTTCGCCGCTGGAGCAGAATATCATTCAGCCACTGGTGTTAAGTTTGCTGCATCTTTGCCGCAACGTGGTGAATATGCCGCCGGGCAATTCGCAACCTCGCGGCGATTTTCTCTATCACAGCATTTGTAACTGGGTTCAGGATAACTACGCCCAGCCGCTCACCCGCGAGAGCGTGGCGCTGTTTTTTAATATCACGCCCAATCATTTGTCAAAACTGTTTGCGCAGCATGGGACGATGCGTTTTATCGAATATGTGCGTTGGGTGCGAATGGCGAAGGCGAGGATGATTTTGCAGAAATATCATCTGTCGATTCATGAAGTGGCGCAGCGTTGCGGCTTTCCGGATAGCGACTATTTTTGTCGCGTCTTCCGGCGTCAGTTTGGCCTGACGCCGGGAGAGTACAGCGCCCGTTTTCAGGGCTAACGTCAGAAGGTTAATTCCGTTTCCAGCAGCGTCAGGATGCTTTGTGCGTCTTGCGCGGCGAACAGTGACTGGCGGAAGTTTTTATTCACCAGTTTGCGCGCCAGCTGCGAGAAGACCTTCACATGGTTCATCCCTTCGCTAGCGCCCAGCGTCAGCATGATCACCAGCTCGACTTCGCCCATTTCTGACTGCCAGTCAACCGGTTTCACCAGCCGGGCAATGCTGATACTGGAATGGCGGATCCACTGAGATTTAGTGTGCGGGATCGCCACGCCAAAACCAACGCCAGTAGTCACAATCTCTTCCCGCTGCCAGACATCTTCTTCCAGCTCGAACGGATGCTCAGTGCGCCCGTTGACGCCAAGGTTGCCGCACAGAAACTGAATCGCCTGCTCTTTATTACTAAAAGCCTGATCAACAAAGATATTCTCCAGCGCCAGCAATGGGCGAACGTCTTCTTCCGGCGTAAAGGCGGTGAGTAACGCTTCAATTTCCTGCGCACTGCGGCACTCGCAAGCCTGACGTGCCAGTTCCCGACACGCCTCGCTATCCAGTTGACGAAGCTGGCTTTTCACCGCCGGAATGCGCGGGCTACTCATACTTAGCTCATCCAGGCCCAGCCCAAGCAGTAGCGGCAGATAACGGCTTTCACCACCCAGCTCACCGCAAATGCCGACCCATTTTCCCCGCTGATGCGCAGTGGTAACTATCTGCTGCAACATGCGCAGGAAAGATGGCGTAATCGGGTTATACAGCGGCGATACGCGCGGGTTATTACGATCGACCGCATACAGATACTGGATCATATCGTTCGAGCCGATACTAAAGAAATCGACCTCATCGCAGAAGTGGTCGATGATGTAGCAAACCGATGGCACTTCCACCATGATCCCAAGCGTAATCGTCTCTGCATGACGCAGGCCGTCGCGCTTAAGCTCAAGGATCGCTTTCTGGATCTCGCTCTTCACCCATAAGATCTGATCGAGGCTGTGAACCATCGGAATCATCAACTGAGCGTTACCGTAACTGGCAGCACGCAAAATGGCCCGTAGCTGGGTACGGAACAGGCCAGCAAATTCCGGGTAAATACGTACCGCGCGATAGCCGAGGAACGGGTTCTCTTCCTGGGGAATATTCAGATAAGGAATGCTTTTATCGCCGCCGATGTCCATCGTGCGGAAAATAATTGGCTTGTCGCCCGCCGCCAGTAACACCTGCTGGTAGGCTTCAAACTGTTCCTGCTCGTCCGGCGCGCTATCGCGATCCATATACAGCATTTCGGTGCGGAACAGCCCGACGCCTTCCGCGCCATTGGCAAACGCACCAGGGGCTTCCAGAGCGGTGCCAATATTCGCGGCGATATCAATTCGCTTGTTATCACGGGAATAGGCCAGCTGCGCGGCGGCCTGCGCCTGTTGTTTTTGGCGTTTGTCCGCCAGCGTCTGAGCAACCTGGTAATAACCGCTCACCGCGTCATCAGGATTAATCGCCAGCACGCCACACTGGGCGTCAAGCACCGCCGGTTGCCCGGCATAACGGGCTATCGCATCCAGCGGCAAGCCGCTCAGTACCGGGATCGCCGAAGCTCGCGCCAGAATCAGGGTATGCGATGTGCGCCCGGTTTTCTCCAGAATCATGCCTGCGAGATTTTTTAAATCGAGACTCAAAAACTGGCTTGGAGTTAAATCTTCGGCGACCAGAATGGTCGATTTTTCAAGCAGCAGATTATTGCGCGGCTTCAGTTCCGGCCAGGTGATATGCAGCAACTGTTCGCTGATATCACGAATATCACTAACTCGCTCGCGCAGATAATCGCTGGCAGAGGCAGAAAGTTTGTCGCAAACCTGCTCCATATTGCTGATGATTGCCGCCCCCAGTCCCTGATGTTGTTCTGCCATCAGACGACGGATATTCCCCGCAAACTCCTCATCCTGAATCAGCGACAAATGGGCGCTAAGAATGGTTTTACTTTCGCCGTCACGCTCGCGCAGCTGCTGGTTCAGTTGTTCGGCAAGCGTTGCCAGGCTGTGTTCCAGCCGGGTGGTGTCTTGCACACTGGCAGGGATCGCCCGATAACTGTCGAGGCTGTCGCTCTGCAACAACGTTAACGTACCAACACCGACGCCGCTCGCCAGCACGTTACCGTACAGCAAATCAGGGTTAAGGCGACTTAATGAACGTGGCAGCGGATGCGCCGTCAGTTCTGCTTGTGTCGGTTGGATGCTGTCGCTGTCGATAAAGCGCACCTGGATGTACTCTTCCAGTACGCGCCGTGCCTGTTCTTCATCGCTACCGCTAATGTTCAGGCTGCAACTGTCATTAAATAAAGTGCCGGTGCCAATCAGCGCCAGTGAACTTTTGGCATCGGCCTTGGCGTTCTGGCGATGGTTGATAAAAGCGATTTCGCTTTGCCACTGACTACACTGTTCTTTAAGTTCCCACGCCGGACGGGCATGAAGACCGTTAGGCAAAGGACAGAGAAATTGAATCGTTAACATAACCGCTCCGGGTTAATCGGGAAATCATCTGAAATCCGTCAGTTGAACAACCGTCTCACGGGTAAGACGTTGAATAAGGGCAGATAAAAGTTGCTGCATCTGCAAAATATCGCGGCAGTCGGCAATCGATGCGGCGCAATGTCCATGGCGGGTTGCTGGCCCCATCACCACTGTGGGTACGCCAGTACCGGTTAAGTGAACCGCTCCACCGTCCGTGCCGCCGTTACTGAACATATCCGCCTGTAACGGCACGCCAATTTCTGCCGCCACGGTTTCAATCCAGGCAGTGAGTTTTGGTGGCGCAATCAGCGATTTATCGCTTAACACCAGCATCGGACCGTTACCAATCTGGCGATGGTTCGCCGCGCCATAATCAAAGTTTTTCGCCCAGCAGGCGGTATCAAGCACAATGGCGACGTCCGGCGACACCGCGCGGGTGGCGGTTTGCCCGCCGCGTAATCCCACCTCTTCGCTGGAACTTGCCACCAGCCACACTTCCGCAGGCAACTCGGCGCTGTGTAGTTCGCGCAGTAACGTCACCAGCAGATAGCAACCGAGGCGGTCATCAAAGGCTTTCCCCATCACCCTCTGGTGAGGGAGAACCTGAAAAGCGGTATCAAACGTGACGCGATCGCCTGGACGAATTCCCGCCTGTATCACTTCATCATACGAGCGCGCGCCAATGTCCACGCGCATTACGCTAACCTCATTTCCCTGCCGCTCGCCGTCGAGCAGGCCGGGAATTTTGCACTCTTCACGGGTAGTGATCCGCACCGGCTGAAGCTGACGGGCAGCCATGCGCACGTTGCCAACCGGCAGCACATCGATCGCGCCTTCGCGGGAGATGCTACGCACCATAAACCCCACTTCATCCATATGTGCGCAGATCATCACCTTCGGCCCCATCGATTCATTGAGGCGGATCAGCACCGATCCCAGACCGTCAAATCGCACTTCTTTTTGCAGTCGATCCGCTTCATCCAGCAGAATCTGCCGGACTTCCTGTTCCGAGGAGGCGATCGCATCTGCCTCGCTCAACGCTTTTAATAGCGATAAATCCATTATGCCTCTCCCGTGAGCAACACTGTTTTCGGCATGGCGTAGAGCACTTCTGCGCCTTGCGGGGTAACCAGCACAACATCTTCGATGCGCACGCCCCCTTGCCCTGGCAAATAAATCCCCGGCTCTACGGTCAGTAACATGCCAGGCTGGAGCATCGTGGTATCACGTGGTGAAAAACGCGGATCTTCATGTACGTCAATGCCGATTGCATGACCGGTGTTATGGCCGAAATACTCTCCATAACCGGCTTCTGTAATGACCCGACGCGCGGCGTCGTCAACCTGCTGGCAACGCACGCCGGGGAGAATCGCGGAGATTGCCGCCAGTTGCGCTTGCAGGACAATCTGATACACGTTAAACAGCGGGTGAGATTCGGCGCTCACCCCTTCGCCATGAACCAGAAAGGTGCGCGTCATATCAGAGCAGTAGCCCTGATACAGCGCACCGAAATCGAGTGTGACAAACTCGCCCGCTACAACCACTTTGTCGCTGGCCTTGCCGTGCGGCAGCGCCCCACGCCAGCCACTGGCAACAATGGTGTCAAAGGAGGCTTTTTCTGCTCCCTGCTGGCGCATAAACCACTCCAGTTCAGCAGCTATCTCACATTCGCTCATCCCCGCCTGAATAAAGCGGCGAATATGCTCTGCACCACGATCGGCAATCCCACAGGCGAGACGGATTTTCTCCACCTCCTCTGGCATTTTGATTTGCCGCAGCACATCCGGCGTGGCGCTGACCAGCTTTGCATTAAGTTCAACCTGCCAGCGGTGCGCGGTTTCCCAACTCACCTGCTGGCCTTCAAAACCGAGCGTTTGCAGCTGCTCATCGGCAATGATTTGATTGACGATGGTTGCCAGCGTGTGCGTCGCGTCAAGCAAATGTAGCTGGTAGCCTTGCGCACGAGCTTCCACCTCCACGTAATAGCGCGAATCCACCAGAATGTGCGCGCTCTCACGACTAATCAGCACATAGCCTGACCCGGTGGAAATCCCCAGATGGGGCTGTTTGTTCTGCCGTGAGGAGAGAAGCACCGCATCCAGCTGTTGCGCCTTAAGCCAGTCGCGCAGCGAAGCGAGTAATGTCATTAGGATTGTCCTTCTTACAGGCTATCGATTAACAATTTGCCTTTGCGGAACATCATCAAACGCAGGAACACCACCATCAGCGCGGTAATGATTGCCCCCAGCGCGATCCCCGCCATGTAAACGCCCAGATTAGTCACCAGCGGCCACGCCCAGATTGCTGATTCCGGGAACCATTGCACTGCGCCCAGCCAGACAGCGGCGGTGGAGCCGACAATCGCACCGACCATATAGGACGGAATTGCGGTGATGGGGCTTTCCAGCGCAAACGGAATCGCACCTTCACTGATCCCCATAAACGCCAGGAACATGGCGGTTTTACCCTGCGGATAAAGCTGGGCGTTAAACAGGCGTTTGCCGGTTAAACGACGGTCGATAATAGTCGCCAGACCCAGACCAATCGGCGGAATGACGATTGCGATAGAACGCGCGGTAACCGGTAATACGTGGTCAGTGGTAAAGCTGAAAGCAACGAAACCTGCTGCTTTGTTGATTGGGCCACCGAGGTCGATTGCGGTCGCTGCTGCGATACCCATCGCATACATCAGCGCCCCCTTCTCACCTGCGGCAGTCAGCACGGTACGGATACCGCCGTTGATCCAACCGCCAAATGGGGTGATGACGTAATACATCGCCAGCATGACAAAAATGGCGGAAAGAATCGGTAGCAAAAATGTGGTTTTGAACGCTAACAGGAAATCCGGTAACTGGATTTTCTGGTTCATCCACTTCACAAGGTAACCTGCAACGATAGAAATGATCAGCGCACCAATGAAGGTAGACGGCACCGGTGAAGAGGTCGCCCACTGCATGGTACTGGGATCAAAGTTCAGCAGTTGCGTTGGCTGGGTAGACATTAACCCGCCGATAAACCCAGCCGGGAACGCCAGTTTGCCGCCAATGGAGTTCGCCACAAAAGCAGCAAACATCGGAATGGCAAAACCAAACAACACGCCGCCAAAGGACTGCGACAGCCAGGCAAATTTCAGTAAGGAGAGGTCGAAACCGGAAAATTTCCCGCTATTAAGTGCATCCATAATGCCAATGTCAGCGGGAATTTTTAGCCAGCTATAAGCAATCAGCTGGCTGAAAGCGAGGATCACGCCGCCCATAATTAAGGTCGGCACCATGCGTGAAATCCCTGACATCACATGCTGCGGAAGTTCACCCCAGAAGCTGCTTTTAGAGGCCTGCGGATTCTTAATTGCCGCTGCCGCACCGGATGCGCCAGGCACAACGGTTGCACTGCGTTTTTTAATGGCCATAACAATTATCCCTGTCGAAAATTACGGTTGTTCAGCGGCAATCATCTCTTCGATTTCTTTGATGATGCCCGCTGCGTTTTTAATTGCGTCCTGCAAAGTGATTTCATAAACGTCGCGGGATTCGAAACGTTCGTTATCTTCCGGGGTAACTGCCACTGAGTGGATGATGATGGTCGCTTCGGCGATATCCTGCGCCGTCAGGCGATTCTGGATACCGTCCGCGCCCTGGGTTTCAATTTTCACTTCATAGCCAGCTTCCACTGCGGCCTCTTCCAGCGCCTGAGCCGCCATAAAAGTGTGCGCAAGGCCCATCGGGCAGGCACATAAGGCAATCAGTTTCTTACTCATCGTTATTTCCTCGTTCGTTTATAGTTAACGAGTGAAATTATGAACGTGCAAAACAAATTGCCGTTACCAGACAAATAATGCATTTACTGGAGAATTAATCCCGTAGTGCGGAAGTGTGACGCAGGTCGGCCTTGTGATGAAACACAAAGAAAAATTGAACTAACCGTATGATTTAAAAGATTATCGGGAGGATTATCTCCCGATATGGCAGGAAGGATTTACAGGACGTACCCTAAGGTCTGGCGTAAATGTGCACCTGAGCCGAGAAGACCCGGATTGTCATGGACGATAAGATAAGCCGGAATATCATGGACATATTCTTTAAAGCGGCCTTTGTCTTCAAAAGCGGCACGGAAACCAGAGGCTTTGAAGAATTCAAGGAAACGCGGCACGATACCGCCCGCAATAAACACGCCGCCAAATGTGCCGAGATTGAGCGCCAGATTGCCGCCAAAACGGCCCATAATCACGCAAAACAGCGACAACGCGCGGCGGCAATCGGTGCAACTGTCGGCCAGCGCGCGTTCGGTAATATCTTTTGGCTTGAGATTTTCTGGCAGACGGTTATCTGCTTTCACAATCGCGCGGTACAAATTCACCAGCCCTGGCCCAGAGAGCACGCGTTCAGCAGAGACATGGCCTATTTCAGCACGCAGTATTTCGAGAATAATGGCCTCTTCTTCGCTGTTTGGCGCAAAATCAACGTGACCGCCTTCGCCTGGCAGGCTTACCCAGCGTTTATCAACATGAACCAGATGCGCCACGCCTAGCCCCGTTCCGGCACCGTAAACCGCGATAGGTTTACCTTCAACTGGTTCCTTACCGCCAAACTGGATCAGATGCTCTTTTTTCAGCATCGGGATCGCCATCGATACAGCGGTAAAATCGTTAATAATTTCCAGATGGCTAAAACCGAGATTCTTTTTCATTTCGGCAATTGAGAACGCCCAGGTATGGTTGGTCATTGCCACCCAGTCACCGGTAATTGGGCAAGCGATGGCAATACAACCGTCTTTCACCTCGACCTTATGTTCTTCGAGATAAACGCGGATAACCGCTTCCAGGCTGGGATAATCAAGCCCAGAATAGGTTTTAGCCTGCGAGATTTCACCACTGGTAATATCACACAGAGCAAGACGTGCGTTGGTGCCGCCCACATCACCGACTAATGCATACTTTGTCATTCTTCTACTGCTCCGCTAAAGTCAAAATAATTCTTTCTCACACTGTAAATACCTGGGAGCCTAACAACAACGCCGGAAAGGCGGGCTCCCTGTAAATATAGATCTGGGTCACACTATTACTTTATCGTTTCAGCACCAATTGCAGCGATGCCTTTATGCAAGCTGGGCAAACTAAGTATCTGACCCCGCATAAGGAATAGAACATGCTCCATTCGCGAGCCAGAACCATGTTGTTATTATCGCTTCCCGCCCTGGCAATTGGGATTGCGTCCAGTCTTATTCTGATTGTGGTGATGAAAATCGCCTCGGTATTACAGAATTTACTCTGGCAACGACTGCCGGGAAGTCTGGGGATAGCCCAGGATTCACCGCTGTGGATCATCGGAATATTAACGCTGACGGGGATCGCAGTGGGACTGGTTATCCGTTTCAGCCAGGGTCATGCCGGACCAGATCCCGCCAGTGAACCGCTGATCGGCGCGCCAGTCCCCCCTTCTGCGCTACCAGGGCTTATCGTAGCATTAATTCTCGGTCTTGCCGGTGGCGTCAGCCTGGGGCCGGAACATCCGATTATGACCGTTAATATCGCCCTCGCGGTAACGATAGGCGCTCGCCTGTTACCTCGAGTTAACCGGATGGAATGGACTATTTTAGCCTCAGCCGGAACTATCGGTGCGCTATTTGGCACACCTGTTGCGGCGGCGTTGATATTTTCGCAAACCTTAAATGGCAGTAATGAAGTGCCGCTATGGGATCGACTCTTTGCGCCGTTAATGGCAGCGGCGGCTGGTGCGCTGACGACAAGTCTATTTTTCCACCCCCATTTTTCGCTGCCCATTGCGCATTACGGACAGATGCAGATGGCAGACATTATCAGCGGTGCGATTGTAGCGGCGATTGCCATCGCTGCGGGGATGGTCGCCGTATGGTGTCTGCCACGGTTGCACGCAATGATGCATCAGATTAAAAACCCTGTGCTCATGCTCGGGGTTGGCGGGTTTATTCTCGGTATTTTGGGCGTTATTGGTGGGCCGGTTTCACTGTTTAAAGGGCTGGATGAGATGCAGCAAATGGTGATGAATCAGGCTTTCAGCACCAGTGATTACTTTTTACTGGCAGTGATTAAGCTCGCCGCTCTGGTCATTGCCGCCGCCAGCGGGTTTCGTGGCGGGCGAATCTTCCCGGCAGTGTTTGTTGGCGTGGCGTTAGGTTTGATGCTACATGAACACGTTCCCGCAGTCCCGGCGGCAATTACTGTCTCCTGCGCTATTCTCGGTATGGTACTGGTGGTAACGCGCGATGGCTGGTTAAGCCTGTTTATGGCGGCAGTCGTTGTACCTGATACCAATCTGCTACCGCTACTTTGTATCGTTATGCTTCCGGCATGGCTATTGCTGGCTGGCAAACCGATGATGATTGTGAATCGCCCGAAGCAGCAACCACCCCACGATAATCTTTAGCAAAAAATGCTCTCCATCATGATTTAAGAGTTATGGCGATGAAACGGGGCTTTACCTCCCCGTAATATTGCGTTAACAGGCCGCTGACGGCTTCGATCGTGAAGGAGAATAACAATGTTCAGGTCACTGTTTCTGGCGGCCGCCCTGATGGCTTTTACCCCGCTTGCGGCAAACGCAGGTGAAATTACCCTACTGCCATCAATCAAATTACAAATTGGCGATCGCGATCATTATGGTAATTACTGGGACGGTGGTCATTGGCGCGACCGTGATTACTGGCATCGTAATTACGAATGGCGTAAAAACCGCTGGTGGCGTCACGATAATGGCTACCACCGTGGCTGGGATAAGCGTAAAGCGTATGAGCGTGGCTATCGTGAAGGCTGGCGCGACCGTGATGATCATCGCGGGAAAGGCCGTGGACACGGACATCGTCATTAAACACATCCACCAATGGAGCACGATGCCTGATGCGACGCCCGCGCGTCTTATCAGGCCTACAGCCCCACTCCATTGAACGCGTAGGGCGGATAAGGCGTTTACGCCGCATCCGCCAGTGATGCCTGGTACGACGCCAGTTGAACTACAACCCCAGCGCCGTTCCCACCAACAGCCAGATATTCAGCGCCACTACCAATACCACAATCACCCAGCCAGCCTGTTTTACGCGTTTGCTGTTCACCAGATCGCCCATCAACTTACTGTCACTGGTGAAAATCAACAGTGGAACCAGCGCCAGGGCAATACCAAAACTTAGCAGCACCTGACTCATGACCAGAATCCGTGTCGGATCTAATCCCATCAGGATGACAATAAATGACGGCAACATGGTCACTGTCCGGCGCACCCACAGCGGGATATGGAAACGAATAAAGCCCTGCATCACCACCTGCCCCGCCAGCGTACCCACCACCGTTGAAGAAAGCCCTGCTGCCACCAGGCTTAAACCAAAGACCGTCGCTGCAGCATTGCTTAACAGCGGTTGCAGCGTCAGGTAGGCTTCGTCAAGATCGGCGACACCAGTATGGCCGGAAAAGTGGAACGCGGCAGCAGCCGTTGCCATCATCGCCAGATTGACAAAACCAGCAATAGTCATGGCAATCGCGACATCCCATTTGGTGGCTGAATAACGTTGCTGGCGTGACCCACCATGCAGATGCTGGGTCAGCGAAGAGTGCAAATAAATCACATGCGGCATAATTGTCGCACCCAGCACACCCGCAGCCAGGAAGACCGCCTCTGAGGTCGGTAAACTCGGGATCACCATCCCTTTACTCAACTGCACCAAGTTAGGCTGGGAGAAGATCAGCTCAACAATGTAAGCCGCTGCGACAAACAGCAGTAGCCCGCCAATCACTTTCTCCAACGGTTTTTGCCCGCGACGTTGCAGCATTAAAATCAGGAAGGTTGCGATACCCGTTAATACGGCGCCCTGCAACAGCGAAACCCCAAGAATCAGTTTGAAACCGATAGCCGCACCAATAAATTCCGCCAGGTCGGTAGCCATCGCAATAATTTCTGCCTGAACCCAATAGAACCAGACGACCGGACGCGGGTAGTGATCGCGAATTTGTTCCGCCAGATTTTTACCGGTGGCAATCCCCAGTTTGGCCGAGAGGATCTGAATCAACATCGCCATCAGATTAGCCCAGACAACAACCCACAATAGCTGATAGCCGAAGCTGGCACCCGCCTGAATATTGGTCGCAAAGTTACCTGGATCGATATAACCAATCGCCGCAATGAACGCAGGTCCCATTAATGCGAGCCTCATCTTGCGCGCCGCCCGTCCGCTGCTACTCTCAACGCGATAGTTCGTCATCTTGTTGTGCCTCTAAAACATAGCCTTTGCTATGTTTCATGCTATGTCAAACGAGAATGATTATCAAATTCATTTAAATGGGTTGTGATGATTTCTCTGATAGACCAGGATTATGACTACGAAAAGATTGATGGTTTGAATGTTATTTTTATGTTTAATGTTAGCACATTTACATAACTTTCCGCTTCCATACACAACATAGCAGAAATGTAGGACAGCTCACTATTTTTGAAGCTTGTCACAGGACGTCATTATAGTGTGTGTCAGATCTCGTTTTCCTGAATCATGTTGCATAGAATGTGCACGGAAATTTAACCTGCCTCATATTTGGAGCAAATATGGACCGCGTCCTTCATTTTGTACTGGCACTAGCCGTTGTTGCGATTCTCGCATTGCTGGCAAGCAGCGACCGCAAAAAAATTCGTATCCGTTATATTATTCAACTGCTTGTTATCGAAGTATTACTGGCGTGGTTCTTCCTGAACTCTGACGTTGGTCTGGGCTTCGTGAAAGGCTTCTCCGAAATGTTCGAAAAACTGCTCGGATTTGCCAACGAAGGTACTAACTTCGTCTTTGGTAGCATGAATGATCAAGGCCTGGCGTTCTTCTTCCTGAAAGTGCTGTGCCCTATCGTCTTTATTTCTGCGTTGATCGGTATTCTCCAGCACATTCGCGTGTTGCCGGTGATTATTCGCGCGATTGGTTTCCTGCTTTCCAAAGTCAATGGCATGGGCAAACTGGAATCCTTTAACGCCGTAAGCTCCCTGATTTTGGGACAATCCGAGAACTTTATCGCCTATAAAGATATCCTCGGCAAAATCTCCCGTAACCGTATGTACACCATGGCAGCAACGGCGATGTCCACCGTGTCGATGTCCATCGTTGGCGCATACATGACGATGCTGGAGCCGAAATACGTCGTTGCTGCACTGGTACTGAACATGTTCAGCACCTTTATCGTACTGTCGCTGATCAACCCTTACCGCGTTGATGCCAGCGAAGAAAACATTCAGATGTCCAACCTGCACGAAGGTCAGAGCTTCTTCGAAATGCTGGGTGAATACATTCTGGCAGGTTTCAAAGTCGCCATTATCGTTGCAGCGATGCTGATCGGCTTTATCGCCCTGATCGCCGCACTGAACGCACTGTTTGCCACCGTGACTGGTTGGTTTGGCTACAGCATCTCCTTCCAGGGCATCCTGGGCTACATATTCTATCCGATTGCATGGGTGATGGGTGTTCCTTCCAGTGAAGCACTGCAAGTGGGCAGTATCATGGCGACCAAACTGGTTTCCAACGAGTTCGTTGCGATGATGGATCTGCAGAAAATTGCTTCCACGCTTTCTCCGCGTGCAGAAGGCATCATCTCTGTATTCCTGGTATCCTTTGCTAACTTCTCTTCTATCGGGATTATCGCGGGCGCGGTTAAAGGCCTGAACGAAGAGCAAGGTAACGTCGTTTCTCGCTTCGGTCTGAAACTGGTTTACGGCTCTACGCTGGTGAGTGTGCTTTCTGCGTCAATCGCAGCACTGGTGCTGTAAGTCCAATACATTCATTAAAAAAGCCGGGGATAATTCCCCGGCTTTTTTACGTCTGTTAATCAACTAATGGCTGAGGGCGACCAATCAAATACCCTTGCAGATATTGCACCCCAAGTTTATGCAATAACGCCTGCTGCTGTTGCGTTTCGACAAACTCCGCTACCACGCTTAACGACTTCGCTTTCGCCAGGTCGGTAATTGACCGCACAATCATCGCATCCAGCGTATTAGTCACTATATCTTTCACAAAGACGCCATCAATCTTGATGATATCGGCCTGCAAACGTTTTAATCGCTCGTAGTTGGCATAACCAGTGCCAAAATCATCAATCGCAATACGGAAGCCAAATTTATGCAGTTGCTCGATGTTGTACATGCTGCTTTCTGCATTTGAAAACGCCTGCTCCTCGGTGATCTCAAGAATGACTGTCTCCGGGGAGATGTGATAACGCTTAAACAGACGAATAATCCGCCCGGCGATATTTTTTTGCAGCAGAGTGAGCGGCATTAAATTGACTGAAAAGCGCGGACCTTTATTGTTGGAAGGGTGAGTTGCTAACCACTTCAACAGAGATTCCAGCACCTGCAAATCGAAACGCGCGCTAAGGTTAAACTGGGCGATAAGCGGCAGAAATTTATCCGGCGTCATAATGCCGTCGTCATATTTCAGACGCGCCAGGATCTCATCATAGCCCTGCCCCTCTTTGTTTCGAATGGGCTGAGCGTAGAGGAGCAAGTCACCATTATCTAACGCCTTACGAATGGTGTTCAGCAACAGTACCTGTTTGGTGGTCTGCCCGGACGCTATTTCCTCTCGATTATCCAACGCCAACACATGATGATGAACGCAGGATTGTTCCGCCAGCCAGCTTAACTGCCCCAGCATGGGCTGCAGGGTTTCCTGATTGCCATCAAAACGCCCCCAGGCGGCACCATAGCCCATATCCAGGCCGGTGTTGTTCCAGTGAATCTGCCGACTATTGAGGATGTTAACCATATGCTGTAGTCGACCTTCCGTTTCCGGCCCGGTCAGTACCAACAGCAATTCACTGCCCGGCAGTTGATACAACTTTTCGTTTTCCTGCATCAACGGCAGCAAGGTACGGTAAATTGAGCGGATACAATGAACACGCATCACCAGGCCGTAATGACGACTCAGAAACTCAAGATTATCAATACGCAGGCAGCAAAAACTCTTTCCTGCCTCCTGCTCTTGCGATTGCTCCAGTGCACGAAAGTTGGGTAATAGCGTTAATGGATCGGTCAGCGCCTGCAAATGCCAGCGGCGGTTAAGCCATTCACTTCGATGATAAATACGCACCATGTAAAGCAGGCAAACGCTAAAGGAAATCAGCACCGCGAGAATAAATGCCAGCGAATATTCGGTTTCGACCCCTTGTAAAAAATTCTGGTTGTAATTCAGGAGGAAAAGAGTCGAAACAGCCCAGGTGAGATTTAAAAACGGATAACGAAGTTTACCAACACCAAGGGTAAAGATGATGAAGAAAACGGGCACCAGGTAACCGGCAATAAAATCGTTTTCATAAGGCGTACACATCAGAAGCAGCAGCACGCTAAGAGTTGCCAGCCAGCTTAAAGTAAATGCACGTTTCTCTTTGTTCAGCGACGGGGCGATATCCCTGCGCCACAATATCTGCGCAAAGTGGGGACTTACAACCATGCGAGTGAGATAGTAAAAGAACATGTTGTAAATCAGCACAGCGGTGAAAAGGCTAAGCAAATCAACGACCGTGAAAATAGCATCTGCATCGCCGAAAAATGTCGATATCTTTAGCGGGAAATCAAAAAAGCTACCCACCAGATACATGCTGCCTTTGATGCCAATCGGCGTCACTAAACCAAGCCAGAAGAGACGTTGCCAGACGTATCGGGTGGTCAACCCATAACGCCAACGCGTTCCTAACTGCCAGCGTAATATTGCACAGGCACACAGCACGACAAACGTCTGGCTGCCGAGCATGACGGCAGTTTGCAAAAATGAGAGATGAAAATTCCACAGATTAGTGCAAAACATCCCGCATAAAACAGGAACAACACCACGCCAGCCAAAGATGAATAATATTGACAGCATTACGCACAGTGGCATCCACGCCAGAAAGATATAGCTGGAATGGATAACGGCCAGTGGCGAAATAAAACGGGATAGCTGAATAAGTACCACGGTGAGCGTAAACGCCAGTGTGAATATCTTGATATTTTTTATCAGGTTATGCTCCACAAACATGAGTAGACTACTCTCACTGATCGGGGTTTTCAGGCACACAAATAATAAGTTTATTCGCATCGCGAAGCAAACAGGGGCCGGCCTGTTGCCGATTTTTCATCCAATGATGCTTTCACCAGGCGGCACTAACCCGGACGTAGACTGTATTACAAAAGCGGCAAAAATCAGAGACAAAAAACCCCCGCTTCACAGCGAGGGTTTGAAATTTGGTGGAGCTAAGCGGGATCGAACCGCTGACCTCTTGCATGCCATGCAAGCGCTCTCCCAGCTGAGCTATAGCCCCACGAGGTGTTTACGTACCAAATTTGCTGGGTGCAAAATTTGGTGGAGCTAAGCGGGATCGAACCGCTGACCTCTTGCATGCCATGCAAGCGCTCTCCCAGCTGAGCTATAGCCCCGTCACGTAAAGCTTGTCGAGTTGACGGGCGGCATCATATGAATTCCGTCCGAATGTGTCAACGGCAAATTGCAGCGCCTTGTTTCAATCGCTGAAAAATCAGGCAAATGAACATTTTTGGATTACGCCTCGCATTCAGTAGTTATTCATGTCACGGTTTCATGTAAATTGATGCTATAAAATGAACACTTAATAGACCCACAACTATTCCGGGAATTGTTATGTTCAAGGAGAGGATGACGCCAGATGAACTTGCCAGACTGACCGGTTATAGCCGCCAGACCATTAATAAATGGGTACGCAAGGAAGGCTGGACGACATCACCCAAACCAGGCGTCCAGGGGGGCAAGGCTCGACTGGTACACGTCAATGAACAGGTTCGTGAATATATTCGCAATGCAGAACGCACGGAGGGTCAGGGAGAAATCCCAGCCCTGTCTGGCGATGCACCGCTTGAAGTGCTGTTAGCTACGCTGGCGAAAGAGATGACTCCGGCTGAACAAAAACAGTTTACATCATTGCTTCTGCGGGAAGGGATTATCGGGTTATTACAACGCTTAGGGATTCGCAATAGCAAATAATATGAAAAGATTACGCAATAAAATGACCACCGAAGAACTGGCGGAATGCCTCGGTGTGGCTAAACAAACCGTTAACCGCTGGATTAGAGAAAAAGGCTGGAAAACAGAAAAATTTCCCGGAGTGAAAGGAGGTCGCGCCAGACTTATTCTACTGGACACACACGTTTGCGAATTTATTCAAAACACGCCTGCCTTCCATAATACGCCAATGCTTCTTGAGGCCGAAGAACCCCTTGCTGAATACGCGCCAGGTATGCGCACTCCGGCTTATCGGCAAATCATCAGCGCAATAGACAATATGACTCACAGTGAGCAGGAAAAAGTTGCGCAATTTTTGTCACGTGAAGGGATTCGTAATTTCCTTGCCCGTCTCGACATAGACGAATCAGCATAAATAAAAAACGGCAGGGGTATTTCTCCTGCCGTTTATCTTTTATGCGCTAATTACTGCTGGTTTTCGCGTTCAGCAATAAAAGCCAGAGCTTTATTGATGCGCTCGATGCTACGTGCTTTGCCGATCGCGTGAACAGTAACATCCAGTGCCGGAGACTGCCCCGCACCAGTAACGGCGACACGCAGCGGCATACCAACTTTACCCATTCCCACTTCCAGCTCGTCCGCCGTCGTCTGAATAGCGTGGTGAACGTTTTCAGCTGTCCAGTCAGTAATCGCGGCCAGTTTGTCGCGAACTACTTCCAGCGGCTGACGTGCTACCGGGCGCAGATGTTTTTTCGCTGCATCGGCATCGAACTCAGCAAAATCTTCGTAGAAGTAACGGCAGCTCTGTGCCATCTCTTTCAGCGTCTTGCAGCGTTCACCCAGCAGTTTAACCAGATCCGCCAGCTGCGGGCCGTTGCGGGTATCGATATTTTCCTGCTCGATGTGCCACTGTAAATGGGTAGCAACATACTCCGGCGGCAGCGTGTTAATGTAGTGATGGTTCAACCACAGCAGCTTGTCGGTATTGAACGCGCTGGCGGATTTGCTGACGGCATTCAGGGTGAAGTATTTGATCATCTCTTCACGGGTGAAGATTTCCTGATCGCCGTGGGACCAGCCCAGACGCACCAGATAGTTCAGCAACGCTTCCGGCAGATAGCCGTCATCACGATACTGCATTACGCTGACCGCACCGTGGCGTTTGGACAGTTTTTTACCATCATCGCCGTTGATCATAGAAACGTGCGCATAAACCGGCACTGGTGCTTTCAGGGCTTTAAGAATGTTGATCTGGCGCGGCGTGTTGTTGATATGGTCTTCACCACGGATAACATGGGTGATTTCCATATCCCAGTCATCGACAACTACACAGAAGTTATAGGTCGGAGAACCATCGGTACGGCGGATGATCAGATCATCCAGCTCCTGGTTGCTGAACTCGATCGGACCACGGATCTGATCGTCAAAAACCACAGAACCTTCTTGCGGATTAGCAAAACGAACGACACATGGTTCATCATCAGCATGATGCTCATGGCTGTGGCGGCAGCGACCGTCATAACGCGGCTTCTCACCTTTCGCCATTTGCTCTTCACGCAGTGCTTCCAGACGCTCTTTAGAGCAATAGCATTTATAGGCCGTGCCCTCTTCCAGCATCTGATCGATAACTGCGTTATAGCGATCAAAACGTTTGGTCTGATAGTACGGACCTTCATCCCACTCCAGACTCAGCCAGTTCATACCATCCATAATGGCTTCGATAGCTTCCGGCGTAGAACGCTCAAGATCGGTGTCTTCAATACGCAGCACGAACTCACCGCCGTGGTTACGTGCAAAAAGCCAGGAGTAAAGAGCAGTACGCGCGCCGCCAACGTGCAGATAGCCTGTTGGGCTTGGCGCGAAGCGAGTTTTGATTTTCATGAAATGGCCTTACGTTTAGAAAGATGCCGACAACCGGCAAATCCTGGAAAAATTGAGTGGGCGATATTCTATCACTCCAGCCTGATTCCTCAATGTAGTTCGGGTTGCTACATGATGCATTATTGTTTTCGTTGAGAAATTGCGCAACACGGTCTGTTTTGCGATCATCCTGCTTAATTTTACGACGAACAAACAAATTCTTTAGAAAATGCGTTGACTCATTTCCAACTCTCCCTATAATGCGACTCCACACAGCGGGGGTGATTAGCTCAGCTGGGAGAGCACCTCCCTTACAAGGAGGGGGTCGGCGGTTCGATCCCGTCATCACCCACCAACTACTTTATGTAGTCTCCGCCGTGTAGCAAGAAATTGAGAAGTGGGTGATTAGCTCAGCTGGGAGAGCACCTCCCTTACAAGGAGGGGGTCGGCGGTTCGATCCCGTCATCACCCACCACTTTCTCGCCAGCTAAATTTCTTGCAATAATGTGAAGTACCGAAGTGGGTGATTAGCTCAGCTGGGAGAGCACCTCCCTTACAAGGAGGGGGTCGGCGGTTCGATCCCGTCATCACCCACCACTTCGGGTCGTTAGCTCAGTTGGTAGAGCAGTTGACTTTTAATCAATTGGTCGCAGGTTCGAATCCTGCACGACCCACCAATGTAAAAAAGCGCCCTAAAGGCGCTTTTTTGCTATCTGCGATATTCAAAGATTCGAACCTGCAGCAGGTTCGAGTTGAGCGCAGCGAAACAACGGAGCCGCTCGCGGCGACGACCCGAAGGGCGAGCGAAGCGAGTCATCCTGCACGACCCACCAATGTAAAAAAGCGCCCTAAAGGCGCTTTTTTGCTATGTGCGATATTCAAAGATTCGAACCTGCAGCAGGTTCGAGTTGAGCGCAGCGAAACAACGGAGCCGCTTGCGGCGACGACCCGAAGGGCGAGCGAAGCGAGTCATCCTGCACGACCCACCAATGTAAAAAAGCGCCCTAAAGGCGCTTTTTTGCTATCTGCGATTTGCGAAATTGCCAGATTCGCTTCGCTTATCAGACCTACGATTTCCGGCAATCTCCCCCTCGCCTACTGTCTCAATGCTGCCAACAGCTTAACCATCGCGGGCGTCACCTGCTGCGTTTCATAAACAATATATAAATCTGCCGGGATGCGCTCTTTGAGCGGACGGAAAATGACACCAGGCCAGTTCATCTGTGCATAGCTGTCTGCTATCAATGTGATACCAATGCCCATACTGATCATGGCCAGCACCGTTTGTGGTTCATTAACTTCGCGAATAACAACCGGTGAAAAACCCGCCTGCTGACAAACGCGCTGCAAAAATTCCCAGTCAGTGTACACGGGCGGCATTGTGACAAAATACTCGTCACGTAGTGCTTCCAGCGGAACGTCGGAATATGATGAGAGGTGATGCTCTTCAGGCATCGCTACCAGAAACGCCGATTCATGCAAGCGTAAGCTGGTAAAATCTTCCGGTGGTTCTGTCGCCATTCGCCAGATCCCGGCATCGAGTTCGCGGCGCTCCAACAGCGCCATTTGCATCGCAGGCATCTTTTCGCGAAACAATACTTCAACGTTGGGGTTTTCCCTAAGGAATCGCCGCATAACCGGCCGCATCCGTCCCCACATTGCCGTTCCGACCACACCGAGCTCAATCCGCCCTGCTTCTCCCCGGCCTATTTGTTCAATCCGAGCCAACACCTGATTTGCATTCATCAGCAATCGGCGCGATTCTTCCATCAAGATTTTGCCCGCGTGTGTCAGGGCGACGCTGCGCGAATGACGAATAAAAAGCTGTGTGCCGAGTTGATTTTCCAGCTCTTTAATATGAATACTGAGCGGAGGCTGAGACATATTTAAACGCGCCGCTGCGCGGCCAAAATGTAACTCTTCCGCTACAGCAAGAAAATAACGGAGCAACTTAAGGTCTGTTCTGTAAATGCGTTCCATAATTAAATGCTCCGTTTAATAAATATATCTTATTAAATTATCACGGCATAAAGTATTTCACCACCAGATAACCTACATACATAAACACAATAGATAATATACCCGGCAATACATTTGGCACGGGAATAGGTAACCGCACGATTGTAAATAAAGCACCAATACCAAAACCGACGCCAGAAGAAAATAAAATATCTTTCATTAATTAACCTTTATCATAAAAGCAGCCCTGAAAAACGGAGCTGCCAGTTCTTTTAATGTGTCACTGTTCGATGTGTTATCTTTTCAGGGTCATGGTTATATTTAAATCCAAAGAAAAATATCACTGCGAGGAAAAGAGAATATCCTGCAAACATCAGCCAGATAGTTTGCCAGTCTTTTACGCCATCTACCGAGAAGTAATCCACTGCCATGCCGCTCAGAATCGAGCCGACCCAAGCACCGACACCATTTACCATGGTCATAAAGAGCCCCTGTGCGCTGGCACGAATGTTGGAATCAACTTCCTGTTCAACAAAGACCGAACCGGAAATATTGAAGAAATCAAATGCGCAGCCGTAAACAATCATCGACAGCAGCAGCAAAATAAACCCAGTTGGTGACGGATCGCCATAAGCAAAGAAGCCAAAGCGCAGCGTCCAGGCCACCATACTCATAAGCATGACCGTTTTGATGCCGAAACGCTTCAAAAAGAACGGAATCGTCAGAATGAAACCGACTTCAGCCATCTGTGAAACTGACAATAAAATGGACGGATATTTCACCACGAAGCTATCAGCAAACTCCGGGTTACGGGCAAAATCATGCAGGAACGGGTTGCCAAAAACGTTGGTAATTTGCAGTACCGCGCCCAGCATCATGGCGAAGAGGAAAAAGATGGCCATACGCGGATTTTTGAATAGCACAAACGCGTCCAGACCGAGTTTACTGGCAAGCGAAGTAGTCACTTTTTTCTGCGCAACAGGAATTTTAGGCAAAGTCAGCGCGTAAGCCGACAGCAGCAGAGACGCACCGGAAGCGATATACAATTGCAGGCTGCTCAATTCCAGATGCAGTAAGCTTACTGCCCACATCGCAATAATGAACCCCACCGTACCAAAAACGCGAATAGGCGGGAAAGCTGTCACCGGGTCAAGCCCGGCCTGAGCGAGGCAGGAATAAGAGACGCTGTTTGATAACGCGATGGTCGGCATAAATGCCATTGCATTGACTAACATCACCCAAAACATCGTATCCGGATCACTGACGGATGCCGCATAAAAAAGCACGCCAGCACACACCAGGTGGCACAGCATATATGCGCGTTCCGCACGCAGCCATTTATCCGCGATAATCCCCATAATGCCAGGCATAATAATCGCAGCAATCCCTTTGGAGCTGTAGACCATACCGACGTTAGCGCCGGTAAAATGAAGGGTATTAATCATGTAGGAACCGAGGGTAACCAGCCAGCTCCCCCAGATAAAATATTGCAAAAAGGACATTACCTTTAAGCGCAAAGCGATGCTCATAATCGTTTCCTTGTCGCATCATGTGGCCTCACCCGTGAGGCCGTTTATTGTTGTTTTAATCAGGCAATATTGCGCAGAAAGCCGCAAATAAGGTTGATAAAGTTCTGCTTAGAGAGATCCGCTGCCGCCAACGTTTGAGTATGCGAGAGCTTCACGTCACTCAGACCTTCCGCCATATTGGTAATCGCAGAAACGGCCACGACCTTCAGGTCACAATGGCGTGCTGAAATAACTTCAGGCACAACGGACATTCCAACGACATCCCCGCCAATAATTTGCATCATGCGAATCTCTGCCGCCGTTTCGAAATTCGGCCCCGGATACGAGACGAACACACCTTCCGTCAGGGGGAAACCCTCTTCTTTCGCCACTTTTTGCAACAGTGCGCGGTAGTCCGCATCGTAGGCATTCGCCAGCGAGAAGAAGCGTTCGCCAAAGCGTTCATCGTTAAGACCCACCATCGGTGTACCTGGCATGGTGTTGATGTGGTCTTTCAGCGCAACCAGACTGCCCGCACCGACTTCCGGACGCAGTGAGCCCGCCGCATTGGTGCAGAACAGCAGTTCACAGCCCAGCAATTTGAAAGTACGAATCGCGTCGGTCATGATGGTCATTCCACGACCTTCATAGAAATGCCCTCGACCTTTCATACATGCCACCGGAACGCCCTGGAGATGCCCCAACACCAGCTCACCCGCATGTCCATGCACCGTACTCACCGGGAAACCCGGCAGCTTTTCATAGGAAATGGCGACAGCGTTATCAATCTGATCGGCCAGCGCGCCCAGCCCGGAACCTAAAATAAAAGCCACTCGTGGTGTGAAATCTGGTTTATAAGCCTGGATAATATCGACGCAATACAGCGGGTTATGAGAAAATTGAGCCTGAGACATATATATCCTTTTTTCAGTAGGGTTGAATCTAATGTCTTTTTATAGCGAGGTTGTCCCGGCTCTTACCAATACACTTTCCTCACGCATTCAATAGCGATTTGATATCGATGGATTTATATCTTTTCACTATTAATTCCCAGCAAAAACTGTATTGGCGATATTCACTCCCTTGCATTAACAATATGCTGTTTTTAACAAACCACTTTATTAAGCAATCTACTAATAACGATCGGCATAGGGAATTATGCTATGAAAAAACATCTTTTAACTCTGACGCTCACCTCTTTATTAGCCGTACCCGTAATCTCCCACGCAGAATTTAAAGGTGGGTTTGCAGATATCGGCGTGCATTACCTGGACTGGACCAGCCGAACCACCGAGAAATCGTCAACTAAGTCACACAAAGATGATTTTGGTTATCTGGAACTGGAAGGCGGTGCCAACTTTAGTTGGGGAGAAATGTACGGGTTTTTCGACTGGGAAAACTTTTATAACGACCGCCACGATAAACCAGGTAGTGAGCAGCGTTATACCTTTAAAAATACCAGCCGCATTTACCTGGGCAATACCGGATTTAATCTCTACCTGCACGCGTATGGCACCTACGGTTCTGCAAATCGGGTAAATTTCCACGACGATATGTTCCTGTACGGTTTTGGCTACAACTTCACCGGTAACAGTTGGTGGTTCAAACCTTTCTTTGCCAAACGCTATACGGATCAAACCTATTACACGGGCGATAACGGCTACGTGGCAGGTTGGGTTGCGGGTTACAGCTTTATGCTGGGCAGAGAGAAATTCACCCTCACCAACTGGAACGAGTACGAGTTTGATCGTGATGCCACCTACGCAGCAGGTAATGGCGGTAAAGAAGGGCTGAACGGTGCGGTCGCCCTCTGGTGGAATGCTACCCCGAATATAACTACGGGGCTTCAGTATCGCTACGCGGACGACAAGCTGGGAGAAGCCTGGTATCAGGACGCCATCATTTACTCGGTCAAATTTAACTTCTGAACCATTTCTGCCGGGATTCCCGGCAGAAATGCATAACACGATATATGATACAACGGCTCCCCTTCTCGCCCTGCCATCACTATTCCCCCTGTTCTTGCTCCACGTCCTCTAATGCTTCACCAGCTGTTGAAAGTGTCCGGTTCTTCCTTCGCTACTGTGACGAAAACCTTTAATTGTTTTAAAGAGTCATTCATCTATTTTCTTCATGAATGAATGCAATAAATCAATTTTATTTCTCAAACTGGAAGAAGCACAATAGAACCATCGATTATCTGGAGCCTTTATGAAACTTTTTCGTATCCTCGATCCTTTCACCTTAACCCTGGTCACGGTGGTGTTACTGGCTTCTTTCTTTCCGGCCAGAGGCGATTTCGTCCCCTTCTTTGAAAATCTGACCACGGCAGCCATTGCCCTGTTGTTCTTTATGCACGGCGCGAAGTTGTCGCGAGAGGCCATTATTGCAGGCGGTAGTCACTGGCGACTGCATTTGTGGGTGATGTGCAGTACCTTCGTGCTGTTTCCGGTTCTGGGCGTGTTGTTTGCCTGGTGGAAACCAGTAAACGTCGATCCAATGCTCTATTCCGGCTTTCTCTATCTTTGCATTCTCCCAGCCACCGTGCAGTCTGCAATCGCTTTTACCTCGATGGCGGGCGGTAACGTTGCGGCGGCCGTTTGTTCTGCATCAGCATCCAGCCTGCTGGGTATTTTCCTTTCGCCATTGCTGGTTGGTCTGGTGATGAATGTTCACGGTGCAGAGGGCAGCCTCGAACAGGTCGGTAAGATTATGCTGCAGCTGTTACTACCTTTTGTGTTGGGGCATCTTTCTCGCCCGTGGATTGGCAACTGGGTGGCGCGTAATAAAAAGTGGATTGCGAAAACTGACCAGACTTCCATTCTGTTGGTGGTCTATACGGCCTTCAGCGAAGCTGTTGTTAACGGCATCTGGCACAAAGTCGGTTGGGGTTCGCTGCTGTTTATTGTGGTAGTTAGCTGCGTATTGCTGGCTATTGTGATTGTGATTAACGTTTTTATGGCGCGTCGACTGGGTTTCAATAAGGCAGATGAGATAACGATTGTCTTCTGTGGTTCGAAAAAGAGCCTGGCGAATGGTATTCCGATGGCGAACATTCTGTTCCCAACGTCAGTTATCGGTATGATGGTGCTGCCACTGATGATTTTCCATCAGATCCAGCTGATGGTTTGCGCGGTGCTGGCGCGTCGTTATAAGCGCCAGACCGAGCAACTACAGGCGCAGCAGGAAAGCCACGCAGGGAAGATTTAAAGCGGACGTTTCAGGGGCTGAACCAGTTGCGTCAGCCCCTCGGTTTTAATCAGCAGCGTGATTTGCATTAGCTCACCGAGTTTTCCTGCCGGGAACTCATCCTTGCGGGCAAACCACAAAAGATACTCTTCCGGCAGGTCGATTAAGCGACGCCCTTTGTACTTGCCAAACGGCATTATCGTATTGGCTATTTCAATCAGCTGCTCTTTTTCCATCTCAGTTACCCAGCAAACGTAGCATCTCTGCTTCGTCGATCACTTCAATGCCCAATTCCTGCGCTTTCGCCAGTTTAGAACCTGCGGCTTCTCCGGCGATCACCAGATCGGTTTTCTTCGAAACGCTGCCCGCGACTTTCGCGCCCAGTTCGACCAGGCGAGCTTTAGCATCATCACGCGACATCTGACTTAAGCTACCGGTGAGCACCACGGTTTTACCGGCAAACGGACTGTCGATCTCTTCCGCGTTAATCACCACCGGCGCAGGCCAGTGAACACCTTCCGCCAACAGCTCGCTGATGACATTGCGGTTACTGTCTTCGGCAAAGAAGTTGTGAACATGGGATGCGACGACAATTCCGACATCGGGCACTTTTTGCAGCTCTTCAATCGAGGCTGCTTCCAGTGCGTCCAGCGTGCCGAAATATGCTGCCAAACCTGCTGCAGTGGCCTCGCCGACTTCGCGAATGCCAAGCGCATAAAGGAAGCGAGCAAAGGTGGTTTCTTTCGCTTTTTCCAGCGCGTTAACCACGTTTTGCGCTGATTTCGGCCCCATTCTCTCCAGTCCGGTCAGTTTGCCTGCGGTGAGTTTAAACAGGTCAGCAGGTGTGTGGACGTACTCTTTTTCAACCAGCTGGTCGATGATTTTGTCACCCATACCGTCAACGTCCATCGCCCGACGGGAAACAAAATGTTTCAGCGACTCTTTACGCTGAGCGCCGCAAATCAGGCCACCTGTACAGCGGGCGACTGCTTCACCTTCCACACGCTCGACGTCAGAACCACATACCGGGCAATGCGTCGGGAATACAACCTCACGGGTGTCTTCAGGGCGTTCAGAAAGCACGACGTTAACCACCTGCGGGATCACATCGCCAGCGCGGCGGATCACCACCTTATCGCCAATACGTAAACCAAGACGTTCGATTTCATCGGCATTGTGTAAGGTAGCATTGCTCACCAGCACGCCTGCAACATGTACAGGTTCCAGACGCGCAACGGGCGTAATAGCGCCGGTACGCCCAACCTGAAACTCAACGTCACGCACGAAAGTCATCTGTTCCTGCGCCGGGAATTTAAATGCCACTGCCCAGCGCGGGGCACGTGAAACAAACCCAAGCTGTTCCTGCTGCGCCAGTGAGTTGACTTTAATCACCACGCCGTCGATATCAAAGCCCAGCGTCGGGCGGTCTTCTTCAACTTTGTGATAAAACGCCAGCACCTCTTCTGCCGATTCACATAACGTGACACGATCGCTGACCGGTAATCCCCACTTTTTAAATTGCATTAAACGACCAAGATGGGTGTCCGGCAGCTCGCCGCCTTCCAGCACACCAACGCCGTAGCAGAAGAACGTGAGCGGTCGCTTCGCCGTGATACGCGGATCAAGCTGACGCAGCGAACCTGCCGCAGCATTACGTGGGTTAGCAAATACTTTCCCGCCCGTGCGTCGCGCCTCTTCGTTGATCTTTTCGAACCCTGCTTGTGGCAGGAATACTTCACCACGCACTTCCAGGCGCGCCGGGATATTCTCACCATGCAATTTCAGCGGAATCGCGCGAATAGTACGGACGTTAGAGGTGATGTCTTCGCCGGTGGTGCCATCACCACGGGTCGCCGCACTGACCAGAACGCCATTCTCATACAGAATGCTGACGGCAAGGCCATCAAGCTTCAGCTCACAGCACCAGGTGACTTTTTCGTTACTTTTCAGACGATCCAGTACGCGTTTGTTGAAAGCGAGAAAACTCTCTTCATCAAAAACGTTGTCCAGCGACAGCATCGGTACTTCATGACGGATCTGGCTGAAGGCTGCCAGCGGCGCTGCACCTACGCGCTGGGTTGGTGAATCCGGGGTAATGAGTTCCGGATGTTTTGCTTCCAGCTCGCGCAGCTCACGCATCAGCCTGTCGTATTCAGCGTCGGGAATTTCCGGCGCATCCATCACATGATAAAGATATTCATGATGGCGAAGCGTCGTTCGCAGTTCTGTGAGTTGTCTTTCGATTGATTCCATATCGCACCATCAATGCTAAAAACCCCCGACAAGCGGGGGTTCGAAGAAGAGTTAATTTGCCTTAAGTGTATCAGACGTTAGCGTCTTTCACTTCGCGGATGATGTCCTGATACTCGCGCAGTTTCTGCGGAGTCATCATACGGCGCTGATCGTCAAGAACTACGCCACCGACTTCATCAGCGATATGCTGCGCAGATTGCAGCATCAGCTTGAAGTTTTGCAGTTCATCACCATAAGACGGAACCTGCATAAAGATAGTGACGCCAGGAGTGGTGAAATCCTTCATTTCAGGATCGAATGTTCCCGGTTTCACCATATTCGCCAGGCTGAATAACGCAGGGCCACTGCCGTCCGGGCTGAGATGACGATGGTAAATATTCATATCGCCAAAGATAAAGCCCGCCTGCTGAATGCTGTTAAGAAGCAGTTCACCATTCAGCTCGCTACCGTGATGCGCCGCGACGTTCATAATGATCACCGCTTCTTTACGCTTCGGCTTATCCATGACAGGTGCCGGTTCATTTACAGGTTCAGGCTGCGGTGCCGCTACGGGTTCCGCAACCTGGAAAGCCTGCTGCGCTGGTTGGGGCGCTGGCTGCGTCGGTTGCGGAGCTGGCGGTACTTGCGAAGCAACCTGCTGTTCAGGCTGCGGCTGGTAGGTCGGCTGCTGAACCGGCTGCGGTTGCTGAACCGGCTGCGCTGAATGCGGAGCATGTTGCGGCGATACCTGCGCTTCAGGCGGCTGCTGAACCGGTTGACGCGGCTGCGCAGACGCATAAGGCGGTTGGTACTGGTGTTGCGGCGACGGACGAGCAGCCTCATGCTCCTGGGCGTTAGCCGGGGCATGATTTACGCGGTGAACACGAACCTCACCAACGCCCTCATCATCTTCGACATCCTCATCATAAGAATCGTCGTCACGTTTTGACTTCATTCGTTTTAATGGCCGATCGCGGAACATAGAAGATCGTTCTTTACGGCTGGTCCAGAAACCATGTACCAGTAAAGCGATTATGGCGATCGCGCCAACAATGATTAATATCAGACGCAAATCCTGCATCATTATATTCTCTGTTGTTCTAACACCTTGCCACCACGGCAAACATTTACTCACTAAGAGTATTTGCCGATTACCTCGAGTGCAAGTGCACTCTTAACTTTCACAGCACAAAGATAGATGAAATCGTGCTTTTTGCTGTTTTTTCGAACATATCCTAACTGTCCATTGCGCAATTACCCGGTAAAATACGCAGAATTTTCCTGGGATTGGTCAAAAGGAGCATCTCCTGATTATGGTTTCAACATACACATCTTCCCCACGCAGCGGTTTTTACTATTTTGCGCAAGGCTGGAAGCTCGTCTCGCAACCCGGGATTCGGCGTTTTGTCATTTTACCTCTGTTGGTCAATATTTTGTTGATGGGAAGTGCATTCTGGTGGCTCTTTACCCAACTGGATGTCTGGATCCCATCATTAATGAGCCACGTGCCTGACTGGCTGCAATGGTTAAGCTATTTGCTGTGGCCTGTCGCGGTTCTCTCCGTGCTGCTGATTTTTGGCTATTTTTTCTCAACTATTGCGAACTGGATTGCCGCGCCATTTAACGGTTTATTGGCTGAACAACTGGAAGCAAGGCTGACAGGCGCTACGCCGCCGGATACCGGAATTTTGGGTATCATGAAAGATGTGCCGCGAATTATGAAACGCGAATGGCAAAAATTTGCGTGGTATTTGCCACGCGCCATCGTATTGCTGATCCTCTACTTTATCCCTGGCATCGGGCAAACCGTCGCGCCAGTGTTGTGGTTCCTGTTCAGCGCCTGGATGTTAGCCATTCAGTACTGCGACTATCCGTTCGACAACCACAAAGTGCCGTTCAAAGAAATGCGCACTGCCCTGCGCACGCGCAAAATCACTAACATGCAGTTTGGCGCATTAACGAGTCTGTTCACGATGATCCCGGTGCTCAACCTGTTCATCATGCCGGTGGCCGTCTGTGGCGCGACAGCAATGTGGGTCGATTGCTATCGCGCTAAACATGCACTATGGCGGTAACAATCTTCCGGTTATTTTGTAAACTATTTGTATGAAACAAGGGTGGCTTATGCCACCCTTATTCCATCTTGCAAGTCATTATTTCCCTTCTGCATATAGATATGCTAAATCCTTACTTCCGCATATTCTCTGAGCGGGTATGCTACCTGTTGTATCCCAATTTCATACAGTTAAGGACAGGCCATGAGTAAGATTTTTGAAGATAACTCGCTGACTATCGGTCACACACCGCTGGTTCGCCTGAATCGCATCGGTAACGGACGTATTCTGGCGAAGGTGGAATCTCGTAACCCCAGCTTCAGCGTTAAGTGCCGTATCGGTGCCAATATGATTTGGGATGCCGAAAAACGCGGCGTGCTGAAACCCGGCGTTGAACTGGTTGAACCCACCAGCGGCAACACTGGTATTGCTCTGGCTTATGTGGCAGCCGCTCGCGGTTATAAACTCACTCTGACCATGCCAGAGACAATGAGTATTGAACGCCGCAAACTGCTGAAAGCCCTGGGCGCAAACCTGGTACTGACTGAAGGCGCGAAGGGCATGAAAGGCGCGATTCAAAAAGCAGAAGAAATTGTCGCCAGTAACCCAGAGAAATACCTGCTGCTACAACAATTCAGCAACCCGGCGAATCCGGAAATTCATGAAAAAACCACCGGTCCGGAGATCTGGGAAGATACCGACGGTCAGGTTGATGTATTTATTGCGGGTGTCGGTACTGGCGGTACGCTGACCGGCGTCAGCCGCTACATTAAAGGCACCAAAGGCAAGACTGACCTCATCTCTGTTGCCGTTGAGCCAACCGATTCTCCCGTTATCGCCCAGGCGCTGGCAGGTGAAGAAATCAAACCCGGCCCGCATAAAATCCAGGGCATCGGCGCTGGCTTTATCCCGGCGAACCTTGATCTCAAACTGGTCGATAAAGTTATTGGCATCACCAATGAAGAAGCTATCTCTACTGCACGTCGTTTAATGGAAGAAGAAGGCATTCTTGCCGGAATCTCTTCCGGTGCGGCGGTTGCTGCGGCGTTGAAACTACAAGAAGATGAAAGCTTTACCAATAAGAATATTGTGGTTATTCTGCCATCATCGGGTGAGCGTTATTTAAGCACCGCATTATTTGCCGATCTCTTTACCGAAAAAGAATTGCAACAGTAATGCCAGGTTGTTAAAAATGCGTAAAAAAGCACCTTTTCAGGTGCTTTTTTGTGGCCTACTTCAAATTTTAGCCTCTCCTGGCATTGATTCAGCCTGTCGGAACTGGTATTTAACCTGACTAATTATTTTGATGCGCGAAATTAATCGTTACAGGAAAAGCCTTAGCTGAATCGATTTTATGATTTGGTTCAATTCTTCCTTTAGCGGCATAATGTTTAATGATGAACGAAACGTCAGCGGTCGATATCCGCCAGCAATGGACTGTACAGAACACTTCGTGCGTCGCGTCTGTTAAAAACTGGCGCTAACAATACAGGCTAAAGTCAAACCGCCAGGCTAGACTTTAGTTCCACAACACTAAACCTATAAGTTGGGGAAATACAATGTTCCAGCAAGAAGTTACCATTACCGCTCCGAACGGTCTGCACACCCGCCCTGCTGCCCAGTTTGTAAAAGAAGCTAAGGGCTTCACTTCTGAAATTACTGTGACTTCCAACGGCAAAAGCGCCAGCGCGAAAAGCCTGTTTAAACTGCAGACTCTGGGCCTGACTCAAGGGACCGTTGTGACTATCTCCGCTGAAGGCGAAGACGAGCAGAAAGCGGTTGAACATCTGGTTAAACTGATGGCGGAACTCGAGTAATTTCCCGGGTTCTTTTAAAAATCAGTCACAAGTAAGGTAGGGTTATGATTTCAGGCATTTTAGCATCCCCGGGTATCGCTTTCGGTAAAGCTCTGCTTCTGAAAGAAGACGAAATCGTCATTGACCGGAAAAAAATTTCTGCCGACCAGGTTGATCAGGAAGTTGAACGTTTTCTGAGCGGTCGTGCCAAGGCATCAGCCCAGCTGGAAACGATCAAAACGAAAGCTGGTGAAACGTTCGGTGAAGAAAAAGAAGCCATCTTTGAAGGGCATATTATGCTGCTCGAAGATGAGGAGCTGGAGCAGGAAATCATAGCCCTGATTAAAGATAAGCACATGACGGCTGACGCAGCTGCTCATGAAGTTATTGAAGGTCAGGCTTCTGCCCTGGAAGAACTGGATGATGAATACCTGAAAGAGCGTGCGGCTGACGTGCGTGATATCGGTAAGCGCCTGCTGCGCAACATCCTGGGTCTGAAGATTATCGATCTGAGCGCCATTCAGGATGAAGTCATTCTGGTTGCCGCTGACCTGACACCGTCCGAAACCGCACAGTTGAACCTGAAGAAGGTGCTGGGTTTCATCACCGACGCGGGTGGCCGTACTTCCCACACTTCTATTATGGCGCGTTCTCTGGAGCTGCCGGCCATCGTGGGTACTGGTAGCGTCACTTCGCAGGTGAAAAATGACGACTATCTGATTCTGGATGCCGTAAATAATCAGGTTTACGTCAATCCAACCAACGAAGTTATCGATAAATTGCGCGCTGTTCAGGAGCAAGTTGCTTCTGAAAAAGCAGAGCTTGCTAAACTGAAAGATCTCCCGGCTATTACGCTGGACGGTCACCAGGTAGAAGTGTGCGCTAACATCGGTACTGTTCGTGATGTTGAAGGTGCAGAACGTAACGGCGCTGAAGGCGTTGGTCTGTATCGTACTGAATTCTTGTTCATGGACCGCGACGCGCTGCCAACAGAAGAAGAACAGTTTGCTGCCTATAAAGCAGTGGCTGAAGCGTGTGGTTCGCAGGCTGTTATCGTTCGTACCATGGACATTGGCGGCGACAAAGAGCTGCCGTACATGAACTTCCCGAAAGAAGAGAACCCGTTCCTCGGCTGGCGTGCTATCCGTATCGCGATGGATCGTAAAGAGATCCTGCGCGATCAGCTCCGCGCTATCCTGCGTGCCTCTGCTTTCGGTAAATTGCGCATCATGTTCCCGATGATCATCTCTGTCGAAGAAGTTCGCGCTCTGCGCAAAGAGATCGAAATCTACAAACAGGAACTGCGTGACGAAGGTAAAGCGTTTGACGAATCAATTGAAATTGGCGTAATGGTGGAAACACCGGCTGCCGCAACAATTGCGCGTCATTTAGCCAAAGAAGTTGATTTCTTTAGTATCGGCACCAATGATTTAACGCAGTACACTCTGGCAGTTGACCGTGGTAATGATATGATTTCACACCTTTACCAGCCAATGTCACCGTCCGTGCTGAACTTGATCAAGCAAGTTATTGATGCTTCTCATGCTGAAGGCAAATGGACTGGCATGTGTGGTGAGCTTGCTGGCGATGAACGTGCTACACTTCTGTTGCTGGGGATGGGTCTGGACGAATTCTCTATGAGCGCCATTTCTATCCCGCGCATTAAGAAGATTATCCGTAACACGAACTTCGAAGATGCGAAGGTGTTAGCAGAGCAGGCTCTTGCTCAACCGACAACGGACGAGTTAATGACGCTGGTTAACAAGTTCATTGAAGAAAAAACAATCTGCTAATCCACGAGATGCGGCCCAATTTACTGCTTAGGAGAAGATCATGGGTTTGTTCGATAAACTGAAATCTCTGGTTTCCGATGACAAAAAGGATACCGGAACTATTGAGATCATTGCTCCGCTCTCTGGCGAGATCGTCAATATCGAAGACGTGCCGGATGTCGTTTTTGCGGAAAAAATCGTTGGTGATGGCATTGCTATCAAACCAACTGGTAACAAAATGGTCGCTCCGGTTGACGGCACCATTGGTAAAATCTTTGAAACCAACCACGCGTTCTCTATCGAATCCGATAGCGGCGTTGAGCTGTTCGTCCACTTCGGTATCGACACCGTTGAACTGAAAGGCGAAGGCTTCAAGCGTATTGCTGAAGAAGGTCAGCGCGTGAAAGTTGGCGATACGGTTATTGAATTCGATCTGCCGCTGCTGGAAGAGAAAGCCAAGTCTACCCTGACTCCGGTTGTTATCTCCAACATGGACGAAATCAAAGAACTGATCAAACTGTCCGGTAGCGTGACTGTGGGTGAAACCCCGGTTATCCGCATCAAGAAGTAATTCTTGCCGCAATGAAAAATGGCGCCATCGGCGCCATTTTTTTATGCTTCTAACAGCGGCGGCAAAATCAATTCATCGCTCTCATGTTGCTGGGTATAACGCATTACCTCCAGCACACGTAAGCCCGCGCTGTGTACTGCGTCGGTTAACGCCTTCCCTTTCAGTAATCCACTAATAAGCTGGGCGCAAAACAGATCGCCAGTACCTTTCAGGTCGGTTTTTACCCGTGAATGGGAAATGACATTCACGCTATCGGCACTGACCACCACCACCTGCATCTCCTGGTGTTCTTCATTGCCGGAGGCGCTGGTAACAACCACCCATTTTAATGTCTCTGAAAGCAGGCTTTTTGCAGCAGCAATGGCGCTGTCGAGGTCGCGGCAGTTTTTACCGGTCAATATTTCCAGCTCAAAGATATTTGGCGTAATCCCCTGCGCCAGCGGCAGTAAATATTGCCGATACGCATCGGGAAGATCAGCTTTGACGTAAATACCGCTATCAATATCGCCAATCACCGGATCAACCATAATCAGCAAGTCAGGATGCTCTTCGCGTAAGGCTGTCAGCCATTCAGCAAGGATTTTGATTTGCGATGCCGTCCCCATATAGCCCGTGGTAACAGCGCGAAGTTGGCGCAGCGCATCACGCTCCTGAAGCGCACGCAAATAGCCACTAAACCACTCGTCCGGAATCGCACCACCGTAGAACGTATCGTAATGCGGCGTATTGCTCAGCAACACGGTCGGCACGGCAAAGACATTCAGGCCGTTCTGTTTAATCGCAGGCACGGCAATGCTGTTACCTACGCTGCCGTACACCACCTGCGACTGCACGGCGACGATATCCGCCTGCAGCGCCCTGCTCTTATCGTTAAACAACAACAAACTACTCATTTAGTTTTTCTCCTTGCCGATGATCCCCATCGTATTCCAACCGAAACTTTACCTGATTCTGGCAGTCAAATCGGCTATCACAAAACAAGGATAAGGTAATTCAGTGAAGAAAATCATTTGTCTGGTCATTACGCTGTTAATGGCACTTCCCGCTTACGCGAAGTTAACAGCCCATGAAGAAGCCCGCATCAACGCCATACTAGAGGGATTAGCACAGAAAAAGGATTTGATATTTGTACGCAACGGCGATGAACACACCTGCGATGAAGCGGTTTCCCACCTGCGTCTGAAGCTGGGCAATACCCGTAATCGCATTGATACTGCCGAGCAATTTATTGATAAGGTTGCCTCGTCATCATCGATTACCGGAAAGCCTTACATTGTGAAGATCCCTGGTAAGAGCGATGAAAACGCGCAACCTTTTTTACATACGTTAATTGCCCAGACGGATAAAACGTTGCCTGCGCAATAAACTCAAATCCCCGCCCCCTGGCTAAAGTGTTCTTCGCCAAATACGCCGGTGGAAAGGTAGCGATCGCCGCGATCGCAGATAATCGCCACCACTACCGCGCCAGCGTTAGCTTTTGCCACGCGCAGCGCACCAGCAACCGCGCCGCCAGAACTAACGCCGCAGAAAATCCCTTCCCGCACCGCCAGTTCGCGCATGGTGTTTTCCGCATCGCGCTGATGAATATCCAGCACCTCATCCACCAGCGAGGCGTTGAAAATCCCCGGCAGATACTCTGCTGGCCAGCGGCGAATGCCCGGAATGCTGCTGCCCTCTTCTGGCTGCAGGCCGACAATGGTCACCGGTTTGGATTGCTCGCGCATAAACCGTGACACACCGGTAATGGTGCCGGTTGTCCCCATACTGGAGACAAAATGGGTAATGCGACCGCCAGTTTGCTGCCAGATTTCCGGCCCGGTGGTGGTGTAATGGGCGTAGGGGTTATCGGGGTTGTTGAACTGATCGAGCAACTTGCCTTCGCCCCGGTTCGCCATTTCCAGCGCCAGATCGCGCGCGCCTTCCATGCCTTGTTCTTTGGTCACCAGAATCAGCTCCGCACCGTAGGCACGCATCGCCGCACGGCGTTCCTGGCTCATGTTGTCGGGCATCAGCAATTTCATGCGATAGCCTTTTAGCGCGGCGATCATTGCCAGCGCAATGCCGGTGTTACCGCTGGTGGCTTCAATCAACACATCGCCCGGTTTAATCTCACCGCGTTTTTCCGCCTCAACAATCATCGATAGCGCCGCACGATCTTTCACCGAACCTGCCGGATTATTACCTTCCAGCTTTAACCAGACTTCACTGCCGTTATCCGGCCCCATTCGCTGTAACTTCACCAGAGGCGTATTGCCTATTGTTTGTTCTAATGTACTCACGATCTCTGTCCATACATGGTGTTGCCTGATGCGACGCTTGCGCGTCTTATCAGGCCTACAGGTTACAAAACCTTGCCATTAAAAAGCCCGGATCGCGGGAAGCGCCTCCGGGCGTTTAACATTCACTCAACCTATCAGGCGCTTTGTGCGAGAGCAAGTTCCTCATCGAGGGTTTCGATACGCTCGTCACCGTTATACAGCCGCGCATGTTGCAGCCCAACAAACAGGCGATCGCCGCGTACTGGCGCGTCATCCCCGCGCATCACCACGGTTAGCGGGTCGTCATACCATCCCAGCGGCTGCACCACTAATTGGGTGTAGTGGCCTTTCGGGCTGGCCTCCAGTACCTGTACCGGCAGTGGCGAATCGAGGCTGGTACGGCGGCTGATATCCACTTCCCACGGGCGCAGGAAGAGATCCACCGGCCCCTGATAGGCAGGCGTATATCCCAGCGGCCAACGGTGCGCGCCAACGTGGAACTGCCCGCCGCGAATGGTGCCACGCAGACGGTTTACTTCGCCCATAAATTCCAGCACAAAACGGGTCGCCGGTTCGCGCCATACCTGATCCGGCGCGTCAGCCTGTTCAATATTGCCCTGGCTCATCACCACCACGCGGTTAGCGACTTCCATCGCTTCTTCCTGGTCGTGGGTCACAAAGACGCTGGTGAATTTCAGTTCTTCATGCAGTTGACGCAACCAACGACGCAGCTCTTTACGCACCTGCGCATCCAGTGCGCCAAACGGTTCATCAAGTAGCAGAATTTGCGGTTCAACAGCAAGCGCGCGCGCCAGCGCCACACGCTGTTTCTGACCGCCGGAAAGCTGCGCCGGATAACGATCCGCCAGATGAGCAAGCTGCACCATCTCCAGCAATTTTGTCACTTTCGCTTTGATGGCTGCGGCATTTGGCCGCTCGCGACGCGGCAGCACCGTTAGGCCAAAAGCGATATTGTCGAATACCGTCATATGGCGGAACAACGCGTAATGCTGGAACACGAAACCGACTTTACGGTCGCGCGCGTGCAGGCGGCTGACGTCAGTGCCGTGGAAGCGAATATGTCCGCTGGTTTGATGTTCCAGCCCGGCAATAATACGCAGCAGCGTGGTTTTCCCGGAACCGGACGGCCCCAGCAGCGCGACCATCTGGCCTGAAGGAATATCCAGTGAGATATCGTTCAGCACCTGGGTGCGACCAAAAGACTTCTTAATCCTGGCAATCTCAATGCTCATGATGTTCCTCCTGCTGCGCGCGTTTTTCCTGATTCTCCAGGCGCCATTGCAACATACTCTTCAAAAACAGGGTGATAATCGCCATCAGCGTCAATAACGCCGCAGCGGTAAAGGAGCCGACAGTGTTGTAGTCCTGCTCCAGCAATTCAATTTGTAACGGCAGCGACAGCGTTTCACCGCGAATCGAGCCGGAAACCACCGACACCGCGCCAAACTCACCAATTGCGCGGGCGTTGGTCAGCACTACACCGTAAAGTAGCGCCCAGCGAATATTCGGCAATGTGACGCGACGAAACATCTGCCAGCCAGATGCACCAAGCAAAATCGCCGCTTCGTCTTCCTGGCTGCCCTGGCTTAACATCACCGGCACCAGCTCGCGCACCACGAACGGGCAAGTCACGAAGATAGTGACCAGCACCATCCCCGGCCACGAGAACATAATTTGCAGGTTATGCTCGTCGAGCCAACCGCCCAGCGGGCCATTCGAGCCGTAAAACAGCAGATAGACCAGACCGGCAACCACCGGCGATACGGCAAACGGGATGTCCAGCAGCGTCAGCAGCAACTGACGTCCCGGAAAATCAAAACGCGTCACCAGCCAGGCCAGCAGAATGCCGAATACCAGGTTTACCGGTACGGCAATCAGGGCGATCATCACCGTCAGCCAGATGGCGTGCAGCATGTCCGGGTCGGCCAGATTCTGTAAAACCGGCATCAGCCCTTTGCTGAATGCCTGCACGAAGATGTAAATCATTGGCACCAGCAGGATGAACGCCGAAACCAGCATCCCGGTGCCAATCAGAAACCATTTGCCCCAGTTAATCGGGCGCGCGTCATAACGCTTCAATTGGGTAACTTCCGCCATTAATGACCTACCACACGCCGACCAAAGCGACTTTGCAGAGTGTTAATAGAGAACAGCAGCAGCAGTGATGCCGCGAGGATCACCGAAGCGATCGCGCTCGCCGCCGGGTAATCAAATTCCTGTAACCGCACAAAAATCATCAGCGATGTGACTTCGGTTTTCCATGCGATGTTCCCGGCGATAAAAATCACTGCGCCAAACTCACCGAGGCTACGGGTGAACGACAGCGCCACACCCGCCACCAGCGCAGGGGAAAGCTCCGGCAGCACCACTTTGCAGAAACTCTGCCAGCGCGTTGCTCCGAGCGTTTCCGCCGCTTCTTCATATTCCGGGCCTAACTCTTCAAGCACCGGCTGCACGGTACGCACCACAAACGGAATACTGGTAAAGGCCATTGCCACCGCAATCCCCAGCCAGGTGTAGGTGACTTTGATATCAAACTTCGCCAGCCATTCACCGTAAAAGCCGTTGACCGAAAACAGCGAAGCCAGCGTTAAACCTGCTACCGCCGTCGGCAATGCAAACGGCAAATCCATCAGCGCATCAAGCAGAGTGCGCCCCGGAAAGCGATAACGGGTTAGGATCCATGCCATCAGCAGACCGAAAACGCCGTTAAAAATCGATGCCACAAACGCCGACAGCAACGTCACTTTATAGGCCGCCACCACCTGCGGGTTGGTGATCACCTCCCAGTACTGCGCCCAGCTCATCTCAGAGAGCTGCATCACCAGTGCGGAAAGCGGCAGTAACAAAATCAGGCACACAAACAGCAGACTGGTGCCGAGGCTTAAGGTAAAGCCCGGCAGCACACGTCTGGAAGCGACGGCAAACATCAGCTACGCCCCGCCACTAACAGCTTGTCTAACTCGCCGCCGCTGGTGAAGTGAGTTTTCATCACTTCCGGCCAGGAGCCAAATTTGTCTTCCACGCGGAACAGCTCGGTCTGCGGGAATTTATCTTTCAGTTTGTCCATAACTTCCGGGTTATTTACGCGGTAGTAATAGTCGGTGATGATGGTTTGCGCCTGCGGGCTGTAGAGCCAGTTCAGGTAAGCTTTGGCGGCTTTTTCCGTACCGTTGGCCTGCACGTTTTTATCCACCCACGCCACCGGGAACTCCGCCAGAATGTTGGTTTTTGGAATCACCACTTCGAAGCCCTGCGCTTCATACTGTTTACGGATGTTGTTCACTTCCGATTCGAAGCTGATCAGCACATCGCCCAAACCGCGCTCGGCAAAAGTGGTGGTTGCGCCACGACCGCCGGTATCGAACACTTCGACGTTTTTCAGGAACTGGGTCATAAATTGTTCGGTTTTGGCTTTATCACCACCGTCGGCTTTATCCGCTGCGCCCCACGCGGCTAAATAGGTGTAGCGCGCGTTACCGGACGTTTTCGGGTTCGGGAAAATCAGCTTCACGTCGGAGCGAACCAAATCGTTCCAGTCGTGGATATTCTTCGGGTTGCCCTTACGCACCAGGAAGCCCATGGTGGAGTAGAACGGCGAGCTGTTGTTCGGCAGGCGCGACTGCCAGTCCGCCGGGATCAGCTTGCCTTTGTCGTGCAGGATTTGTACGTCGGTCACCTGGTTATAAGTAACAACGTCGGCTTTTAAGCCCTGCAAAATCGCCAGCGCCTGTTTTGATGACCCGGCATGAGATTGTTTTATCGTCAGTTTGTCGCCGCCGTTATCTTTTGCCCACTGCTGTTCAAACGGGGTATTCAGGGCGGCAAACAGCTCGCGGGAGACGTCATAAGAACTGTTAAGCAGTTCCGTTGCCTGCACGTGGCCAGCCAGCAGCAGCGAAGCGATCAGCGCGAGAGAGTTCTTTTTCAGTAAGTTAACGGCCATTGCGCACCCTTATATATTTAATGACTTTCTAATAGCCATCATATTTATAACGGGCATGAAAGGAGTAACGGTTTTATATACCGTTTGGTGATTTGGAAGTTGAAAAGGGAATAAGAACTTGGTTCAACAGGCGTAATTGTTGCAGTCAGTTTGGACACGGACAGCGCGGAGAAACCGGAGCGTACACATAGTACGTGAGGATTTCGAGCACTGCCTGGGGCAAAAATGACAAATAAAATAGCCTGGTGAACTTAGTTCAAGACGAAATCCTCCCCACTAATGCAGGGAGGAAACAGAGGTGAATCAGATGCCGACGCTAACCGTCTCCGGTAGTGTGCTACCGCCATCGATCACATTCTGTGTACCTGTTAAATAGCTGGATTCATCCGACGCGAGGAAGGCTGCCAGTTCGCCGACTTCCAGCGGATCGGCGAGGCGACGCAGCGGGATTGCTTTTGCCATTTCGGTGAGCACCGATTCCGGATCTTGCGGATTTGACTGACGGGCGATGCTTTCCGCCATTGGCGTGCGAACGTAACCAGGGCAGATTGCATTAACGCGAATCCCCGACTGTGCATACTCCACTGCCAGCGATTTGGTTAGCCCCACAATCGCCGCTTTCGTTAAGGCATACGCTGTTTCGCCCGGATCGGCCACCATATCGCCGGTGACCGAAGACATCATCACAATGCGACCATCTTTGCGGGCAATCATCTCCGGCAGCACCGCCTTCGTGACGTTCCAGACACCTTTGATATTGATATCAATATGGAAATCGCGATCGTCATCGCTCATTTCAAGAAAACTACCCAGACGGCAAACACCTGCGTTATTCACCAGAATATCAATGCGCCCTTCTTTTTCCTTCGCGCGCTTGATCGCTGCCGTAACTGACGCCGGGTCGCGTACATCGGCAATTACCGCCGTACAGCGATGACCACGACCACACAGCTCATCCGCCAGCTTTTCAATCTCAGGGGAGATATCCAGCAAGATTAGGTTTGCGCCATGACGCGCAAAGGTTCTGGCAATTCCTTCACCAATGCCTTGCGATGCGCCCGTAATCAGTGCTGTCTTGCCCGTGAGTTTACCCATTTCAAGTTTCTCCTTTTGAATACAGAGCATTACGCTCTATTGTCCCTACCATACCTGAATAACAGATCAATGCTGAGGAGTGGATCTAAATTCAGGAAAATCTTAAGTAAAATCTCCCTTAACCACAACTCTGTCATTGTATGCATTCCCTGCTGTACATAATCAGGCAGGGAGATATGATTCACTCCATATGAAATTATTCGAAGGCAAATATTTAAGGTGATTGTATATGCAACTTGAAAAAATGATTACTGAAGGTTCGAACAGCGCCTCGGCTGAAATCGACCGCGTATCGACGCTGGAAATGTGCCGAATTATCAATGATGAAGATAAAACCGTTCCATTGGCCGTTGAGCGAGTACTGCCGGATATCGCAGCGGCGATTGATGTCATCCACGCCCAGGTCAGCGGTGGTGGTCGTCTGATTTATCTCGGTGCCGGGACTTCCGGTCGGCTGGGGATTCTGGATGCCAGCGAGTGCCCCCCAACCTACGGCGTGAAACCTGGTCTGGTGGTTGGTTTGATTGCTGGCGGCGAATATGCCATTCAGCACGCGGTGGAAGGCGCGGAAGACAGCCGGGAAGGCGGCGTCAACGATCTGAAAAATATTGCGTTAACGGCGCAGGATGTGGTTGTCGGTATTGCTGCCAGTGGTCGCACGCCGTATGTGATTGCCGGGCTGGAATACGCTCGCCAGTTGGGCTGCCGCACGGTGGGCATTTCCTGTAATCCCGGTAGTGCTGTTTCAACAACCGCAGAGTTTGCTATTACGCCAGTCGTCGGGGCTGAAGTGGTTACCGGTTCTTCGCGGATGAAAGCAGGTACGGCGCAGAAACTGGTGCTCAACATGCTCTCCACCGGGCTGATGATTAAGTCAGGAAAAGTGTTCGGCAACCTGATGGTCGATGTGGTCGCCACCAATGAAAAACTACACGTGCGCCAGGTCAATATTGTCAAAAACGCGACCGGATGTAGCGCGGAACAGGCGGAAGCGGCGCTAATTGCCTGCGATCGCCACTGCAAAACAGCGATTGTAATGGTCTTGAAAAATCTCGATGCCGCAGAAGCGAAAAAACGCCTGGCGCAGCATGGCGGTTTTATTCGTAAGGCTCTGGAAAAGGAATAACCTATGGCTAAAGAGATCAGCAGTGAGCTTCTGAACACCATTCTTACCCGCGTCGGCGGCGCGGGAAATATCGCCAGTTGTGGTCACTGTATGACGCGTCTGCGTCTCGGTGTACATGACAGTTCACTGGTTGATCCTGATATCAAAACGCTGGAAGGGGTGAAGGGTGTCATTTTGACCAGCGATCAAGTACAGGTGGTATTTGGGTCGGGCAAAGCGCATCGTGCCGCAAAAGCGATGAGCGTGTTGTTGGGTGAAACACCAGTGCAGGATGCCGCAGAAATCGCCGCTCAGAACAAACGTCAGTTAAAAGCCAGACAAACCTCTGGCGTGCAGCAATTTCTCGCCAAATTCGCCACTATCTTTACGCCGCTAATCCCCGGATTTATTGCCGCCGGTCTGCTGCTGGGGATTGCGACGTTAATCGCCACGGTGATGCACGTTCCGGCAGATGCCCAGGGAACGCTGCCCGATGCGCTGAATTTTATGAAGGTATTCAGCAAAGGCTTATTCACCTTCCTGGTGATCCTGGTGGGATATAACGCCGCTCAGGCCTTCGGCGGCACAGGTGTAAATGGCGCGATTATCGCCGCACTGTTTTTGCTCGGTTATAACCCAGGCGCGACCACCGGTTACTACGCTGGTTTTCACGATTTCTTCGGCCTGCCTATCGATCCGCGCGGAAATATCATCGGCGTACTGATTGCCGCCTGGGCCTGCGCCCGCATTGAAGGTATGGTGCGTCAATTTATGCCGGACGATCTCGACATGCTGCTGACCTCGTTAATCACTCTGCTGATCACCGCTACGCTGGCATATCTGGTGATTATGCCGCTGGGAGGCTGGTTATTCGAAGGCATGTCCTGGCTGTTTATGCATCTGAACAGTAATCCACTTGGCTGTGCAGTGCTTGCCGGACTGTTCCTGATTGCCGTGGTCTTCGGCGTGCATCAGGGCTTTATTCCCGTTTATCTTGCCTTGATGGACAGCCAGGGTTTCAACAGTCTATTCCCGATCCTTTCAATGGCAGGCGCAGGTCAGGTGGGCGCGGCGCTGGCGCTTTACTGGCGCGCGCAGCCGCACAGTGCCTTACGCAGCCAGGTGCGCGGGGCGATTATCCCTGGTCTGCTGGGCGTTGGTGAACCGTTGATTTACGGTGTCACCCTGCCGCGCATGAAACCGTTTGTTACCGCTTGTTTAGGCGGCGCAGCAGGTGGATTGTTTATTGGTCTTATCGCATGGTGGGGTCTGCCGATGGGGCTAAACAGTGCCTTTGGGCCGTCTGGCCTGGTGGCGTTGCCGCTGATGACTTCGGCACAAGGCATCCTTCCGGCAATGGCTGTGTATGCAGGTGGGATTCTGGTGGCATGGATTAGCGGGTTCATTTTCACCACGCTCTTTGGCTGCCGTGACGTCAATCTGGACTAAGCCGTAACTTAGAAACAAAACAGCCCGATACGCTACGCTTATCGGGCCTGCAGGTTAACTGCAATTTATTGAATTTTAACGATCATACAGGCCGGATAAAGCATTTACGCCGCTCCGGCAAGACGCTACAGGTGCGTGAGTAAAACTTACAGCGCCATCAGCTTGTCCAGCGACGGTGCGAAGTAATAGCCGCCAGTGACCGGTTTGGTGAAACGTAACATTGCGTCACGTTTGCCATCAGTATCGCCAAACATGCTCAGCAGCTGTTGCTCAATGTTGTGCAGACGTGCGCAGTAAGCGCAGAAGTACAGACCGTGCGTGCCGCTGGCTGTACCGTATGGCAAGCTCTGGCGAACAATCTTCAGCCCTTTGCCGTCTTCTTTCAGATCAACGCGGGTCAGGTGAGAGGTTTCCGGACGTTCGTCGCCGTCAATCTCTTCGTTGGCTTCTTTGGTGCGCCCGATCATCATCTCCTGATCGTGAACACTCATACGGTTAAGCTGCTTCAGGTTGTGCTCCCAACGCTGCACAAACACATAGCTGCCGCCCGCATCCACGCCGTCTTTGATAACCGCCACTTCGCGACGCGTCTCTTCACCCGCCGGGTTTTCTGTACCGTCAACAAAGCCGCTCAGGTCACGCTCTTCAACCCAACGGAAGCCGTGGATCTCTTCTTTCACTTCAATGCAGTCACCAAAGGCTTCCATCGCCGCCTGAGCGACAGAGAAGTTTACGTCGTGACGCAGAGAAAGAATGTGGATCAACACATCGAACTGGGTCGTCGGCGCAAGACCTTTACCGTAGCCCGGAAAATCTTTCAGCTCTTCGGCCCCAACGCCGCCACTCAGAGCACGCCAGGTGTTGTTACCAAAGGCAACCACAGCACCGAGATGCGCGTCCGGGAATTTTGCTTCAAAGGTTGCCAGTTTATCGGCAAAGGTTTTACTGGCCGCACGCAGGGCATCAACATCCCCTTTTACGTTGGCTTCAATCCAAATCGCTGCGCGGCAATGTTCTGGCAAAATGCCACTCTGAACCTGAGACATTGTTCCTCCTGAAAATAAGAATGCCACGCAATCCGTGGCATTGTTGGGCGCTATTTTACGTGTTTTTTCGCGGCGGCGGTTTGTTCAGACGCAAATTAACGCCGCCAGATAATTTTACTGACTTTCCAGTTTTTCAGGGTATCGTCTGAAGGCATTAACCCTTCAGGACCACTCCACTCACCGCTGAACTGGTAGCTAATATGTTGACTGCCTTCGGCTTTACATTCGACAGCACGATTATCATCACCATCAGCTTTTTGGCAATTGCCAAATGCTTTGCTGTAGAGGTCGCTAAACGGTGTTCCGATTTTAACACCCGTATCAGCAGGAATATCGCTATCCAGCACGTCAATACGGCTGATTGTGCCCTGATCGCCGTTAATCACCATCGCCACGTTGTCGCCTTTCATCACTTCGAAAAAGCGCACCACGTTGCCGTTCGCGGTTTTCATTCCGCTGCGCAGGCGATAATCGCCATCAAGCGCATCGGCAATGGCTTGTTCTTGCAGTGGTGTGGACGCCGTTAATTCACCCACGCCCTGCTCGCTCACTTTGGTGGACGACCCAAACCAGTTCCACGGGTTAGCGGCAGACCAGTTAACTGACGACATCGTGGAACAGCCAGTCAGCATCAACGGCATAGCGCATAACAATAAACGCAGCGATTTCATGTCACTTCCTTTGGTTATTCAATAACGTTGCTTGGAGTGCAAATTCACCAAAAAGTGCCGTTATTCTTTTTCTTCATTAAAACAAGCGCGTAAACGTCGATTGGTCAGCAGCCAGATTAACGCCACAATATCCGCCACTACCAGCGCCAGACCGATACCGCTAACGGATTCACCGTTCAGCCACAGCCACGGTTGCCAGCAAAGTAAAACCACTTGCGCTAACAGCAACAGAAAATAGAGCCCATGCCAGGTGCGAGGAAACGTAGCCCGCCGACCGCTCAACAAAAACGCCAGCACCGCCGGAATGCCAGGAATCAGCCCCAGCCAGAAATTATCGTGATCGGGATAAAACAGATTTAGCAGCGCAGTACCCTGCTCGCGCGATGCACCGGCAATAACAAACAATACCCAGGTTCGCGCCTGTAGCAAAAGCACAATCCAGAAGAGAAAAGGTAAACGCAGGCGTCCGTGCGCATCATAATGGACAGGATGAAACTCAGTACTCTTCATCTTCAATCAAACGCTTACCCAGACTCAGCACGTCGGCGTGTTCATATCCCAGGCGTTCATACATTCCGAGCACCATGTCGTTATCTTCCGGCACGTTGATCTGAATTTTCGGGCAGCCGCGAGCAATCAGCTTTTTCTCCAGCCGATTAAGCAGCGCATTAGCAATGCCACGCCCACGAAACTCAGGATGCACGCCAAGATAATAAGCAGATCCGCGATGCCCGTCATAACCGCCCATCACCGTTCCCACCACTTCACCGTTCACCTCAGCGACCAGAAACAAACTGACGTCATGGTTCATCTTGCGCTCGATGTCCATTTCCGGATCATTCCACGGACGCAGCAAGTCGCAACGCTCCCAAAGGGTGATGACCTCTTCGAAATCTTCCTGGCGAAATACGCGTATCTCCATGGTATTCGTTACCTTTTTGCGGGTTAAAAGGGTGATTATGGCGTGAACGGTCGAATTAGCCAATATCTGACGAAAATCGGTTGAAAAAGTGGCATAATGGGGAGTTGTCAACTATTGAAATGAAAAGTAAAACAATTCTCAACAGCAAACGGTCGTAACGGATTACGCGATACGATATAACATCTGGAACTTTATTATTACAACTCAGGCCGTATGAGCACTTTTAAACCACTAAAAACACTCACTTCGCGCCGCCAGGTGCTGAAAGCCGGATTGGCTGCCCTGACGTTGTCAGGCATGTCGCAAGCCATCGCCAAAGAAGAACCTTTAAAAACCAGTAACGGACACAGCAAGCCAAAAGCCAAAAAAGCTGGCGGCAAACGTGTCGTTGTTCTCGATCCAGGCCACGGCGGGATTGATACCGGGGCGATCGGTCGCAACGGTTCGAAAGAAAAACACGTGGTGCTGGCAATTGCCAAAAACGTCCGTTCCATTTTGCGCAATCATGGCATTGATGCGCGTTTAACGCGTTCTGGCGATACGTTTATCCCACTGTACGATCGCGTTGAAATCGCCCATAAACATGGCGCGGATCTGTTTATGTCAATTCACGCCGACGGCTTTACCAACCCAAAAGCCGCAGGTGCATCAGTCTTTGCCCTCTCTAACCGTGGCGCAAGTAGTGCGATGGCAAAATATTTGTCGGAACGCGAAAACCGTGCCGATGAAGTCGCCGGGAAAAAAGCGACTGACAGAGATCATCTATTGCAGCAAGTGCTGTTTGATCTGGTGCAAACAGATACCATTAAAAACAGCCTGACGCTTGGCTCGCATATTCTGAAAAAGATTAAGCCGGTGCATAAACTGCACAGCCGCAACACTGAGCAAGCCGCGTTTGTGGTGTTGAAATCGCCGTCGGTTCCTTCAGTGCTGGTGGAAACTTCGTTTATCACCAACCCGGAAGAAGAGCGACTGTTAGGCACGGCGGCGTTTCGTCAGAAAATCGCCACAGCGATTGCTGAAGGCGTGATCAGTTATTTCCACTGGTTTGACAACCAGAAAGCACACTCGAAAAAACGGTAAGTTATGAAGCCCGACGCACACCAGGTTAAACAGTTCCTGCTCAACCTTCAGGACACAATTTGCCAGCAACTGAGCGCCGTCGATGGCGCAGAGTTTGTCGAAGATAGCTGGCAGCGCGACGCTGGCGGCGGCGGACGTAGCCGGGTGTTGCGTAATGGTGGTGTTTTCGAACAGGCAGGCGTCAACTTTTCACACGTCCACGGCGATGCAATGCCGTCTTCCGCCACCGCTCATCGCCCGGAACTTGCCGGGCGCAGTTTCGAGGCGATGGGCGTTTCACTGGTAGTGCATCCGCATAATCCGTATGTTCCCACCAGCCACGCGAATGTGCGCTTTTTTATTGCCGAAAAACCGGGTGCCGAACCCGTCTGGTGGTTTGGCGGTGGCTTCGACTTAACCCCCTTCTATGGCTTTGAAGAAGACGCCATTCACTGGCACCGCACCGCCCGTGACCTGTGCCAGCCGTTTGGCGAAGACGTTTATCCACGTTATAAAAAGTGGTGCGACGAATACTTCTACCTCAAACATCGCAACGAACAGCGCGGTATTGGCGGGCTGTTCTTTGATGATCTGAACACGCCAGATTTCGACCACTGTTTTGCCTTTATGCAGGCGGTAGGCAAAGGCTACACCGACGCTTATTTACCAATTGTAGAACGACGTAAAGCGATGGAATACGGCGAGCGCGAGCGTAATTTCCAGCTCTACCGTCGCGGTCGTTATGTCGAATTCAACCTGGTCTGGGATCGCGGCACGCTGTTTGGTTTGCAAACCGGCGGGCGCACTGAATCAATCCTGATGTCAATGCCGCCACTGGTTCGCTGGGAGTATGATTATCAGCCAGAAGATGGCAGTCCGGAAGCGGCGTTGAGTGAGTTTATTCAGGTCAGGGATTGGGTGTAACTCCCTCACCCCAACTCCCGCATCCGCTGATGCAGCGTCAGTGACGGCTTCTCGGCAAACAGTTGCTGGTAATCCGTGGCGAATTGCCCCAGATGCCAGAATCCCCATTGCATGGCGGCGTCTTTTACCGTTGTGCTTTGCGACCACGGGCTTATCAGTTCGCGTCGCACGGCGTTCAGACGAATACGTTTCAACCACGCGTTCGGGCCAATGCCTAAAATAGCGTGAAACGCGTTTTGTAACGTGCGGCGACTGACATGCAGTTGATTACACAAGTCCAGCACCGTCACCGGTTCGGACATGTTTTCCAGCACATATTCACGGGCGCGGGAAAGCAATCGACGGTAACTCTGATGACTGATGCTTTCCGCCGTCATCATCGGCTGCGCTTCTTCCAGCATCGCCCCCATCGCCATTAGCAAATTATCCCCCAGCACTTTACGCACAGCAGGCTGATGAAGATTTTCCGGGTTCTCGCAAAACGTCGCCAGCGCCTGTTGGACAAAGCCCCACAGAGCGGCTTTATGCTGCTCTTTCACTTCCAGCGCCGACTGGCTACGCAGCATATGTAATACCCGATCCGGATTATGCAAAAAGTTAGCCTGCCGGGTAATGACGTCTTCAGAAAGCACTACGCCAAGGATCGTGTAATCGTCCGGCGTACTTAATTCAAACTCGGTTCCACCAGGGCGCGTGGCAATTTCTGCGCTTCCCAGACATTGCGAACCGATAAATCCCTGTTCACCTCGTGTCGCCGGAATGCCAAACCAGAACGAGTTCGGCCAGACCAGGCACGACTGACGCAGCGCCAGACCGGTGTATTCACGGAAAACCTGAATATCATCGAGCAGGATTTCCGTAAATTCACCATGAAACTTGCCCGGATGGAGCTGATCGTAAATCTGCTGCCAGGCGGTAATCGTCAAGGCATGTTCATAGACATCCGTTGTCTGTCGTTGATGAACATTATCCACTTCGACCTTCGGCGTGAGCTTCAGGTTTTCGGGTAAGGGTTCATGATAAAGATGGTGCAAATTGGCTGTACGGGTCTTTTTCATGATGTTAATGCCGGGTGTTGTATGACACCCGGCACCTCCAACAGGTTAATGGGGCTTGAGACGATAACGACTACTGCGTTTACGTAACGTCCCGGCAGAAAAGAGCTGTTCGAGCGCATTTCTGGCTTTTTCCAGCGGCCAGCCAAAGTGGGCAGCCACTTCTCCTGCCGTCATTCCCTGACGTACTGATGTTAACAGCGCCAACAACTCATCAGCAGATCCCACGGCAATAGCGGACGCGTCAGGTTGCTTCGGTTGGCGATTAAAGCCAGTAACCAGCCACTGGGTGTCATCATCAGGCCGACCAATCTCCTTACGGCTGATGACACGCCCGGTACGCATCGCGGCGGCACAACCTGCGTCCAGCGCCGCACGACACGCCGCCAGATCGCCTTCCACCACCAGCGTTAATCGACCTGGGTCAAGCACTTCGTGACTGAGCAGACGCACGTTAGCCGCTTTCAGCATGGCATCTGCCGCATCTATCGCGGCGACCATGCCGTCCACTTCCAGCAATCCCAGTGCATTGATCATCGGCAACCTCCGTTACGCACGCTGGATTGGATTACGCGCGATTTCCAGCACTGCATCGGTAAAGGCGTTGCAGGCCGCTTTACACGCTGCCTGGCTACCGGTTAAAAATGCCGCTGAATAGTTGGTTTCTGACGGTGGCGGTACATAGGTCACCAGTTGCACGTCAGCCGATTTCAACGCCGCATCAATGCCATAGGTCGCTTCCAGCGGCGGCGCCACCAGATACGCCAGCGGATCGCCAAGCGTGATCCCGGCGGTTGATGAGAGATAAGAACCGGTACGCGAAACCACATGCGCGAGAAATGCGGTGTCTTGCTTATCGTTCGCCCACTGGAACGCCGCACCATTTTCAATATGCGCAACCATCGCATCCAGGCCGGCACGCACTTCCGCCGGGTTTGGCCCGCCGAGCATAATCAGCACTTCACCGGCAGTCGGTGACGGTCCGTGCGCCGCTCCGGCATACAGCGAGCGGCCATACACCACTTCGACCATCGCCTGTTTGGTCGCTTCGTCAGCCGCAATGTAGGTGACGTCATCGGAATCAGCAGAAATCAGCCCGAGACTACGAATATGCGGCGGTAATTTCAGTTCACGCGCAAAATCAGCGTTAACGGAGGCAATCACCCGCATGGCGGTGACCGACGGTCGAATCAAATCTAAAGCTGGCATGATGCCTCCTTATCGGGTCATGTTGATGCCGGATGCTTTCTGCTCCAGCATACGTTTCGCCAAATCCACAATGACGGCTGCGGCTTCAACCGGCGGTGTACCGCCCTGGTGAATGTTAGAGATGCAGGTGCGATCGGCCTCAACGGTGGTCGCCATACGCGGCGAGTAAACAGCGTAGCAGGAGAGACTTTCCGACTGCCCTAACCCCGGACGTTCACCCACCAGCAGGACAACCACTTTCGCGCCGAGAAGTTCGCCAATCTGGTCTTCAATTTTCACGCGACCATAACGCACAAAGAACGGCGTACCGACTTTCAGCCCCGCCTGTTGCAGACCTGCCATCAGCGGCGGCAGGATCTCTTCATAGTTGACGGTGATGGCATCAGTTGACAAACCATTGGAGACAACGACCTGTACGTCCGGATTGGCAACGCACTGTGCTTTCAAGGCTTCAACAGCTTCCGCACACAGGCGACGCCCCATGTCCGGGCGAGTCAGGTAGAGATTTTTGTCACTGATTTCAGAACGTACTTCCAGCAAACCCTGCGCTTTCACCCACTCTTCCGGCACTTCTTTCAGTACGGTATCTTTCGAACGAGAGTGATCGGCCAGGAAACGCAGCAACGCCTGAGTACGCGGACGCGGGCCGGCACGACCGGTACAAACGCGAGCCACGGTGCTGCGACGCAGTTCTGTTAATACGTCTGCGCGATGCGGATTTTCCACGCCAATCCATGCCTTCGCTTCAGCGGAACCTAAATCCAGCGCGCAACTTTCAGAGGTCACCGGCGCAGCGCACGATGTGGTGGCGCATTTGGTTTCCGCTGGCGCGGCATCCGCCTGCCCCATTGACGCCATCACGCTGCGTACAATTTCTTCAATCTGTTTTTGATCCATGATGTGTTATCTCCGCGTCATCAGAAGAACAGTGACGGATCGCCCGCCCGTTTGGTCAGGCGACCGTTTGCCATAATGCCCATGCTTTCCAGCCAGCGTTCAAACTCCGGTGACGGACGCAGGTTGAGTAACTGACGCACTGTGGCGGTGTCATGGAAGGCGGTGGTCTGATAGTTGAGCATGATGTCATCGCCCAGCGGCATCCCCATGATGTAGTTGCAGCCTGCGGTAGCAAGCAGGATCATCAGGTTTTCGTTGAGGTTCTGGTCAGCGTCAGCGTGGTTGGTGTAGCAGCAGTCACAGCCCATAGAGATGCCGCTCAGCTTGCCCATAAAGTGATCTTCTAAGCCCGCGCGGATAATCTGCCGGTCATTGTAGAGATACTCCGGCCCAATAAAACCGACCACGGTGTTGACGATAAACGGGTCGTAATGGCGCGCCAGCCCGTAGTTTCGCGCTTCCATCGTCACCTGGTCAGCGCCGAAATTAGCGCCAGCGGAGAGCGCAGAACCTTGCCCGGTTTCGAAGTAGAGGCAGTTTTCCCCGGCAATACGGTTGAACTCCGCGCCCACTGCGCGGGCTTCGTCAAGCATCGCCAGCTCCACGCCAAACTCTTTCAGCCCTTTTTCACTGCCGCAAATACTCTGGAAAATCAGGCCGCCCGGCGCGCCGCGACGGATCGCTTCGATCTGGGTGGTGACATGCGCCAGCACGCAGCCCTGAGTTGGAATGTTGAATTTGTCGATAACACCGTAAATGGTGTCCAGCACGCGGCTTAAGTTTTCCACGTCATCAGTCACCGGGTTAACGCCAATCACCGCATCGCCCACGCCGAAAGAAAGCCCTTCGTAGATTTGTGCGGCAATACTTTGCACGTCGTCACGGGTATCATTTGGCTGCAAACGGGCGCTGAAAGTGCCTGGGATACCGATGGTGGTATTGGCCTTTTTGATCACCGGCATTTTCTTCGCGCCGTAGATGAGATCCGCGTTGGAACAAATCTTCGCCACCGCCGCGACCACTTCCGAGGTCAGCCCTTTGCGGGTAAAGGCAATGTCATCCACGCTGGTTTCGTCGCTCAGCACATACTCGCGCAGTTCGCTGATGCTCCAGTTTTTAATCTGGTTGTAGGCCGTTTCGTTAACGTCGTCCTGAATCAGCCGCGTTACGCAGTCCTCTTCATAAGAAATCACCGGATTATTGCGGATATCCGCCACCGTCATTTCCGACAACACCTGCTTTGCCGCCACGCGCTCCTGCGAGCTTGCCGCTGCAACGCCCGCCAGCACATCCCCCGAACGCAGTTCGTTGGCTTTAGCCAGCACCTCTTTTACATCCTTAAACTGATATACATTGCCGAACAATGTGGTCTTTAGTTTCATAAGTCGTTCCCTCAGGAAGGAAATGCGAGTGATTTCACCGTCACCGGCACAACCGATCCGCCAAAAAGAGGCGTACCAATGTCGATATAGTCCCCCGCGCGAACAATCACTTCGTCAATGACTGCCAACGGGAGTTGTTGTAGCTGTGGGCGCAATAACATGCCCAGAGCTTTACCAAAGTCCTGCCCGGCTACCACCAGCAGGGGATGCGGATTCGGAAAACGCGCGACGAAATCGACCAGCGCGTTGATGACCGTCAGTACCGAGGCGTAACGCACCGGAAGCCCGGCGGGAAGCGCCAGCACGTACGCGTCAGTTTTGGGGCATAGATCAAGCTGAATCAGCGCCTGTTGCCAGCCATTCACCAGATCCGTTTCATCAATTGGGATCGCCACTGGCAAATTGCGCAGCGGCAGTTGTACGCCCTCCAGCCAGATAGTGCTGCCCGAGAGCGAAAGGGTATGCGCGCCCGCGCCAATCACCGTGGCGCGCACGGTTTGCGCCGGAAACTGCACGTTCATTTCACGCAGGCGCGGATGCTCATGCAGCGCCGTTGCCAGCAACGGGCCAATATCGGCAAAACAGAACGGGTCAGCGGGCTGGTGGCGATAACATTCGCCAACCCCGCCGGAGAGCGTAATGATTTCCGGCGTAGCGCCTGCGGGCAGCAAACCGGTTTGCATCAATGCCTGCGCGAGCGGCGAGAGCGTACCGTCAATCACTTCGACAATCAGCGCCGCCATCCGCCGGGTGACCTGCACCAGTTGCGCACCGGTCAGTGAACGGGCATCGGTGCCTGCGCCGAAGCACTCATCCACAATCATCTGCCCCGGTTTATGGGCGTAAACCACGCGCCCCTGGCTGTCGGTTTCCAGCAGGCGACCGCCGACGTTGAGGCAGGCAGTCCCGCTGATTTTTCCGGCATCGAACAGGGCGTAGTTCGCGGTGCCACCGCCGATGTCAATATTCAGTACCCGACATAACCGTTGTTCAGAAAGGGTTTGCGCCCCGGCGCCGTGGCCTGCAATCACGGATTCGAGATGCGGTCCGGCGCTGGCGACGACAAAATCGCCCAGCGACCGGGAGAGCGCCATCACCGCCGGACGGGCATTGCGGGTTTTCGCGCTTTCGCCGGTGATGATGATGGCGCCGGAATCAACGCTTTCCGGCGCGATGCCTGCGGCCTGATATTGCTCGAGGATTAAGGATTTCAGTTCCGCTTCTTTTAGCCCGCCCTGTTTATCGACAGGGGTAAAGAACACCGGGCTTTGCCAGCTAATTTCGCGTTTGATAAATTCGTAGCGCGGCACCTGCGACACCGCCGCACGGTTAACCAGTTCCAGATGGGAGAAGATCACCTGAGTGGTGGTGGTGCCGATATCAATACCGACGCTCAGTAGCTGGCGAGTGCTCACGATTGCGCCTCCGCTGCGTTTTTAGCCGTTGCCGCGTCTTCTTTTGGCACCAGCATCATCGCCACGCCAATCGCCGTGACGCCGCCGATCAGCTTGCCAACAATCATCGGGAAGATCATGGCGTTCATGTTGGCAGCCGCGAAGCCTAAATGGTCGCCCAGGGCGAAGGCTGCGGAAACGGCGAAGGCACAGTTGATGACTTTGCCGCGAGTATCCATCTGCTTCATCATGCCGAACATCGGGATATTGTTGGCAAGCGTCGCCACCATGCCTGCTGCCGCGATATTGTTCATATTCAGCACTTTACCGACGCTCATCAGCGGTTTTTCAAACCAGCGGGTCAGCAGCAGTACCATCGGATACGCGCCAAGCAGGACGCAGGAGATCGAACCGATAACCTCAATCGCGCGCATCACTTCACCAGGTTTATCGCCAGGCGCCATAAAGATGGGATCAAGACCGGGGATCAGTTCCCAACCAAGCAGGAATTTCACCACCGCAGCAGCAAGACCGAGGGTGATTAATGCAACGAGGAATTTGGCGAAGATCTGGAAGCCGTTGATCATTTTTTCCGGGATGAACTTCAGCCCCAGCGCCACCAGCACCGCAACGATAAGCACCGGGATCATGTTCATCAGAATCAGGGCGAAGGTGAACTCCACCGGCTGGCCGTTGATCTGTACGCCGGAGTACATTGCCACCAGGCCACCGGCAATACAGCCAATCGGAATGGTCACAATGCCCGCCAGTACGCCGAGCGCCAGATAACGACGGTCAGAAGGTTCGATAATGCCGAGCGCCACCGGAATGGAAAACACAATCGTTGGCCCCATCATCGATCCGAGAATTAACCCAGAGTATAGCCACGCTGCTACGTCACCGCCCGCCAGCTCTTTGGCGAGGAAGAAGCCGCCCATATCGCACGCCAGCAGTGTTCCGGCGAACATGGAAGGGTTTGCGCCGAGCATTTCATAAACGGGGATGATTACCGGCCCAAGTACATGCGCCAGTACCGGTGCCAGCGCGGTCATACCGACCATCGCCAGGCCCAGTGCGCCCATCGCCATAAAGCCTTCTTCGAACTGCCCGCCCGATCCTTCAATACTTTTACCGAATTTACCGAGGAAACGTGCAGAACCGCCGAACTGCGACAAGATCCTGTCTACGGCCGCTATCAGCATAAAGAACATCATGATGTACATGATGATTTCGTTAATTCCCATCGCCTTTACTCCCTGTTAGTTGTTATTTATTGGCGGATGCGGCGTAAACGCCTTATCCGCCCTACATGTGCAATCCTGTAGGTCGGATAAGACGCGGAAAGCGTCGCATCCGGCATTTATTGTGCTGCTGCGTACAGACCGACAATCTGTTCCAGGCTGGCGGTACGCGGATTACTGCGCAGACAAATATCTTCCAGTGCGGCCTGCGCCCATGCGCCGTAATGCGCAGATGTCGCACCAACATCGCCCAGTCGTTTACCAATCCCAACTTCCGCAATCAGCTCACTAACCGCGTTAATAGCATCACGCTCGTCGGATTTTTTAGTTCGCAGCGCCCTGCCTACCTGGCTAAAACGTTCGCGGCATACCATCCGGTTAAACTCCATCACCGTTGGCAGCAGCATGGCATTCACCAGACCGTGCGGAATATGCAGCGCCGCGCCCGGCTGATGCGCCATCGCGTGGCATAACCCAAGCCCCGCACTGGAAAACGCCATTCCCGCCATGCATGATGCGAGCAACATACTTTCGCGCGCGGCAAGGTCATGACCGTAGCCCACCGCTTTCGGCAGCGATTTACCAATCATCGCAATGGCGCCAATCGCCAGGCTATCGGTAAACGGTGTGGCTTTCAGTGCGCTATACGCTTCAATGGCATGGGTTAACGCATCGATGCCGGTCATCGCCGTGACATGCGACGGCACGCCTTCGGTCAGCGCGGCATCGAGAATCGCCACATCCGGCATCAGCGAGGCATGTGCTAACACCTGCTTGCGCCCGCTCACAGCGTCGATAATCACCGTTACGTTAGTGGTTTCAGAGCCGGTTCCGGCGGTAGTTGGAATGGCAATCAGCGGCAGGCGCGGTTGCAGAACGCGGGTTTCTGACATCTCTGCCAGCGTGCTATCGGGGTTCGTCACCAGCAACGCCACGGCTTTCGCCGCATCGAGCACCGATCCACCGCCAAACGCAATCACCCCATCGCAACCCGATTCACGCAGTTGCGCCACAGCCGCACACACGTCGGTAATGCACGGTTCGCCCACCGGACATGGCCAGAGCGTCATGGCGATACCTTTTACCGCCAGGCTACGCGTCAGCCCGGCGGTCATCCCCGCCTGATGCAACAAGCTGTCTGTCATCACGAACAGATGTTTCAACCCGCGCGTTTGCGCCTGCTGTCCGCAACTGCTCACCGCACCAGAGCCGCAAAGCGTCACCGGTGGAACGCTAAATGTTTTTACCCGTTGCAGATTCAGGGCATCGAATGCCTGAAAGAGCGCGGTCTGCAATTCATTTTGCATAGATCCCCTCCGCTTTCTCTCGCCCGCTACTGGCAATCGCCAGCGGGGTCATAAACAGACTGTGCTGCGGTAAATGCACCTGTAATGTCGGGAATTGTTTGCGAAACAGCTCCGCCACGCCCGGTTGCATACAGGAGCCGCCTGCCAGCCATAAATCAGTAATGCCCTGCCCTGCGATATGCCGCGCGACAATGTCCGCCATTTTTTCGTACACCGGTTTCACCACTGGCCAAATCTCTTCACCGTGACCGCGCTTGTACTGCTCCGCCTCTTCCAGCGGAATACGACGATTTCCGGCGAGCGTCAGAGAAATGTGATGTCCGCCGGTGGCTTCATCCGCCGAGTAGGTCACTTTGCCCTGTTTCACGATGGCAATACCGGTGGTGCCGCCGCCGATATCCACTACGCCTGCGTTATCCAGTTGCAGTAGATCCGCGACTGCGGTTGGCTCATCCAGCACATGGCTGACTTCCAGTCCGGCAGATTCCAGTACGTTGATGGAAATACGCGCATCCGTACCTGGGGGAAATGACGTCGCCGCATGGCTAAAACGGCGACCGAATTGCTGCTCAAGGGTGTCGAGATGGCGACGAACAATGGTGACTGCGCCGAAGAAATCCCAGACGATGCCGTCGCGGACCACATCGGCCCAGTCGAGGCATACCGCCACCGGCTGACCTTCGCGGTCGACAACCATCGACACCACATCGCAGGTGCCCAGATCCACCCCCAGCCACAGCGGAGACTCCGTCGCGCCAGGCGTCTGGTTACACAGCGTTGCCGCCGTTTGCAGACGCGGGGTGAGCCATTGTTCGTCGTGCGCCATCGGTTACTCCTTAAACAATGCGAAACGCATCGACTAATACACAGCGACGCAGACGGACAAACGTCCGTGCGCTGGTTACCCCTTCACCGGTTGGCGTGGTGATGGTCATGGTGGTCCAGCCTTCCCCGCCCAGACCCAGCCCGGCAATGCACGGTCCGTTCTTAACGAAAATGCTGGTATCAATGGCGTTCGCCATCTGGTTCATGTTTTCGATATTGCGCGAGTGCATTGCCGCCGTATGGTGGCAACCGCCTTCCAGTTTCACCGCCAGCGCAATGGCATCCGCCACATTGGCGACGCGCACCACCGGCAGTACCGGCATCATCAGTTCGGTCACGGCAAACGGATGTTCTGCGGTGGTTTCTACAAACAGCAAGCGCGTTTCTTGCGGCACGTTCAGACCGATTGCCGCCGCGATTTTCGCCGCATCGCGACCTACCCAGTCGCGGCTGACTGTGCCCTTTCCGCGTTCGTCGATATTTTTCAGCAACACCGGTTGCAACTGCTGCGCCTGCTCTGCGGTCAGTTTCACCGCGTTCTGGCCTTCCATCAGACGCATCAGTTCATCGGCTACGCTATCGACGACAATCAGTACCTTTTCATCGGCACAAATAATGTTGTTATCGAAAGAAGCGCCTTTGACAATGGACTGAGCGGCACGGGCAAGGTCGGCGGTTTCATCCACCACTACCGGCGGGTTGCCTGCACCTGCGGCTATCAGACGTTTATTGGTGTGTTTACGCGCCGCTTCCACCACTGCTTCGCCGCCGGTCACCACCAAAAGGCCGATGCCCGGAAACTTGAACAAGCGTTGCGCGGTTTCGATATCCGGATTTGCCACGGTCACCAGTAAGTTTTCCGGCCCGCCTGCGGCAACAATCGCCTGGTTGAGCAGCGTAATCGCCCGCTGGGAGACTTTTTTCGCCGCCGGATGCGGGGCAAAAATGACGCTGTTGCCCGCCGCAATCAGGCTGATGGCGTTATTAATTACGGTTGCCGCCGGGTTAGTGGACGGCGTCACCGAAGCCACCACGCCCCAGGGCGCGTTTTCAATTAGGGTCAGGCCGTTGTCGCCGGTCAGCACCTGCGCAGAGAGACACTCAACGCCCGGCGTACCGCGCGCCTGAGCGACGTTTTTGGCAAATTTATCTTCCACGCGCCCCATGCCGGTTTCACTGACGGCAAGTTCCGCTAAATCTCTGGCGTGTTTTTCGCCTGCTTCACGAATGGCAGCAATAGCTAACTGGCGCATTGCCACGCTTTTTAACCCTTGCTGAGCAATTTTGGCTGCCGCAACGGCGTCATCCAGGGAAGCGAAAACGCCCATCTCATGAACGACGGCGGGCGGCATGTCACTGCTTTGCATTTTCAGCAGTACCGCTTTCACCACCTGTTCAATATCCTGTTGATTCATGATGTTCTGCCTTATTTGTGGAAAATTACCTGACCGCCAGAGACCACCTCATCGACGATGCCAATCACGCACAGATCGACCGGTGACGTTTCGCTTTTATGCGCCTGGCGGGCGGAACTGCCACTCACCAGCAACACCCACTCCCCGGTTCCTGCGCCAATGTTGTCGATGGCAACGGCACACTGCCCGTCAGGGTTTCCCTGTGAATCAATCATTTCCACCATCAGCAATTTGTCATGCGCCAGTCCGTGATGGCGTACGGTACAAACAATTTGTCCAGTGACGACTGCCAGTTTCATACCCGCCTCCGTGGCGTATTTCAGGTAAAAGCTCCCCCTACCCTCCGCAGAAGGTAAATAGAAAAAGGAGAGAGCGTGACGCCCGAATCGACGTCACACAGGGTGATTACAGGTTACTGCTGTCGCCTTTCAGGCCGATCGGGAACACTTCTTCCAGGTCGCCGTGCGGACGCGGAATAACGTGGACAGATACTAGCTCGCCGATACGCTGTGCCGCTGCGGCACCGGCATCGGTCGCCGCTTTACAGGCAGCAACATCACCGCGAACCATCGCAGTACACAGGCCGCCGCCAATCTGCTTAACACCAACCAGTTTGACGCGCGCAGCTTTTACCATCGCGTCAGAAGCCTCAATCAGTGCAACCAGGCCCCGGGTTTCGATCATTCCTAATGCTTCCATTGTGTTTTCCTCTTTATAGGGGTCCAGAACGGGACCGTTCATTCAACCAGTGTTTGTAAACTGCTTTCGCGGTTCACTTCTGTCTGACGCGGTACGGCTGCCACCAGCGCCAGTTCGATAATTTCCTGTACGCTACAGCCACGAGAGAGATCGTGCATCGGCGCGGCAAGCCCTTGTATCAACGGTCCGACGGCACGATATCCGCCAAGTCGTTGTGCGATTTTGTAGCCAATATTTCCTGCCTCCAGCGACGGAAAAACCATTACATTCGCTTTGCCCTGTAGCGGGCTGGCAGGCGCTTTTTGCGCCGCGACATCCGGCACGAAGGCGGCGTCAAACTGTAATTCTCCATCCACCACAAGCTGTGGCGCGCGTTCACGGACGATTTCGGTCGCCTGCTGAACGTTAGCAACGCAGGGGTGACGGGCGCTGCCGTTGCTGGAAAACGACAGCATCGCCACGCGCGGTTCTTCTCCGGTGATAGCGCGCCAGGTGTCGGCGCTGGCAAGCGCGATATCCGCCAGTTGCGCCGCCGTCGGCTGTGGCACCACGCTGCAATCGGCAAAACCCAACGCGGAGCCGCTGTACTGCGGCAGCATCAGGAAAATGGAGGAGAGCGTTTTACAGCCCGGCTGCAAACCAATAATGCGTAATCCGGCGCGTAACACATTCGCCGTGGAAGAGAGGTTGCCCGCAATGCAAACATTCGCTTTACCGGCGCTGACCATTGCGGCGGCAAACATCAGCGGATCGGTGAGTTTATCCAGCGCGTCCGGCGGCGTTTTATCGCCTGCGCGAGCAAGCCAGCGGTGGGCAAATTCTTCCCGCATCGCAAGATTGCTGTGTGGATCAATCACCTGTAGCCCGTCCATCGCCACGCCGTGACTGAGCGCAAACTGGCGAAGTTCAAACGGATTGGCGACCAGAATGGGCGTTGCCAGACCTTGTTGATGTAAATATTGCGCGGCTTTCAGCACACGTTGATCTAACGCATCCGGAAAAATCACTCTGGCGGGCGCTCGCAACGCCAGTTCACGACAACGTTCAATTATCATGGCGTCTCTCCCAGTCGTTGTTGGATCTGCGTCACCGTTAGCGGCTGCTTCGTCACGCTCAGGATCATCATCACGTAAACTGTGCTGGAAAGGCGGTTCAGCGCCTGCAAGATGTCCGGGCGTAATACTTCAAAACTGCGGGTGATAAACACCTGCGCCGCTACGGTTTCGGTTTCACGCACTTTGGTGCGTAGCAGATTGAGCAACGCGGCATCGCGCCCGTGGCTGGCTTCCGGCACCAGATGATCGTGATCGAGATAACGCAGAGGCTGATGGGAAAGCCGATGCAGGTCTTCGTCTGAAAGCCCGACAATCGCCTGGCAGCCCAGCGGTTCTCCCAGCGCATCGGCGCGCATAATGTTGCCAAGACGCGAACGGATGTCCGCCAGCCACGGCTGCCACGGTTCCGCCAGTTCAATTTGCAGCCACATTGTCAGCGCAATGGTGCTGTCGAGAACAGCGCGAAAACCCAGGCGCGGATCGCTTTTAGCGACCATTTTTTCCGCCGACAGATGAGTCAGCGTGTCTGGCTTTTTCGCCACCGGCTGGTGGCAGAGTTCGCAGCACGCCTGCGGATATTCATCGCTACTGGTCAGCCCGTGAACGCGCTGCGGCTGCTGCTGTTCATCGTCAACAAACAGGCTGCCCTGCTCGTCAATAAACTTGATGCGCAGATGGCGGCTTTCCAGTAACTCCCGGGCAGAGGGCGTCAGGCGACTGTGCGCAGGGAGATGGATCTCTGCGCCTTCGCTAAGCGTATGGTTCGCTCTTAGCCATGCTTCGGTGATGAAATCTTTCATAGGGATTGCCAGTTAGCCGGCCAGGCGACATACAGGAATTTCACGCTGGATGTCGTACCAAATTCGATGCTGGAACCCTTCGGGATAAACATCACGTCGCCCGCTTTGGCGATCATGGTTTCGCCTTCATGGCGAACGTGCAGTTCACCTTCCAGTACCATGTCGATTTCGTCGTAGTTCAGCTTCCACGGGAAGAAGGCGTTATCCCACTGCATAAAACCCGCAGCCATGCTGCTGCCGTCATTTCCGGTAACCAGGTCGGTCAACCCGACGCATTGAGGCTCCGCGCCGTCAAAACGACCAAACTTCACGCTGCCGCCATCGATAACTTTGATGCCGCCTTTGCCGGTCACCGATTTAAAACTCGACTGCATTGCGCCCTGCTCCAGCGACTGCTTTTCCTTCATCACTTTTTCCATCAGTTGCGCGACCAGGCTTTCGGTAAACTGGCCTTCCGGCAGTTGGGCGATGATGGTTTCGCGAATGCGCTGACTTTCGGTTTTATCGGCAGGCGCGCTGGCAGGAACGGACGCCGTTACCGGAGTCGATTCATCGCATTCGGTGATGGTAAAACCCAGTAGATCCGCCACTTCACGGGCTTCCGGAGTAATAATGCTGGCACGTAGAACCACGGACATTGCCTGTTCGCCGCGCGCATGGGCTTCACGAATATCATTCGCTGTGATGAGTTTTTTCACCTGCTTCCTCCTGTTCGGTGAGAGATGCCAGATAATCCACCAGTTGCTGCACGCTTTGCGGGTCGTGGCTGTTTAGCTCGAAAATCGGCTCTTCAAAGCCAGTCTCGCGCAATAACTGTCGCGTTGCGGCGACGTCAGCATCCGGCATGTCCGTTTTACTGATGACGGCGATTTGCCGTTTAGTGACGCCAATATCCAGCAACCCGGCAGGTAATCGGCTTTCCGGGTCATTCGCGCCGTGGACATATATCAGCATGTCCACATCCTGTAGCGTGGTAATTAAGGCGTGATACCAGCGGGGATGGCTAAAATATTCACCTGGCGTATCAATATCACCCTTATTATTAAATTCCACAGCCTGCGTTTTTCGCGCGAGGGTATAATCCCCTTGCAACGCATTAAATAACGTTGTCTTTCCTGCTCCGACAGCACCCACAAACGCAATTCGTTTCATGAATGCCTCGCATTAACTTTTGGTCATTTCACAAAGCGTATAATTTAATAAGCGCCCTAAACCGCTGACGGTTTGTGATAACGCTTCTTCTACCGCGCCCACCGAGCCATAAATCACCAGCGCGCCGCTAAAACGGTCAAGAAAACCGATATGCACATCGGCGGCTTTCAGTGCTAAATCGCCGGCGATCATCGCTGTTTCACCGGGAGTTAGCGTCATAATGCCGATTGCGCCAGCATCGGGAACGCCGATTTTCTTCGCCAGTTCCTCACCGGGATGCGCAATTAAATGCGCCAGCGTGACCTGTTTACCGGGCACAAATTCCTGAATGATGCGTTCTTTATCCATGAGTCGCCGCCTGTGAAAAATCTGGCGCTATCGTGACAATTTTTTGTCAGAGTAAATAACAAAATTCGGCAAGGGAGTTTAAAAGGTGAGGTAGATCACTAAGAATGGAGAGATATTTTATCTAATGCATAAATTTTCATGTACAGCACATGAATATAATTAAATTGATATTGATTTATTTTTATATGGCGCGCTTTATTATTCGAAAAACAAGTAATAATCCCTTCTGATATATTGCGATAAACCGCTTACCCTGAATATTCAGGGTAAGCGTAAGAGTTAAGAAAGAATTACAGCGGCTGGGTTTGCGCTTCAACCACGGCCAGCGCCACCATGTTGACGATACGACGTACCGACGCGATTGGCGTTAATACGTGAACCGGTTTCGCCACGCCCATCAGCACCGGACCAACGGTTACACCTTCCGAGCTGGAAACGCGTAGTAAGTTGTAACTAATGCGGGCGGCTTCCATATTCGGCATCACCAGAATATTAGCGGAACCTTTCAGAGAGCTGTCCGGCATACGATCGTTGCGAATCGCTTCCACCAGCGCCGCATCACCGTGCATTTCGCCATCAATCATCAGTTCTGGCGCACGTTCCCTGACCAGTTCCAGGGCTTTACGCATTTTGCTGGACGACGGGCAATTTGAAGAACCAAAGTTGGAGTGCGAGAGTAAGGCAACACGCGGCTCAATACCAAAACGACGGACAGTTTCTGCCGCCATCAAGGTGATCTCCGCCAGCTCTTCTGCGTCTGGTTCGTCATTGACGTATGTATCGGCAATAAAGGTGTTACCACTCGGCAGCAGCAGCGCGTTCATGGCACCTGCGGTGTGAACGCCATCGCGATAACCAAAGACATTTTTTACCACGCTAAAGTGTTCATGGTAATCACCCACCGTACCGCAAATCATTGCATCGGCTTCGCCACGCTGAACCATGATCGCGCCGATCACTGTCGGGTTACTGATCAGCGCACGCTGCGCCTGCTCCTGGGTGACACCACGACGCTTCATGATCTGGAAGTATTCGGTCCAGTACTCTTTAAAGCGCGGATCGGATTCGTTATTGACGATCTCAAAATCAACACCCGCTTTGATCTGCAAGCCCAGTTTCTGAATGCGCATTTCGATCACGTTCGGACGACCGATAAGGATCGGTTTCGCCAGTCCCAGCGTTACCAGTTCCTGAGTGGCATGCAGAACGCGCGCCTCTTCCCCTTCCGGCAGAACAACGCGCTTCGGCGCTTTGCGAGCCTGAGAGAAGATCGGCTTCATAAACAGGTTGGTTTTGTAAACGAACTCGGTCAGTTTGTCGATGTAGACGTCGAAATCAGCAATCGGACGCGTCGCCACACCGGACTCCATTGCCGCTTTTGCCACCGCTGGCGCGATCTTGACGATCAGACGCGGATCGAACGGTTTAGGAATGATGTATTCCGGGCCAAAGCTCAGATCCTGATCGCCATAGGCAGAAGCAACCACTTCGCTCTGTTCCGCATGAGCCAGTTCAGCAATCGCACGTACCGCCGCCAGTTTCATCTCTTCATTAATAGCGGTTGCACCAACGTCCAGCGCGCCACGGAAAATGAACGGGAAGCAAAGCACGTTGTTGACCTGGTTTGGATAGTCAGAACGACCAGTACAGATGATGGCATCCGGACGCACTTCTTTCGCCAGCGGCGGCAGAATTTCCGGTTCCGGATTCGCCAGCGCCAGGATCATCGGCGCGCGAGCCATTTTCTTCACCATTTCCTGGGTCAGCACTTTCGGGCCGGAGCAGCCAAGGAAAATATCCGCGCCTTCAATTACATCGTCGAGAGTACGTTTACCGTCATCCACCACCGCATAAGCGGCTTTGGTTTCCGCCATGTTCGGCTCTCGACCCTGATAGATAACGCCTTTCGAGTCACAAACCACGATGTTATGTTTTTGCAGCCCCAGTGCCACCAGCAGGTTCATACAGGCGATGGCGGCTGCCCCCGCGCCGGAAACCACCATCCGCACGTCGGAGATGTTTTTCTCTACCACGCGCAAGCCGTTAAGGATAGCGGCGGTGCTGATGATTGCCGTTCCGTGCTGGTCGTCGTGGAATACCGGAATGTTCATCCGCTGGCGCAGTTTCTGCTCAATATAGAAGCACTCTGGCGCTTTAATGTCTTCGAGGTTGATGCCGCCAAAGGTCGGTTCCAGCGCAGCGACCACTTCGATAAATTTGTCCGGATCGAGTTCATCAACTTCAATGTCAAACACATCAATCCCGGCGAATTTCTTAAACAGAACGCCCTTGCCTTCCATCACTGGTTTGCCTGCCAGCGCGCCAATGTTGCCTAACCCCAGTACCGCCGTACCGTTGGAGATCACCGCCACCAGGTTACCGCGCGCAGTATATTTGTAGGCTTTTAACGGATCTTTCTCGATTTCAAGACAAGGCGCGGCGACGCCAGGTGAGTAGGCCAGCGCCAGATCGCGCTGCGTGGCCAGAGGTTTAGTGGGAGAAACCTGGATTTTCCCTGGAACTGGAAATTCATGGAAATCAAGTGCACTTTGTTTTAACTGGTCATCCATTTGGTTGTTCCTTTCACGTAACGTTCACAAAAATGCGTGGGCAACTGCCTCAGCCCACAACATGGCGCACATTATTACCTTGCCGGAGCTTTCAGACTTTGAGCAAGTCCAAACTCTCCTCATAAAAATAATATTTTGGCAATAATCCTATAACACTGATGTTACCTGCTTAATCCGGCAATACCATGCCTGTCTGCTATGCTTTTTTGATGCGATTAGCAAAATTTCTCAGAAGTGTGAATTAACGCACTCACCTAACACTTTACTTTTCAAGGAGTATTTCCTATGAACGAGTTAGACGGCATCAAACAGTTCACCACTGTCGTGGCAGACAGCGGCGATATTGAGTCCATTCGCCATTATCATCCTCAGGATGCCACCACCAATCCTTCGTTATTACTCAAGGCTGCCGGATTATCACAATATGAGCATTTAATAGACGATGCTATCGCCTGGGGTAAAAAAAATGGTCAAACGCAGGAACAACAAGTGGTAGCTGCCTGCGATAAGCTGGCGGTCAATTTCGGTACAGAAATTCTCAAAATCGTACCCGGTCGTGTATCGACAGAAGTTGACGCACGCCTCTCTTTTGATAAAGAAAAGAGTATTGAGAAAGCGCGTCATCTGGTGGATTTGTACCAGCAGCAGGGCGTTGAGAAATCACGCATTCTGATCAAGCTAGCTTCAACCTGGGAAGGGATCCGCGCGGCAGAAGAGCTGGAAAAAGAAGGCATTAATTGCAATCTGACGCTGCTGTTTTCCTTTGCTCAGGCACGCGCCTGTGCAGAAGCGGGCGTTTTTCTGATTTCGCCATTTGTCGGGCGTATTTATGACTGGTATCAGGCGCGCAAGCCGCTGGATCCGTATGTGGTGGAAGAAGATCCGGGCGTTAAGTCGGTGCGTAATATCTACGACTATTTCAAGCAGCACCGCTATGAAACCATTGTGATGGGCGCAAGTTTCCGCCGTACCGAGCAAATCCTCGCTTTAACCGGTTGCGATCGTCTGACTATCGCGCCGAACTTGCTGAAAGAGTTGCAGGAAAAAGTCTCGCCAGTCGTCCGCAAATTGATCCCGCCTTCTCAGACGTTCCCACGCCCTGCCCCCATGAGCGAAGCGGAGTTCCGTTGGGAGCACAATCAGGATGCGATGGCGGTAGAAAAACTGTCTGAAGGCATCCGCCTGTTCGCCGTCGATCAACGCAAACTGGAAGATCTTCTTGCCGCCAAACTATAAACCAGCCACGGAGTGTTATATGTCCCGAAAAGACCTTGCCAATGCGATTCGCGCGCTCAGTATGGATGCGGTGCAAAAAGCCAATTCTGGTCATCCCGGCGCGCCGATGGGCATGGCCGATATTGCCGAAGTGCTGTGGAACGATTTTCTTAAACATAACCCCACCGATCCAACCTGGTATGATCGCGACCGCTTTATTCTCTCCAACGGTCATGCCTCGATGCTGCTCTACAGTTTGCTGCATCTGACCGGTTACGACCTGCCGCTGGAAGAGCTGAAGAACTTCCGTCAGTTGCATTCGAAAACCCCAGGACACCCTGAGCTTGGCTATACGCCAGGCGTTGAAACCACCACAGGGCCGCTGGGGCAAGGGCTGGCGAACGCGGTTGGACTGGCGATAGCAGAACGTACGCTGGCGGCGCAGTTTAACCAGCCGGATCATGAAATTGTCGATCACTTCACTTATGTGTTTATGGGCGACGGCTGCCTGATGGAAGGTATTTCTCACGAAGTCTGTTCGCTGGCGGGCACGCTGGGGCTAGGCAAGCTGATTGGTTTTTACGATCACAACGGTATTTCCATCGACGGTGAAACCGAAGGCTGGTTTACCGACGATACGGCAAAACGTTTTGAAGCCTATCACTGGCATGTTGTCCATGAAATCGACGGTCACGATCCGCAGGCGGTGAAAGAAGCGATTCTCGAAGCGCAAAGCGTGAAAGATAAGCCGTCGTTGATTATCTGCCGCACGGTGATTGGCTTCGGTTCGCCTAATAAAGCGGGTAAGGAAGAGGCGCACGGCGCACCACTGGGGGAAGAAGAAGTGGCGCTGGCACGGCAAAAACTGGGCTGGCACCATCCGCCATTTGAGATCCCTAAAGAGATTTATCACGCCTGGGATGCCCGCGAAAAAGGCGAAAAAGCGCAGCAGAGCTGGAATGAAAAGTTTGCAGCTTATAAAAAAGCCCATCCGCAACTGGCAGAGGAGTTTACCCGCCGGATGAGCGGAGGTTTGCCGAAGGACTGGGAGAAAACGACGCAGAAATATATCAATGAGTTGCAGGCGAATCCGGCGAAAATCGCTACCCGTAAGGCGTCGCAAAATACGCTTAACGCTTACGGCCCCATGCTGCCGGAACTGCTCGGCGGTTCGGCGGATCTGGCTCCCAGTAACTTAACCATCTGGAAAGGTTCGGTGTCGCTGAAAGAAGATCTGGCAGGGAATTATATTCACTACGGAGTGCGTGAATTTGGTATGACCGCCATCGCCAACGGCATCGCGCACCACGGTGGATTTGTACCGTATACCGCGACGTTCCTGATGTTTGTTGAATACGCCCGCAACGCCGCACGTATGGCGGCGCTGATGAAAGCGCGGCAGATTATGGTTTATACCCATGACTCGATTGGTCTGGGGGAAGATGGTCCGACGCACCAGGCGGTTGAGCAACTGGCCAGTTTGCGCTTAACCCCGAATTTCAGCACCTGGCGACCGTGCGATCAGGTGGAAGCAGCGGTGGGCTGGAAGCTGGCGGTTGAGCGCCACAACGGGCCGACGGCGCTGATCCTCTCAAGGCAGAATCTGGCCCAGGTGGAACGTACGCCGGATCAGGTAAAAGAGATTGCTCGTGGCGGTTATGTGCTGAAAGACAGCGGCGGTAAGCCAGATATTATTTTGATTGCTACCGGTTCAGAGATGGAAATCACCCTGCAAGCGGCGGAGAAATTAGCAGGAGAAGGTCGCAATGTTCGCGTGGTTTCCCTGCCCTCGACCGATATTTTCGACGCCCAGGATGAGGAATATCGGGAGTCGGTGTTGCCTTCTAACGTTGCGGCTCGCGTGGCGGTGGAAGCAGGCATCGCCGATTACTGGTACAAGTATGTTGGTCTGAAAGGGGCAATTGTCGGGATGACAGGTTATGGGGAATCTGCTCCGGCGGATAAGCTGTTCCCGTTCTTTGGCTTTACCGCCGAGAATATTGTGGCAAAAGCGCATAAGGTGCTGGGAGTGAAAGGTGCCGGATGCTGATCGCCTGATGCTGATTGCCGGATGCGACGCTGACGCGTCTTATCCGGCAATCAGCGTCTTATCCGGTCTACATGTCCCCGCCATTTTGTTTAACGGGTGATCCACAACGTGGGCCAGGCGTCTGGCCCATGCCAGTTATCGCAGGTGGGTTCGGCAGCGTAACGCACCAGGCGAAAACGCTGGCCGTCAAAACGCCAGCGCGCCTGAATGCCACAATCGCTTAATCCGCGACCTTTCGCTAAGGTCACCAGTTCACGCGTTTTTTCATCGAATGTTGCGTTCATCAGTTCCAGTTCATTCGTCTCCTGACCGTTGTGGAACGGCAAACGTAACCGTACCGGGCGCGAGGCCAGTGGCTTTTTACGCGATACAATCCACGCCAGATCAATGGTGTTATAGGCGCCCGCCTCACAGCTAATCATCATCAGCGCTTTATCATCAGTCAGCGCAGTGACATTCACCTCACGACGCAATGGATCAAGCGAGCAGCGCAGACCATTCATCCGCCAGTTTCCATAATCCAGCAAATCGTTGCGTTCTTCGAGTGAGAGTGGCGTCGGCGTTGGGTTTACCACAGCGACCTCTTTCAGCGCAGGCGCAGGCGGTACGCTGAGTGGCGGCTCGTCTCCTTTCTTGATCCACGCAGTTTCACTGCCAACGCGCTTTTGCTGGGCATCAATAAACAACAACGCCGCTTTTAATCCATTAAGAGAAATGGTCTGATCGCCGTCGCGTAAGGTAATTGCCTTCCCTTCCTGAATCATTTGCAAAAACGCGGTGATGGTCGCCGTATCATCGGTCACTAATAACCACGGCGAAATCCGCCACTTGTCCCCGCTTAACGCCAGCGGCTCGCCATCTAACAGCAGTCGTGGCGCTATCGCCTCTTCCGACGCATCCGGCGACTTCAACCCGCCGCGCTCAATACGTAAAACGGCATCGGTATGCGCCCCGGCACTGCGACTGAGAGTCATCACCAGTCCATTATGATTGCCAGTGTTGCGCGCTACGCAGAAATTTTGGTTGTTACAGGTGACCTGCCAGTCGGAAAACGTCCGCTGCGCTGGTGCTGCCCACGCGAAAGACGTCGGCAACAAAGCGAAAAAAAAGAGAAGGAAAATGCGATAGCGCATGGACGGTACGACCCCAGAAGTTCAAACAAACAGCACAAGTCGTATCTTCGTTGCGCAGGTAGCGCGGCTCAATCGGATTTATCGGATTGAGCCAATAATAAACAACGAAATATTATTGTTATTTTTCAGTCCATTAAATGTGACGTTTGTAAATAGTTAAGCAATAACACCGTCTTACCGTCACGTATCTCGCCGGTATTAATCATCTCAAGCGCCTGGCTGAACGGCAGCTCAAGCACCTCAATATCTTCATCTTCGACGCCGCCCCCCGCGTTAGCACGCTGACTGTCACTGTATTCGGCGATAAAAAAGTGGATTAGCTCGGTCACACCGCCAGGCGACATATACAGTTCAAATAATTTGCGTACTTCGCCAACCTCATAACCCGTCTCTTCAATCGCTTCTTTGCGAATGCACACTTCGGGTTCGTCGTTGTCCAGCAGCCCGGCACAGGTTTCAATCAACTGCCCGCTTTCATTGCCATTAACCCAGGTTGCGACGCGGAACTGACGAATCAGAACTACGGTCTTTTTCTTCGCGTTGTACAGGAGGATCGTCGCGCCATTGCCGCGATCGTAAACTTCACGTTTATGGCGGATAACTTCGCCATCTTTGCGGGTGAGATCGTAGGTAATGTTGTGCAGGGTGAAATAGTTATCGGAGAGAATTTGGTCTTTGATGAGGGTGATTTGTTGCGTCATACCGACTCCACAGCGCGAAATGAACAAGTATCTTACGCTGTGAAGTCGGGTTTGTCTGCGGATGGAATTAGTGAGATTTGACTGATTTTATCCCCAGCCAGTCAATAATTCCCTGCGCCGCATGGCGCCCTTCCGCCATTGCAGTCACCACGAGATCCGCACCGCGCACGGCATCGCCACCAGCGAAGATTTTCGGGTTCGTCGTCTGGTAACGGTACTGACTTTCAACATCAGCCACGATGCGCCCCCATTTATCCACCGTTACACCATGTGACTGAAGCCACGGCATATCATGCGGATTAAAACCAAACGCCATAATCACCGCGTCGGCTGGCATGACAAATTCACTGCCTTCCACCGGCACCGGACGCCGACGCCCTTGTGCATCCGGCTCGCCAAGTCGCGTGCGCAGGAAACGAATCCCGCAGACGTGACCTTGCTCATTCAATTCAAGCGCCACTGGCTGGACGTTAAATTCGAAGTTAGCCCCCTCTTCGCGGGCGTTCTTCACCTCTTTTTTCGAACCGGGCATGTTAGCTTCATCACGACGATAGGCGCAGGTGACGTTACTTGCGCCGTGGCGCAGCGCGGTGCGCACACAGTCCATCGCAGTGTCGCCGCCGCCCAGTACAACGACATTTAGCCCGGCTGTATTGATAAACGGCTCTTCCGGTAGCTCTTCAAGCCCCATCACCTGTTTGGTGTTGGCAATAAGGAACGGCAGAGCGTCATAAACGCCCGGCGCATCTTCATTGGGTAAGCCCGCTTTCATGGAACGGTAAGTGCCGACGCCAACGAAGACTGCGTCGTATTGTTCGAGCAGCGAATCCAAAGAGACATCTTTACCCACTTCACAATTGAGTTTGAAGTGAATCCCCATTGCGCTGAAGATTTCCCGACGGCGCGCCATCAGCGATTTATCCAATTTGAAAGAAGGAATGCCAAAGGTGAGCAAGCCACCGATTTCTGGATGGCGATCGTATACCGTCACCTCCACGCCGCTGCGGGTCAGGACGTCCGCACAGGCCAGCCCCGCAGGCCCCGCACCGATAATCGCCACTCGCTTGTCCACTTTCGTGACATGGCTTAAGTCAGGACGCCAACCTTTCGCCAACGCCTGATCTGAAATGTAGCGTTCAATGTTGCCGATAGTCACCGCGCCGTGCTCATCGCGAATGGTGCAGGCGCCTTCACACAAGCGATCTTGCGGACAGACGCGTCCGGTAATTTCTGGCAGGGTGTTGGTCTGGTGAGAAAGCTCGACGGCGGCGTCGATATTTCCGGCTTTCACCAGTTCAATCCACTGCGGAATATGGTTATGCAGCGGGCAGGTCCATTCACAGACGCTATGCTCGCCGCACTTCAGGCAGCGCGAGGCTTCCCGTTGTGCCTGGTCGGTGCGGAATGGCAGATAAATTTCATCAAAGCCGGTTTTGCGCGCTTCAATTGCCAGTTTATCCGGCTCGCCGCGCGCGGGCGTTGCCTGCATTTGCTCGACTTTACTCATTACCGGCATTTCTTGTGCCGCTGTACTGGTATGCCACGGTTGATGTTCCTGACGTGCAGTGCGCAAGCGGCGAGATTTCGCTATGCCGGAGAGTGCGGCGTCGGTGACCAGTTGCAGCGCATCCGCCGGGCAGTTTTCGACACAGGCGGGGCCGTTTTCTCGCCCTGCGCACAGGTCGCATTTATGTGCCGTGGCTTTCACTTTACCCGCTGTGACGGGTGTCAGGACAATCTGCATGGTGCCAAACGGACAGGCCACCACACAGGATTTACAGCCAATACACTTTTGCTGATTGACCTGAATGCTGTCATCAACATGGCTGATTGCGCCATTGGGGCAGCTACGGGCACAGGGCGCATCTTCGCAATGGTGACAGGTCACTGCACTACGTTGCTGCTGATGTTTGATAACCGTAATTCGGGGATGAAAATGGTGTTGGCTCAGGACATGTTGCTCATCATTGTGAGCCATGACACAGGCAATTTCACAAGCATGACAACCCAGACATTGCTGACTGTTGGCCATAATAAAACGATTCATAACGACCTTCTTTTTTGGTTGTAAAAACCTTATTCTTTATATGAGTGTTGTTATTACCCGACTTGCAGGGGAATCGGCAATGTCCATGTGCCCAGAACAAGTAACTATTTCGCTATAAACTGTGGCAGATCAAATAATCCCATCACTGACTAAATTGCGTTTCAACAACCTGGAACATTAATGATTTTATGTGGAGAAGACGCGTGTGATTGTTAAACGACCCGTCTCGGCCAGTCTGGCCAGGGCCTTTTTTTACATTGTGCTGCTGTCGATTCTTTCCACGGGTATCGCCCTGCTAACTCTGGCGAGCAGTTTGCGCGACGCTGAGGCGATCAATATTGCCGGATCGCTGCGTATGCAGAGTTACCGCCTGGGCTACGACTTGCAAAGTGGCAGTCCACAACTCAATGCGCATCGCCAGTTGTTCCAGCAGGCGCTGCATTCACCGGTATTAACCAATCTCAACGTCTGGTATGTGCCAGAGGCAGTAAAAACCCGCTATGCGCATCTGAATGCCAACTGGCTGGAGATGAATAATCGGCTCAGCAAGGGGGATTTGCCGTGGTATCAGGCCAATATCGATAATTATGTCAATCAGATAGACCTGTTCGTGCTGGCTTTACAGCACTACGCTGAACGCAAAATGCTGCTGGTGGTGGCGATTTCGCTGGCTGGCGGCATCGGTATTTTCACGCTGGTCTTTTTTACTCTGCGCCGCATACGCCATCAGGTCGTTGCCCCACTGAATCAACTGGTTACCGCCAGTCAGCGTATTGAACACGGTCAGTTCGACTCACCGCCGCTGGATACCAGCCTGCCCAATGAGCTGGGACTGCTGGCCAAAACCTTTAACCAGATGTCGAGCGAACTGCATAAATTGTACCGTTCGCTGGAAGCGTCAGTAGAAGAAAAAACCCGCGATCTCCACGAGGCCAAGCGCCGTCTGGAGGTGTTGTATCAGTGTTCGCAGGCGCTGAACACCAGCCAGATTGATGTGCATTGTTTCCGCCACATTTTGCAGATTGTTCGCGACAATGAAGCGGCTGAATATCTGGAGTTAAATGTCGGTGAAAACTGGCGGATTAGCGAAGGAAAGCCCAACCCGCAACTGCCGATGCAGATTTTACCGGTGACCATGCAAGAGACGGTTTACGGCGAGCTGCACTGGCAAAACAGCAACGTGTCGGCCTCCGAACCGCTGCTTAATAGCGTTTCATCGATGCTGGGGCGCGGTTTGTACTTTAACCAGGCACAGAAACATTTTCAGCAATTGCTGTTGATGGAGGAACGCGCGACCATCGCCCGCGAATTGCACGACTCGCTGGCTCAGGTGCTTTCTTATTTGCGTATCCAGTTAACATTACTGAAGCGTTCGATACCGGAAGATAACGCCACCGCACAAAGTATCATGGCCGATTTTTCCCAGGCATTGAATGATGCGTATCGGCAGTTACGCGAGCTGCTGACCACTTTCCGCCTCACGCTGCAGCAGGCGGATCTCCCTTCCGCGCTGCGGGAAATGCTGGATACATTACAAAATCAAACCAGCGCCAAACTGACCCTCGACTGCCGCTTGCCAACCCTGGCGCTGGATGCGCAAATGCAGGTGCATCTGTTGCAAATTATTCGTGAAGCGGTGCTGAATGCGATGAAGCACGCCAACGCCAGCGAAATCGCTGTTAGCTGCGTCACCGCACCGGACGGCAACCACACGGTCTATATCCGTGACAACGGGATTGGCATCGGTGAACCGAAAGAACCTGAAGGCCATTATGGTCTGAATATTATGCGCGAACGCGCGGAACGACTGGGCGGAACGCTGACATTTTCGCAACCTTCCGGCGGCGGCACGTTAGTGAGTATTAGCTTTCGCTCTGCGGCGGGTGAGGAAAGTCAACTGATGTAATACCTCTTGTTGACCAAAGAATACGGGCACTTAAGGTTCAGTATAAAAGGGCATGATAATTTACATTATCTCCTTTTTTTCTCCACGATTGGCTCGTACCTTGCCGCTACAGTGAAGCAAGTCAAGCCTACAACGATACGCAGAAACACGAGGTCCTCTTTTAATGGCGAATTTCTTTATTGATCGCCCCATTTTTGCCTGGGTACTGGCAATCCTGTTGTGTCTGACAGGAACCCTGGCGATTTTCTCATTGCCCGTTGAACAATACCCGGATCTCGCGCCGCCGAACGTGCGAGTGACCGCTAACTATCCAGGCGCTTCGGCTCAGACGCTGGAAAACACCGTAACCCAGGTTATCGAGCAGAATATGACTGGCCTCGATAACCTGATGTATATGTCGTCACAAAGCAGTGGCACCGGTCAGGCATCTGTCACCTTAAGTTTTAAAGCCGGAACCGACCCGGACGAGGCGGTGCAACAGGTGCAAAACCAGCTGCAATCGGCCATGCGTAAACTCCCACAGGCGGTACAAAACCAGGGCGTGACAGTACGTAAAACCGGCGATACTAACATCCTGACCATTGCTTTCGTCTCTACCGATGGTTCGATGGATAAACAAGATATTGCCGATTACGTTGCCAGTAATATTCAGGATCCGTTAAGCCGCGTTAACGGCGTTGGTGATATCGACGCCTATGGTTCACAGTACTCGATGCGTATCTGGCTTGATCCGGCAAAACTGAACAGCTTCCAGATGACGGCTAAAGATGTAACCGACGCCATTGAGTCACAGAACGCGCAGATTGCGGTCGGACAGCTTGGCGGTACACCTTCTGTAGATAAACAAGCATTGAACGCTACCATTAACGCCCAGTCGCTGTTGCAAACGCCTGAACAGTTCCGCGATATCACCTTGCGGGTAAATCAGGATGGTTCGGAAGTGAAACTGGGCGATGTTGCCACCGTCGAAATGGGGGCGGAGAAATACGATTATCTTAGCCGCTTTAATGGTAAGCCTGCCTCCGGTCTGGGAGTAAAACTGGCTTCCGGCGCGAACGAAATGGCCACGGCGAAGCTGGTACTGAACCGGCTCGACGAACTGGCGCAATACTTCCCTCCCGGTCTGGAATATAAGGTGGCGTATGAAACCACCTCGTTTGTTAAAGCCTCCATTGAAGACGTGGTGAAAACCCTGTTAGAAGCTATCGCGCTGGTTTTCCTCGTCATGTATCTGTTCCTGCAAAACTTCCGCGCTACATTGATTCCAACTATCGCCGTGCCGGTGGTGTTGATGGGCACTTTCTCCGTGCTTTACGCCTTCGGTTACAGCGTCAACACCTTAACCATGTTTGCGATGGTGCTGGCGATCGGTCTGCTGGTGGATGACGCCATCGTGGTAGTGGAAAACGTCGAACGTATTATGAGTGAGGAAGGACTCACTCCTCGCGAAGCTACACGTAAATCGATGGGGCAGATCCAGGGGGCACTGGTCGGGATTGCGATGGTGCTGTCGGCGGTATTTGTGCCAATGGCCTTCTTTGGCGGCACGACCGGAGCTATCTATCGCCAGTTCTCTATTACCATTGTTGCGGCGATGGTGCTGTCGGTGCTGGTGGCGATGATCCTCACTCCGGCGCTGTGTGCCACGCTACTTAAGCCACTGAAAAAAGGTGAGCATCACGGGCAGAAAGGCTTTTTTGCCTGGTTTAACCAGATGTTCAACCGTAACGCCGAACGCTACGAGAAAGGGGTGGCGAAAATTCTCCACCGCAGCCTGCGCTGGATTTTGATTTACGTCCTGCTGTTAGGCGGTATGGTGTTTCTGTTCCTGCGTCTGCCGACGTCATTCCTGCCACTGGAAGACCGTGGCATGTTCACCACGTCGGTGCAGCTACCCAGCGGTTCGACCCAGCAACAGACGCTGAAAGTGGTGGAACAGATCGAGAAGTATTACTTCACTCATGAGAAAGACAATATCACGTCGGTATTTGCCACGGTCGGTTCAGGCCCTGGCGGCAACGGGCAAAACGTGGCGCGTATGTTTATCCGCCTGAAAGACTGGAGTGAGCGCGACAGTAAGACCGGCACTTCGTTTGCCATTATCGAACGTGCAACGAAAGAATTTAATAAGATTAAAGAAGCCCGCGTTATCGCCAGCAGCCCGCCGGCAATTAGCGGTCTTGGCAGTTCTGCGGGTTTTGATATGGAGTTGCAGGATCACGCCGGAGCGGGTCACGATGCGCTGATGGCTGCACGTAACCAGTTGCTGGCGCTGGCAGCGGAAAATCCGGAATTAACCCGCGTGCGCCATAACGGTCTTGATGACAGTCCGCAGTTGCAGATTGATATCGACCAACGTAAAGCTCAGGCGCTGGGCGTTGCCATTGACGATATTAACGACACGCTGCAAACCGCGTGGGGTTCAAGCTATGTAAATGACTTTATGGATCGCGGTCGCGTGAAGAAAGTCTATGTGCAGGCCGCCGCGCCGTATCGGATGCTGCCGGATGATATCAACCTGTGGTATGTGCGTAACAAAGACGGTGGGATGGTGCCCTTCTCTGCCTTCGCGACCTCTCGCTGGGAGACAGGTTCGCCGCGTCTGGAACGCTATAACGGCTATTCTGCGGTAGAGATTGTCGGGGAAGCCGCACCGGGCGTCAGTACGGGTACAGCGATGGATATTATGGAATCGTTAGTGAAGCAGTTGCCGAACGGCTTTGGACTGGAGTGGACGGCGATGTCGTACCAGGAACGACTTTCCGGTGCGCAAGCTCCGGCGCTGTATGCCATTTCATTGCTGGTGGTATTCCTGTGTCTGGCTGCACTTTATGAAAGTTGGTCAGTACCGTTCTCGGTAATGCTGGTTGTACCGCTGGGAGTTATCGGCGCGCTGCTGGCAACCTGGATGCGTGGGCTGGAAAACGACGTTTACTTCCAGGTGGGTTTATTAACGGTCATTGGTTTATCGGCGAAAAACGCCATCCTCATTGTCGAGTTCGCTAACGAGATGAACCAAAAAGGTCACGACCTGTTTGAAGCGACTCTTTATGCCTGCCGCCAGCGTTTACGCCCGATACTGATGACCTCGCTGGCGTTTATCTTCGGCGTACTGCCGATGGCAATCAGCAGCGGTGCCGGTTCCGGTGGTCAACATGCGGTGGGTACTGGCGTAATGGGGGGAATGATCTCCGCCACCATTCTGGCGATTTACTTCGTGCCGCTGTTCTTTGTGCTGGTACGCCGTCGTTTCCCTCTGAAGCCACGCCCGGAATAAGCAATAAAAAAGGCGACATGCCAACGTGTCGCCTTTTTCAACTTTCTGATAAAGAACCTGTTCATCAGGTTCTTTCATTTTACCTTCTGTCCTGGTAATTACTTGCGAAGCATAACTTCGATAAAGTCTTTCCAGTTCCCCAGTTCACGTTCAATCATAACAACCTCTCTTATAATTATGGGTATTCTACGGAAACAATATACCGTGGTGAAGCTAATTTATTCGATTGCAGTGATTACTACCTCCGGGGCAAAACCTATGTAAATACTATGGCCCTGAGACAGGGATTTTTATGTGATGCAAAGCAACATTTCAACAGATTCATACGGATTCTAATACTTGCTTAATTCTGTTTGAAATACATACAGATACCTAGGGGAATATTCTTAATAATTACATTCAAAATGCTCACAATTATTTAATAATTGTTAAGTGAAACACCTTAATAATGTTATATTCCCTGGTATTCATTTGTCGGGGAAATGTATTGACCGTTAAATGAGTATTTATTCTTATAAATCGAAAAAGGATTCATTATGGTTACACTTTACGGCATTAAAAATTGTGACACCATTAAAAAGGCTCGCCGTTGGCTGGAAGCCAATAACATCGACTATCGTTTTCATGATTATCGCGTTGATGGGCTGGACAGCGAATTATTGAACGGTTTTATCAACGAATTAGGCTGGGAAGCGTTACTCAACACCCGTGGTACTACCTGGCGTAAACTGGACGAAACCACGCGCAATAAAATCACCGATGCGGCTTCTGCGGCGGCATTAATGACTGAAATGCCTGCAATTATCAAACGCCCATTGCTCTGCACGCCAGAGAAGCCTATGCTGCTGGGTTTCAGTGAATCCAGTTATCAGCAATTTTTCCATGAGGTGTAGTCTATGTCGTGTCCGGTTATTGAGCTGACACAGCAGCTTATTCGCCGCCCATCCTTAAGTCCTGATGACGCAGGATGTCAGGCAATCATTACCGAACGTTTACAGGCGATCGGTTTTACCATCGAACGCATGGACTTTGCGGATACGCAGAATTTTTGGGCGTGGCGTGGACAGGGAGAAACGTTAGCCTTTGCCGGACATACCGACGTTGTACCGCCTGGCGATGCCGACCGTTGGATCAATCCACCATTTGAACCGACCATTCGCGACGGTATGTTATTTGGGCGCGGCGCGGCAGATATGAAAGGGTCGCTGGCGGCGATGGTGGTAGCAGCAGAACGCTTTGTCGCTCAACATCCCAACCATAAAGGTCGACTGGCGTTTCTGATCACCTCAGACGAAGAAGCCAGCGCCCACAACGGCACGGTCAAAGTGGTCGAAACCTTAATGGCACGCCGTGAACGGCTGGATTACTGCCTGGTTGGTGAACCGTCGAGTATCGAAGTGGTCGGTGATGTAGTGAAAAATGGCCGTCGCGGATCGTTGACCTGTAACCTTACTATTCATGGCGTGCAGGGACATGTGGCCTACCCACACCTTGCAGATAACCCTGTACATCGTGCAGCCCCTTTCCTCAATGAGTTAGTGGCTATCGAGTGGGATCAGGGCAATGAATTTTTCCCGGCAACCAGTATGCAAATAGCCAATATTCAGGCGGGTACTGGCAGTAATAATGTCATTCCGGGTGAGCTGTTTGTACAGTTTAACTTCCGCTTTAGCACCGAACTTACTGATGAAATGATCAAAGCACAGGTGCTTACCCTGCTTGAAAAACATCAACTGCGTTATACGGTCGATTGGTGGCTTTCCGGGCAGCCATTTTTGACTGCGCGCGGTAAACTGGTAGATGCGGTCGTCAACGCGGTTGAGCACTATAATGAAATTAAACCGCAGCTACTGACCACAGGCGGAACGTCCGATGGGCGCTTTATTGCCCGCATGGGGGCGCAGGTGGTGGAACTTGGGCCGGTCAATGCCACCATTCATAAAATTAATGAATGTGTGAACGCTGCCGACCTGCAGCTACTTGCCCGTATGTATCAACGTATCATGGAACAGCTCGTCGCCTGATGAGTGGTTCTGCAAGAGGAAAAAAGCATGGACTGGCTGGCTAAATATTGGTGGATTCTGGTAATTGTCTTTTTGGTGGGCGTCCTGCTGAATGTTATCAAAGATCTCAAGCGCGTCGACCATAAGAAATTTCTCGCCAACAAGCCGGAGCTTCCCCCGCATCGTGATTTCAACGATAAATGGGACGATGATGACGACTGGCCGAAGAAGGATCAACCGAAGAAGTAAGCTGGAGGGGCCGGATAATGTCTGGCGCTCAACCGTAGGCCTGATAAGACGCGTCAGCGTCGCATCAGGCATCATAGCCGGATGCGGCGTGAACGCCTTATCCGGCCTACGCGTCCGGCACCTGTCTTTTACATCATTTCAATCACATCATCATCGCCAGGCTTACCGCCGCTTAACGCCTCGTCGAAGTAATGTTTCGGAATGGTATAACGCAAGTGATCCAGGGCAAATTGCATACTGCGATTATCGATCGCATGACCTAAATCCTCCACGATATCCAGCGTCACATCTCCACCGGCGTTAATTAACGCTTCCTGCGCCGCAACCGCGTGAGCCAGATCGATAACCGGATCTTCACCACCGTGGATCAGGTGAATTGTTGTAGCAGTAGAAGCCGTTTTCGGCAGGCTGGCATAGCGTCCGTTAAAGGCGATGACGCGTGAGGCAAGTCCCGGTTCGGCTTTAATACTCTCCAGCGCCATAATGGCCCCTTGTGAGAACCCGATCAGCGCCGTGGCGTTAGCCCCTACTCCGCTCTGTTTCTGCCAGTAGCGTACTGTCTCAATAAACGTCGGCATGATGGCATCCACCCGCGCCTGGCGATTCTCTTCCGTTACGCCCTGCACCGAAAACCATTGACGCCCTGCCGGATTACCGCTCGGCTCAGCACCACCGACACTTACCACCAGCGCATCTGGAAACAACGGTGCAAACCAGCTACCGATTTCCCCCATTGCCACCGGGTTATCCCCGACACCGTGGAAAAGCAGTAACAACTGTTGGGCAGGTTTATCCGGGCTTTGAACAACAAAATGGTCATGTTTCATGGCGAACTCCTTAACTGATGTCATTAATTTTACGCCGCTGACTCACAATGACCGTGGGAGAAAATTGAAGGAGTCAGTGAAAAAATTGCCATTGTGTTATGCGATTGCGCAGGCGTTCAGTGCGGACATCATCAAGTGCGAATAGCGCCTGCGCGGCTTCTTCGCGTTGGCAAACCAGCAATGCCTTACGGCCTAAAAGTTTAAGTGTGGTACATAACTGCGCGTCGCTGACGTTTTTCTGCAACCGTCCTCGCAGCGCCGGTAATGCCCGTTCACTGGTTTGCAGCAGGCGTGTTAAACAACCTAACGACGTTAAAAGGGGACGATGGGCGAAAGCAAAACCGGTCAGTTCAAGCCAGTCATTATCAGAAAGCATGATGTCGTTTAACGGATCAACCGAGATGCTTTCACCATTCCATTGCGAGAGAATTTGTGCGTCGCGGCGTAAACGATAATGCTCACATTCTGCCAATTGTTTACCCGCTTCGCTAATGGGTAATAGTGCCATCGCCGTATAACAGCCGCTACTGGCTTCGCGATGATTACCCATCCGTACCAGCACAAAACCGCAGCGTTGCCAGAAACGCCATAATTCCTCGGTGTAGCCAAAACTCACCGAAAGATAGTCGAGGCCATGCATATATTGCACAGCGTCAGCAATAAGTTGCTGCCCTGTACCTTCCCGCTGACGCGCCGGATGGACGGCAATGCGGCTGACACGCCGTCCGCGTAACGTTGCTGCCAGTGGATTGCTACCGTGTGCCGCCAGCGACTGAGCCACCAGGTTGCCACGCGGGCGACGAAAACCCGCCCATACCGCCTGACTGAGCTCTTCAGATAATCCCCCCTCATCCACCAGCCACAGCGCCCCGGCAATCTCGTTTTCGCAAGCAGCTTGTAAAAAATGTTGTCCAGGCGCGTCCATCATCCGGCGTAAATCCAGCGGTGAAGTCCGATAGTGCGCACCAGACAATAACTGGTAAACCTTTAACGGCGTTTCTGGCTTGCTTCGCCATGAAGTCTGTTCAAATGCAGAAATGGTGATCTTGCCTTGTGGTACGCGCGTGAAGGTTTCATCGTCAAAAACCAGTGCCTCGCTAACCATTTTTTCCAGCGGGCATCCCTGCGCCCAGCGGATCGGCTGTTGCAATTCAAAACGCTGCAAATGCGGGAAGCGGGCGCAAAATTTCAGCAAAAAGCCACGCCCGGTGCCTTCATAGCCCTGCACCGTAGTGGTTAACAAAGTACGCGGAAAGCGTGATACCAGTTGATGTAATAGTGGGGCGGGTATTGCAGCAGCTTCATCGACAACCAGCCAATCAGCTTTTTCATCACTGGACAGCAATGCATCCGGCGCAACAAAACGAAACTTCTCTCCGGCAAATTGTGCCAGCACATTCGTTGCGGCTCTCGCAGGCGCAGTGACTATCGCACTGCCAGCGATACGGGAAATGAGTTGCCCTGCCAGCGCCGACTTACCGCGTCCGCGCGCAGCAGTTACCGCTGCCACGCCCGGTGGCATAGTCAGAAGCTGTTGTAGTATCTGTTGTTGTTCTGGTTGCGGTGCGCCGGTAGCGGATTGCCAGTCAGTACGGGGAGTAAAATGCGCCAACGAGAACGGCTGGTTTTGCCGCCAGAGGATAGCGTCGTTATCCGCCGTAAGTACGCGTTTGAAATGCTGGACAAAATGCGGCGTCGCAATAGGGTCAGGGCAATCACTCCAGCGTAGCGAGTCGGCATCAGGTTGGTTTTCCCACTCTTCCCATACAGGGAGTAACAAAACCAGCCAGCTTCCCGCTTTCAACGTTCCGCTAAGTGCGGCAAAGGCAGCGGCATCAAAACCGTGGCGGGCGTCGAATACCGCATGCCGGAACTCGCGCCCAAGTAAAGTCTGTAGCGCCGAGGGAGAACAGTGGTTTTCAGCGACTGGCTGCGGCGAAATCCACAGCCAGTCGCCAGGTAAGGCATCACGCAACTTAAGCGCATGATCAAAACACCAACCCCCTTCCCCGCTCAACACCAGCAAGCGGCGGATCCCTTCACGTTTCATTTGCGCTGTTAATGTGTGTAGCGCGGTCAGTTCAGCCATCCCTGCCCCGAAAGTTAAATGCTTTTACCGAAAGTATTGCATTGTGCCGGATCGCCGCTGTCGAAACCACGTTTAAACCAGCTATAGCGTTGTTGGGATGTACCATGAGTAAAGCTGTCCGGCACTACCCGCCCCTGACTTTGCTGCTGTAAGCGGTCATCGCCGATGGCTTGCGCCGCATTCAGCGCCTCTTCCAGATCGCCAGTTTCCAGAACGCCTTGTTGCTGCATACTGTGCCCCCAGACACCGGCAAAACAGTCGGCCTGGAGTTCCATACGCACAGATAAGCGGTTCACTTCCGCCTGCGTCGCGTTTTGTTGCAATTGACGGACTTTCGGTTCAATGCCTAACAGTTTCTGCACATGATGACCGACTTCATGGGCGATAACGTATCCCTGAGCGAAATCACCATCCGCGCCCAGTTTGTCTTTCATGTCATCATAGAAAGAGAGATCGATATAGACCGTACCATCCGCCGGGCAATAGAACGGCCCCATAATGGACTGTCCGGCGCCGCAACCGGTGCGTGTCATTCCGCGATACATCACCAGCTTCGGTTGCTGATAAGTCTTACCCATCTTCTCGAATTGCTGTCCCCAGGTGTCTTCCGTGGTTGCCAGAATTACCGAGGTGAATTTTGCTGCTTCATCTTCATTTGGGCTAATTGAGCGCGTTGATTGCTGTTGAGAAATCGGCTGTCCGGTCATCAACCCAGTTAAATCAACACCATAGTAGCCAGCAACCAGCACCACTACCAGTAAAATCAGCCCACCTTTACCGCTTGGCAGACGGAAACCGGGACCGCCCATTGACGGGCCACCAGAGCTGTTTCGCCTGTCTTCAACATTGTCACTTTCACGACGCCCTTGCCAGCGCATAGATACCTCAACAATATATTCATTATAGTGATGATCGTAGGTGCTTCAGAGGAAGATTACCACAGAAAAACGGGAGGAAATGATGGAGGAATGAGCGTTCAATTCACGTATTACAAGAGCAGTCATCTTGCCGTGCCAGCAGCACGGCAAGATGATGAACAGAAAAATCAGTCCAGCTGTACACCCAGGCGGCGGGCGACGGCTTCATAAGCTTCAATCAGGCCACCGAGGCTCTGGCGGAAACGGTCTTTGTCCATTTTCTCCAGCGTTTCTTTGTCCCACAGGCGGCTACCGTCCGGGGAGAACTCATCGCCCAGTACCACTTCGCCTTTGTACAGGCCAAACTCCAGCTTAAAGTCGACCAGAATCAGACCGGCATCATCAAACAGTTTTTTCAGCACGTCGTTCGCTTTGTAGGTCAGTTCTTTCATACGCGCCAGGTTCTCTTTGCTTACCCAGCCAAAGGTTTCGCAATAAGATTCGTTAACCATCGGGTCATGCATGGCATCGTTTTTCAGGAACAGATCGAACAGCGGCGGGTTCAGCTCAATACCTTCTTCAATTCCAAGACGTTTCACCAGAGAGCCAGCAGCACGGTTACGTACGACACACTCAACCGGCACCATATCCAGCTTTTTCACCAGACATTCAGTATCGGAGAGCAGACGCTCCATTTGAGTCGGGATACCCGCTTCAGCCAGTTTGCTCATAATGAAGTAGTTGAACTTGTTGTTCACCATACCTTTGCGATCAAACTGCTCAATGCGCGCACCATCACCTGCTGACGTATCATTGCGGAATTCGAGCACCAACAGATCCGGGTTTTCCGTGCTGTATACGGTTTTCGCTTTACCACGATACAACTCAGCTTGCTTTTGCATCTTTATCACTCCTGGGTGTGAATTAACGTTTTAAAATCTTTTGCTGTCTGGTGTGCCGGATATTTTGTCGGATGCGGCGTGAACGCCTTATCTGACCTGTGTCCGACAAACAAATTTCGTGCGAATTAACGCTAAAATCGCGTTTTTCTGCCGACGCACACGTTTGCGTATCATAACAGAAAAAAGGGCCGGATTACTCCAGCCCTGTATTTTTACTTGCTAAACGCTGCCTGGAAGACAGATACCAGTGCGTCGTTTTGGCTTTGAGTCAGCGTATGGCCTTTCGGATCGATGAACTGCAAGCTGCTGCGGTTATCTAAATCACCGACTTGCAGTTTATAGTCACCGGATGCCAGGCCTGGATCGCTCGCGCCCAGTTCCTGCCAGTCGCTGTCAGACAACGGCTTATAGGTCACGGCCATGCTGCCCTGCGAACGGGTGCTGTCGGTCACTTTCATGCCCACTTTTTCCAGCGCCGCTGGCAGACGTTGCCAAACCACGTTGAACGGCCCGCGAACGACCAGCATTGGTAAGCCTGTGTCATCAGCAGCACTTTGTACGTCCATGGTGGTGGAAGCACGGTTTTGCGCCGCATTAGCCGCATCGGTCACGGATTTATCCAGACCGGCGGAAATGACGTTCATCATCTCCGTGCTGTAACGCTGCATGGAAGCCGCGTCTGCAACCGGTTTGCCCGCCTGCTCCAGGTTCAGCAGTTTCACCGTTACCGCCTGCTGATAACCCTGCGGTTTAACAGAGATTTGATAACGACCGCGATACTGCTCGTCTTCGTCCAGACGATTCCATTGCACCCAATCGGTAGTCAGCGTCTGACCAGCATCATCGCGTTGGGTAATGGTGTAGTTTTTCGCCTGCAGCACGCTAACAACCTGCGGCCACAAAGTATTACCACGACCATTTTCTACCAGCAGCGAGGCGGTGTCGCCCGTAAACTGGGTACGTGCGCCGGAAATCAGCGCCAACGGCTGGGCAGGTGGACGAATGTCCAGCGCCTTACCGACAGCACCGCTACCGTTGGTCACCGGTATTGCATAATCACCGGAAGTCACCGGCAAAATCATTCCTGCCGGGGCATGAAGCTCCGCAAGCGGTGCCGCTTCCAGATAGGCTTCATCACCACTCACCTGACGCTTATAGCGTGAGTCAGAACTACAGGCTGCGAGTAACAGAACAAGCGATACACCCGCAACCTTTGCCAGGCGCGACTTTTGAACAGAGTAAGCCATCAAATCTCCCTAAACTTTACAGCAAACCGGCATACTTAAGCGCCGCTCTGACCGTCTCACGACCACTGTCGGTGATTGGTGTCATTGGCAGGCGCAGCGTATCGGTCGCCACAAGACCCAGTTCCTTACATGCCCATTTCACCGGGATTGGATTGGGTTCGACAAATAGTTTGTTGTGTAATGGCATCAGACGCTGGTTAATAACGCGTGCCTCGGCAAAATGCCCTTCTGCCGCCAGTTTGCACATCTGAGCCATATCACGCGCTGCGACGTTAGCAGTAACGGAAATAACGCCATGACCACCTAACTGCATGAAGTCCAGCGTGCTCGCATCATCGCCGCTCAGCAGAACAAAATCGTCTGAAACCAGCTCTTTGATCTGGTTAACACGCGTTAAGTTCCCTGTTGCCTCTTTGATTCCGATAATATTTTTTACTTTCGCCAGACGGCCCACCGTTTCTGGTAGCAGATCGCAGCCAGTACGGGACGGCACATTATACAGGATTTGCGGCAGGTCAGTATGTTCAGCGATGGCTTTGAAATGCTGATACAGACCTTCCTGCGACGGGCGGTTGTAATAAGGGGTCACCGTCAGGCAGCCAGCAATGCCACTGTCATTGAAACGCTGTGTCAGGCTAATGGCTTCCGCAGTAGCGTTAGCGCCGGTTCCGGCAATCACCGGAATACGCCCGTCAGCCAGCTCCAGGGTCATCATCACCACATCAACATGTTCGTCATGATTCAGGGTAGCGGACTCACCAGTGGTGCCAACAGAAACAATCGCCGAAGTACCGCTGGCGACATGATAATCAATCAGTTTTTTTAAGCTAGCCCGACAGACATTACCTTTTTCATCCATCGGAGTAACAATCGCGACAATACTTCCCGTGAACATGGGCCATCCTCTGTGCAAACAAGTGTCTCAATGGTACGTTTGGTATGGCATTAAAAGCAAGCAAACAGAACCGTTCTGATTGTTGTATGCATGTTTTTTTTATGCTTTCCTTAAGAGCTACTCTCCCCCTTGAAGGAATAACCGGTTTGACACTGTCATCGCAACATTATCTGGTGATCACTGCGCTGGGTGCCGATCGCCCAGGAATTGTGAACACTATCACCCGTCATGTCAGTAGTTGCGGCTGTAATATTGAAGACAGTCGCCTGGCGATGCTGGGAGAAGAGTTCACCTTTATCATGCTGCTTTCCGGTTCATGGAATGCAATCACCTTGATCGAATCAACGTTACCGTTGAAAGGTGCCGAACTGGATCTTTTAATCGTGATGAAGCGCACGACGGCTCGTCCGCGTCCGCCGATGCCAGCATCTGTCTGGGTTCAGATCGATGTGGCAGATTCACCGCATTTAATTGAACGCTTTACCGCACTTTTTGACGCGCACCATATGAACATTGCGGAGCTAGTGTCTCGCACGCAACCTGCTGAAAATGAACGAGCTGCGCAACTGCATATTCAGATAACCGCCCACAGCCCGGCGTCTGCGGATTCAGCAAATATTGAACAAGCTTTCAAAGCACTATGTACAGAACTCAATGCGCAAGGCAGTATTAGCGTCGTCAATTATTCCCAACATGATGAACAGGATGGAGTTAAGTAATGAATCCACTGAAAGCCGGTGACATCGCACCGAAATTTAGCTTGCCGGATCAAGACGGAGAACAAGTTAATTTGACCGACTTCCAGGGACAGCGTGTTCTGGTTTATTTCTACCCGAAAGCCATGACCCCCGGCTGTACCGTACAAGCTTGTGGCTTACGCGATAACATGGATGAGTTGAAAAAAGCCGGTGTTGATGTACTGGGTATTAGCACCGATAAACCCGAAAAACTCTTCCGTTTTGCGGAAAAAGAGCTGCTCAACTTTACGCTTCTGTCTGATGAAGACCACCAGGTGTGCGAACAATTCGGCGTCTGGGGAGAGAAGTCCTTCATGGGCAAAACCTACGATGGTATTCACCGCATCAGCTTCTTGCTCGATGCTGACGGCAAAATCGAACATGTCTTTGACGATTTCAAAACCAGCAATCACCACGACGTAGTGATTAACTGGCTGAAAGAACACGCCTGATTACTTTGCTCCATTCCGTGCTGGCTGCGCTTGCGGCCAGCACTCCTCACCTCCGGCGATATAGCGGAATGAAGGTTAATCTTGCGCAATTTGACCATCGGGCCAGGCATGGATTACCGCTTTAATTAGCGTCGCCAGAGGAATGGCAAAGAACACCCCCCAGAATCCCCACAAACCACCGAAGATCACCACCGATAAAATAATCACCAGCGGATGCAGGTTAACCGCTTCGGAGAACAACACCGGTACTAACAGGTTGCCATCCAGCGCCTGAATAATCAGATATACCGCGAAGCAGCTCCAGAATTCAGTGCCAGCGCCAAACTGGAATAGCGCCACGCCGACCACCGGAATGGTCACCACAAATGCGCCAATGTACGGAATAAGCACAGAGAAACCGACCAGCACCGCCAGCAGCAGTGAATAGTTCAACCCGAAAAGCAAGAACCCCAGCCAGGTGGCTATCCCCACCACAATCATCTCCAGTACCTTGCCACGGATGTAGTTGGTGATTTGCTGGTTCATCTCCTTCCAGACCTGACCTGCCAGCCCACGGTTACGCGGAAGCACCCGGCGGACGGCATTCAACATTTGCTCTTTATCTTTCAGAAGGAAAAAGACCATCAGCGGCACCAGAACAAGATAGACGGCAATGGTCAGCAGGCCCACCAGCGAGGCGAGAGAGATTTTCACCACCGAATCGCCCATGGTGAGCATCCGGCTGCGCATATTGTCGGCCATCGCATCAATAATGCCCGCATCCATTAACGCCGGATAACGGCGCGGCAACGTGGCGGCAAAATCAGATAGCTTATTGAGCATCCCCGGCATATCGCGGATTAAATAGATGCCCTGCTGCCAGGCGATAGGCAGTACCACGAATGCCATCAGCAGCAAAATTCCAACGAAAACCACCAATACAATCGACGTCGCCCAACGGCGGGAACAGCCAATAGATTGCAGGCGCACGGTTGGCCATTCAAGCAAATAGGCCAGCACAATAGCCACCAGCAACGGTGCGAGTAGGCCACTAAAGAAAAAGATAATGCCAAATCCGGCAACTAAAATAACCAGCAAGGCAATCGCTTCCGGGTCGCTAAAACGGCGGCGATACCATTGCATCAACATTTCGAGCATAAAGACCTTCCCTGAACCTCAAGAGCGGGATTGCGATCCGCAATTGTATCGAAATGTCACAAAAAAGACTTCGCTTTTTATGACGGATTCAGGAAACTGAAAAGTCATTTGAGTGGGTTAATCTTCGCCGTTACACTCAAAGGCGGCGCGGTGGGAACGATATTTTACAGTATCGGTCAAATGACTATCTCCAGAAATACAGGACAGAGGTTATGTTCAGGCAGTTGAAAAAAAACCTGGTTGCAACCCTCATTGCTGCTATGACCATCGGTCAGGTAGCCCCGGCGTTTGCCGATAGCGCAGACACCTTGCCGGATATGGGAACCTCCGCAGGAAGCACGCTTTCCATTGGTCAGGAAATGCAGATGGGCGACTATTATGTCCGCCAGCTACGCGGCAGCGCACCGTTAATTAATGACCCGCTATTAACGCAATATATTAATTCGCTGGGGATGCGCCTGGTTTCACATGCCAACTCAGTTAAGACGCCGTTCCATTTCTTTCTGATCAATAACGACGAAATCAACGCCTTTGCTTTCTTTGGCGGCAACGTGGTACTGCACTCTGCCCTGTTCCGTTATTCCGATAACGAAAGTCAACTGGCTTCAGTTATGGCACACGAAATCTCCCACGTCACCCAACGTCACCTGGCGCGAGCGATGGAAGATCAGCAGCGCAGCGCGCCACTGACCTGGGTCGGGGCGTTAGGTTCTATTTTACTGGCAATGGCCAGCCCGCAGGCGGGGATGGCGGCGCTGACCGGTACACTGGCGGGAACGCGCCAGGGGATGATCAGCTTCACCCAGCAAAATGAACAGGAAGCGGATCGCATTGGTATTCAAGTGCTGCAACGCTCGGGGTTCGATCCGCAGGCGATGCCGACCTTCCTCGAAAAACTGCTCGATCAGGCGCGTTACTCTTCGCGTCCGCCGGAAATTTTGCTGACTCACCCGCTGCCGGAAAGCCGTCTGGCTGATGCCCGTAACCGTGCCAATCAGATGCGCCCAATGGTGGTGCAGTCGTCGGAAGATTTCTATCTGGCGAAAGCGCGCACACTGGGGATGTACAATTCCGGACGTAATCAGCTCACCAGTGATTTGCTGGATGAATGGGCAAAAGGTAACGTTCGTCAGCAACGGGCAGCGCAATATGGTCGCGCTTTGCAGGCGATGGAAACCAATAAATACGACGAGGCACGGAAAACGCTGCAACCGTTACTGGCGGCAGAACCCGGCAACGCGTGGTATCTCGATCTGGCTACCGATATCGATCTTGGGCAAAACAAAGCCAATGACGCGATCAATCGCCTGAAAAATGCCCGTGATTTGCGCACCAATCCTGTGTTGCAGCTCAACCTGGCGAACGCTTATCTGCAAGGGGGGCAACCACAGGAAGCCGCCAATATTCTGAACCGCTACACCTTTAACAATAAAGATGACAGCAATGGCTGGGATTTACTGGCACAGGCGGAGGCCGCGCTAAATAATCGCGATCAGGAACTGGCAGCGCGAGCAGAAGGTTATGCGCTCGCCGGGCGACTCGATCAGGCAATTTCCTTGTTGAGTAGCGCCAGTTCGCAGGTGAAATTAGGCAGCCTGCAACAAGCGCGTTACGATGCGCGCATCGACCAGTTGCGCCAGTTACAGGAACGCTTTAAGCCTTATACCAAGATGTAATTTGCATTAAAGGAAGAACAATGACCAAACAGGTAAAAATCTACCATAACCCACGCTGTTCAAAGAGCCGGGAAACGCTGACCCTGCTGAAAGAAAACGGCGTGGAGCCAGAAGTGGTGCTCTATCTTGAGACTCCCGCCGATGCGGCAACGCTGCGCGATTTGCTGAAAATGCTGGGGATGAATAGCGCCCGTGAATTGATGCGCCAGAAAGAAGATCTTTATAAAGAGCTGAACCTGGCTGACAGTTCGCTTAGCGAAGAGGCGCTGATTCAGGCGATGGTGGATAATCCGAAGCTGATGGAGCGCCCGATTGTGGTCGCCAATGGCAAAGCGCGGATTGGACGTCCACCGGAGCAAGTGCTGGAAATCGTGGATTAAGATGTGCCCCATCGCTAGTTAAGGCACATTGCCGGATGCGACGCTTGCCGCGTCTTGTCCGGCCCAGGAATACTATGGATTAACTTCGCGTAGGTCGGATAAGGCGCTCGCGCCGCATCCGACAATAAACACCTTATCTACAACTTCAGAATTTCTTTCACAAACGGAATGGTCAGCTTACGCTGTGCGGTAATCGACGCATGATCCAGCTGATCCAGCGTCATAAATAGCGTGCGCATCTCTCTGTCGAGCCGCTTCAGCAAGAAGCGTCCCACATCTTCCGGTAGTTCAAAACCACGCAAACGCGCGCGTAACTGTAGCGCCTGCAACTTATCTTCATCAGAAAGTGGCTGCAATTTGTAGATCTGCCCCCAGTCAAGACGCGACGCGAGATCCGGTAATCCCAGATTCAACTGACGCGGTGGGCGATCGCCGGTGATCAACAACCGTGTTTTGCCCGACTCCAGAATCCGATTGTAGAGATCGAAAATCGCCATCTCCCACAACTCATCGCCGGCAATACACTCGATATTGTCGATGCAAACCAGCGACAAATGCTCCATACCGTCGAGCACTTCAGGTACAAACCAGGTGCGTTTATCCAGCGGGACATAGCCCACCGCATCACCACGCTGCGACAATTCCGCGCAAGCCGCGTGCAGCAGATGGCTGCGCCCCGCGCCTTCGCGTGCCCAGAGATAGATGTAACCGCTATGTTCCTGACGCAGCACGTTTTGCAGCGCGGCCAGTAGAGAGGAGTTATCCCCCGGCCAGAAACTTGCAAAGGTTTCGTCGTCAGGAAGATAAAGTGGCAAAGAGAGCTGTGCCGGTGTGTTCAGAGATACCTCAACCAGGATTTCACAAAATCGCGAGAAGTTTACCACAGAATCCCATGATGTTTGAACCGGGCAGCAGCACTGCCCGGTCGGTACATTATTTGTCTGTTATATCTGCGTCTTCTGCGTCCAGCACCACTTCTTCAGGGCGCAGCACGCTAATCAGTTTGAAGATCAGGCTTAAGCCGATACCGACGATAGTCGCCAGCGCCATGCCTTTCAGCTCCGCCGCGCCGATGTTTACCTTGGCACCACTGACGCCGATGATCAAAATCACGGAAGTCAGGATCAGGTTCTGTGCTTTGTTGTAATCCACTTTCGATTCGATCAAAACACGAATACCGGAAGCACCGATGACACCATAAAGCAGCAGCGAAACGCCGCCCATCACCGGCAATGGAATCATCTGGATAGCAGCCGCCAGTTTACCGACGCAGGAAAGCAGGATAGCAAAAATCGCCGCCCCGCCGATAACCCAGGTACTGTAAACACGGGTGATCGCCATCACGCCAATGTTTTCCCCGTAGGTGGTGTTTGGCGTGGAGCCAAAGAAGCCGGAGATCACAGTCGACAGGCCGTTAGCGAACATCGAACGGTGCAGACCCGGATCGCGCAGCAGATCTTTTTTGACGATATTAGCCGTTACTACCAGGTGACCTACGTGTTCGGCAATAACCACTAATGCCGCTGGCAGAATAGTCAGAATAGCGAACCACTCGAAGCGCGGCGTATAGAGGGTTGGCAGCGCAAACCAGTGAGCATTAATAATCGGCGTGGTATCGACAATTCCCATGGCGAAGGAGAGCGCGTAACCCACCAGCACGCCAATTAAAATCGGGATAATTGCCAGGAAACCACGGAACAGCACGGAACCTAAAACCGTGACCGCCAGGGTGGTAATAGAGATGATGATGGTTTTGGAGTCTGGCGTTTGCCCTTCAGCCGGGAGTAAACCCGCCATACCGGCAGCTACGCCCGCCAGCTCCAGACCGATAACGGCAACGATTGCGCCCATTGCCGCAGGTGGAAACAGCACGTCCAGCCAGCCGGTTCCCGCTTTCTTCACGATGAAAGAGACCAGGCAGAACAGCACGCCGCACATAATAAAGCCGCCCAGCGCGACTTCATATCCCAATGGCAACAGTAACAATACCGGTGAAATAAAGGCAAAGCTGGAACCAAGATAAGCCGGGATTTTCCCTTTACAGATAAAGAGATACAGCAGCGTCCCGATACCGTTAAATAACAGTACAGTCGCCGGGTTAATATGAAATAAGACGGGCACCAGGACGGTTGCACCAAACATGGCGAACAAATGTTGCAAACTAAGCGGGATTGTCTGTAAAAGTGGCGGTCTTTCACTCACCCCGATAGCACGGCGCGTCATAGTATATTCCTCTGTATTATGTGTTATAGGCGCTTTACTCAAAAAAAAGCCGACTCTTAAAGTCGGCTTTAATTATTTTTATTCTTTATTTTGTACCAAAGATTTTGTCACCGGCATCGCCAAGACCCGGAATAATGTATCCGTGCTCGTTCAATCCCTGGTCAATCGATGCAGTATATAGCTCGACGTCCGGGTGCGCTTTTTCCAGCGCAGCGATACCTTCTGGTGCAGCGACCAGCACCAGAACTTTGATGCTGCTGCAGCCCGCTTTTTTCAACAGGTCGATAGTCGCGATAACGGAACCACCGGTTGCCAGCATTGGGTCAACGATCAGCGCCATACGCTCATCGATGTTAGAAACCAGTTTCTGGAAGTACGGTACTGGTTCCAGCGTTTCTTCATTACGGTACATACCGACTACGCTGATGCGCGCGCTCGGAACGTTTTCCAGCACGCCATCCATCATCCCCAGACCAGCGCGCAGAATCGGCACCACGGTAATTTTCTTACCTTTAATCTGGTCGATTTCCACCGGGCCGTTCCAGCCTTCGATGGTTACTTTTTCAGTTTCGAGGTCAGCGGTCGCTTCGTAAGTCAGCAGGCTACCCACTTCGGAAGCGAGTTCGCGAAAGCGCTTGGTGCTGATATCTTGCTCACGCATCAGTCCCAGCTTGTGTTTGACGAGTGGGTGTTTGACTTCCACGATCTTCATACTCTTTCTCCTTTGAGGGCAGCCACAAAAAAAATCGACGGATTATACCGCCTTTCTTCAAGGCGGCAATATTATTTTCGTTGACTTCAGTCAAGATCATAAAGATTTTAGATAAAGTTATTTTATAATCAAATAGTTAATAGTGGTAATTATCCTGGCAAAAAATCATTCATCCTCTCTATGTACACATTTTTTTGTCACTCTCTCGGTAAAAAGAGGTTAAAAAAGGTTATGTAAAGCAGTCTCGCAAACGTTTGCTTTCCCTGTTAGAATTGCGCCGAATTTTATTTTTCTACCGCAAGTAACGCGTGGGGACCCAAGCAGTGACCGATAAAACCTCTCTTAGCTACAAAGATGCCGGTGTTGATATAGACGCAGGTAATGCTCTGGTTGGAAGAATCAAAGGCGTAGTGAAGAAAACGCGTCGCCCGGAAGTGATGGGCGGTCTGGGCGGCTTCGGTGCGCTGTGTGCGTTGCCGCAAAAATATCGTGAACCCGTGCTGGTTTCCGGCACTGACGGTGTAGGCACCAAGCTGCGCCTGGCAATGGACTTAAAACGTCACGACACCATTGGTATCGATCTGGTCGCCATGTGCGTTAATGACCTGGTGGTGCAAGGCGCTGAGCCGCTGTTTTTCCTCGACTATTACGCAACCGGAAAATTAGATGTCGATACTGCTTCATCAGTGATCAGCGGCATCGCCGAAGGTTGTCTGCAATCCGGGTGTTCGCTGGTAGGTGGCGAAACGGCGGAAATGCCGGGGATGTATCACGGTGAAGATTATGACGTTGCGGGTTTCTGCGTTGGCGTGGTAGAAAAATCAGAAATCATCGACGGTTCTAAAGTCAGCGACGGTGATGTGCTGATTGCGCTTGGCTCCAGCGGCCCGCATTCGAACGGCTATTCGCTGGTGCGCAAAATTCTCGAAGTCAGCGGTTGTGATCCACAAACTACCGAACTTGATGGTAAGCCATTAGCCGATCATCTGTTGGCACCGACCCGCATTTACGTGAAGTCAGTGCTGGAGTTGATCGAAAAGGTCGACGTGCACGCTATTGCGCACCTGACCGGTGGCGGCTTCTGGGAAAATATTCCGCGCGTATTGCCGGAAAACACTCAGGCAGTCATTGATGAATCCTCCTGGCAGTGGCCGGAAGTGTTCAACTGGCTGCAAACGGCGGGTAATGTCGAGCGCCATGAAATGTATCGCACCTTCAACTGCGGCGTCGGGATGATTATCGCCCTGCCTGCTCCGGAAGTGGACAAAGCTCTCACTCTGCTTAATGCCAACGGTGAAAACGCGTGGAAAATCGGTATCATCAAAGCCTCTGATTCCGAACAACGCGTGGTTATCGAATAATGAATATTGTGGTGCTTATTTCCGGCAACGGAAGTAACTTGCAGGCAATTATAGACGCCTGCAAAACCAACAAAATTAAAGGCACCCTACGGGCAGTTTTCAGTAATAAGGCCGACGCGTTCGGCCTTGAACGCGCCCGCAAAGCCGGTATTGCAACGCATACGCTCATCGCCAGCGCGTTTGACAGTCGTGAAGCCTATGACCGGGAGTTGATTCACGAGATCGATATGTACGCTCCCGACGTGGTTGTACTGGCCGGTTTTATGCGCAT